>NZ_LWQS01000080.1 GCF_001650695.1 Chloroflexus islandicus
CCCTCCCCCAGCGGGGGAGGGGCAGGGGGTGGGGGCTATCGGCCCCGGCGGGAGAGGGGCAGGGGGTGGGGCTATGTACCGCACCACCGCTGCCTCGGTTCACATTTCGCGATCTCTAAGGAAGATGCCATGACCACCCTTACCGAACAATTGTTGATCTGGTTTGCCGGTGACGAACCGCCGTCGCAGGTTGAACGAATCATCCACGAGCACCGGATTGCCGGCGTGACGCTCTACCGCCACTTGAATGGTGCGCCGCCGGAGCGGATCTGGCGGTTGACCGAACGCTTGCAGGCTATGGCTGCCGCCGCCGGCTACGGCCCGCTGCTGATCGGGGCCGATCAAGAAGGGGGCCAGTTACAGGCGTTGCCCGGCCTCACCGCCTTCCCCGGCGCGATGGCGCTGGGAGCGACGCGCTCGCCGGCGCTGGCGTTTCGGGTGGGGGCGGCGATTGGCGCCGAATTGGCGGCGCTAGGGGTCAATCTGGTCTATGCACCGGTGTGTGATGTGAACACCAACCCCAACAACCCGGTGATCGGGGTGCGCTCCTTTAGCGATGAGCCGGCGCTGGCAGGGACGTTGGCGGCGGCGATGGTGGCCGGCTTTCAGCAGAGCGGTGTGGCCGCAACCGCCAAGCACTTCCCCGGTCACGGCGACACCAGCAGCGACAGCCATTATGGATTGGCCGTTGTCGATCACAATCTGTCACGACTACGCGCTGTCGAATGGCCGCCGTTTGCTGCGGCCATCGCTGCCGGGACGCACGCGGTGATGATCGGCCATCTCGCGGCGCCGGCGCTTGGTGTGGTTGAGCGTCCTGCGACCCGCGCGCCGGACGTGATGGCTGTCTTGCGCCAGCAGCTCGGTTTTGGCGGCGTTACCATCAGCGATGCGCTTGATATGGCCGCCTTTGCGCCGGATGGCGACAGCGCTACGGCCCTGCGCGAGGCAGTGCAGGCTGGGATTGACCTGCTCTTGCTCGGTGAGGGGAATGATCTCGCACAGACGATAGCGTTGCTGCAAGCGATCGACGGTGGCGAGACGGCTGCCGCTGCGCGCCAGCGAATTGCCGCTCTCCGCCGGTGGCTACGCGCGCAAGTGCGGCCTGACCCAAGTGTCGTTGGGTGCGCGGCCCATCAGGCGTTAGCTGATGAAGTCGCCCAACGCGCTATCACCTTGGTGCGCGATCGGGCCGGCGTCTTGCCGGTGCGGTTGCCGGCCACGGCGCGGATTGCGGTGGTGATGCCGCAGCCGGTGAACCTCACGCCTGCCGACACTTCGGCGACCGAACAGCCAGCGTTGGCTGAAGCAGTGCGGCGCTACCACGCCAATACCAGTGGCTATACAACCACCATCGATCCGACACCGGCTGAAATTGCCGATCTGTTGGCGGCGGTGGCCGGGGCCGATCTGGTCATCCTTGGCACGATCAATGCCCAAACCCACCGCGGGCAAGCGCGACTGGCCCAAGCGTTGGCCCAGCGCGAAACACCGCTGATCACAGTGGCGCTCCGGGTGCCGACCGATTTGCTGACCTACCCGCAAGCGCAAACTCACCTCTGCACCTACAGCATCCAGCCGGTTGCGCTCCGCGCACTCGCTGCCGGATTATGGGGCGAGCTGGCGTTGCGCGGGCAATTGCCGGTGCGCGGCGTAGAACAGGATACGACGGTATGACGATCTATCAAGAGATCCGCTCCCAGCCGGACGTTATCGCCGGCTTGCTCGAATACGGCCTGAGCCAAGCGCACCACATCGCAGCCACGATTCGCGCCCGCGACATTCGCTATGTCTACCTCGCCGGACGCGGCACCTCAGAACACGCCGGCATCTACGGCCAATACCTGTTAGGGGCGCTCAACGGTCTGCCGGTGGCGCTGGCCGCGCCGTCGCTGTTCACCATCTACCGGCAGCCGCCCCAACTCCGCGATGCGCTGGTGATTGGCGTCTCGCAATCCGGCCAATCGCCCGACATCCTAGCGGTGATCGACGAAGCGCAGCGGCAGGGTGCGTTGACGCTGGCCATCACCAACGATGCCGCTTCGCCGCTGGCCCAACGCGCTGCGCTGCACTTTGATATCGCCGCCGGGCCGGAATTGGCGGTAGCGGCGACCAAAACCTATACGGCGCAATTGACCGTCTTTGCGTTGGTGGCGGTCGCGCTGGCCAACGACCAGACCCGGCTCACCGAACTCAACCAGCTCCCGGCGGCGCTTACGGCGGCGTTGCACCTTGAAGCCGGCGCGGCAGCGGCGGCTGCCCACTTTCGCGAGATGCGCCATTGTGTCGTGTTGGGGCGTGGCTTTCAGTTGGCGACTGCGCTCGAATGGTCGCTCAAGCTCAAAGAGATGGCCTACGTGGTGGCGGAACGCTACTCGACTGCTGAATTTCAGCATGGCCCGATCGCGCTGATCGAGCCGGGGTTTCCGGTGCTGGCGATCGCGCCGCGCGATGCCGGCAGCCAGAGCACGATCGAGCTGCTGGCGCGTTTGCGCGCTGCCGGAGCCGATCTGCTGGCGCTCAGCGACGATGAGACGATCCTCGCCGCACATCCGCTCAATCTGCGCCTGCCTCGTAGCATGCCCGGCTGGTTGGCGCCGATTGTCGCGATTGTCCCGGCCCAACTCTTCTGCTATCATCTCGCGTTAGCGCGTGGAATTGATCCGGCTGCGCCGCGCGGGTTGCGGAAAGTGACCCGCACCGAGTGAGGGGAACAACCAGCAATACCCGTGCGTCTCACCGGTGCAGGATTGGAAACAATGCCCATTTGGTATCGATTGACCGTATCGCCGAAAGGTCTGATCACGCATGATCTGCTCACATCTCAGCGAACTCCACCGCTCATATCAGCATATCATCCTCTCGCCGCACCTCGATGACGCCGCGCTGTCGTGCGGCGGCTCGATTGCCGCGGCGGTCGCTGCCGGCGAACCGGTGCTGGTCGTGACTGTCTGTACCGCTGCGCCGCCGGTTGATGCGGCGTTTAGCCCGCTGGCCCAACACTTTCATGCGGAATGGGGCTTGTCGCCGGGAGAGGTGATACAAACCCGGCTAGCTGAAGAGCAGGCAGCGTTGGCGACGTTAGGCGCCGATGGATTGTGGGCCGGCGCGCTCGATGCGATCTACCGCATGCCGCAAGCCTACCACAGCCGCGAGACGCTGTTCGGCGCGCCTGATCCGGTCGATCCGCTCGTGACGACGCTTCACGAGCTATGCCATCACCTTCGCACCCGGTTTCCGCAAGCCGTCATCTATGCCCCCTTGGGAGTTGGGCAGCATGTCGATCACCAACTCACCTGCCGGATCGCCGCACAATTGGCGGGGCCGGTGATGTGGTACGAAGATTTCCCGTATGTCGCGCGCGATGGCGAACTTGAGCGGCGGCTGGCCCAGCTTGACTGGCCGTTGCGCCCGCTCGCGCGCGCGATCGACGAGCGGATGAATGCGCGCTTGGCTGCAATTGCGGCTTATGCTAGCCAATTGGCCGAACTGAGCCACAGCCAGTTGGGGCGCGCTGTGGATGCTATCGAAGCTGGTGAGGTGATCAACGCGGCGGTGCGCGCCTATGCCCAGCGGGTCGCGCCGCCGGGAGCATGGTACGGTGAACGGTTTTGGGTGCGCGCGTAGCGACTGTGTATGCTGGCGGTCGAGGTGTGCTAGCATGGCTGCGACCTCGGCATGTTTACCCATACAAGGAGTCGCGTATGCGCGCCGTTTATTACGAAGCCTTCGGCCAGATGCCTTGGATTGCCAATCTGCCTGATCCCGCGCCGTCACCCGATGGAGTAGTGCTGGCGGTTCGCGCCACCGGTCTCTGCCGTAGCGATTGGCACGGCTGGATGGGGCATGACCCCGATATTCGGCTGCCGCACGTGCCGGGACACGAGCTGGCCGGCGAAGTAGTCGCGGTTGGCGAGCGGGTCACCCGCTGGCGGGTTGGCGATCGGGTGACGGTACCCTTCGTCTGCGCGTGCGGCGTTTGCCCGCAGTGCCAAGCCGGCCAGCAGCAGGTATGCGATCACCAGTTTCAGCCGGGATTCACCCATTGGGGGTCGTTCGCCGAATATGTGGCGCTCGACCGCGCCGATCTCAATTTGGTGCGCTTGCCGGATGAGATGAGCTTTGCTGTTGCTGCCAGTCTCGGTTGCCGGTTCGCGACCGCGTTCCGCGCCGTGGTTGATCTGGGCCGGATCAGCGCCGGCGAGTGGGTGGCGGTGTATGGCTGCGGCGGCGTTGGCTTGTCGGCGATTATGCTGGCCAGCGCGTTAGGCGGGCAGGTAATCGGGATCGATATTAATCCAGAGCGGCTGGAACTGGCGCGCGCGGTTGGCGCAACCGCAGTGGTGGATGCAATGGCCGAAACTGATGTGGTGAGCGCGGTGCGCGATCTGAGCGGCGGCGGGGTGCATCTGTCGCTCGATGCGTTGGGTAGTCCAACCACCTGCGCTAACTCGATCGCCAGTTTGCGCAAACGGGGTCGCCATGTGCAAGTGGGGCTGTTATTGGCCGCGCAACGCATGCCGCCGTTGCCGATGGATATTGTCGTGGCCCGCGAGCTGGTGATTATGGGCAGCCACGGGATGCAAGCCCACCGCTACGACGCCATGCTCGATCTCATCCAGTCGGGCAAGGTGCAACCGCAACGCTTGATCGGGCGCACGATCCGGCTGGACGAAGCGCCGGCGGCGCTGGTTGATCTCGACAGCTTTCGTGGATCAGGCGTAACGGTGATTACCGAGTTTTGAGTTACGGCAACCGGCCCACGGCACGCAAGACTTCGCGCGCGCCGCGCAGCCGGTATCCCAAGGCCAGCGCGCGGCTGATGTCGAGCGCGCAGTTGCGCGGGCGCGGGGTGGGGCTTTCGGCGCTGAACGCGCCGGCGATGCGGTCGGGATCGAGGCCATACGCTTGGGCCAGCAGCCGGCCCCACTCGTAGCGGCTGAGCGTCTCGGCGCCGGCCAGATTGATCACCCCGCGATAATCACTCTGCGCCAGATCGAGCAGCGCCGCCGCCAGATCATCAACGAACACGGGGCAGCGCAGCTCGTCGTAGAAGAGTTTCTCCGTCCGTTCCCCACGCGCTACGGCCAGCGCAAAGGCGCTGTGGCGGTCAAGCGGATCGAAGCCGTAGATGAGCGAGGTGCGCACAATCGCGGCTGCCGGATAGATCGCCTGTACGAGCGCTTCGGCTCGCGCCTTGGCCCGGCCATAATCGGTGATCGGGTTGGGCGGATCAGCTTCGGTGTAGGCGCCGGTCTTTTCGCCATCGAAAATCACATCACTTGACATGTGGATCAGGCGCGCGCCGGTCTGCGCCGCGGCAGTGGCGATGTAGCCGGGGCCTTCGCCGGTGATCGCCATCAGGTCGGGTTCGTATTGGCGGAAGGCGGTGTGGATGATGGCGGCGGGTCGCACGGTCGTGATGAGGGCGGTCACTGCCGCCGGATCGCGCAGATCGAGCGGTTGCCAGATCACGCCGGGTTGGGCCGGCGGGGTTTGGCTGTGAAAGGTGGCGACCACCGGGATGCCGCGCGCGCGGGCATGCCGGATCAATGCGCTGCCAAGATAACCGGTGCCGCCAGTGATGAGGTAGGTGGTGTTCATAGCGAGTCGATTGATGAGAGCCGCACGCCGGGGGACACACTGCCGTGTGCCCCTACAAGTTTAATGCAGCGAGAGCGGCTTGGGCCGCGGCTTTTTTGGCCTCTTTTTTGCTGGATCCGATGCCGATATATTCTTGCCCTTCAACCATCACCGCCATCACATATTCGCGCCGGTGTTCGGGGCCGCGCGCTTCGATCAGGCGATAAGCAGGCAAACTCTTGTGGCGGGCCTGCACCAGCTCTTGCAAGGCGGTGGTTGGGTCGGTTACGGTCTGGCGGATGGTATCGATCCGTGCCCGCAAGAACGGCACAATAAATCCAATTGCTGTTTCCAGCCCCTGATCGAGATAGATCGCGCCGATCAGCGCCTCGAACAGATCGGCCAGCAAGGCCGGACGCCGCCGCCCCACCGGATTATCTTCACCCCGCGAGAGGTAGGCATACTGGCCGAGATTAAGTTGGGCAGCGCATTCGGCCAGCCCTTTGGTGCTGACCAGCGCCGCCCGCCAATGGGTCAGCGTGGCTTCGTCTTGATCGGGAAAGGTGGTAAACAGCCACGTCGTGGTGACAAAATGCAACACCGAATCGCCAAGAAACTCTAGCCGCTCGTTATCGGTCAGCTCGCGCAGCAGATGCGGCTGCTCGTTGAAGAGCGAACGGTGGGTCAGCGCCGTCTGCAACAGCTTGCGATCGCGAAAGGCGAGACCGAGTTCTCGTTCGAGGGCGGCTAGCCGGTCGGCCATCGTGATTATCCGTGATACTTACGGAAGGCAAGGCAGACATTGTGCCCGCCAAACCCAAACGAGTTGCTCAGCGCCACGTTAATCGTCGCTGGACGCGGCTGGTTGGGCACATAATCGAGATCGCACTCTGGGTCAGGCTGCTGCAAATTGATCGTCGCCGGCAAGAGATTGTGCTGCATGGCCAGCACCGTCACCACCGCCTCGATCGCACCGGCGGCGCCGAGCAGATGGCCAAACTGCGACTTGCTGGCGCTGACCGGCGGCGACTGCTCGCGCCCGCCGAAGACCTGCTTGATCGCAGCGGTTTCTACCGGATCGCCGGCAGGGGTTGAGGTGGCGTGGGCATTGATGTAATCGACTTCGCTGGGAGCAATGCCGCCTCGTTGCAGCGCGAGCCGGATCGCGCGGGCCACGCCCTCGCCGTCTTCGGCCAAGTTCGAGATATGGTAAGCGTCGGAGGTAGCGCCATAGCCTGCCACTTCGGCCAGAATACGCGCGCCGCGAGCGCGGGCAAATTCAAGGTCTTCGAGGATGAGAACCGCCGCGCCTTCACCCATCACAAAGCCGTCGCGTTCGGCGTCGAAGGGGCGTGAAGCGTGGGCATAGTCTTCGTTGCGAGTCGAGAGCGCGCGCATCGCGTTAAAGCCAGCCACCCCGATCGGGGTAATGCTGGCCTCGCTGCCGCCAACAATCATCGCCTTGGCCCACCCGCGCCGGATCGTCTCGGCGGCCTCACCCAGCGCGTGGGCCGAGCTAGCGCAGGCCGAGGTGACGCAGTAGCTTGGGCCGCGCGCGCCGGTGACGATCGAGACCTGTCCGGCGGCGAGGTTCGTGATCATGGCTGGGATCAGGAACGGGCTGATGCGGCCCGGCCCGCGGCTGCGCAACACATCCAACTGTTCCGAGAGCGTTGCAATGCCGCCGATGCCGCTGGCGATAAAGACGCCGATCTCATCGCGGTTAGCGGGGGTAATTTCTAATTCGGCGTCGCGCAGCGCCTCTTTGGTGGCGGCCACGGCAAACTGGACAAAGCGGTCGGTGCGGCGGGCCTCTTTCCGATCCATATAGTTGGTTGGATCGAAGCCTTTGACTTCAGCGGCAAACCGGGTATCAAAACCGGCGGGATCAAACAGCGTGATCGGGCCGACGCCGCTACGCGCTGTGACAATCCCTTGCCAAAGTTCGGCTACACTGAGGCCTAATGGGCTAATTGCCCCCATACCGGTCACTACCACCCGTCGATCCATGGCCGCTCCTTGTTACGAATGTTTATCAAAAAACGATCACACCGGCGCGCATTATATCATGCCGCGCCGGTATGGTGGTAATGAAGCGGGCTGTGCGCACCTCTCTGGGTTACGCAACCACCTCGTTGCGCAAGACGCCGATCCCGTCGATTTCGGCCTCCATCACGTCGCCGGCCTGCAACCACCGCTGCGGGGTCATGCCCATGCCGACGCCGGCAGGGGTGCCGGTGGCGATGATATCACCCGGTTCGAGGGTGACGCCGTGGCTGAAGGTGGCGATGCAGGTGGGAATATCGAAGATCATATCGCGCGTCACCGAGTTCTGCACCAGCTCGCCGTTGAGGCGCAGGCGAATGCCGAGCGCGTGCGGATCGGGAATCTCGTCGGTGGTGACGATCCACGGCCCCATGGGCGCGCTGCCGTCGAGGCTCTTGCTGTAGAAGAACTGGTGATGGCGCGATTGCAGATCGCGCGCACTGACATCGTTGAGGATAGTATAGCCAAAGATGTAATTGTAGGCTTCGCTAGCCGGAATATCGCGCCCGCGCTTCCCGATGATCACGGCCAGCTCCACTTCCCAGTCGCGTTGCGACGAGACATCGGCCATCAGTGGCACCGGCGCGTTGGGATGATTGACGGCAGTGGGCATCTTGCTAAAGAAGACCGGATGCTGGGGCAGCTTCTCAGGCAAGCCCTTCGCGCGCAGCGACTCGATCGCGTGGGCAGCGTAGTTCATGCCAAGGCAGATGATATTCTTACGCGGACGCGGGATCGGGGCGCGCAATTCCACCGCCGCCAGCGCCGGGCCGCCGGCTGCCGCCTCAACCACCTTCCGCGCCTCGACCAGCAATTCTGGCCCGCCCTCGATCAACTCCAGCATCGACGCCGCCACCGGCGAGAGATCGATCACCTCGTCGCCGCGCAGCGCTCCTACCCGTTCAACCCCTTCGTACCGGTAGGTCAACAGCTTCATAGCTCCTCCAACATTGCACACTGCATCCTGTGCGGGCTATTGTACCGCAGCAGGCGCGGGGTGATGGCAACCGCAGCGGATGGAGAGAGCACGGCAATCGCGCCCATGCTCGCTGGCGGCTTTGAGGGGCGGACAGAATATGTGGTCGATCACAACCGTTGATCGCTGTGCGATGCCTCAACGTCCGACTCTCTACTCCCATCCCCCACGCCAGTGGGAGAGGGGCTGGGGGTGAGGGCGAAACGACGCATCGCAACGCCATCAATCGAACCTGCGCAATTGGTGGCGAAAGGGTGAAGCCTCATCGCTTGCCGCTTAGGGGTTCATGACCGTCAGCGGCACCGGCGTAAAGACCAGAATAAAGGTCACAATGCCTAGCCATGCCAACCAGCGCCACGGCCCGGTCAGCGGCGAAATCTCGTTGCGGAGCGGACTGCGTTGCTGGCCGATCAGGGCAATCATCACCGCCCAAATAAACCATCCCGACCACAAAAACCCAAGGCCGAGCAGCGCCACTGCGACCACCATGCTCATGATCCGGGCCGCGCGCGGGCCGAACAGGGCAAAAAAGATATGGCCGCCATCGAGCTGGCCAGCGGGCAGCAAGTTGAGACCGGTGACCAGCAGGCCGGCCCAACCAGCCAAGGCCATTGGGTGCAGGTAGACATCCTCGCCGCCGCTGGGCAAGAAGCGCCCGAAGATCAGAATCTTGATCGCAGCGTAGAGCAGCGAATTGCCTTCGGTAAAGCTGCCGGGCAAGGGCACGACCTGCTTCACTTCCGAAATGCTCAGGCCGATCATCAGCACCGGAATCGCCACCACCAACCCAGCCAGCGGCCCGGCGATCCCAATCGCGAGCAGCGCCCGCCGGTTGGGCACCAAATCCTTAATCGCGATAAACGCACCCATCGTACCGAGCAAGAAAAAGGGCATCGGAATAAAGAATGGATAGCTCACCGCCACCCGTTCGCGGCGGGCAACAAAAAAGTGGCCTAATTCATGCGCGAGCAAGATCGCGAGCAGCGAGCCGCTGAAGCTCAGTGCGTGACCCCAGTTAACGGTGATCTGACCAGTACTCTCGTTTTGTTGCAATCCGCCAACCGCCATGGTCGAAAAAATGGTCAGCACAAAGAGCAATACGGCCAGCCACAAGCGCGAGGGTGGCGCTTTGGGCGGGGTGGGGATGAAGAGAATAGCGGCGCCGGCTGGATCGTGTTGAAACAGCGGGGTGTAACCGAGCGCCTGCGCCCGCGCCACGATCGTATCGTGAGCCGCTTGCGCCTCAAGCAGCAGTTGGCCGCGGCAGCGCACTGCTCGCTGATCGTTGCTGATCAGTTCTTCGCTGGTATTCACGAGCATCACTTCAGCGGCCAGCATGCGGAGAGCAGTAGAGGAGTCGAAGTCGAACATAGCAGTAGTGTCCTTTGCAACGGTAACGTCGTGATTCATCATACCACAGGCGGGTAGATTGATAAGGTGATCCAAGCCAAGCCGCCAAGCGAGCAAAGAGCGCAGAGGGTGAAACGCAGAGGCGCAAAGGAACGCAGAGGACGCAAAGGTTGAAAACGCCAAGGCGCGGAGAACGCAGAGGACGCAGAGGGTGAAACGCCAAGGCTCGAAGGGGGCAGAGGACTCAAAGCGGTTTGAACGGATTCTCCTCCTCTGCGGGAGCAACCGGTTGCCCCACCCCAACCCTCCCCCGCTGAGGGAGGGTACAGACAGCGCCCCCTCTCCTGCCGTAAGGTGGGAGAGGGAGTTGGGGGGTGAGGGCGCAAAGGTGCAGCGGGCTTTGGCCTGAGTAGCCACCTCTGCGTCCTTTATCACGAGCGACATGGTATTCTGATAGGATATAATTGCTTATATTATCCTGCTTGCGGCATTGTCTTTCGGGTCATTCGTGATGTTTGTGCGCAAACGAGCACACGATCATAGTTTATGCATGTAGGCCATCAACGCCTTTGTGTCTTTATTGTGACGCTTCAAAAGAATTGCATCACTCGCTTGAGGGGGAGGGAAGCATGCCTGTCATCGCCGATGCGTTGCGCCGCGATCCAAATACCGGCGCCGCCAATCTGCTCGCCTTTGCCGAATGGCTGGCCCAACCCACCGTGCCGTGCGTCTTGATCGACATCCACCTCTTGCAACCGGCCACCGCAGCCACCTTGCGCTGGTTGGCGTTATTGTTGCGCGAAGAGCTAGCCGGTACGCTGTACCAACCCGGCGACACGCAGTTTGTAATGGTCGCGCCGCCTGACGAACCAGCGGCCAAGCCGGCCCAGATCGAGCGGCTGCGTAAGCTATTTGAACGGCAGGCGCAACGGCTCAATCTCGCGGCACTCCCGCTCATCCGGCGGCACGAGATTGCCGCTGGCAGCGATCCGGCGACCATTGTGCGCCAGCTCACTGCCGATATCGCCGATCGCGATGCGGTGCTTAACCGGCTGATCACACAACTGGCCGCTTTGGGAGCGACGCTCACCAACCAAGAACAATTCGATCTCGATCCAGTTACCGGCTTGCCCAACAGCATCGCTGCCCGTCGCCGGTTGGCTGAGTTGATGAGCAACGCGCTGGCCCAAAGCTATGCCTGTAGCATCTTGCTGATCAATGGCGACGATCTGCGTCGTTACAATGAGCTAAGCTATGTCGCCGGCGATCAGATGATCCACGATCTCGCGACTACCCTGCGCGAACAGTTGCGGCCGAGCGACCTGTTGGCGCGCTGGGATGTTGGCGATCAGTTTCTGGTCGTGCTGTCGCAGACCGGTGTCAGCGGCGCGGCGGCGCTGGCCGAACGGTTGCGCCAGCGCGTGATCGAACGCTCGCAGCTCTGGCCGTTTCCGGTCACGATCTCGATTGGAGTGGCCTCAGTGCCCCAACATGGCCGTGACGCCGATACGGTGCTGCGTCTTGCCGCTGCTGCCCTCGCACAGGCGAAGGCCGCCGGCAAGAACCGGGTGGTGGTGGGGCGGACAGCATAACTTGCGGCCGGTGCAGCCTGCTTGGCCGCTATAAGATTGCCCTGATTCGCGTTTTTTGCTCAATTTGGGCGACGCACTGTCTTCGAGGGCGTCCACGCACCCTTACTATAACGGCACGTAAGGTCGTCCACATAGCGGCAGAGCAATGCTTGGCATCATCCCGCCACTATCTCTCGCCCGTACGCGCAGCACGTCTCGCCGAGGCTGCGTTGCAAATGATGCCGAATATATCATTGACATTGACCATTCCATCACCTAGAATCTAGCTATTTACACGATGCGCAGCAATCTGATGTCGTGCTTGGTTTCGGGCTTTCGTCTGGCCCGGAAGGCGGAGCGAGGTTGCTTCTCACCCCCGCCATTGTGCGGCGGATCGTTCTTGCGGTCGTGCCAACGCTAGCGTGCGGCTTGCTGAGCGTGACCGGATGGCCGGTATTGTCATTGAGTAGAGAATGTATGAACATAACTCCGCCCAACCGCTTGCTCCGCTTGCTGTTCACGCTGCTGGCCAGTTTCGGGTTGTTGGCATGCTCGTTTGCTGCGCCGCCGCAGGACTCCCCAACTGCGCCGGCTGCCACCCCGCTGCCAGCAAGCAGCGCCACCCGCGCTCCGGCTGAACCGCCGGCCCTGCCTACCGCTCCTCCGGCTGCACTGCCGCAACCGGCGCAAGGGTCTATTCCGGCCTTCCCCGGCGCCGAGGGGTTTGGCGCGCAGGCCACCGGCGGGCGCGGCGGCCAAGTGATCTATGTCACCACGCTTGATCCCGATCCCAACGGCACGATCCCCGGATCGCTCAATTGGGCGTTGCGCCAAGAAGGCGCGCGCTACATCCTCTTTAAAGTGAGTGGCGTGATCGACGCTGCGGCCAATATTGTTCATGGCAACGTCACCATTGCCGGCCAAACCTCGCCGGGCGGGATTATTGTACGCGGGTTGATCTGCGATGGTCACTACGAGCAAAACGATTGCGGCAACCTGATCGTCCGCCATCTGCGCTCACGTCCGGCGGTGCATCTCGATGGCAACCCAGCGGCGCTCGACGATGCGTTGCGGCTCGATGGCATCCGCACGTTTATTATTGACCACAGTTCGTTCGCGAATGCCGCCGACGAGGTGGCCCAAATCAGTTGGGCCTCGTCAGGCACGATCCAGCGTTCGATTTTTGCCGAAACCGTTGGCGATCACGCCCCCTATGGCGGCGTATTGCTGAA
Organism: Chloroflexus islandicus; assembly: GCF_001650695.1. GTDB lineage: Bacteria > Chloroflexota > Chloroflexia > Chloroflexales > Chloroflexaceae > Chloroflexus > Chloroflexus islandicus. Next base: position 12,759 of record NZ_LWQS01000080.1, read on the forward strand.
CTATTCCCATCCTGATTTGCCGCAAAACAACCTCTCTCTGCACCATAACCTCTGGTACCGGCTCGATGGCCGTCTGCCGGAAATCACCTGCGAAGCGTCAAACTATCCCGATCTGCCGGGCCAATTCAGCGATTGCGCAGCTCACCCGCTCAATCTTGAACTTTCAAGCAATCTGTTGTGGGATCCCGGCATCAATATTTGGTACGGGCGTGATGTTGATGGTGATCCGGCCAACGGGCCGTACCGGCTCAATCTGAACTGGGTGAACAACTATGCGGTGGCGCGCAGCGATTTCACCTACGGTTTGATCCTGTACGATGTGATCGCGGTGAGCGAGAATGCGCTCTATGTTTCCGGCAATCAGCTCAATCTCTATCCTGATTACCGCGATTATCAGTTAGCGTATTGTTGCAACGACTTCGACCAGAGCCATCCCAACACTGATTTCGGGGTAGCGCAGCGGCTCAATGCGCGCCACGATTTTCCGCCGATCTCGTACACGCCGGCTGATCAACTGATCGCCTATATGCTGGCCAACGCCGGCGCGTTTCCGCGCGATGCTCAAGACCGGCGGTTTATGGCGGCGCTCGCGAGCGGCGTGATCGATCCGACCCCGCGCAATCAAGCCGGCGCGAACGATGCGCTGACGCTCGATTTCACCACGCCGCCCGCGCCGCCGGAAGATACCGACAACGATGGGATGCCGGACTGGTTTGAGCTGCGGTATGGCCTCAATCCAAACGCGCCCGATCACAATGACACGCGCCTCTCAGTGCTCTTTACCGGCATCGAAGGTTATACCAATCTCGAATGTTATTTGAATTGGCTCGCCGATTCGTTGGTGACCGGTGCGCCGTTGCCGCCTACCGCGCGCACGACGAATCTATTTTTGCCGGTGCTGTTGAAGATGTGGCCGTGATGGTAGAGGTGTCATCGTCAAGCCGTAGAGCGAGCAGAGGGGAGGAGGATGGAACCACAGAGACTTAGAGGACGCAGAGGAGTTGGAATGAACACCCTCCTCCGTGTCCTCTGCGCGCTCGGCAGTACCCATGATATGCCCCTCATCCTCGCCTCTTTCGACTGGCGCTGGGGAGTGGCGATCATTGCGTTGGCTGAGTAGGTGTCCTTTCCGGCACCGCAGCGCCTCCCCCTCTCCCGCCATCAAGGTGGGAGAGGGGGCTGGGTGTGAGGGCAACCGCAAAGACACAGACGACACAAAGAGTTTGATGGCATGACTACCGGCGCGCTTATACCCCGCCCTCTCCGCGTCCTCTGCGTCCTCGGTGGTAAACAATACCCCAGTGAGGCCGGGGGTGGGCCACCACAACCACCAAAAGCCGCAACATCGCCAATCTTTTTCGTGCCTCTTGTGTCTTTTTGTGGCTATTCCTCTTCCCCAGCGGCCCGAAACCCACCCCACCCCTGCCTTGGTCATGGTACAATACAGTTCCGGCAAGCAAACCCGTACCGCCCGGCAGGCGTCTATGGCGATGATCTTCTACCGCGATATGGAATTAATCTGCCGCAGTTGCGGCGCTACCTTTATCTTCACCGCTGGCGAGCAGGAGTTCTACGCCGATAAAGGCTTCCTCAACGAGCCGACCCGCTGCCCCAAGTGCCGCAACCGCCGCGAGGCGCAGGCGGCGCGCCGCCGCCCTGAACCGCGCCCGGAAGACGATAACGACGAGTGATTGCGTGGCGTTGGCGACAGTTTGGCGCGTGGGTAACGTTGGCGTTGGCGGCGGTGGCCGCCGTACTGATTGCCCTACGCCCCGACCCCTACGATGCGCTGCGCCGGGCCGATGCCCGCTTTGCCGCCGGGCAGTATCGCGCCGCGCTCGCTGCGTACACCGAACTGGCCACGACCCTCAGTGATGCCGCCTTGCGCCGGGGCATTGTCCTCACCGTGCGCGGCGAGGTTGATCCGGCCCGCCGCGCGTTGGTCGCGGCTATCAAAGCTGGGTTGCGTCCCCGCGATTACCAGCTCGCGGTGCTCTACCTTGGCCGCGTGGCGGCCATCGAAGGCGACATCGCCACGGCGCGCCAGACATGGCAGTCGCTGGCGCACTGCGATCCTGATCGCTGTGCCCAACGCGATCTGCTGCTGGCCGATGATGATTTGCGCAATGGGCGGATCGAGGCGGCGTTGGCGGTGTATCGTGCTGTCGCGCTCGATGCGCTGCCCGACGATTGGGCCGGCTTTGTGATCGGGCGACGGGCTATGGTAGCGGCGCTGTTCGACTCTGCCGCAATCCCAGACCTCACCATACCGGCAACCTCCTTCCCGCCCGATCCCTTCGCTCATCCGCTCCTGCCGCCGGCCCCCGATCCAGCCACCCTTGCCGCCGTGTTCGCCGCCGAGCCGGCGGCGCGTCCGCAGTTGCTCGGCCAACTGGCCCTCGATCTTGGTTATGACCGGCTGGCGCTAGCGTTTTTGGCGCAGGTTGACCCCGCCGGGCCGCACGGCGTGGCGGCGGCGATCTACCGCGCCTATGCCCATCTGCGGTTGGGTGATCGGCAGCAAGGGCTTGAACAACTAGAGCAATTGGCCGCCGCGCATCCTGATGATCCGCGCATTGGCCCCTTGCTGGCGCTGGCCTACCTCAACGGCGGTGATCTAGCCGCGGCTGGCGAGCGGTTGCAACAGTTGCGCGCCGCCGGTCACGGCGGGCCGGCGCTGGCCTTGGCGCAGGCTGGTCTTGCGTTGGCCCAGCGTGATTTTGTCGCCGCCGCCGATGCGTATGAACAGGCGGTGATCGCGGCGCCGGTCGCTGAACGCGCCCGTTATGCGTTGTTGGCCGCTCGCTTTCATCTCGACAGTGGCTTTGAGCGTTGCACCAGCGGTTTGCAGGCGGCGCAGGCAGCGGCTAATGTGTTGGCCGACGATCCCGAAGCGCTGACGGTGCTGGCCGGTACGCGCTACTATTGCGGCGATGCCGCCGGTGCGCAGGCTGCCGCCGCCGCTGCGCTGGCAGCCGGGGCCGGGGTTGAGGCACGCTTTTACTACGGCTTGGCGCTGAACGCTACCGGTGATCGGGCTAATGGCCGGGCCGCGCTGGAGCAGGTCGCTGATCAGGCCCCGGCGAGTATGTGGCGGCAACGGGCTGAAACCGCGCTGGAGCTGATCGGAGGCAGGTAACACAAAGGCGCAGTAGCGCCGGACGGCTGTCCGGCTCCGCAAAGGCGATATGATGGATGGTCTCATACGTGCGCGTATGTACCACCTATGTATCGCGTTGCGGCTTGGCATCGTTGGGTTGCCACGGCGGCGTCGAACCATACGGCTCTGTAAAGGTGGTATGATAGATAAGCCCATTAGCGCGCCCATGTACCATCCATCGCGTTGCGCCTTGGCGTCTTTGCGTTTCATAACACCTTGCGTCTTCACGTTCCCAAGGAATATGCTGTATGCGCACCACGTCTGCAACGATGCACCGTTCGCGCCGCCCCACGGTGGGGGTGATCGCCGGTTGGCAATTCTACGGTACGGCGCTGACGCTGAGCTACCTAAGCCCGATCTACCACGGTATGCGCCACGCTGCCCACGAGTTGGGGTGCAACCTGCTGCTGGCCTGCGGGATGGGCGCTTCCGGCCAGATTAACGATCCGCCGCGTCCGGCGTGGCCGGCAGTGGCCGATGATGCCGATTTTGTGCCGGTGGGGCCGTGGAATACCCATGGCTTGATCGTGATCAATCCCCTGCAGCGGCCCGAACGATCGCGCCTGATCCAGTCGATCCGCGCCGCCGGCCATCCGATTGTGTTCGTTGGATCGGGCGAAGCCGGGCCGGCCATTGTCGCCGACAATGCCGGCGGGATCTTCGCCGCTCTCCGCCATTTGGTTGAGCATGGCCATCGCCACATCGCCTTCATTGCCGGCAGCGAAACCGATCTCGACGGCGATTCGGGTGAACGGCTGCGCGCCTTTGAGGCCGCGATGGCCCAATTCGGCTTGGCGGTCGATCCACGCCTGATCGCCTTTGGCCGTCACGTGTTTGCCGGCGGTTATGCGGCCATGCAGCAGTTGCTGGCGACCGGCCAACCCTTTACCGCCGTGCTGGCCAGCAACGACGAATCGGCGCTGGGGGCGATTGCGGCGCTGCGTGCGGCGGGCCGGCGCGTGCCGGACGATGTGGCGATCATTGGGTTTGATGATCGTCCCGAAGGGTTGTTGCACGAACCGGTCTTGACGACGATGCAGATTCCCCTCTTCCGGCTGGGGTATCAGGCCCTCGAACTGATGGTGCGCCACCTGCGCGATCGCCAGCCGTTGCCGGAGTTGGTGCAGGTGCCGGCCCGGCTGGTGATCCGCGAGTCGTGCGGCTGTAGCCAGAGCGCGGTGCTGGCCGATGCGTTGGAAATGGCTGCCCATCACACTGATCAACCGGACGCTGCCGATCGCGCTGCCGCGCTTGCACGCTCGATTAGCGAGATGCTGAGTCTCAGATCGCGCGGCCTGACCCGTGATGAGGTATACCGGCTGTGCCTCCGCCTTGTGACTGCCTTTACCCAAGCTGTGCAGCACTCAGATCCGGCCTCTATGCGGGCAGTGTTGGCGCAGACGCTCAAACAGGTGGCTGCTGCCGGCGATGATACCCACGAATGGCAAATCGCGCTCTCCTTCATTCGTGATGCGTTACCGAATCTGCTTGATCCGGCGTTCCATCCTCTTGCCCACGAACTGCTGGACGAAGCGCGGGTGACGATGAGCGCCGCGATGCGCTTTCAGCATTGGCATTACCTCAATTCCCAACAACAAACCAATAACCGCTTGGGCCGGCTCACTGCGCGCTTGTTGAACGCGCTAGCTGAGAGTGATATCTACGAGATTCTGGCCCGGCATTTGCCCGAACTGAACTTGCCGCTGCTCTGGATCGGCTTTTTTGAAGCCGAGGGTGATGATCCGGTGGCGTGGTGCCGGTTGCGGGATGTGACAGCACCGCAACAGCCGGTGATTCGCATTCGCAGCCGCGCCTTCCCGCCGTCGCAATGGCTGCCGGCCCGCCAAGCCTACCAACTCGCCCTCGTTCCGTTGACCGGCGCCGGCAGCGAGGCTGGTTTTGTCGCCTTCGACACCTCGCGGCTTGACCTCTACGGTGCGATTGCGCAACAGATCAGCGCCGCGCTCAATACGGCCCGCTTGTACCGGGCGGCGAACGAAGGCCGGCGGTTGGCCGAAGAGGCCAACCAGCTTAAAAGTCGTTTCCTTTCGATGGTGAGCCACGAGTTGCAGACCCCGCTCAATTTGATTGTCGGCATGAGCGATCTGCTGTTACGTGAGAGCGCTGCTGGCGAGCGCCAGTTGCCGGCGGCGCTGCGCGCCGATCTGAAGCGGATTTATGCCAATGCGCGCCATTTGGGCCGCCTGATCAGCGATGTGCTTGATCTGGCCAGCAGCGATGCCGGCCAGTTGCGCTTGGCCTGCGAAGTGGTCGATTTAGGGCAAGTGATGCGGGCAGTGGCCGAGGCCGGCCAGCAGATGGCTGCTGATAAACATCTGGCGTGGCACGACTCGATCCCTGCCGAGGGGCCATGGGTGTGGGGCGATCGCACCCGGCTGCACCAGATCGGGCTGAATCTGGTGGTCAATGCGATCAAGTTCACCGCGCGCGGCAGCGTGAGCCTGACCGTCACCCCTGCCGCTGATGCCGTGACGGTCACGGTGCGCGATACCGGGATTGGCCTGCCGCCGGAAGAGCAAGCGCGAATCTTCGACGAGTTTCAGCGTTCAGAGCGTAGCACGAGCCGCGGTTACGGCGGCATTGGCTTGGGGTTGGCGATTTGCAAGCGGCTGGTCGCGCTGCACGGCGGCGAGATCGGGGTGCGCTCGAGCGGCATCGAAGGCGAGGGTTCCGAATTCTTCTTCCGCTTGCCGGTGATTGCTGCACCGGCCCCCAAACGGCGGCGCAGCGCGCCGGCTATGCCGGCTTTACCGCGGGTGTTGTTGCTCTCGGCAGGGCCGGACGAGCGGCTGCAACGCTATCTCGAACAGCGTGGCTTTACGGTTGCCGCCTTCCCGATCGACGAGAGCGCGGCATGGCTGGCGGAACTGCTCAGCAAGAGCTATAGCGCCGTCGTGCTCAATGCGACCCAAGGCGAACGGGCGTGGTGGGAGACGATCCGGGTGCTGAAAGCGAACCCGGCCACCCGCGATCTGCCGCTCTTGTGCTATGCAATGACCGAGCAGCACGGTAGCGTGATGGAGTTTAACTACCTCACGAAGCCGATCGATCTGGCCGATCTCAGCCGTGCGCTCGACCAATACTGGCTGGCTGCCGGCCCCACCGAGCGCAATCCCACCATCCTTGTGGTTGATGACGATCCCGATACGCTCGAGCTGCATGCCCGCCTCATTCAAGCCCACAACGCCGCCATCCACGTCCAACGCGCCCGTTCGGGCCGCGAGGCGCTTGCGATCTTGGCTCAGCAAAAAATCGATCTGGTGCTGCTCGATCTGATGATGCCGGAAATGGATGGCTTTGCGCTGCTTGAGGCGATGCGCGCGCGCAAAGAGTGGCGTGATATTCCGGTGATCGTGATTACCGGGCGCATGCTCAGCGAAGCGGATATGGCCCGTCTCAATCAAGGGGTGACGGCGGTGCTCAGCAAAGGCATGTTCAGCGCCAGTGAAACCCTCACCCACCTCCAAGCCGCCCTCGAACGGCGGCGGCGGCTGAGTGATCAGGCGCAGATGCTGGTGCGCAAGGCGATGGCGTACATCCACAGCCACTACGACCACCCGATCACCCGGCAAGACATCGCTCATTACGTTGGCATGAGCGAAGACTACCTCACCCACTGTTTCCGGCAAGAACTCGGCGCCACGCCGGTCGAGTATCTCAACCGCTATCGAGTGTTGCAAGCGCGCCGGTTGCTGCTCGAAAGCGACAAGAGCATTACCAATATCGCGCTCGAAGTCGGCTTTTCGAGCAGCAGCTACTTTAGCCGGGTGTTTCGCAAAGAGGTCGGCCAAACGCCGGAAGAATACCGCCGGGGCGGGGCATCACTGCCCTAACGCCGTCAGTGCCCGTTTGACGCTATCGGCGGGGCTGACTTTCACCTCAGCCTGCGCAATCCGGCCCTCTTCGTCGATCACAAAATGCGAGCGGATGATGCCCATGTACTTCTTGCCCATCATCGACTTCTCGCCCCACACGCCATACGCTTCAGCCACGCTGTGCTGCTCATCGGCGAGCAAGATGAACGGCAAGTTGTGCTTGGTCTTAAACTTGGCGTGCGATTTGGTGCTGTCGGGACTAATCCCGATCACGACAGCATTCTTCTCTTCGATCACCGGGTAAGCATCGCGAAAACCGCACGCCTGCGACGTACAGCCGGGGGTATCGTCCTTAGGGTAGAAATAGAGAATCACCCGCTTGCCGCGAAACTGGCTGAGCGAGACCGGCTCACCGGCTTCGTTCGGCAAGGTGAAATCAGGCGCAAGATCGCCAACCTGTGGAGGGGTTGCCATACCTGTGGTATTCCTTCACTCAAATGCGGATCCGACACCTTCATGGTAGCACGAATCAGCGTGCCGCTCGTTCATTTTCCGCTATACTACAGCCTTGGTAAAAGTGTGGGCTTGGCGCAGCGGGGCGAGAGGTGGGCTGAGGTGGGGCAGCGCTGCTTGCGCAGCATGTTGTCATTGCGAGGGGGCGTAGCCCCCGAAGCAATCTCCCGCGTCAGCGAGGGCGACAGCTCAACGCATAGCGCGGGGAGGTCGTCGCTGAACCATGCTGGAGTGTGGTTTGCGCAGCATGTTGTCATTGCGAGCCGCGCCGAGCGCGGCGAAGCAATCTCCCGCGTCAGCGAGAGCAATGGCCTGCATGTCAGTGCGCCATTCTGGAGTGCGGCAGTTTGACTGCCGCACTCCATATGAGCGCTGGACGCCAATGGGTGCTATCATCACCAGCGCGAGCGATAGCTCAACGCATAGCGCGGGAATATCGTCGCTGAACCATGCTGAGAGCAGTGTGCGCGGCGTTTTGTCATTGCGAGGGGGCGTAGCCCCCGAAGCAATCTCCCGCGTCAGCGAGAACGATGGCTCAAAGGTTATTACACGGGGACGTAGCCCATTTTGGACTGCGGCAGTTTGACTGCCGCACTCCAGACGAGCGCTGGACGCCAATGGGTGCTATCATCACCAGCGCGCGGGATGGCCCACATGTCATTGCGAGCCGCGCCGAGCGCGGCGAAGCAATCTCCCGCGTCAGCGCGAGCGATAGCTCAACGCATAGCGCGGGGATGTCGTCGCTGAACCATGCTGGAGAGCAGTGTGCGCGGCATGTTGTCATTGCGAGCCGCGCCGAGCGCGGCGAAGCAATCTCCCGCGTCAGCGAGAACGATGGCCTGCATGTCAGTGCGCCATTCTGGACTACGGCAGTTTGACTGCCGCACTCCCTACGAGCGCTGGACGCCAATGGGTGCTATCATCACCAGCGCGAGCGATAGCTCAACGCATAGCGCGGGGATGTCGTCGCTGAACCATGCTGGAGTGTGGTTTGCGCAGCGTTTTGTCATTGCGAGCCGCGCCGAGCGCGGCGAAGCAATCTCCCGCGTCAGCGAGGGCGACAGCTCAACGCATTGCACGGAGACGTAGCCCATTCTGGACTGCGGCAGTGTGACGGCCGCACTCCATCCGAGCGCTGGACGCCAATACTTGGGCATCATCACCGGATAGAGAGCGGAACTGAGGGTCTGAACCCATTCCTATCGCATCAACCCTAGCTGGAGGCATTCATGGCTATTGTCATCGTCGGCGGCGGCGCGATCGGGTTGCTCGTGCTCTCGCGCTTAGCGCAGGCCGCCAATCTGCCGCCGGTCGCCCTGCTAACCCGTCCCAACGGTGCGGCGGCGTTGCGAGCCAATCCGCTCGTTGTCAGCGGGATCGGCGCGTGTGAATTGTCCAACCTGACGGTGGCCGGCGCAGTGGCCGAGCTGCCGCCGGCGTTTCAGTCGCCGGCACTCGCGATCTTGTGTGTGAAGGGGTACGATACCGAAGGCGCGATTCCTACCTTGCGCGCGCTCAATCCAGCGACGATTCTCACCTTGCAAAACGGGATTGGCAACGAAGAGCTGCTCGCTGCCGCGTTCGGCGCCGACCGGATCGTTTCCGGCGCGATTACCACGTCGGTGGATGCGACCGGCCCCACGACGATTACGGTTACGAAAGCGGGTGGCATCGGCTTGGCGCCGGTGGGTGCGGCGAGCGATCTGACGCTGGCCGAGACGGCCTTGGCTGCCGCTGGTTTTGTGGTGCAGCGCTACCCCGATTATCGGGCGCTGAAGTGGTCGAAGGCGCTGCTTAATATGCTGGGCAATGCCACTGCCGCCATTCTCGGCTGGCCGGTCGATCAGGTGTACGCCGACCGCCGTCTGATCGCGCTCGAACGAGCGGCAGTGCGCGAGGCGCTGGCGGTGATGCAGGCCATGGGGGTGAAACCGGTCAATCTGCCCCGCTATCCGGCGGCGCTGCTCGCGTTTGGCATCCGGTGGTTGCCGCCGGCGCTGCTCGACCCGATCTTGCGCCAGCGCGTGGCCGGCGGGCGCGGCGGCAAAGATCCGTCGCTGTTGCGCGATCTACGCGCCGGACGCACCCGTTCTGAGGGTGAGTTTCTCTACGGCGCGGTGGCTGCCGCCGCAGCGGCGCACGGCCTTGCCGCGCCGGTCAATGCCGGCTTATGGCGGGTGTTAGGCGGGATTGCCCGCGGTGAATTGGCATGGGAGGAGTACCGCGGCCAACCCGAACGGCTGTTGGCCGCGTGCAGCGTTACACCACCGGCGCATCGGCGGGATTGATCCGGCGCGCGCCGGGGAAATCGACAAACCGGTAGCCAACGCCGCGTTCGGTCAAAATGTACTTGGGGTTGGCCGGATCCTCTTCGATCTTTTGGCGCAGATAGGTAATATAGAGGCGCAGATAATGGCTCTCGTCGCGGTATTCCGGCCCCCACACCTTGCTCAGTAACATCTCGTGGGTCAGCACATAGCCAGCATTCTGCACCAGATGGTAGAGCAGCCGGTACTCGGTTGGGCGCAAATTGACCCGCTTGCCGTCAACCAGCACCTCGCGGCGGGCAAAATCGATGCTGAGCCGGTCATCAACCTTGACCAGCGTTTGCGGGATGGGCGGCTGAGTGTAGTGGCGGCGCAACACGGCCCGGATACGGCTGACCAGCTCACGCTGGCTAAAGGGCTTGCCGACGTAATCATCCGCACCGAGTTCGAGACCGCGCACCCGGTCTTCCTCCTCATCTTTGGCGGTGAGAATGATGACCGGCACCTGCGAAAAGCTGCGGATGCGGCGCAGCGCCTCAAACCCATCCATCACCGGCATCATCACGTCCAGCAACACGATGTCGGGCATCTCTTCGCGCACCTTCTCGACCGCTTCGCGGCCATTGGTGGCGGTCGTGACCCGCATCCCTTCCAGCTCTAAGTTCATGCGCATGAAGGTAATCATGCGCGGCTCGTCATCAACGACGAGTACGAGTTTGTCTTTGAGTTCGCTCATAGCGCCATTGTACCACGCGCTGCCAGCTTTGCCTAGCGGGAAAACGGGCTACCAGTAGCACAATCAGTACTGAACCAGCCAGTAATGCTGGACGCGGATCTTTGCTCAGCCAGAGGTAATGGGCCACCGCCAGCGCCGCGGCCAGATAGACCAGCCGGTGCAGTCGCCGCCACCACTGCTTGAGCCGCCGTTGCCAGCCGGCGGTTGAGGTGATCGCCAGCGGCACGAGCAGCAGAAATGCGAGGAAACCAGCGATAATGTAGCGTTTTTCGATCACCGCTTGCGAGATCAAGCTAAGGTCAAGACCATAATCCAGCGCGGCAAAGATGGCGAGGTGCAGGCTGGCGTAACCAAAACTGTAGAGACCGAGCGGCTTACGCCAGCGCATCACCGGCTTCCAACCCAACCAGCGGTTCAGCGGCGTACACGCCAGCGACGCCAAGAGCAATGCCAGCGCAAACCACCCCGTGCGCTGGGTGAGGTATTGGATGGGGTTGGCCGTCAGCCGGTTGCCCAGCGCATCACCGATCAGCCACGCGAGCGGCAGCAGTCCGATCAGATGGGGGGCGAGGCGGGTAACATTTGCAGTCATAGATAGGTGCCATGTATCATAAAAAATAGAGCGTGTTGCTCGATGTACTCTCTCTCCCACCTCCCCCTACGGGGTTCAAGGGCGGACAGAACGTATGAGCGTAGATGTAGGTTATAGCTTTGCAATGCGCTGGTTTACCCTCACCCCCCCCTCCCCGCTCCCACTGGCGCGGGAGCGGGGAGTGGAGAGCTACGCTGTGAGCCATTGTACCGCGATCAACGGTTGTACTCGACCAAATTTCTGTCCGCCCCTCAAGAGGGGCTAGGGGTGAGCCAGCAGCCCGCGCAGCGGGCTTCGTACCCCCAGCCCGGCCCTTTAGGGCCGGGTTCGGGACAGAACGTATGAGCGTAGATGTAGGTTATAGCTTTGCGATGCGCTGGTTTACCCTCACCCCAACCCCTCTCCCACTGGCGCGGGAGCGGGGAGGGGAGAGCTACGCTGTGAGCCATTGTACCGCGATCAACGGTTGTACTCGACCAAATTTCTGTCCTCCCCTCAAGCGGGGCTAGGGGTGAGCCAGCAGCCCGCGCAGCGGGCTTCGTACCCCCAGCCCGGCCCTTTAGGGCCGGGTTCGGGACAGAACGTATGAGCGTAGATGTAGGTTATAGCTTTGCGATGCGCTGGTTTACCCTCACCCCCAGCCCCTCTCCCACTGGCGCGGGAGAAGGGCGGAGAGCTACGCTTTGAGGCATGGCACCGCGATCAACGGTTGTACTCGACCAAATTTCTGTCCGCCCCTCAAGCGGGGCTAGGGTTGGGGGCCAGCAGCCCGCGCAGCGGGCTTCGTACCCCCAGCCCGGCCCTTTAGGGCCGGGTTCGGGACAGAACGTATGAGCGTAGATGTAGGTTATAGCTTTGC
>NZ_LWQS01000081.1 GCF_001650695.1 Chloroflexus islandicus
TGAGAGCGAGCCAGCGGCAGCGACGGAGCGCGGGCGGCTCGCCCGCGGATGGGGAGCGGCGGGCCAGCGGCCCGCGCTCCGTAACCCGTAGAGCGCGCGGGCGGCTCGCCCGCGGATGGGGAGCGGCGGGCAGAACATAGAACCGTTGATCGCTGTGCAATGCTTCAAAGCCCGGTGTGGCGCTCCCCATCACCCCTCCCCCAGCGGGGGAGGGGCAAGGGGTGGGGGCATCAGCCCGCGCAGCGGGCTTCGTAAACCCAGCCCGGCCCTTCAGGGCCGGGTGCGGGATCAGCCTCTGAACCGCAGCGCGTGAGAGCGAGCCGGATGGGAAGGTTGATTTACATAAGCAAATGGGGATCAGCCTCTGAACCGCAGCGCGTGAGAGCGAGCCGCCCGCGGATGGGGAGCGGCGGGCAGAACATAGAACTGTTGATCGCTGTGCAATGCTTCAAAGCCCGGTGTGGCGCTCCCCACTACCCCTCCCCCAGCGGGCTTTCGGGGGTAGGTATTTTGAAGTGAGCCAGCCTACCTCGTAGCATGGGATGGAGGTCGCAATTCCACCATGATTCGGAGGTGCAGCATGACTCACCACGAGGCAGTATCGGAATGGATAGCATGCGTGTCAAGCACCGTGCCCCACCTCAGCGCCCCACAGGCGACGGTACTCGCGTGGTGGAGGTTCGGGATCGCGTGTACCCGGTCGTGTGGTCGCTTGACGGTGGCCACCGTTCTCGCGTTGCTCCGCACCCAGAAGGTAGCGACCATCGAGCAACGGTGGTACGAATGGTGGGTCGCGGCCCCACGCAAGGCCGGTACGCAGCGCCAAACCCTCGCTGTGACCACCTGTTTTGCCCCGTTCCTCGCGTGGATCGTGCGCGGGTGGCACGGGAAGCAGATCGCGCTGGCGCTCGATGCCACTACCCTGCACGACCGGTTCGTGGTGCTGACCAGCTCGGTCGTCTCTCGCGGAACTGGCATTCCCGTGGCGTGGACGGTGCTTCCGGCCGGTCAATCGCGGTCGTGGCGGCGCGCATGGCTGCGGATGCTCCGGGTGCTCCGCCCGGCCATCCCGCCCGATGGGATGGTCATCGTGCTGGCCGACCGTGGCTTGGATGCCCGGTGGTTGGTTCGCCGGATCGTCCGCCTCGGCTGGCATCCCTTCCTGCGCAGCAACGCCGGTGCGAAGGTTCGACCCGCGGGACAGGCACGGTGGGAGTGGCTCCGCGCGCTCGTGTCACCCGATGGGCAACCCCGGCAGTACGCCGGCACCTGTTTCAAGCATCCAGCCAGTCGCCTCCCCTGCACACTGTTGGTGTGGGCCGACGACACCCACGCCGATCCGTGGTTCATCCTGACGGATCTGGCCCCCGGCATCGCCGACCGTGCGTGGGATGGCCTGCGCGCGTGGTGCGAACAGGGCTTCACATGCACCAAACGCGGTGGCTGGCAGTGGCAGATGACCCAGATGACCGACCCCGACCGCGCCGCGCGGCGGTGGCTCGCCCTCGCGCTGGCGATGTTCTGGATGGTGACCGTGACCATCGGCACCGATCGGGAAACTGGCCCACCCGAATCCTGTCCCGACCTGCCGGATCTCCGCCCGTTGGTGGGTGGTGTCCGCCACGGCCGGATGCGCCACATCCGGCTAGTGCGCCTTGGCTGGTTGTGGCTGCTCGTCCAATGGATCCAGCAGGCGCCGCTGCCCCTACCGCGGCAGTTGGTTCCCGAACCGTGGCCGATCACTCCGCCCCCACGCGCGCGGGATCACCCGTTGCAGCGCGTACCATTTACCTCACCGTCGCACTCCGCCCCCACGCGCGCGGGATCACCGCCGGCCCGCTTTTTGTTACTTTTTCTTAACTTACTCCGCCCCCACGCGCGCGGGATCACCTACGACCCGATCCCACGCTTTTTCTAGTTTTTCACTCCGCCCCCACGCGCGCGGGATCACCAGCAAGAGCACGCCGGCAATGCCGCGTCAACGCACTCCGCCCCCACGCGCACGGGATCACCCGCCCGCACCGCTGGCATCCGACGACCGGTGCTCGCCGCAGGAGGTGAGCCGATGAAATACCTACCCCCGAAAGAGGGGTGGCCCTCACCCCCAGCCCCTCTCCCACTAGCGCGGCAGAGGGGAGGGTAGGGCCGGGTTTTGAGCCATCATATAGCGATCAACCGTTGTGCTCTACTAAATGTTCTGTCCGCTCCTCGACGCCGGCAGGACGCGGCTGAATGGTACGAACCTAGCCATGCGCGGCTCTAGCGGTGTACGATGCTACGGGCACAGCAGCACTGTACACGTACCGGTGTCAAATAGGGCACAGCAACGCTGTACACGTACTGCGTCCCTAGCCGCTGCGTTTGTTTGTGGGGCCGGTGCGTTGGCGCGCTTGCCAGTCGTTAATCAAGATGGCCGCTTGCTCGTTAGTAAGCTGGTCAACCGTGACGTTGAACCGGCGTTGGGCTTCGGCTTCGGCGTCGAGCGCGAGTTCGCGCGCCAATGATTGGATCGCGTTGCGCTGTTTGTCAGATACCGGTTGGTTTGCGTAGCGAGCGCGCTCTTCGGCGACTGCCAAGCGCTGTTGTTCTTCTTGCACGCGCCGCAGCTCGTCAATAAATGCCGAGGCTTGGCCCTTGGTGAGGGCAACCAGATCGTAGCCGTGCTCGTGGGCAAAGGCGGCTAACTTTTCGCCTGACCAACCCAGCGCTTGTTGGAGCGAGGCAATAAAGTTGCGTTGCCGTTCGCTGGCCGGCGCGTCGGGGTCGCGCACGGTGATGGCGGTAGCGGCGGCATGTTGCTCGCGAATGTGCGCAATCTGCTGCTCAACCGCCTCGCGCTGGCTGCGGAAAATGCGCCAGCCGAGATCAACCGCTTGCTGTACCGTCTGATCGTCGGCATCGATCGGCAAGGTGATGGTCTCTTCGATGGTGATAAAGTCGTCGCCAAGTTTGATCGCGGTGCGATATGTGCGGGTGACGCTCCGCTCGCTCTGGGGTTTGGCCGGCATGGTGTTCCTCCTCCGACTCTCCGTACTGCATTCTTCCCGTCGCGCCCGATTCCTGTCGTTTCTACAGCGCCGGCGCTATTCGTATTATAGTACAAATGTTCAATATTGGCAAGCGGTTGTCAGAACGCAACATTCCGGTTACAATAAAATAGATCCGCCATGTCATTGCATCAATAGTAAATCGCTATGTACGATCTCCTCATTCAGCGCGTTGATGTGCTCCAGATCGCCAATGGCGCCCCTGTCATCTTACCGCAGCATGATATTGCCATCGCCGGGCAGCGTATCGTCGCGATCGCCCCAGCCATCAGCGCTGGTCTGGCCCGTGAGACGCTGGATGGCGCGGGCCAGTTGGCTATTCCCGGCCTGATCAATAGCCATGCCCACATTGCGATGAGCCTGTTTCGCGGCGTGGCTGAAGATGTGCCGATCGAAGAGTGGTTTAACGGCTTTATCTGGCCGCTGGAAACCAATCTGACGCCGGAAGATGTCTATTGGGGAGCCTTGCTGGGGATTGCCGAGATGATCGAAGCCGGTGTGACGTGCGTAGCCGATCACTATTTTGCCGCCGACGCGATCGCGCAAGCGGTGCAAGAATCGGGCATGCGCGCGTTGCTGGCGTGGACGCTCTTCTCTGGCGCTGATGAGCACGATCAATTGGCCCGCGCCCGCCAGTTTACCGAGCAGTGGCACGGCGCCGCCGGCGATCGGATCCGGGTCTGGATGGGGCCGCACGCGCCGTATACCTGCACGCCGTCGTTCTTGCGCCGGGTGGGGCAGACGGCGCGTGAGCTTGGGGTTGGCATTCACATTCATCTGGCCGAAACGGCGGGGCAAGTCGCCCAGAGTATGGCGGCGCACGGCCAATCGCCGGTGCAGCTTGTGCGCGATACCGGCCTGTTTGAGGTGCCGGCGATTGCTGCCCACGTTGCCCATGTCGCGCCGGAAGACATTGCCACGCTGGCTGCCCATGGGGTGGCAGTGGCGGTCACGCCAAAGACCGAGATGAAGCTGGGGATTGGGGTGGCGCCAGTGACGGCTATGCGGGCCGCTGGGGTCACGGTGGCAATCGGTAGCGATGGCGCGGCCAGCAACAATACGTATGATGTGCTCGAGTCGGCGCGTCTGCTGGCCCTGCTCGAAAAGCTGCGCAACAGCGATGCGCGCGCCTTGCCGATCGGCGCGACGCTCGAGTTGGCCACCACCGCTGGCGCTCGCGCCTTGCGCTGGGATGATATTGGCGTGTTGCAGGTGGGTGCGCGCGCTGATCTGGCGCTGGTGCATTGTGCGACCGCGCATACCCAGCCGCTCCACGATCCGGCGGCGGCTTTGCTCTATAGCTCCCAACCCGCCGATGTGAGCACGGTGATCATTGATGGCCGGATCGTGATGCGCGATCGGGTGTTGTTAACGATTGATAAGTCACGAGTGCTGCGTGAGGTAACGGCGCGGATCGAACGCTTGACCCAACGCCAAACCGAGCAACGGATGGCCGTCTATCCTGAGCTGGCGGCTGGCGAATAGGGCATCGTCAACCCTTGGCCCTAACGATGCCCTATTTGAACAGGGTTGCTAATCCACACAAGAGGCTTCCCGCCACACCGATGGCGAGCGCGTGCATCCACAGCGGCCCGTTGGCGAGGGCAACGTCAATGATCGTGGCGGTTAACCCTATTGCACTGCCGATGATGATCGCTTCTCGTTCGCGCTGGCTGAGCATAGGCCTCCTCTTAGCGATCGCGTTCGCTGGCATCACGCCCTTGATCAAGCAAATAGCTGCCGTAGTCTTGGGTTGGCGGTTCAGCCGCTTTTTGCACGATCACGCCGATCTGCACCAAAAACCAGAAGATGCCCGACCCGATCAGGGCTACCACAATGAGGCCCACGACGATCATCACAATAATAACCATGGTACTCATCATAAGCGTTCCTTTCGTCTGCTGGCTATGACTGCGCCTGTACGCACCGGGCAAGGCGGTAGCTGGATCGTATGGTCGTACGCTATGTTCCATGATACGAACGATCGCCGCATGACGTTTCGCCTACGCCAACTATGATTGCTTTGTCAACCGGTTGTCGCTGAAGAGCTGCGGGTATGGTATACTGCCGGCAAGACGAAAGGCATCTAATAGGCGATACCATAGGGAGGGTGGTAGCACGCCACTGGTGCGGCGGAAGGGTAGTGTTATGAGCGAGTTGGGCGCGCGTCTCCGGCGAGCGCGGGAAGCGAATGGCATTTCATTAGCGCAGGCGGCGGCAGAGACCCGTATTTTGTTGCAATCGTTGCAGGCATTGGAAGAGGGCGCGTTCGAGCGATTGCCGAGTGATGTGGTTGCCCGTGGCTTTGTACGGAATTATGCGCAATACCTCGGCTTGCCCGTTGATGAGATGATCGAACTCTACCGGCGCGAGCGCGGTGCTACCGATAAGATCCGCATTGTTCCGGCCACCAATCCGCCCCGCACCCGGATGTATGTCCTCCCCGGTTTTTTTGCTATCTTCTTTATCACCTTAACCTTGATCGGGCTCGCGTATGTGGGTCTCAGCGCCCTTGGCCGCATTGGCGAACGCGCGACGCCGTCGGCTGGTGTCGCCGCTTCACCCACGATTGTGCCACCCTCGCCATTGCCGACGCCAAGCCCGCCGCCGACTGAGATCAGCCTTGTTGCAACGGCTACCCCGTCGCCGGCAGCGCTCACGCCATTCGTGCTGGTGACGCCGGAACCAAGCCCAACCCCGGCAGCGCCGATCGTGATCGAGGTGCGTGTGCCTAATGTGCGCGGCACCGAGAATTCATGGGTGCGAGTGCAGGTTGACGGCACGACCGTCTTTGAGGCAATCATGCGCGCTGGTGAGCAACGGGTCTTCACCGCGCAGCGCCGGGTCTTTATCCGAGCTGGCAATCCGACCGATGTTGAGGTCACGGTGAATGGGTTGCAGCAAGGGCCGCTTGGCACTGTGCCCGGCCAGCCGGTGAATTGGTCGTGGCCGCCGAATTGATCGGCCAAACCTGCGTTTTTCTGGTCATGGGAGGTAACAATGCCGAGCGAAAACAGCTTTGATATTGTTTCAGAGTTTGATCAGCAAGAGTTGGTGAATGCGGTTGATCAGACGTTGCGCGAAGTGCAGACGCGCTACGATCTGAAAGATGCGGGTGTGACCATCACCTTGAGCAAGACTGAATTGGTGATCGAAGCTGATAGCGAGCTGTCGTTGCGCAGTGTGCGCGATGTGCTGGAAACGAAAGCGGTGCGCCGTAAACTGTCGTTGAAGATTTTTGATTACGGCAAACCGGCTGATGCGAGTGGCGGACGGGTGCGGCAGGTGGTGACGTTGCGCCGCGGGATCGATAGCGAACTGGCGAAGAAGCTGAGCAAGATGATCCGCGATCGCTTTCCCAAAGTGCAGCCGCGGATTCAAGGTGATACGCTGCGCGTGGTGGGCAAGAGCCGCGATGAGTTGCAGGCGGTGATCGCGTTTCTACGCGAACGGGAGGGTGAGATTCCGGTGCCGTTACAAATGACCAATTATCGCTGAGTAATACTGTTTGGGTACTGGTGAGGACGGCACTCGCGATGAGTGCTGTCCTTTCTTGTTGGTATCGCCGCAACGAGATGCAAAAACCAACCAACGCGCTTCGCCGTGGTGATGCCCAACTCGATCTATAATGCAGAGAGATCGCGGATCGGCGCGATAGATAAAACGAAGGAATCACGAGTACATCACCAATGAAATACCATATCGTAACGCTAGGCTGTCCGAAAAATGCGGTTGACAGCGAAGGAATGGACGGCCTGCTCAGCGCGCAGGGGCACCAAGCTGTGGCTACCGCTGAGGACGCTGATGTGATTATCGTCAATACGTGCAGTTTTATTGCCGCAGCGCGGGCCGAGACGCTCGGCGTGCTGAAGGAATTGGGTGCGCGCAAACGGCCCGGCCAGCGCCTGATCGCCGCCGGCTGCATGGCCCAGAGCCATCCGGGTGAGGTGGCGACGGTGCAAGGCGTTGATGCGACGCTTGGCACCCAGCAGTGGACGCAGATTGGCGCGGTGGTTGGTCAAGTGGCGCAGCCGGTGATCCCGTTGGCGCCGGCGACGGCCACAATTCCCCTGATCCCGGCCTCTGCGGCTGAGCAGCCGGTCTCGTATGCCGATTGGCGCACGACCCAGATCCGGCGCACGCGCCATACCCCTTCCGCCTATCTCAAGATTTCGGATGGCTGCAACTTGCGTTGCGCCTTCTGCACCATTCCCAGCTTCAAGGGTGATATGCGCTCGAAGCCGGTTGGGGCCGTGCTGGCCGAGGCGCAAGAGTTGGTGGCCCAAGGCGCGCGTGAAATTGTGCTGGTCGCACAGCATCTGACTGACTACGGACGTGATCTTGGCTTGCAAGACGGGTTGGCGATTCTGCTCGAAGAGCTGTGCCAAGTCACGCCGCCGGATATCTGGATCCGGCTGATGTACGCTTACCCGCACGGCATCAGCGAGCGTCTGATCGCAACGATGGCCGCGCATCCGCAGATCTGCCATTATCTCGATATGCCCTTGCAACACGCCCATCCGGCCACGCTCCGCCGCATGCGGCGCCCGCCGGACACCGATCGCACGTTGCGCCTCATCGCCGAATTGCGCGCGGCAATGCCCGATATTGCCATCCGCTCGACGTTCATTGTCGGCTATCCCGGTGAAACTACTGCCGAGTTCAACGCGCTGCTCGAATTTTTGCAGACCGCACAGCTCGATCGGGTAGGCGTCTTCCGCTATTCACGCGAGCCGGGCACGCCGGCTGCCGAATTGCCCGATCAAGTGCGCCCACAGGTGATCGAGCGGCGCTGGCATGAAGTGATGCGCTTGCAGCAAACGATTTCGCATACGCGGAACCAGCGCTGGATCGGACGCACCTTAACGGTCTTGATCGAGGGGAATGGGGCGACCGATGACGGCAGCCCGCTCAGCGTGGGCCGCTCGTTCCGTGACGCGCCCGAAATTGATGGTCAAGTCTTTGTGTGGGGATCGTATCCGGCCGGCAGTATGGTGCCGGTGCGGGTGACGCAGGCGACAGCCTACGATCTGTGGGGAGAGGCAGCCGGCTAGATAAGCGCCAACCTGCGGGTTGTTGGGGTGGTTGCCCGCAGGTTGGCTCAGCGAGGCGGTTTAGGCATTCAGGCGCTGGGCAATTTCGCGTTGCAGACGGCGGAGTTCCGAGGGATTGTTGTGCGCGAGATAATCGACCATGTACGAGATGGCGGTGTCGCTATAATCATCGAGCAAGCCGTCGAGCACTTGCCGCACCACCAGATTGACAAATTCGTCTTCACTGATGACCGGGGTATAGACGTAGGCTAGCCCATCACGCTCACGGTTGAGCACACCTTTATCGGCCAGCCGGCTCATCGTCGTCATAACGGTGGTGTAGGCAATATCGCGCTGCTGAGCCAATTTGCGATGCACTTTCTTGACGGTGCTTGACCCTTCTTGCCAGAGGATCTGCATGATCTCCGTCTCGAGCGGGCCTAATACCTTGACGAGACCATCTTTCGTGGGGCTAAAGCGAAAGCGCAGGTTGAATGCCATAACAACACCTCGTTGGTTTGGGTCGATGAAACGTGGTAATCGTTTAGTGCTTACATAGCGAGTGTACGCTGTGCAGCACAATTAGAGAAGAGATCAACATTACACGATGATGACATGTAGTACTATTGTCTAAACATTTATACGATGATCTGTCGTAAAAGAGTGTAAATCTTGAAAAAATATCATTTTTGTTGTTTTTTGAGATAACTGATTGGCGGGGTTATCGCGAATTGTAATGGAATTGTAATGCTTATGACGCCAGAACATGACGTTCGATCGCAAATTCAAGCGGAAATGCGGTCAGTGTTTCCGGTGGTCGAAGGGCGGTTGCAGCGGTTTTACGCCATGCAGGAGTATCATCTCGGCTGGCGGAACGAGGATCTGACCCCGGCGGAGGCCGATCCGGGCAAGCTGATCCGGCCGCAGTTGGTGTTATTGGCATGCGCGGCTGCCGGCGGCGATCCACAGCAGGCCTTGCCTTTGGCCGCCGGTATCCAGCTCTTGCATGACTTCTCGCTGATCCACGACGATATCGAAGACGACAGCGCGATGCGACGGGGCCGGCGTACGCTCTGGAATATCTGGGGGCTGGCCCATGGCATCAATGCCGGCGATGCGATGTTTGTGCTGGCGCACCTCGCCATTCACCGGTTAGCCGAGGTTGGCCTGCCGGCTGAGCGCGTACTGGCCATTCTGCGCCGGTTTGATGAGGTCATTCTGCGCATCTGCGAAGGGCAGTATCTTGATCTGAGCTTCGAGGGTGATCTGAGTATCACGCCAGCGGATTATCTCGCTATGATCGGCGGGAAGACGGCGGCGCTGATTGCTGGCGCCGCCGAATTGGGGGCGCGGGCGGCGGGCGCGCCTGACGCGACAGTGGCGGCGCTGGCCGATTTTGGCCGTGCGTTGGGGTTGGGGTTCCAAATCGAAGATGATATTCTGGGGATTTGGGGTGCGCCGGAACAGACGGGCAAGCCGTTTGCCGCCGATCTCTACCGGCGCAAGGTGAGCTTGCCGGTGGTGCATGCCCTGACCCATAGCCCGGATCGGGCGCGGCTGGCCGAACTCTATCGCCAACCGGCGCTCGATGATGCCGCCGTTGCCGAGGTGTTGGCGATCCTCGACGCGGCCGGTTCACGCGCCTATTGCGCGGCGATCGCGAACGAGCACCATCAAGCGGCGTTTGCTGCACTGGCAGCCGTGCAACCGCCGACAGCAACCGCGGCTGCTGCGCGCGATCGTTTGCACGCGCTCACCCAAAGCTTGATTGGGCGGTAGTCTTAAAGGGCTGGCGCGGGAGCAGGGAGTGGTGAGAAATGGCCACAAAAAGCCGCAAAACTATCATGTTCTTCGTGTCTTTTGCGCCTTTTCGTGGTGATGCTTCGGCCTAGCCCTAAAGGGCCGGGCTAGGGGTGCGAAGCCCGCTGCGCGGGCAAAATAGCCACGAAAAGGCACAAAAGGCACAAAAATCATCAGATGTTTTGCATCGTTTGGGAATCTTTGAGACTATTCCGCTCGGTGGTCCTCACCCCTAGCCCGTCTCCCACTGGCGCGGGAGAGGGGAGTGTAACACCGGGCTTTGAGGCATCGCACAGCGATCAACGATTGTGCTCGCCGGGGGGCGTGTTTCTAAGGAATCGCGTCGCGATGCCCTCCCGCCCCCTCGCAATGACAGGATAGCGGTTCAGGGATGGTGGGCGCGAAAGTGGGCGCTCGCGTAGAGCGCGTTGTATTCGTGCAATGCCAACAAGGGACAGACAAGAACTTCCGTAACTATCTATTAACTGAAACTTCAAAGGTCTTTTCATCTTGCGGCGAATGTGCTACACTATAGCCGTTACACAGCGTCACGTCGCCGCGAGAGTCTGTTCGTCCGTCTGGGGCCCGATCGACTCCCCTGTCCGCATGACCTCCACGCCCGAGGATCAGCACGCGGCGCTGTGGACCGCTACCCGCTGTGAGGCGAAGTGAGTAGCGTGCAGTTTCGGAGGCGTGGTTTGTGGGCGCAAGCCCCGTGAGTGACTGCGTTGGGCAAGCAACGCGGAGGGAGTGGGACCGGATGTACGTGAAGCTCTTTGTTGGCAATTTGGCGTGGAGCGTTGATGATGCAACGCTCGAGTCCTTCTTTCAGGCTTATGGCGATGTGCGCAGCGCGCGGGTGATCAATGATCGTGAGACGGGCCGGTCGCGTGGTTTTGGCTTTGTCGAGATGGAAGTCGCCGATGTGGCGAAGGTGATTAGCCAAACCAATGGCCAGCCCATCAACGGTCGTGAGATTCGGGTCAATGAAGCCGAGGATAAGGGTTCGCGCGGCCCTCGTTCCGGCGGTGATCGCGGTGATCGCGGCGGCTTCGGCGGTCGGCGTTATTAACGCTTCCCTTCGAGCCGGTCGCGCCTCAACTGGCTCGTGCGCGGGATTACTCCGCCCCCTGTCATTGACAGGGGGCGCGTTGTGTTAGGAAGAATCTATGGTCATCGCCCTGTTTGTGGCCGGGATTGTATTGTTGGTATTTGGCGCCGATCTGCTTGTGCGCGGCGCTGCGAGCTTTGCCGCCGGCCTTGGCGTTTCGCCCTTGATCATTGGCTTGACGGTGGTAGCAGTAGGGACGAGTTCGCCCGAAATTGCTGTGAGTCTGCAAGCAGCATTTAATGGTCAAGGCGCGATTACATTGGGCAATATTGTTGGCAGCAATATCGCCAATATCATGTTGATTTTAGGCGTGGCGGCGATGTTTGGCCCGCTGCCGGTCGATCGCCAGATCTTTCGCCGTGACTTGCCAGTCATGATTGGTGCGTCGATCTTGACCTTGCTGTTGGCGCTTGATCGTTCGCTGTCGCGGATTGACGGCGCGATTATGCTGCTCGGCTTGATCGCGTATCTGTGGGTGATCTGGCCGCGTGGCGTCCATCCTGACCAGCCCCATCCCCACCGCACCCATCACCATCACTGGCGAGTGCGGGTGTTGCAGGCGGCGATGATGGCGGGAGGTCTGGCGTTGCTGGTGCTAGGGGCGAATTGGCTGGTTGATGGCGCAGTGACCTTTGCAACGTGGTTTGGCGTCAGCGAGCTGATCATCGGCTTGACGATCGTGGCGGTCGGCACGTCGTTGCCCGAAATTGCCACCTCGGTGATTGCCGGCTTGCGCGGCGAGCGCGATATTGCGGTGGGGAATGTGATTGGCAGCAATGTGCTCAACCTGCTGTTTGTGCTAGCGCTGACAATTGTGCTCTCGCCCCAACCGATTGATGTGCCCGCCGAGACGATCCGGCTCGATCTGCCAGTGATGGTTGGGGCGGCTCTCATCTGTGTACCCATTTTTATCACGCGCCGGATCGTCTCGCAGCGCGAGGGCAGCTTGTTGCTGGTCTATTACCTCAGCTATACGCTCTACTTGATCCTGAGCGCGAACGGCAGCGATGAATTACCCATCTACAGCGCGGTGGTCGGGTTGTTGTTGGTGCCATTGACGGTCGTGTTGTTGGTGGTGCGGGCCTTGCGCTGGTTAGGTGAAGAGCGCCGGCGCCAAGCGCCGGCCAATGCAGGCATGGTTGAATAAATGCGCGTCTTTTATTCGGACACCTTTGTCTTGCCGTTGCCGCCGGGCCACCGCTTTCCGATGGAGAAGTACGCGCTGCTGCGCGAGCGGGTATTGGCAGAGGGGATCGTAGCGCCGGAACGGTTGCACGTGCCTGAACCGGCGAGTGTCGCCGAGCTGGCGCGGGCCCATACGCCAGCCTACATCGAGCGGGTCTTGCAGGGGGAACTGAGCAATGCTGAGCAGCGCCGGATCGGCTTTCCGTGGTCGCCACAGATGGTCGAGCGTTCGCGCCGGTCGGCAGGAGCGACGATTGCGGCCTGCCGGGTGGCGCTCAGCGAGGGGGTGGGAGTAAATTTGGCCGGCGGTACCCACCATGCCTTTGCCGATGCCGGCGCTGGCTATTGCGTGTTTAATGATGCGGCGGTAGCGGCGCGCGCGATGCAGGCTGAAGGCCGCGCGCACCGGATCGCGATTGTTGATTGTGATGTCCATCAGGGTGATGGCACTGCCGCGATTCTGGCCGGCGATCCAACCATCTTTACCTTTTCGATCCATGGCGCGCACAATTTTCCCTTCCGCAAACAGCAGAGTGATCTCGACATCGCCTTGCCCGACGCTACCGGCGATGCTGCCTATCTCGATGCGTTGGAATGGGGTTTGCGGCAAACCTTCGCCGCAGCCAAGCCCGATCTAGTGATTTATCTGGCCGGCGCTGATCCGTATTACGATGACCGGTTAGGCCGGCTCAGCCTCACCAAGGCCGGGTTAGCTGAGCGCGACCGGGTGGTCTTTGCCGCTTGCCGATCGGCAGGCGTGCCAGTGGTGGTAACGATGGCCGGTGGCTATGCGCGCCAGATTACTGATACGGTCGATATTCATGTCCAGACGGTGGCGTTGGCGGCGGAGTTGGGGTAAATGCACGCAGTCCGCTTTGCAGGCAGCCGGTGCGAGAATGGCAGCAGTTAATGCATCCAATGTGACAAAACCTTCGCATAGATGTGGTGAGAGGTGCATGGAAGGGCATGCACCGGCGTATCATCGACATAGCGGAGGAATCATTGTGGCAGTAAATCACACGCAACAAGGCGCTTTCTCTCGCCGGAGTCTCATTAAGGGTATGGCTGGTCTGGGAGGTGGGTTCGTAGTTGCAAGTTTTGCGAATCTATTTGGGATCCGTCCGGCATCAGCCAACCACGATCGTAAAGATGATCCACAGCTTATTCTGGATTTGGCCGCTACAGCCGAGACGTTAGCGACAACATTCTACTATGCCGCATTAACCGCAGCCAAGTTCAAGCTCCAAGAGGAGGATGTGCTCTATCTCAAGCTCGCTCTTGATGCCGAGAAATATCATCTTGACTTCTTGGTGTCGAATGGTGGGAAAGCTCTCACCAATCAATTCTACGTACCCGCTAATCTCCTGAACGATCCGGCGCTCTTTGTGCAGGTTGGCGCTGATGCTGAGACAGCGTTCGTCGGAGCGTATCTGGCGGCGACCCGCCGCTTTGCCGAGTTGGGCTTGGATCGAATCGCCGGCACCACTGCGCAGCATGCGTGCAGCGAGGCGCAGCATTTGGCGCTAGTTCGCGAGATTGGGGGGTTTGCGCCTAATAATCTTGCGTTGCCGTTGCCAATCTATTACAACGTCTCTGATGCTGTGCCAACACTGGCGCCGTTCTTGCAGGGCGGGCAGGGCTTTATTGGCCCGGTGACGGCTCCCTCGGCCGCCCAGATTACTGCTGTGTTGGGAGGTGTGAAGTCTGATCCGACTCAGCCGTATACCAAGGTGTTCTAAGCGAGGTGAGTCTCGTTAGCGTTTGGGGCCTGCCAAAGCGTCAGTATGCGCTTGGCAGGCCTAGGCGTTGCTATAACCTTGGCGCGATGCGCTCACAAGGAGACGCCGGTGAGAGAACAACACCCCTCCGCTCTTGGGTTGGCCAATTCGGCTATAATACAGCAATTCGATGGAGCGACTGAACAAAAGGTCTCACATCTAATGCCGCTTCAAGACCCAGAAGAGGCCGGTTTACGCGATCTGGCCGATGAGTTGCTGATCGATCTGATAGTGCAGCGTGAAGAGGCTGCATTAGGCGCATTGTATGATCGATATGCCGCGCTGGTCTATGCAATTGCGCTACGGGTAACCGGTGATCGCCAGACTGCTGAAGAGGTCATGCAGGACGTATTTCAGAATATCTGGCAGACAGCGGGTGGATTTCGGCAGCAGACTGGTGCGGCGGCAGGATGGATTATTGGGATTGCGCGGCATCGAGCTATCGATGTTATGCGCAGTAAGCGTGAACGTGGACGCAATCGCGAAGTCACCGGCGTTGATGTGAGCGCGTTGCCGACGGTGATAAGCGGTATTGAAGGTGATGTTGAGCAGCGCGTTCTCCGTGAAGCGGTGCAAGCGGCGCTCGCTGAACTGCCGCCGGCGCAGCGCCAAGCGATTGAAATGGCTTATTACGGCGGTTTAACCCAAACCGAGATTGCCGAGCGGCTAGGTGAGCCGCTCGGCACTATAAAAACCAGATTGCGGCTTGGTTTGATGAAACTGCGAGATGTTTTGCGTTCGCTGGTGGAGTAATAGATATGGATTCGTCGCCGGAACAACCCGAAGAGATAACCAATCTGCTCGTAGCGTACGCCCTTGATGCGCTCGATCCGGCTGAACGGGCGCGGGTACAGCGTCTGTTGGCTGAACGGCCAGAGTTGCAACAAACTCTTACCGAACTGCGCGCATCTGCCAATTTGTTGCCATACGGGCTAGATCGACCCACGTTGCCGCCGGAATGGCGCCAGCGCACGCTTGATTATGCCCTTGGCCGGCGCTCACGGATGGCAGAACCATCATTGGCGCAGCAGCCAGTTCATCGTTGGCGAGTGTGGGTGGCGGCGCTAGGCGGTATATCCACGGTATTGTTCATTGTCCTGCTCGTTATGCTTGGCGCCACCGGCAGCTTGCGCAGCGAGCTGGCGGTAGTGACGCAGCAGCGCGATCAAGCGCAGTCGTTGGCGGCCACCGCACAGGCTTCAGCACAACAATTGGCGGCGGTGTTGACCAATCCGGCGCCGCTAGCGACGCTTACCGGTGAGGCGGGTCAGGGCGCCGTCTTTCGTGATGCGGCGGGGCGGCTCGTTTTGATTGCCGTCTTGCCGCCGCTGGCTGACAATCAGGTGTACCAGCTCTGGTTGATTGAAAATGGTGCAGCTCCGGTGAGTGGTGGCGTTTTTACGGTTGATGCGGGTGGTTATGGCCTGATGGCACTGCCTGCGGACAGCGCTCGCAGCGGCACAACGCTTGCGATCACTGCCGAACCGGCGCCCGGAAGCCCCGGCCCAACCGGTGCGATCTTGATAGCTGGACAAGTCATATAGGGTTTCTTCCGGGTGAATCAGGCGACCAGATGATGAGTGATAAGATGATCTTGGGCATGCTATACTACAACTAAAGCGCGTGCGCGTCCGGGAGTAGGTATGCCCGAACCAGCTCACATCTTAGTAGTGGAAGACGATCCTGATATCCGTCGCATCTTTCAGGCGGTGCTAAGCCGTGACGGTTTTCGCGTTTCGGCAGCGGTTTCGGGTGAAGAGGCGTTAAGCTTCCTGCAATTAATTACTCCCGATCTCATCCTGCTCGATCTGGCGCTGCCGGGGGTTGATGGCGCCGAAGTGACCCGGCGGATCAAAGCGGATCGTTCTAAACCCTTCATCCCGATCATTATCGTTTCGGCCCATGCCGATCTCCACACGAGCGTCAGCAACCTCGACGCTGGCGCTGATGATGTGCTGGTCAAGCCGGTTGATTTCAACCTCTTGCTGGCGCGGGTGCGGGCGCTCTTACGATTGCAGCGGGCGCAGCGCAGCCTGCAACAAGAGCAGCGCAAAACCGAGCTGCTGTTGCACCTTTCGCGTGATCTTGGATCGAGCATTGATCTCGATGTGCTGTTGACCGGTTTTCTCAACCATCTCGCCGATGCGGTCGGTGCGATTCGGGCCAGCATCATTTTGACCGGCTTTGACGAAGAGAAGTTGTTGCTCTATTCCAGCAGCCGCCATCCTGCCACTGCCGAATTGAACGATATCTTGCGGTACGGGGTGGCCGGGTTGGCGCTGCGCGAGCGTGGCCCGATCTTGATCACCGATACCCGGCTCGATTCACGCTGGCTGGTAACCTCTGACATCCACAATGATGTGCGCTCGGTAGCGGCGATGCCAATCATCCGCGATAACCGCGCGTGGGGCGTGATCACGCTGGTGCATCACACGCCGGGGTATTTCACGGCTGAGCACCTCGAATTGCTGGCCTCAGTCGCAGCCCAAAGCGCGGTGGCGCTGGAAAGCGCCCGTCTCTACCGGCTCAGCGAACAACAGAAAGAGTTGCTAGCGCGGCGCGCAGAGGAATTACGCCGGATCAACGATATTAACCGGCTGCTGTCAGAATTGATGCAGATGGATCAACTAGGCCGGCTGCTGGTGCAAATGATCCATTACCAGTTTGGCTACCCACTGGTCGCACTGGTGATCCGGCAACACGATCGGCTGGTTGTGCAAGCGGTTGCCGGCGCGTACCGGTCAGAACCAAACCATATCTCGTTCGGAATCGATCAAGGGGTGAGCGGCTGGGTATGCCGCCACCGCGAGCCGTTGCGCATTGATGATCTGGCCCAAGATGTGCGGTTTGTACCAGTACTGCCCGACGAAGATCGTATGCGCTCGGCCCTCAGCGTGCCGGTGTTGTTGCCGCGAGAGGCGTTAGGTACGATTGAGGTGCGCAGTCCGCATCCAGCCGCCTTTAGCGCCAACGATGAAGCGATCTTGCTGGCGATTGCTAACCAACTGGCGATTGCGATCGGCAATGCCCGCCTGTTCGAGAGTGAACAGCGCCGGATTGCTCAATTGAGTGAGATCAATCGCCTGTCATTGGCATTGACGGCCCAATTTGCCGCACCAGAGAATCTGCACCATACGATCGAGACGGTGGCGCACATCTTTCGGGTCGAGCAGGCCGCGATCTTGCTCTTTGGTTCGCAACCCGGCGATACGGTGGTCGCGTTGAGCGGGATGGCAGCGCTGCACGATGCTGATTTGGCCAAGTTTGTCCAACAACATCCGTTTCTGGCGGCGCAAGTAGCTGCGTTACAGCAGCCTCAGCATGTTGAGAATCTGCCCGAACGAGCCGATTTGGCGCCATTACAGGCATTTCTGGCGGGGCGCGGCGTGCGTGACATATTGCTGGTGCCGCTCGTGGTCAATGGCCATACGCAGGGTGTGCTCTGCCTTGACACGACCAAGCGCGGGCCGTTTGAAAAGACCGAATTAGAGATGGCCTCGACTGTCGCGAGCCTAATCGTGCAGATTCTTGAGAATGCCCGTCTGTATCGGGTGGTGAATGATGAGCGATCAACCCTCGATGCCGTGTTG
Organism: Chloroflexus islandicus; assembly: GCF_001650695.1. Lineage (GTDB taxonomy): Bacteria > Chloroflexota > Chloroflexia > Chloroflexales > Chloroflexaceae > Chloroflexus > Chloroflexus islandicus. The sequence continues at coordinate 17,545 of NZ_LWQS01000081.1, forward strand.
CGCAGTGCAACCGATCCGATCGTACTGATCGACCCTGATGCGCGCTTGCTGCTGGCGAACCCGGCGGCGCGCGAGCGCTTGCAGATCGATCCGGCGTTGCACCATGGGCAAGGGGTCGATGCCTGTCCGGCGCTACGCTCAATCATACCGCTCATCGAGCGTAATGCGCCAACGACGGTGGAGATCGAGCCGCAACCCAATCTGCACTACAGCGTCAGCATTGCGCCGGTGTGCAGCAGTGACGCGAAAGAGCTCGGGCGGGTGGTCGTGTTCCGTGACATCAGCGCGATCAAACAGCTCGAACGGCAAGAGCGCGAGCGGGTGCGCAGTGTCTTTCGCCGCTACGTTTCGCCGCAAGTGGCCGAACGGCTGCTCAGCGCCGGCAGTGATTTTGGCGCACCGACTGAGCGCACGGTAGCGGTGCTCTTTGCCGATATGCGCGGCTTTACCACTTTGACCGAGCAGATCGATGCGCGGGTGCTAGTCGAGCGTATTCTCAACCGGTATTTCACTGCGATGACTGATGCGCTCTATGCCTATGACGGCACGATTGATAAGTTCCTTGGTGATGGCTTGATCGGGGTCTTTGGCTCGCCAATCACGCACCCTGACGATCCGCAACGGGTGGTGCTGGCTGCTGTGGCGATGCAACAAGCCTTTGCCCGGCTCGCCAAAATCTGGCACGACGAGTTGAATCTGCGGATCGGGATGGGGATCGGGATTAGCTATGGTTCGGCAGTGGTTGGCAATATCGGTTCCGAACAGCGCCAAGACTATACGTTGATCGGTGATGTGGTCAACACTGCTTCGCGCTTGTGCGGGATTGCGCAAGCCGGCCAGATTATCATCTCGTCACATTTGGTCAACGCGCTCGGCGGCCAGTCGCCGTACCCGCTACGTGAATTGGGGGCGACCCGCCTCAAAGGCAAACAAGAAGAACACCTCATTTATGAGGTGGTGATTGAGCAACCGGCGCCGATCGCGCAACAGGTGTAGCGTTGCAATGCGCTGCATGGTTCAACTGTTCCAATGCTTGACATTCGCTTAGCAACCTTTTAAGATACCCCCAACTGGTGAAAACCGGCACCCGGCCCATTCCACCTAGAGGAGTCGAGCAACCATGGTGTTGTTTACCCGGCGCATTGTGCGCTTCTGGATTCTCTGTGCGCTGATTGTCGCAGTGTTGGCTGGCTGTGCTGCCCAGCCTGTTATCTTGACCGGTGTCGTGACTGATGCGTACACCGGCGCGCCTCTGTCTGGCGTAACGGTGGCGATTGGCGAGCAGACGCTGACTACTGATGAGCAAGGCCGCTTTCAGACTGAACGCTGGCGGCCCGAAGATACCTTGGCGTTGCAGGCCCCCGCTTACGAGCCGCTCAACCTGCCGCTCGCCGATCAACCCGGTGTGGGCCAGAGCGGAGTCTTTACCGTGACCATTACCACCTCTCTGCGCCCAAATGTACTCAGCGGCGTGGTGACCGATCTCTATACCGGCCAACCGATCAGCGGCGCACAAGTGCGGTTGGAGGGCAATGAGGCGGCGCAAGCGGTGACTGACGATGCCGGCGCGTATACTCTTACCGGGGTGCCAGAGTCGTTTACGGTCACGGTGAGCGCACCCGATTATGCGCCAGCGACGGAGACCATAGCGCGGGCCACAGCGCTAGATGTTAGCTTGCGCCCGAATACGCTGAGCGGGGTGGTGACGAACGTCTACACTGGCCAGCCGGTGGCGGGGGCGAAGGTGACGGTGGGTGAACTGAGCGCAACAACCGGCGTTGATGGAACGTATCGGTTACGCGAGATACCTGAACGGGGTGAACTTACTGTTGAGGCGGAAGGCTTTGCCGCGGTCACGCAGCCGTTTACCCGCACCACCGCGCTGGATGTGGCGATCCGGCCTGACACCCTCTTTGGCCAGTTGGTTGACGCCACGACCGGCCAGCCAGTGCCGAACGCGGCGATCATCGCGACAGAAACGTTGACCTCGACGGCGGTTGGCTTTGTGCGGATCAACGACAGCGTCGAAGGGCGCTTCCGCCTGCCCAATCTGCCCGAACGCGGCTTTGTGCAGGTGCTGGCGCCGGGCTATGCTAAGAAGGTCATTCCGATCGAGCCGGGCAACATGCCGGAACAAATTGCGCTCGAACCCTTCTATGTGCGTGGTATCTATATCACGGCGGCGGTAGCGTCGGTGCCGCGCTTGGTTGATCGCTTCCTCGATCTGATCGATCGCACCGAGCTGAACGCGATCGTGATCGATATCAAGAGCGACCTGCGTGACGATCTCGGTAAGGTCTACTACGACTCGCAGGTGCCGCTCGTGCGCGAGTTGGGTCTGAGTACGCCGAAGGTCGATTTTGCCTCGATTTTGGCGAAAGCCAAAGAGCGCGGCATCTACACGATCGCCCGCGTACAGCTCTTCTCGCACGACAATGCGTTGTCGGATGCGCGGCCCGAATGGTCGATCCGGCTGCGTTCGACCGGCGAAGTCTATGCCGATTATCCGGGGCCGGGCATTCGCTACGCCTACCTCGACCCGACCAACCAGAATGTTTGGGATTACAACATTGCGTTGGCGGTGGAAGCGGCCCAGATGGGGTTTGACGAGATCAACTTTGACTATATTCGCTTCCCGGATTGGTTTGGCACCCGGGCCGAATTCCGCGATAAGCTGCTGTTCAGCGAGCCAATCGATCCGGTTGATAATCCGGGCCGGATGTTCGAGGTCATCCTCGAATTTATGCAGCGTGCGCACTATGCGGTCAATGCTGCCGGTGCGTTTATGTCGGTCGATGTCTTTGGGCGCGTGGTCAATGGCCCTTCGCTGACGATCGCCCAAGACATGACTCGGATGGGCGAGTTTACCGACTATGTGTGCCCAATGCCGTACCCGTCGTTGTGGTGGAGCGGGTTGGAAAATATCGCGGTGCCGGTGAAATTTCCCTACGAGACGCTGAAGATCGCGGTGCGTAACGGTGGCCGCCAGATGGCGGCGAGCTATGCCAAGCAACGGCCATGGCTGCAAGACCATACCGACCCGTGGGCGCCGGTAGTGGTTGAGTATGGCCCGGCTGAGGTGCGGGCGCAGATTGATGCCACCGAAGAGCAGCCGGAAGCGGCAGCGGGATGGTTGTTGTACGATTCGGCCAATATTTACAAAGGTGCGTTTAATGGCGCGGCGCGGCCTGCGCCGTAAACCAGCCGCTCCGACAGTTCCGCGGTGAAGAGACGGCCTCGCGGGCCGTCTCTTTGGCGTGATTGTCATGCATTTTAGCGAAAAAAAGTGGACGAAATCGCGTCGCTGCCAGTATAATTATTTGCACAAATCACACGTATGGGTGACAACAGCCTGATCTGGGCCGAGTGGCAGTGGTCGCTCTGGCAGCGGGGCACAAGGTTATGATCCGACAAGTAGCGCTGAGGATTGGTCTGCTGATCGCGCTGTCAGCAATGGTAGCGGCGACGTATCCGGTGGCGGCGCGACCGAGCAGTCTGGCGGCGCAAGTATCGAGTTGGCGGTTGAGTAGTGTGCGTGATTGGCAAGCCGGTGTTATCACTGGTTTGCTGGTGACGAATAATGCCGGCGGTGAATTGCGGCTTGATGCCGAAGCGGTTGAAGGCAGCTTCATCTCGGCGCCGTTTGAAACAGCCTTTGCCACAAATGCTGCCGGCGCTGTCTGGCGTGGCGAACTGGTTGAAGGGACTGATCTCCGCTTAGAGCTGCGGGCGCGGGCAACGCCGCCGGCCAGCGGTGACGAGGGGTGGGGGCCGTGGCAGCCGCTGGTGGTGGCCGATGCATCGCCTGCCGCCGATCCCGATGCGCTCACGACAGCCGTGCCGCTAGCCTTGCCGGAAGATACCCGTTATTTGCAACTGCGGGCAACGTTTACCAGCCAAATCCCGCGCGCTTCGGCAGTGCTGAATGATGTGACCGTCTCGTACCTTGCGACGCAGATCACGCCGCCAATCTTTGCCGCCGGCCTGCCGCAACGCCCGATCATGTTTGGCCAGCCGGTACTGACGCCGCGCCCGTTGCAGATTGCGCGCGCCGATTGGGCGGAACCGGCGGCGGCCCGGCCTGACCGGCGCGATCCGCAGGGGGTGGTGATCCACCAAGTTCCGGTTGATGCGTCGCCGGCGGCGACAGTCGCCTATCTGCGCGCCTTGCTGGTCTACCAGACCAAGGTGCTCGATTGGGACGATCTGATTTACCATTACCTTATCGATAGCGAAGGCAATCTGTTTGAGGGCCGCTTAGGCGGGCCGACCTCGCTGGTGCGGCGGGTAGCCGGCAGTGCGGCGGATGTGCAGATTGCCTTGCTCACCCCGGCTGATCAACCGCCAACGCCGGCGGCCCAAGCGCGCCTTGTGGCGTTGCTGGCTTGGCTCACCCAGACCTACAATATTGCGCCAAACGGGCAGCAACCGGCGGCGGACGGTGGGTTGCGTCCAACGATTGCCGGCCACTATGAGGTGTATCCCGCTGCGCCTGATCCCTATCCCGCCTTCCGCGCGCTCTTGCCGGCGCTGCGCGCGCAAGCCGATAGCTCCACGGTGCGCGCGCGCTGGTATTTCGCCGAGGGCAATACCGCCGGCTATAGCCAACGCCTCAGCCTGTACAATCCGGCGTCACGGCCAGCTACCGCTCGCATTACCTTCTTCCCGCCTGCCGGCCAGCCGGTGGTGCGCGACGTGCAAGTTCCCGGCGGCGGCAGAGCCGATCTGAATGCTAACGAGGTGGTGCCCGGCGCGAATGCGTTGCCAGCCATCGTGGAAGCGAACGAGCCAATCTTGGCCGAGCGCTCGATGGCGCTGGTCAGCGATATTGACAGCGGGCCGGGCATTGACCGGCTCTCGCGGGTGTGGTATTTTGCCGAGGGCAGTACCACCGAGCAGACGCAGACCTACGTGATCATCTTTAACCCGCAGCCGAGCGATACCCGCGCCCAAATCACCTACATGCAGCGCAACGGGACGGTCTTTGAGCAAGAGGTGCAGATCGGGGCGCGCAACCGCTTGGTGGTCGCGGTGCATGATATTACCTTACCCGACGGCACGCGCCCGTTGGCCGATGCCAGCTTTGGCATCCGGGTGATCGCCAGCCAACCGGTGGCGGTCGAGCGCACCATGCGGTTTGGTCCCGGCGGGAGCGGGTTGCATACGGGGCGGGGTATCGATACGCTCTCGCGGCGCTGGTTGTTCGCCGAGGGTACCACTGAAGGCGGGTTTCGCACCCAGTTGTTGGTGTTAAATCCCAATAACCAACCGGCCAATGTCGAGGCCATCTTCCGCGGCCCGCAAGGGGTGGCGGCGACGCGGCGCTACGCCATCCCGCCGCGGGCGCAATTGGCGATTGACGTTAACGAAGTCGTGCCTGATCTCGGCTTCGCTACCGAAGTGGTTGCCGACCGTCCGGTTGCGGTTGAACGAGCGATGCGCTTTGCCGGCGGCGCGGTGGGGACGATTGGCGCCGGAGCGCGTGCGCCGGCCTATCGCTGGGCCTTTATCGATGGCCGCACCAGCGATGCCGCGTATTACCTCTGCCTCAGCAATGTGAGCCCACTGTCGGCAATTGTGACGGTTGAAGCGATCTTCGGTGACGGCACCAAGACCGAGCTGAGCGTGCGGATTCCGGCAGGGGCGCGGTATACGCTAGCGATGCACGAAGCCTTCCCGAACGAAACCGCGGTGGCAGCGATCGTGCGCAGCAACCAACCGATTGTGGCCGAGCGGTCGATCTTCCCCGGCGATGGCGCGCGCGGCGGCAGTACAACCCTTGGCATACCGTTGCCGTGATCGAACAGGCGCAAAGAGAGCAGAGACGGTCAACGTAATGTAGAGACGGACGGCAGTCCGTCTCCCACAACATAATGTTGAGGATGAAATGAACGTCGAGATGGACGGCAGTCCGTTCCTTCGACGCAGGGGATAAACACCAAGGCGCAAAGCGGTAACACGCAACGGCGCGCGAAGTTTGTGGAGACTATCTAAAAACCTTTGCCGGCTTGGCGCCCTTCGCGCCTTTGCGTCTTTGGGTTAGCCCTCACCCCGTGCCCCTCCTCCGCCGGGATTCAAGGGCGGACAGCACTTCTGTCCATCACCCGGCCCTGAAGGGCCGGGCTAGGCTTACGAAGCCCGCTGCGCGGGCTGATGCCCCACCCCGTGCCCCTCCCCCGCTGGGGGAGGGGTTGTATCTGTTCCCATTTCCAAGACGCAAAGAGGCAACACGCAACGGCGCGCGAAGTTTGTGGAGACTATCTAAAACCTTTGCCGGCTTGGCGCCCTTCGCGCCTTTGCGTTTACATCCTCGGCGACCTTTGCGTCTTTGGGTTGGCCCCCACCCCTTGCCCCTCCCCCGCTGGGTTTCAAGGGCGGACAGAACATCTGTCCGGCACCCGGCCCTGAAGGGCCGGGCTAGGCTTACGAAGCCCGCTGCGCGGGCTGATGCCCCCACCCCGTGCCCCTCCTCCAGCGGGGGAGAGGTAGCGTCTGTTCCCATTGCCAAGACGCAAAGCGGCAACACGCAAAGACGCGAAGAACGCAAAGGTGCGTGAAGTTTGTGGAGATTATCTAAAAACCTTTGCGAGCTTGGCGCCCTTTGGATTGGCCCCCACCCCGTGCCCCTCCCCCGCTGGGGTTCAAGGGCGGACAGAACATCTGTCCGGCACCCGGCCCTGAAGGGCCGGGCTAGGCTTACGAAGCCCGCTGCGCGGG
>NZ_LWQS01000082.1 GCF_001650695.1 Chloroflexus islandicus
GCCCCCGAAGCAATCTCCCGCTTCAGCGCGAACGAACGCTGAGTGGTGCATGCCGTGCTCGCAGGAGATTGCTTCGCTGCGCTCCGCTCCGCTCGCAAGGACAAACGGGGTGCGGGGAGCGTGCCCGCCTGTCATTGCGAGGGGGCGCAGCCCCTGAAGCAATCGCCTCTGCACCAACCGGCGCTATTGACAGCGTCTCAATTTTCAACGTATGATAAAAGTGTCAGAGGTTGAATCTTTATCATTCCTAATTAGTGTAGACACACAAATCATCCATAGGTCATTTCTCATGCCAAGACACTTGCGTCTGCTCTACGATTTTGCCCGCCCGCACACCATCATCGCCACCAGCGTTCAAGTTCTAACCATGCTCATTATCGTCGCCGGCTGGCGTCCGCTGACCCCCGATCTGATCGGATTGGCGCTGGCCACGTTGATCGTCTGTTTGGCGCTCAATCTCTATGTCGTCGGTATCAACCAACTCACCGATATCGAAATCGATCTCGTCAATAAGCCATGGCTGCCGATAGCTGCCGGTCGCTTGAGCGCCAGCGCGGGCCGGCGCATTGTGGCTGCCGCGTTAGCGATTGCCCTGATCGGCGCGGCGTTGCTGAGTTGGGCGCTTTGGCTGACGGTGGCTGTGATTGCGTTGATCGGTTCGCTCTATTCCCTGCCGCCCTTACGCCTCAAGCGGCAGCCGCTGGCGGCGGCGCTGAGCATCGCGAGCGCGCGCGGTGTGATTGCTAATGTCGGCTTGGCGTTTCACTATCAGAGCCGGTTAGGCGTGGAGCTGCCGCTCACAACGCTCATTCTGGCCGGGGTCTTCTTTTTCGGTTTCGCGCTGGTGATTGCGCTCTACAAAGACCTGCCCGACGATCGCGGCGATCGCCTCTACCAGATCGAGACGCTCACGACGCGCTGGGGGCCGCAGCGGGTGTTGCAGCTTGGCCGCCTCTTGCTAACCGGCTGTTATCTGCTGCCGATTGCGGTTGGCTTGTGGTCGTTGCCGGCCTTTGCCGCCGCCTTTCTCGCCCTGAGCCACGCGATCGTGATTGCGCTCTTTTGGTGGGCGAGTTTTCGGGTTGATCTGCGCCAGCAACAGTCGATCATGAACTTTTATATGTTCTTGTGGGGCATTTTTTATACTGAGTTTGCCTTGTTGAGTATTTATCAATTGACTGATACATTGGGGCAGGCGTGAACGCTGTTGTTAAAGACGGGTTTAGCATGCGGCAGTTAAACTGCCGCACTCCATATCAGAACGATGGTCACTAACTGGTTGGCTAGCACCATTGATCTCATCAAACTTGGCCGCCCGCTCCATCTGATCGGCGGCGCGATCTTTTACGGGGTCGGCGTGGCCGCCGCCGGATCAACGCTGCGCGATGGCGGGTTGGCGTTGCTTGGCCTTGCCACCGCCTTGAGCGCGCAGTTGATGAACCATTACAGCAACGACTATTTCGACCACGACGCGGATCTTGCCAACCCGACCCCGACCCGCTGGTCGGGCGGCAGCCGCGTCTTGCCGGCAGGCCGGTTGCCGGCGCAAGCGGCGCTGGCAGCAGCGATCGGTTGGGGGACGCTGGCCATCATCTTGGCCGTACTGAGCGCGGCGCGCTCGCCGAACCCAGCGTTGAGCGCCGGGGTGTTGGGCTTGGCGATTGCGCTGGCGTGGGTCTACAGCGGGCCGCCGCTCTACCTGCACCGGCGCGGCTGGGGTGAAGCGACCGGCGCGGTGTTGGTGCCGGGAATGACTGCATTGGCCGGGTTTATGCTCCAGACCGGCACGATCCAGCCTATCATCATTCTCGCGATCATCCCGCTCTGCCTGCTGCAATTCGCGATGCTGGTCGCCGTTAGCTTGCCTGATGTCGCCGGTGATCGGGTGGTGGGGAAACGCACGCTAGCCGTGATCGTCGGCCCGCAACGGGCAGCGCAGTGGCAAACCATCGCCATCGGCGCTGCGTTTGCAATCCTGCCCCTCCTGATCCTCGGCGGCGTGCCGTGGCCGGTGGCGGTCGGGCCGCTTGCCACCGCCCCCATCGGGCTTTGGCTAATCAGCCGCTTACGGGCCGGGGCATGGGCCGAGCCGGCGGCATGGGACGGATTAGGTTTCTGGAGCATCGGCCAATTGGTGGGTAGCGCTGGGATGATGGTGCTGGGGTTTGTGCTCTCGGCATGGTCGCAATAGGATGGGGGCGCTATGATGCGCCCCCATCCCGCCTTCAGATCACCACAACGCAAACACCCGGCTTGGCCCGCCTGAGCCGGCAGCGATCTTCGGCGCGCCAACCACCAGCGTCGCACCACTCGGCGGGATCGACTCAAGATTAGCCAGATTCTCCAAGCCCCAGCGGTTCGTCGGCAAAATGGTGTAATGCACCGCAAACGTGGTCGAGGGGCCGTGATCGATGCTCAGCGTATCGACGCCGATACCGCTGATGTTCCGCTCGGTGAGCAGAAAATCGACGGCGTCCTTGCCAAAGCCGGGGAAGTGCATGACCCCGCTCGAATCGGTATTGCGGAACAGCTCGACCGAATGGGCCCGCGCCCCCCAACCGCTCGCCATCAACACCGCTGCATTGTTTGGAATCCGGCCATAGCGCCGCTCCCATGCCCGAATATCGTCTGGAGTGACAACCGTATCAGGGTCGCGCGCAGCCCGCTCGGTAATGTTGATTACCACCGCCGGCACCACCAGTGACTGCACCGGAATCTGATCGACGAACAGACCGTTGGGGGCAAAATGCACCGGCGCGTCCATGTGGGTGCCCGAATGCTCCCAGTAATTGAGGATGCTGCCGTAGTAGCCATCGCGATCATGAAAGACCACCGGCGTAATTTGGAACGGCGCCGCACCGGGGAAGAGCGGGAACTGGGTACCGAGCAGATGGGTCAGATCGGCCACATTGCTAAAGCTGGCGCGCGACACCGGCGCTGCCTCAGCGGCGAACGGCGCGGCGAGCGCCGCCACTGCCGCACCCAAACCAAACTTAAGCAAACTGCGGCGGTTGATTTCCGGCGACTGGATCGATTCGATAAATCGAGGCGGGCACATCAGGCAACTCTCCTTTGCTGAACGCGGATCCAACACCATGATGACTGGCAAGACACCTTGCCACGATAATGACGATGGCAAGCGACCACCTTACGCCTCTATTCGCTCAACCTGCCCCCGCAGCGCCTGCGGCTGCAACACTGCCAGCAACACCGGGCAGAGCCGTTCCAGATCGGCCTGCAGCGCGGCCATCTCGCTATCGCTCACTTCGCCACGGTAACGAACGGTGTAGCGTAGATCGGTTGGCGCAATCGGCGCCTCATCGCTGACGGCCATTGCGCCGCGATAATCGATCTGGCCGGTCACCTCGACTTGGAGATCATCGAGAGCCAGCTCACGATCGGCGGCAATCGCCAGCGCCGAATGAGCGATACAACTGGCCATCGCAGCCAGCAGCAATTCAGGCGCATTCGGCCCCAGATCGTAGCCGCCGAGCGCCGGCCCCGAATCGCTCAGCACCGTGTGATCGCGAACCCGCACGGGACGCAGACCGGTGCCGGCAGCCACCGATACCGTTGCGCGCAGCGGCGTCGGGGCCGGCGGCTGTTCGCGCAAGCGCGCGCGGAAGGCGGCTAGCGCCTGCCGCTTGCGGGCTAAAAACTCGCGTAAACTCCAGATCGGAGCCATAGCGCCTCCCTTCGATAATGACGTTGCTCTCAGCGACAGAAGCGGATACGATATGGTGTAGAGTGCAGTAGTGCTATTGCTGCACTCAATCGGCGGCGATGTCCTGTCCGCCAAAGTTCGGAGCGTATGTTTGCCACCAGATACAACGGGAATTTTGCCTATTATCCATCGCCTCCATGTTCCTGTCAAGCAGCGATTCCGCGTTAGCTATTTCGGCTACAATATCAACACGAGATGGTGCGTCAGCAACTTAGTCACTATCAAACCTGACGCACTGGGGGATAATGATGCTGTTCAACGCCACGATCACAATTGGTCTCCTTTGGCTGGTCTGCCTGATTGCCATGGGCGTCGCGATCTATCTCTGGCCACGCCGCAGCGTCGCCGGAGGATACGAATTTCTCTTGATGCTCGCCGCCATTGTGGTCTGGGCCGGCGCCGATGCGCTGGAATTGAGCGCAACCACGCTAGAGAGTAAGCTTTTTTGGCGGCTTGTCCAACAGGTTGGCATCGTCATATTGCCGTCTAGTTGGCTCCTGTTCACCTTTGCGTATCTCGATTTTCAACCGTGGAGCCGTTCGCGCGCGCGTTGGCTACTCTTCGCTTTCCCCCTGTTCACCTTGCTCATTGCGTTTACCAACCACGAGCATCACCTGTTCTTTCACGAAGTCAGCCTGAGCCTGCATGATCCGCCGCACCTCGAAATCATTCCCGGACGGTGGTTTTGGGTGCATATTGGCTATTCGTATATCTGTCTCACCGCCGGATTAGCCCTTATTACCGGCGCCTTCTGGCAAACCTCGCCGCTCTTCCGGCGGCAAGCAATCTTCATCGGGCTAGGGTTTCTCTTCCCTTTCTTGTTTAACTGGTCATATTTAAGCCAAGTTACCCTCTTGGGGGTTGATACCACTCCGGTTTCGTTTTTGCTCTCAGCGCCGTTTATTATTACCGGGTTGTACCGCTACCGGTTTCTTCACCTTGTGCCAGTTGCCCGCGATCGCTTGATTGAGGCAATGGCCGATGCGATGATTGTGACTGATCAATCCGGGAGGATTATCGACCTCAACCCAGCAGCCCAACGGCTGTTCAATCATGTAGCGCAAGTGAACACCCTGTTGGCCGAAACGCTTGACTGGCCGGCCTTAATCAAAGCCGCCCAATCACATCATCCGGTACGGATCGAACTCAATTGCCCTGAACATCCTGATCGCTTCTTTGATATCACGATCGATCCACTCTATGATCGGAATGGCCAGTTCAATGGCCGTATCTTTGTGTTTCGCGAAATTACCGAGCGGAAGCGCGTTGAACAACGCTTGCACGAAGCATTGCAGCGCTTCACCGATATGATTGAACGAACGCCGCTGGTCGCCATTCAGCGGTTTGATCGCCACGGCGTTGTGTTGGAATGGAACCGGGTCTGTGAGCAGTTTTACGGCTACACTGCGGCTGAGGCATGCGGCCGCCGCCTGCAAGACCTCATGCTCAGTGGGAATGAGATCGCCGAATTCGAGCGCCAAATCGAACAGATCTGGACGAGCGGCCAAGCGCCGCCACCGCGCACGTGGCAGGTTCACACCAAAACCGGCGAGGTGCGCTGGCTCTATTCAGCGATGTTTCCCCTCTTTGCCCATGGCCAGGTAAGTGACATTGTCTGCATGGATGTGGACATTACCGAGATCCGTCTCGCCAGTGACAATCTGCGCCGCCAGCGCGATCAATTAGCCGCATTGCACCGATTGACGCTTGATTGGCTCAATCGTCGTGAGATGAATGATCTCTTGCAAGCGATTACCGACAGCGCCTATCGGGTGCTCAATGTGAGCTATACCGAATTGTTGCTGGCTGAAGATGAGAACACGTTAGTGTTACGGGCCTGTACGCCATCGCTGCCCCGTCAGGTCATGCGACGTGAAACGCCGACCAATGCCCCCCTTTCTTGGCGCGCGTTTCGCGATCGCCAGCCCGCGATCGTGCTCAACTACACGGCATGGCCGGAACATACGCCTGATTATGAGCAGTTCAATTTCGGCCCAGCAATGACTTTGCCGATTATTGTCGGCGATGAATGTCTTGGAGTGATCGGAATAGCGCGTGATCAGCGTGGCTCGCCGTTCACAACCGACGAGATCCAGCATGCGATGCTGCTCACGCAACTAGCGGCGCTGGTGCTCGACAGCTCAAACCTGTACGCCGCTGCGCAGCGCGAAATTGAGGAACGGAAGCAGGCCGAACAACAGCAAGCGAAATTGCAGGCCCAACTTTTACAAGCCCAAAAGATGGAGGCCATCGGGCAATTGGCCGGCGGCATTGCGCACGATTTCAACAATATCTTGACGGTGATTACCGGCAGTGTTGAGCTAGCGTTACTGGAACTGGAAGCAGATCACCCGATCTATCCTGAACTCGAATCGATTCGCCAGAGCACCAACCGCGCCACCGAACTCGTGCGCCAATTGCTCACCTTTGCCCGTCGCCAACCGGGCCAGCCGCAATTAATCGATGTCAATCGCCAGATCAACGATACAATGAATATGATGAAGCGATTGATCGGCGAGCATATTCAGCTCAAGCTCGAATTGAGCCAAGGGATCGATCAGGTGCTTATCGATCCGCACCAGTTTGAGCAGATACTGATCAATCTGGTGGTGAATGCACGTGATGCAATGCCAAACGGCGGCACATTGAGCATTCACACGGCTAGCCAGTATTTCAGCCCCGGCGAGATACCAGTCTTTAGCCAAGCGCAGGCCGGCAAGTACGTGCTGCTCACTGTCGCCGATACCGGGATTGGGATTGATGAATCCATCCGGCCCCATATCTTCGAGCCGTACTTTACCACGAAACCAATCGGGAAGGGCAGCGGCCTCGGCTTGGCCATCTGTAACGGGATCGTGAGCCAGCATGGCGGTTTTCTGATTGTCGAAAGCCAGCCAAATACCGGCAGTTGTTTTACCGTCGCCTTACCGGCAGCGGCGAGCGCGCCTATGACCATCCACGATCAGATAGACGCTGAGCCAGTAATTGACGCCAGCGGTCACGAAACGATTTTGCTGGTGGAAGATGAACCGCATGTGCGCCAACTTGCGACCCGGTTGCTGCGCGAGCATGGCTACACGGTATTGGAAGCGTCCCAAGCGCGCGAAGCGCTCCAACTAGCCCACCAATACGGTAATGACCTGCAACTGATGCTCACCGATATTGTGCTGCCACAGATGGACGGTGTTGCCTTGGCGCGCCAGATGCAAGCCTTGCTGCCTCATCTGCGCGTGATTTTGATGTCGGGGTACTTGCAACATCTCCAATCCCGCCATGAGCTGCCGTACCCGGTGTTGAGCAAGCCCTTCAGCCGCCAGCAGTTGTTAGCAATCATCCGGCAAACGATCGATCAACCCTCGTGAGAGGTGAGGTATGGAACAAATCGCTGGTTTTCTGATTGCACTCCTCGTCACGCTCTTGCTTGGTCTGATCGGATTCTTTGCATGGCGGTATTGGCGTGAACAGGTCAACATCTCACCCGAAGACGAAGAACTGCTGCGCGAGATTGCCGAACTAAACGACCGGCAGGCGAACCGGATCAGTGATCAACGTTTGCGTTCCGGCATTGATCCCGATGAGGCGTGGCGGATTATGGTGCAACGCGGCCAACGCAGCCGCCGCCGCCCCACCGGAACATCCCGCCGAAAATGATTATGGTGCGGCGTATTTGGAGAACCGAAGGACACACGTGTAGAGCCGCACGGCCGTGCGGCTCTACACGTGCGCCGGCGCCTGATTGCCGGCCTCTTCAGCGGCCCGCCGCACGTTCACGAACAATAACAAGATAAACCCGCTGACGAAGAAGATAATCAACGAGACGATTGCGATCCGGTAGCTACCGGTGATCTGATACGCAACGCCAAACAACAACGGCGCCAGCCAGCTCGTGCCGCGCTCGCCGACTTCGTACAGACTAAAGTACTCGGCTTCCTGCCCATCAGGGATCATCAACGAGAAGAGCGACCGGCTGATCGCTTGGCTCCCGCCGAGCACTAATGCAATCGCCGCACCTAGGGCAATAAACTGGATGTCGCTATTCGCCGGCATCACATAGGCATACGCGACCACGGCTGTCCAAATCACTAGGCTGCCCAACAACACCCGCTTCGAGCCGAGCCGGGTCGCTAACGCGCCAAACACCAACGCGCCAATAAAGGCCACGAACTGCACCATCAAGATGGTGGCAATGCGGGTTGATTCGCCGATTCCCAGCTCTTCGGCGCCAAACTGGGCCGCTAACGCGATCACCGCTTGAATGCCGTCGTTGTAGAGCAGGTACGCCGCCAGAAAGAGCAGCGTCTGCGGATAGTTGCGCATCTGGCGGAAGGTGTGGGCCAGTTGGCGAAACCCTACGGTGAGGTACCGTTCACCGGGTGGCAAACGCCGCACTGCGCCACGGTTGCGTAGCGTGAGCATCGGGATAATCGTAAAGATTGCCCACCACATCCCGGCTGAGACGAGGCTAATCCGCACCGCCATGCTGCTCTCGACCCCCAACGATTCGGCGTTGAGGAAGAAGACCAGATTGGCGGCGAGCAGCAACCCGCCGCCGAGGTAGCCCAATGCCCATCCCTGCGATGACACTGCATCGCGCCGGTCAGGAGAAGCAATGTCAGGCAAGAAAGCGTTGTAGAAGACGATCGAGGCGCCAAAGGAGAGGTTTGCCAACAAAAACAGGATCCCGCCGAGCAGATACCGTTCACCCTCAAGAAAGTACAGCCCCATCGTCGCAAAGGCGCCAATGTAGGCGAAGATCGCCAGCATCTGCTTGCGCGCGTTGGAATAGTCGGCAATTGCGCCCAAGATGGGGAGAAAGAAGACTTGCAAGAGCACCGAAAGCGATACCACGTAGGGGAAGAACGATCCGGCCGCAACCGGAATGCCAAACGGGTAGACGAGACCATTCGCATCCGCCGCATTGCGGGTAATTGAAGTGAGGTATGGCCCCAAGAAGACCGTTACAACAGTAGTGGAAAATGCCGAGTTTGCCCAATCGTAGAAGTACCAGCCGATCTGTTCACGCCGGTTATCGGTCGCGGCTGCCACGGTCGCCATGCATACTCCTTTGCATCACCGCTGTGCGCCGCACGTGCGGCGCACACCAATCCCGCTCGCATGGAAGGGAAGTATGAACATTCCAAGGATCCACAGGACATGGTGCATTGTACCATGGGGATTGGTTGATGATGCAACGGCGCCACCCCATCGCTATAAGAGATCGCCGTAGGTCAGCGTATACAATACCACCGCCAACATCACAATCACGGTGCGCTCCAATGGATATGCTCGGCGATCATCCCGCAGGCCAAGCCGGCGATAGAGATCATTGATGTATGTGCGCACCGATTTCTCGCTCAATCGCAACTGTTTGGCTATCGCTTTCGGTACGTGCCCTATCGCGCGCGCGACCCGGCGCAAACGCGGCGGCACATCGCGGAGACGTTCAGCAGCCTGTTGCACAACCGAACGTAATTCAGCAGGAAGGGCATCTAGGAAACGCTGCGGGGTAAGCATTGATGCCTCCTAGATAGGTACGACGATGAACGAGATACATTTACCCTTCCTTATAGCAATTGAACAGCAGGCTATCAAGGAAATTTATTTTCCTATCGTGGTTAGAGCAGCGTATGGCGGGCAATACTATCGCTTACGTTTTTGCGTCTTTTCGTGGCTATGAACCACCTACCCCGCCGGTAGTAGAACCAAAATCGCGTTCCCTCTTGCTGCGTGATGCCCAGCTCAGCCGCTGCCGCCCCAATCAACGAGTTGTTCGCCATTTGGCCGTCACGACCATTCGCCCGCGCGCCGTTCCTGCGCTGCATCCACCTGCCCCGCGCCCCGCCTTGCTGCATCCACCCGCCGCGGGCCGCCTGCCCGGCGCCATACGCGCCTCCCACCGGCTCAGGGGTTGCCTGCGGCCCCGCCGGCCCCTGCGCCAGCGCCGGCGCTAGCGTCACAAACACCACCATCGTTGCCAAGGCCCCGGTCACTGCTGCGGCAAGTAAACTGAGTACGCGCTTCATTGTGTCCCTCCTTCGTTGTTTCTGCGAGTGTCAGTGCACCTGTGTTCTCCTGACAGCTTCACTCTACCAAGCGATGATGGAGAACTTGTGGAGGGTGTACGGATGGCTTGTCGAAATATCACCCAATCTGCTCTGTGGTATCATACGTATTGTTGACAGCACGTTGCTGCCGTTTCCGGTTAGTATCTGCAAGCAAAGGAGCATTTCGAGCTATGCCACGTCTGAGCGAAGCCGAAATCGCTGAGCATCTGGCCCAGCGCCCCGACTGGAGCCTTGAAGATAACGAGATTGTTCGCACCTTCCGTCTGGCCAATTTCCCCGCTGCAATCGCTTTTGTCACGCACGTCGCCTTTTTGGCCGAAGCCGCTGGCCATCACCCCGACATTGACATCCGCTACAACCGGGTGCGGATTGCGCTCACCACCCACGATGCCGGCGGGTTGACCGAGAAGGATTTTGCCTTGGCTGCTGCAATTGATGAGATGTTGGGCTAATGCCGCTGGTAACGACGACAATCGGTGCTCTGTTTGTTATGCGGCGCGGACAAAGCGGCCCGCCGCTGGTCTGCATTCACGGCGCCGGCGGCAGCGCGCGCCATTGGGGCTTGTTGCTCGAACCGTTGGCCGCGGTTGCGCAGGTCTATGCGGTTGACCTGCCCGGTCACGGACGCTCGCCTGCTGCCGACGGCCCGATCACGATTGCCCACTATGCGCAGGCGATCAGCGCTCTGCATACAGCCCTTGGTTTGCCGCCGGCGATTGTGCTGGGCCATTCGATGGGTGGTGCGATCGCCTTGCAACTTGCGGTTGATGCGCCGCAGATGGTGGCCGGCTTAGGGTTGGTGGGCAGCGCCGCCCGCTTGCGCGTCGCCCCCGCCTTGCTGACTGGTCTCGCCGGTGATGCGACAGCCCGCCACGAGGCGATCACCATGCTGGTGCATTGGCTCTTCAGCCCGGCAGCCGATCCGGCACTGATCGCTGAAGCCGCCGCTGAATATGCCGCGCTTGATCCGGCCATCTTACTGGCCGATCTGCAAGCCTGCGATGGGTTTGATCTGCGCCCACAGCTTGCCGCCATCCGCTGCCCGGCGTTGGTGGTGACCGGAACTGATGATAAACTCACCCCGCCCAAACTTGGCGCTGAATTAGCTGCCGGTTTAGGGGTCGCACATCACCTGTTGGCCAACGTGGGCCACATGCCGATGCTGGAAACTCCCAGCCAATTGAGCCAGCGCTTACGCTCGTGGATCAAGGCGCTTGCCGAAGAAGAATCGCTCGCGTAGAATACGCATAGCATAGCCACAAGTCAATATCCAGAGGAGGCGATCATGGAATTCCAGCTTAGCGAAGACCAGCAGATGCTCCGCGATATGGTGCGCCAGTTTGCCGAGAAAGAGGCGAAGCCAACGGTGGCCGAGCGCGATGAACACGCGATTTGGCCCGCCGATCTGGTGCGCAAGATGGGTGAACTTGGTCTGATGGGGGTTGCCGTCAGCGAGGAGTATGGCGGCGCCGGCATGGATTATGTCTCGTATGCGATTGTGATCGAGGAGCTCTCGCGGGTCGATGCCTCGCTAGGCGTGATTGCCTCTGTTAACAATTCGCTCGTCTGCTACGGGATCGAGAAGTTCGGCACCGAAGAGCAGAAGCGTGAACTGCTGACGCCGCTGGCGAGCGGACGGATGCTCGGCGCGTTTTCGCTCAGCGAGCCGGGGGCCGGTTCCGACGCGGCGGCCCAACGCACCACCGCCGTGCGCGATGGTGATGACTATATCATCAATGGCGTCAAGAACTGGGTGACGAACGGCGATCACGCCGATACGATCATTCTGATGGCGATGACCGATCCGAGCAAGGGGGTCAAGGGCATTACCGCCTTCCTTGTTGACACCCATGCCCCCGGTTGCCGGGTGGTCAAGGTCGAGAATAAGCTCGGCATTCGCAGCGCGCACAGTTGCCAGATGGCCTATGACGACTACCGGTTGCCGGCGTGGCGGCGGCTCGGCGAAGAGGGCCAAGGCTTCAAGATCGCGATGACCATTCTCAACGCCGGTCGCATCGGCATCGCGGCGCAGGCGCTCGGCATTGCGCAAGGCGCTTACGAGGCGGCGCTGGAATACACCAAGGTGCGCGAGCAGTTCGGCAAGCCGATCCACGAGTTTCAGGCTGTCGGTTTTACGCTGGCCGATATGGCCACACGCATCAAGGCGGCCCGCTTGCTGACCTACGAAGCGGCGTGGCGCAAGGATAACGGCCTCGACTTCATCAAAGACGCTTCGATGGCCAAGCTCTTCGCTTCAGAGACGGCGATGTGGGTGGCGACCAAAGCCGTGCAATTGCACGGTTCTAACGGTTACTCGAAGGAGTATCCAGTCGAACGCTTCTTCCGCGACGCCAAGATTACCGAAATCTACGAAGGCACCAGCGAGATTCAACGTCTTGTGATCAGCCGCGAAATTGTGCGCTGATTGTCTTGTCATTACCGACTAGCGAACGCAACGGCGCGAAACGTAGGTGAGTTCTCGGCAGAACGAGCTTACGGTTTCGCGCTGTTGCGTTGTCTCAAACGAAGCTATGCGTCTGATCCTGATCCGGCACGGTGAGACGCCGTGGAATCGAACGTTGCAGTATCAGGGCCACGCACTCGTGCCGCTTAATGAGCGCGGGCGCGAGCAGGCCCGGCGGGCGGCTTTCCGGCTGGCCCGTAGCGGGGCGGTTGCAATCTATAGCAGCGATTTACCCCGCGCTTGGGAGACGGCGGAAATTATTGGTGAACATTTATCCTTGCGCCCCATCGCCATGCCCGATTGGCGCGAGATTGATGTCGGTTTGTGGGAAGGCTTGACCCCCGATGAACTGTACCAGCGCTTCCCTGACCACATGCGCGAATACGACCGCGACCCGGCGGGCACCGTGCGGCTCGGCGGTGAGAGCTATGCCCAATTGCAAGCGCGGGTGTTGCGCGCGTTTCGCCAGATCGAGTCCTCCCATCAATCCGGTGAGACCATCATCGTCGTGTCGCACGGCGGCTCGATCCGGGCGTTGTTTTGCCATATCATCGGGCTTGATCTGGCGAATTTCGGCAAACTGTGGCTCGACAATGGCTCGTTGAGCGAAATTGTCCGCGGGCGAAGTGGCTGGCGGCTGTTGCGGATGAATGATGTCGCCCACCTTGAAGATTTGGTGGCGGAAGGCGGCGAGTAAGGCGAGTTGATGATGAGCGGACGAACCACTTCTCCCGAACACGATCTGTTGTCGGCGAATATTCGCGCGTTGGGTGATGCGCTGGGCCGTATCATCACAACCCAACAAGGGCCGGACGCGCTAGCGTTGGTCGAACAGGTGCGGCGCATGGCCAAAGAGTTGCGTAATGCGCCGCACGAAACCGATCCGCAAGCCTTGCCACGGCTGATTGCCGATCTGAGCCTGCCCCAGTTGCAGAGTCTGGTGAAGGCGTTTACGCTCTATTTTGGCTTGGTGAACTTGGCTGAAGGCGTCGAGCGCCTACGTGCGCTGCGCGTGCGCGATTTACGCAACGCGCCGGCCCCGCGCGCCGAGAGCATCGCCGACGCGATCGCGTTGCTCAAACGCCACGGCGTGCCGGCAGACGCTATCCAAGCATGGCTTGACCACGCCCTAATTATGCCGGTGCTCACGGCCCACCCCACCGAGTCGCGCCGGCGCACGATCTTGATCAAATTACGCCGGATCTTCGATACCTTGATTGATTTGACCTTTGGGGAACGGTTGGTCTTGCCGTCCGACCGCCAAGCCGCTCTCACCCGCATCGAGCGCGAGATCGTTGGGTTGTGGCAGAGCGATGATGTGCGCCATCGCCGGCCTTCGGTGCTTGATGAGGTTGAAAACGGTTTGTTCTATTTCCAAACTGTGCTCTGGGATCTGTTGCCGCAAATGTACCGCGAGACGGCGGAGGCGCTAGCTGAGGCGTACCCTGATCATCAGTGGCAGTTGCCGCCATTCCTGCGTTTCGGCAGTTGGATGGGCGGCGACCGCGACGGCAACCCCTTCGTGACGCCAGAGGTAACGATCGAGACGGTGCGGCTGATGCGCAGTGCGATGCTGCGTTATCTGATTGGCGGCATTGATCGCCTGATCACCGATCTCAGCCAGTCGGTGCAGCAGGTGCACGTTGATGCCGCGATCATTGACCGGATCGCCGATTACCGCGAACTGATGCCCGACGCAGCAGCGACTCTCAACCCGCATTATCGCTGTGAGCCGTACCGGCAGTTGTGCCACTTCATCCAAGCCCGCCTCCACAACACCCTCAACTACACCCTCAACCATACCCCACGGTGGGGCGCCGATCCGCCGCCGCCGCGCTTGCCCACCGTCTACTACCATAGCCGCGAGTTGCTGGCTGACCTCGACCTGATCGATGCTAGTTTGCGCAACCACGGCGGCGCGTTGATCGCCGATGGCTTACTGCGCGATGTGCGCACAAACGTAGCGGTATGCCGGTTGCATACCGCGACCCTCGACGTGCGCCAGCACGCTAGCCGCCATACCGCCGCGTTGAGTGAGATTTTGGCCGCCGCCGGCGTGGTTGCCAACTACGAAGCGCTCGATGAGGCTGAGCGCGTGGCTGTATTGAGCACCGAAATCCGCCGTCCGCGCCCGCTCACGCCGATCCGGCTCAGCCACTTTAGCCCGGCCACTGCCGAGACAGTGCAAACCTTTCGCGTGATGGCGGCCATCAGCGAGCAGCTCGATCCCGAAATCTTCCAGACCTACATTATCTCAACCACCAGCCAAGTGAGCGATCTGCTGGCGGTGTTGCTGTTCTGCCGCGACGCCGGCCTCTACCAACCCGGCCAGCACAGCCAGTTGAACATCGTGCCGCTGTTTGAAACCGGTGACGACTTGCAACGCGCGCCGGTCTTGCTCGATGAACTCTTGCAACTGCCGGTCTACCGCGAGCATCTGGCCCTGCGCGACAATCTGCAAGAGGTGATGCTCGGCTATTCCGACAGCAACAAAGAGGGCGGTTTTGTCGCCGCCAATTGGGCGCTCTACCGGGCGCAAGTGGAGTTGACCGCCGTCACCGAACGCCACGGCGCGCGCTTGCGCCTCTTCCACGGACGCGGCGGCGCGGTTGGGCGCGGCGGCGGCCCGGCTGGTCAAGCGATTCTGGCCCAGCCCCCCGGCACCCTCCACGGCCAGATCAAAGTGACCGATCAGGGTGAAATGATCTCGGATCGCTACCTCGACCCGCGCACGGCCCACCGCCACCTCGAACAAGTGGTGAACGCCGTGCTCCGGGCCGGGTTCCCCGGCATGGCCCGCCAACCCGAACCGGAATGGCTAGCCGCGATGGAGCAGATGGCGAGCACTGCCCGCACCGTTTATCGCCGGCTGGTCTACGAAGACCCCGACTTCTTAACCTATTTCCGCAGCGCAACGCCGGTAGCCGAATTTAACCGGCTGCGCATCGGCTCGCGCCCGGTCTCGCGCCGCCAGAGCGACCGCATCGAAGACCTACGCGCCATTCCGTGGGTCTTTAGCTGGATGCAAAGCCGCCATACGATTCCGGGTTGGTTTGGCTTGGGCAGCGCGCTCGCCCAGTTTGCCGAAGCCGATCCCAATCACCTCCATCTGCTGCGCGCAATGTACCGGCACTGGCCGTTCTTTACCACCCTGCTCGATAATGCCCAGATGATTATGCTCAAGGCCGATATGGGCATCGCCCGCCGCTACGCCGAGTTAGTACCCGATCAGGCGATCGCCGAACGCATCTTCCAGCAGATCGAGGCCGAATTCCACCGCACCGGGCGCATGATCTGCCAGATCACCGAATACAACGATCTGCTCGACAACCAGCCGGTATTGCAACGCGCCATTCGCCAGCGCAACCCATACATCGATCCGCTGAGTTATGTGCAAATCGAACTGCTGCGCCGGCTGCGCGCCGCACCACCCGAAGCGCAAGGCGAGTTGGAAACGGTATTGCTGATGTCAATCAACGGCATCGCCGCCGGTTTGAAGAATACGGGGTGAGGGTGGGAGAAGGATGCACAGCGCGTTCGCTGGTCGTTGTGCGAGAGCGACGCCGGCAGTCATTGCGAGGGGGCGCTTTCCCTCATGTCATTGCGAGGGAGCGGCGGCGTCCAGCCGTGCTGGAGGCCGCCCGACCGAAGCAATCCCCCCCTTCGGCGGTTGAGAGACGGACAGAACGTGTGATCGAGCATAACCGTTGAACGCTGTGCGATGCCGTAACGCCCCGTGCTGCGCTGCTCCCCATCACCCCTCCCCCAGCGGGGGAGGGGCAAGGGGTGGGGGCATCAGTCTGCGCAGCGGGCTTCGTACCCCTAGCCCGGCCCTTTCGGGCCGGGTGCCGGACAGATGTTCTGTCCGCCCTTGAACCTTCGGCGGACAGAATCCGCTCCCGCGCTCGCGGGGGATTGCGTCGCTTCGCTCGCCATGACCGGCCAGTATGTCATTGCGAGGGAGCGGCGGCGTCCAGCCGCGCTGGAGGCCGCCCGACCGAAGCAATCCCCCCCTTCGGCGGTTGAGAGACGGACAGAACGTGTGATCGAGCATAACCGTTGAACGCTGTGCGATGCCGTAACGCCCCGTGCTGCGCTGCTCCCCATCACCCCTCCCCCAGCGGGGGAGGGGCAAGGGGTGGGGGCATCAGTCTGCGCAGCGGGCTTCGTACCCCTAGCCCGGCCCTTTCGGGCCGGGTGCCGGACAGATGTTCTGTCCGCCCTTGAACCTTCGGCGGACAGGATCCGCTCCCGTGCTCGCGGGGGATTGCTTCGCCGCCTCCGGCGGCTCGCAATGACAAGCGGATCATAGAGTACAATACTTGATCATAACCTTCTGCGGTACGTCTAAACGCATGACAGTAGATTGATGCAAACCCAACGGCTTGACCCATCCCCAGCAGCGATTGCGCACGCTGCTGAATTACTCCGGCGCGGCGAACTTGTCGCCTTCCCAACCGAGACCGTCTACGGCCTCGGCGGTCACGCGCTCAATGAAACAGCGGTCGCGGCGATCTTTACCGCCAAAGGCCGCCCGGCCAGCGATCCCCTGATCGTGCATCTGGCCGATGCCGGCGAATTGCCGATTGTGGCCGCCGCAACACCGCCGCTAGCCACCCAACTGGCTGCCGCCTTCTGGCCCGGCCCGCTCACCCTCATCTTGCCCCGCCACCCGCGGGTGCCGCTCGCCGTCACCGCCGGACGCGAAACAGTGGCGGTGCGGGTGCCGGCCCACCCGGTCGCGCACGCGCTGCTGGTCGCCGCCGGTGTGCCAGTAGCTGCACCGAGCGCCAACCGCTTCGGCCATACCAGCCCCACTACCGCCGGCCACGTACTGGCCGATCTTGCGGGCCGGATTGCTGCCGTCATTGATGGTGGCGCCACCCCGATCGGGATCGAGTCGACCGTGCTCGACTGCACCACCACCCCACCCACCCTGCTCCGTCCCGGCGGGATTAGTCTCGAAGCGCTGGAGGCCGTGATCGGGCCGGTACAGGTGCGCACGCGCCCCACCGCAGGCGAACAGCACGGCCTTGCCTCACCCGGCCTGCTCGACCGCCACTATGCGCCCGATCACGAATTATGGCTATTCAGCGGCCCACCGGCAGCAGCCCTTGTCCGCCTGCGCACCGAAGCGGAAGCGGCGCTGCGCGCCGGGTTGCGCGTTGGCGTGCTCTTGCCCGACGACGATCTCGCCCTCATGCGCGATCTCCCGGTCGAGATCGAATCGCTCGGCCCGGCCAACGATCCGGCCACGATGGCCCACCGCCTCTACGCTGCCCTCCGCGCCCTCGACTCCCGCCAACCCGATCGCATGCTAGCCCGCGACCTCGACGACGCTGGCCTTGGCCGCGCCATCCGCGACCGGCTACGGCGAGCCGCGGCGCGGGTGGTGGAGGTTTGACGGGGGTCGAGCAATAAGCTAAAATCTGAAAAGATGTTCTATGTTTGCAAAAGGATGTCTTGACCACTATGGAAGCGCCAAACGCTGTGCAACTTATCCTTGGCGATTGCCGAGATGTCTTAAAAACGTTGCCATCCGACTCAGTTGACCTTATTTTCACCTCGCCGCCGTACGCCGATCGGCGTAAACATACGTATGGCGGTATTGCTCCTGAAGAATATGTGGAGTGGTTTTTGCCAATTGGTCAAGAATTGTTGCGTGTTCTGAAACCAGATGGTACGTTCATTCTCAATATCAAAGAGAAAGCTGAAAATGGTGAACGCCACACCTATGTGATTGAGCTTATTTTAGCGTTACGCCAACAAGGCTGGCTATGGACGGAAGAATTTATTTGGCATAAGAAAAATTGCTATCCCGGTAAGTGGCCGAATCGCTTTCGTGATGCGTGGGAACGCTTGATTCAGTTTAACAAAACCAAGCGTTTCAAAATGTTTCAGGAAGCGGTTATGGTGCCGATGGGCGACTGGGCTGATAAACGGCTCAAAAATCTGAGCCAAACCGATCTCATCCGAGACAACTCACGGGTTGGCAGCGGTTTTGGGAAACGAGTGGCAAATTGGTTGAGCCGCGATAAAGTATATCCGACCAATGTGCTGCATCTTGCCACCGAAACCAAAAATCGTCGCCATAGCGCCGTCTTCCCAGAAGCGTTGCCTGAGTGGTTTATCAAACTGTTTACCCAAGAAGGCGATACGGTACTTGATCCATTTATGGGATCGGGAACCGCCATCAAAGTAGCTCGCCGGATGAACCGGCGTGGAATCGGGATTGAGATCCTGCCGGAGCATGTTGCACTGGCCAAAGAAGAGATTGCAGAAACAGCGCCAAGATTTCTATGAACAGGAATTATCACCGAGGCTCGGCATTACGTCCAAGCGTAATATTGGTTCATTTCATGAGAAGCGCCTCCATAGTTTGCGCAATCTCGAGCTCAAGCAGATTCTTAAGCGTAAAAACCCTTACCTCTTCCGCGCTAAAAATATTCTCATTGCGTCTGATCTTATTCGTCTCTTGCTGGAAGCACATTTATCTTCGCAGGAAGAGACCCTATTCGGTGAATTTCTAGAAGGTCTGGCAATACACGTATGCAATAAAACCTTCGCCGGCCAAAAATCTACTTTTCCTAGTATTGATCTTGAATTCAGCAAGGAAGGTGTTTATTACATCGTTTCGATCAAGTCAGGCCCCAATTGGGGCAATGCCGATCAAATTCGCAAGATGCGCGAAAACTTTCGTGAGGCAGCCGATACAATCCGCCAACAACAACCCGGTATCGAGGTAGTTGCCATTAACGGTTGTTGCTATGGCCAAGATGCTCATCCAGATAAAGGCGACTATCTGAAACTCTGTGGTCAAGCTTTTTGGTCGTTTATCTCAAACGGTGAAAAGGAGCTGTACAAGCACATTATCGAGCCGCTCGGATTTGAAGCGCGGGAACGTAATGAAGCATTTCAGCAAGCGTATGCCGAGATTATTAATACATTCACTGCTGAGTTTATTGCTGATTTCTGTAATGAGCAAGGCGCGATTAACTGGGATAAGTTGATAGAGTTCAACTCATCGCAATTGACAATACGCGAACGGAAGCGAAAATATCACGCATAAATAGCGTCAAAGTGGCCTTTCCTTTGCCCTTGCGCGCCGCCGCTCCCCGTCTGTCATTGCGCGCCGCCAACGGCGGCGAAGCAATCTCCCGCGAGCACGGCATCGACCCGCTCAGGCATCATGTCCGCTGAAGCGGGGGATTGCTTCGGGGGCTGCGCCCCCTCGCAATGACATGCGGAAAAGTACCCCCTCGCAATGACTGTTAGCCGATAGCATTGCGCGCCACGCCCGATCCTTCCCCATCCGTTGCTCCCGTGTGTATCCGAAGATGCGCCGTGACAGATGGCCTACTCTTCCACTCGCCAGACCCGAATCTCGCTGAGGCCAACGTCGACCAGCCACCGGCTGTCAGGGCTAAACAAAAGCTGGTTCAACCTGCGCGGCGACCCGCTCAACACCCGCACCCGCCGGCCATCGGCCAACCGGCGCAAGGCGATCGTTTGTCGCGGCGGGCCCGACTCGAACAGCGAAAACGTGTCGTTCGGCGCCTCGCGGTTTGGCGTCGCCAGCCAGTTTCCATCAGGGCTGATCGCCACTGGCATGCTAAATAATCGACTCATCCATGTATCTGCCATAGGCCGCGCTTGCGCAAATCGCTGCTCATGCACAACCTGCCACGTGCGGGTATCGAAGGTGCGGACGAGGGCAAATTCGCTGAGACTGAGCCGCGATCCGTCAGGGCTAACGGCAATGTAACTGCTCGGCCAGCTTTGGATGTTACGGATAACTGCCTGTTGGGCAACCTCCACCAACCAAACGCCTTCCCTATGCGTCGAGACGACCAAATGCCCGGTGGGTGAAAACGCGAGCGCTTGGATGACCGAGATCGCTGGATCATCAAATCGAATCGTCCCAATCTGCGACTGGCTGCTCACATCCCAAAACTGCACTTCCGGGCCGCGCGAATGGTGCGATTCGGCTACCGCAAGGATGCGTCCGTCAGGGGAAAAACTGAGATGCATCTCGTAAATATGTTCGCCGGGCGGCCAGCAATCAAGCTGCCCGATCAACGCACCGCTATTGGGGTCAAAGAGCTTAACCGCGCCGCGCATCGCAACAGCCAGCACCGAACCATCAGGACGAGACGCCACATAGCCGCCGGCAGGTAGCTCACGGAGCGTTTGATAGCCGGGGAAGCTCACAATGACCGTCTGCTTG
The DNA here is from genome assembly GCF_001650695.1 of Chloroflexus islandicus. Taxonomy (GTDB): domain Bacteria; phylum Chloroflexota; class Chloroflexia; order Chloroflexales; family Chloroflexaceae; genus Chloroflexus; species Chloroflexus islandicus. The sequence goes on from NZ_LWQS01000082.1 coordinate 20,481, forward strand.
TCATTCGCAATCGCCAACCGGCCATCGGGCAGAAAGGCGGCTGAGCGCGTCACCACTTGCCAAACATACGCCGGCTGCTCTTCTCGCCCGAACCAGAACATCATCATCACCAATGCCAACCCGCACAACCCAACCAGCGCCGTTATAGCACCGCCAACCAATAGCAATAGTCGTCGCATCGTTCCATCCTTGAGGATCCCTATCCCTTCCATCCATAGCCCAACCATTGCTAGCGCAACCAGACCAATAATGATGAGCAATAGTCGCACTGTACCATCCTTGTTGTACCATTACCTCGCAACAGCGTATTGCTGAAAGTTGCCATCCTGTAAGTATGAACCGGCAAACCTCGCCGATACACCATTGCCATTTAATGCGCCTTTACTGATCAGGAGCATTAAATACGGATGGAAGATATGCCTTGTAGAGGATCCATCCTCGCTCAAACGATTTAAGCTGTCCGGTAAATCTCAGAGACGCGATTGAAGCAAATGCGGATGTTGTTGATGGAGCAACAGTGAGCTCAGGCGAGGCAACCAATGCACCAGTCTGAATATCAAAAGCATATAAGCGATGTACGCCATTAGTGTCAATCACCGGAAAAATATATAGACTCATCTCCTCATTCAAGACAGAAGCGCCTTGGAATAAGCCCTGAACACCTGTTACTTCAGATAAGATCTGATTTTCACCAGTTAAAAGGTCTATTCTAACAAATTTATTAGATTGATTATAGAAAGTCACACCAATGATAGCGTTATTATGATAAGCAAAATGAAGCAGACCTTCGGTAAGAGGAAAGGTTTCAATTGCAAGAGTTTGCATATCGATTTGGTAGAGTGCATATCCATTTATACCTATTCCTTCAAAGATGAATTTGTTATTATCAATAATGGAAGTTCCGGGTATCAAGCCGTTTAATCCAGAAATGAGTGTATGCGAGCTGATGTTCCCTGTTTCAGGATCAATTTGCACAAAGATATTGGCGCCAAGCGTCGGATTATACTCAATGCCATACAACGATCCATTGCTATAGCTTATCAAGCCGATTGCTCTAGAGAATGGCAATGTAGCTGTTATCTCGCCAGTGTTTGTGTCAATGACGAGTAAATGATTCGAAAGATCATTTCCTTGTGCTGGTTGGAAGTAACGATTATGTTCGTAATCTATTGCTGCGTCGAAAGCAGACACGGCTGTAATTTGAGGAAAGGTATTTAACACGTTCATCTGGCCGGTGGTAAGATTGATCTGGAAAAATGTGGTAGACCCGTTATACATCCCTATTGAGTAAACAACATTGTTAGACTGTTGCCACGTAGAAGCTAATCCCACACTACCGAAACTCAGCACGAAAACAATGAGCGCTATGAAGCAGAGCGTTTTTTTCATGTCTGCGCTCCTATGTAGCATGAAGATGTTGGAATTGTATAATCTACTATAATAATCAAAATATAAATGTCAAGTATATAATATGTCTCTGTCTGCTTCCCGCCATACAAGCTCACTCGACAGTTCATCCCAAAACTGCACTTCAGGGCCGCGCGAATAGTGCGATTCGGCTACCGCAAGGACGCCTCCGTCAGGGGCAAAGCTAAGCTGCATTGGCATAGATGTTTTCACCGGGCGGCCAGCAATCAAGCTGAACGATTAACGCACCGCGATCGGGATCAAAGAGCTTGATCGCGCCGCGCACCGCGACAGCCAGCCCCGAACCATCAGGACGAGCCGCCGCATAGCCGCCGGCAGACAGCTCACGGAGCGTTTGATAGCCGGGGAAGCTCACAATGACCGTCTGCTTGTCATTCGCAATCGCCAACCGGCCATCGGGCAGAAAGGCGGCTGAGCGCGTTACCACTTGCCAACCATACACCGGCTGATCTTCCCGCCCAAACCAGAACATCATCACCCCCGCTATACCACACAAGACGATCAGCGCTAGTCCGGCGCCCCCGGCCAAGATCAGCAGTCGTCGCTTCATGTGCGTTCCTTATGGCTGCGAGCATCCCCGCACTAAGATCTAAGCCCCTCCTCTCCCACCGGCCACACCTGTATCTCGTTGTGCCCGATATCTACCAACCACTGCCCGTCAGGGCTAAACATGAGGTGCCGCGCCCGGTTTTGACTGCCGCTCAAGCGATACACCTGCTCGCCATCAGCCAGCCGGCGCAGCGCAATCGGCTGTCGTGGCGGATCTTTGCCAACGAAGAGGTCAGCTCCCGACGCAGGATAAGCAGCCGGCGCAGCTAACCATTGCCCGTCAGGGCTTATGGCAACGCGCATGCTGTCTAAGCGGAAGGTGTTGGTCAAGGTTGATGGTTCGGTAGCGGTTGGCGCATCTGATACAGGAAACGTTTGTTCGTGAACAAGCTCCCACGTTGCGGTATCATAGGTCCGGATCGTATAGCCACCCACACTGAGCCGGGAACCGTCGGGACTAAACGCGATGCTGCCCGCCGGTTCCGCCTGAATTTGGCGCACCACTGCCGGCTGCGCCACGTCAATCAGCCAGACACCCTCCGGTAAGGTTGTGACGGCGATGTACCGGCCATCGGGACTGAAGGCCAGTTGCCGCGCTACCGTGATGGCCGGGTCGTCGATGCGCACCGACCACAGTTGGCCTTGGTTCGCGACATTCCAAAGCTGCACTTCGGGGCCATGGGCAGGGTTCGCCTCGGTCACGGCCAAGGTACGGCCATCGGGCGAAAACGCGAGCCACATCTCGGTCCACTCTTCTGGCGGCAACCAGCAGACAAGGTACGCGCGCACCTTGCCGCTGGCCAGATCATAGATCCTGACCGCGCCACGTTGCCCGACCGCCAACCGTGAACTATCGGGACTCACGGCCAGATAGCCGCCGGTGGGAAAGAACGTGAGCGCTTGGTTATCTGGAAAGCTGAGGATGGTGGTCTGGTAGCTGCTCGCCACCGCTAACCGGCCATCCGGCACAAAGACCGCCGAAAGGTACCCGCCGGACTCCCAGATGTATGCCGGCGGTACCGCCGTCGCCGTCGCTTGGGGCGAATCGGCCTGCTCATCAGTGACTGATGACAGGAGTTGCCAAAAGACGACACCCATCACGATCGCGAGTCCGAAAAAGATCGCCAGCATGAGGGCGGCTAACCCAAACCGTAGTGATCGTTGCATACGCCCCCTCCCCATCGCTTGATACGTCTATCTGAACAACACCGCAGTTTAGGCGCGGGATGACCGTATGGCCTTTATTATGAATGCACGAGTACCCGGAACGCAATCGTTTTACGCACCGTTTTAAGGTTTCATAACACGCTTGTCTCTTGCTAAAGCACCGTATATCAAGCAGTTTTTTGCGCTTCTACGCACAATGTTTGCATTCGACAGTTCCACCCGTCTATGTCATGATTAAGGGCATACCGCGTCAAAGCTGACGTGGTGTGATGAGCGAGGTTGACTATGAGCGCTACAGTTTCCGTTGGCCGCAACGGGATCGAACTTGACGGCCAGCCGTTCTATCTCCTCTCCGGGTGTATTCACTACTTCCGCTGGCCGCGCGCCGAATGGCGCCCACTGCTCGAACAGGCGCGGTGGGCCGGACTCAACACGATTGATACCGTGATTCCGTGGAACCGCCACGAGCCGCAACCCGGCGTGTTCGATTTTAGTGATGAAGCCGATCTCGGCGCGTTCCTCGACCTCTGCCACGAGCTGGGTTTGAAGGCGATTGTGCGCCCCGGCCCCTACATCTGCGCTGAGTGGGAAAATGGCGGGTTGCCGGCATGGCTGACGGCTAGCGGCGATGTGCGCTTGCGCACTGACGATCCGGCCTTCATAACCGCAGTGTTGCGCTGGTTTGACACCCTGATGCCGATCCTTGCCCCACGCCAGCACACCCGCGGCGGGCCGATTATCCTTTGCCAGATCGAGAATGAACACTGGGCATCGGGAGTCTATGGGGCCGATGAGCATCAATTGACGCTGGCCCGTGCCGCGCTCGAACGCGGGATCGAGGTGCCGCAGTATACCTGTATGGGCGCTACCCCCGGCTATCCTGAGTTCCGCAATGGCTGGAGCGGGATTGCCGAAAAGTTGGTGCAGACGCGCCAGCTTTGGCCTGATAACCCGATGATTGTTTCAGAGCTGTGGAGCGGTTGGTTCGATAACTGGGGCGGCCAGCGCCAAACTCGCAAGACGGCGGCCAAGCTCGATATAACCCTGCACCAACTGACGGCAGTGGGGTGCGCCGGCTTCAGCCATTGGATGTGGGCCGGCGGCACCAATTTCGGCTATTGGGGCGGGCGCACCGTCGGCGGCGATTTGATCCACATGACCACCAGTTACGATTATGACGCGCCGGTCGATGAGTATGGCCGCTTGACCGAAAAGGCGCTGGTTGCCCGCCGCCATCATCTCTTTCTAAGCTGTTTCGGTGCGGCGTTGTCGGCGGTGTTAGCCGATGCTGTACACGGCGGGATCACTGTGATTCCGCCGGCGGCGATTGCTGGTCGCAGCGAGGGCGGCGCGCAGCCGTACCGTACCGTGCGCGCCAGCCCCACCGCGCCGCCGGCATGGCGTGACTTCTGCGCCACCTTCCTTGCCAACCCCAGCCTCGAAGCCACGACCTACGAAGTGTTCATGCCTTCGGGTGAACATCTGAGTGTTGAAGTTGAACCAACCAGCATTCGCCCGATCTTCGCCAATCTGCCCCTCGGCGAGAGCGGGATCACGATCGCGAGCCATACCGGTCGCATTCTTGGCTATTGGCCGGAACAGGGCACACTGGTCATCTATGGCCGTGAAGGCGAACAAGGATCGCTCACCCTACGGTTGCCGTCCTCACCCGATGGCGTCTACGCTGATGATGCTGGGTTGACGGGACGGGTGACACTCTGTAATGACCTGCTCCGGATCGATTATTGGATCACCGCCGAGGGCCGCCGGATCGAGGTCGATTGGGAGGATCATGCGCTGTTGATTGAGCTATTGCCGCAGATGCTGGCCGAACGCTATGGCAGCCAGCCGTTGCCGCCACCCTCCCAACCGCGCCGTACCATCCTCACCACCCGCGCATTCGCCGTGGTAGAGGCGACTGACGACGCTGGTTGGCAACCAATCGCTGCGCCGGCGCCGCTCGAACAGCTCGGCTGCCCCTACGGCTACGGGTGGTATCGGGCTGAGATCGAGCTTGACACGCCGTTGAACACGACCATCGCTGCCCCCGAACTCCGTGATCGGGCGCTGGTGCTGATCAACGGCGAGTTTGCCGGCGTCTTGGGTGTCGCGCCAACCGGCCCGCGCTATACGCTTGCGCTTGACTTGCCGGCTGGCCGCCATGATCTGCGCCTGTTAGTCGATAATCTGGGCCGGTTCAATTATGGCCTGAATTTGGGGGAACGAAAAGGCTTGCTCGCCCCCTTGTACCTCGATGGCAACCAAGTAGACATCTCGGCGGGTTGGTATGCCTATTGGCAAGAGGTGCAATTTGCCGGCGAAGCGGTTGCCAACATCAAGCCGTGGGCCGCGCGGCCCGACGCCAGCAACGTTCACCTGAGCCGGTTTGCGTGGGCTGGGCCGATGGTGTGGCTGATCCGTCCGATCGAGGTGCAGGCCGGGCGGCGCTACCGGGTGCATATCACCGGCGACCGCAACTCTGGCGCGTTCTTCGTCAACGGCGTCGCCGTCGAGCGGTTTAGCCGCCATCGCAGTGGCGGGCTGATTGACGCTGACATCACTGATCTACTGCAACCGGGAACCAACACCCTCGCCTTGCAGATTCTCAACTACGCCGGCGCACCGTGGCGCGCGACCCTGATCAGCTACGACGCCAACCAACCGCTACCGGCCCAATGGAGCTTCCGCGCCGGCGTGACCGTCAGCGACCAACCGGCCCCGCCTACCGGCCCGGCCTTTGTCCAAGCAGTCTTTGCCCGCGCCGATCTACCCGCCGCCATTCAGCGCCTCGCCCTGCGTCCCGGCACCCTCGACAAAGGCCAAATCTGGCTCAACGGCCAGAATTGCGGGCGCTTCTGGCAAATTGGGCCGCAGGAAGCGTATAAGCTGCCGGTCTCATGGTTGGCGGCGCACAACGAGCTGCTGCTCTTTGTCGAACAACAACGCAGCGGTGCGGTGGAATTGGTGTATGAGTGATTGATGGCCGGGCGATCCAATGGATCAACCGGCTAACACCGGTTCGCGCGCAACCGTTGCGCCGCTGATCAATTCCTCGGCGGCGACACAGGGCCGCACCGCCGTGCGGCGCTACGGTTTTTTACTACTCGATGCGGTTATTCTACCGGAGCCGCACCGCCATGCGGCTCTACCTACCTGCCGGCTAACACCGGTTCGCGCGCAACTGTTGCGCCGCTGATCAATTCCTCGGCGGCGGTGATCTGGTCGCTCTCGCCGATCAATCCAACCAGATCGCCAGCCTGAAACACCGTACTCGATTTCGGGTTGGCGATCAACTGTTGATTCCGGATCAACGCGATCACCGAAGCGCCGGTGCGCGCGCGAATATTCGCTTCGGCCAACGTCTGCCCGACGATCGGGCTCTGCTCGCCTACCATCCGCCATGTGATCTCGATCCCGCGCGCGGCCCGCACCATCTGATCGAGCGCCTGATGCTCGGCAGGACTAGAGACGGTAAAATCGTACTCATCGCGCCGTACCGCGTCGGTATAGCCTTGCACTTGGGTGGCCGGATAGCCCAAGCAGAGCAAGGTATGGCGCATCACCTCCAACCCGCCTTCTAATTCGGGATGGATTACATCGCGCGCACCGAGGTTGATCAGGCGGCCAACGCCTTTGGTGGTGGCAGCGCGAGCGATGATGGGCAGATTAGGGGCGATTTTGCGCGCCGCCGCCACCACCATCTCGGTCGCCATCTCATCAGGCAACGTCACCACCAACGCGCGCGCCCGTTCAAGCCCGGCATGCACGAGCACATCCGAATTGGCCGCATCGCCGAAGAGCGTTGGCACGCCGTGAGCGTTAAATTCGGCCGCGCGGCCCGAGTCAATTTCAATCACCAGTCGCGGTATCCCCAGCTTCTCCAGCACGGTTACAATATGCTGGCCCACCCGGCCATAGCCGACCACCACCACGTGGCCCTCACGTGGCAAAGCGAGCTCAGCCGGTTGCAAGGGATGGCTGTCGAACCATTGCCAGAGCCGGGGGGAAACGCGCTGCATAGCCTGTTCGATCGGCTTGATCAGGCGGAACATGAGTGGATTGACCATGATCGAAAGCAACGCACCGGCCAAAATTAGCGAATACTGCTCTTGATTGAGCAAGCCCAACGCCATCCCAGCGCTACCCAGAATGAACGAAAACTCGCCGATTTGGCTTAGTCCCGCCGCAACTACCAACATTGTCCGCCCGCTCGCCGGCAAAAAGAAGCCGAGCAGTTGGGTAATGAAAGCCTTGCCAAGCACGATCAGCGCGGTTAGCGCCAATACCTGTCCCGCATTCGCCCACAAGTAGAGCGGGTTGACAATCATGCCGACCGAGACGAAAAAGATGACCGCGAACGTCTCGCGGAACGGCAAGACATCATCGCCGATTTGATGGCTAAACTGCGACTCGCTCAGCACCACGCCGGCCAAAAATGCGCCCAGCGCCAGCGACACATCGAAAAAGGCAGCCGCGCCAAAGGCGGTGCCGAGCGCAATCGCCACCGCGGCCAGAATGAACAGTTCGCGCGAGCGCGTGCCGGCAATCACATCCAGCAACTTTGGCAGGAGCCGCCGTCCGGCAAACAGCATCACTGCCACGAAGAGCGCCGCCTTCAATAGCGAAAAAGCGCCGGAGAGCAGCGATTGTTCGCTCTGGCTCCCAAAAATGATCGGCAACAAGACCAAAATCAACACGGTCGCAAGGTCTTCCAGCACCAGCCAACCCACTGCAATCCGCCCGGCGCTGGTATTGAGCAAGCCGTTGTCCATCAATCCGCGCAACAAGACCACCGTGCTCGCGATCGAAATCGACATGCCGAGGAGCAGGCCCGGCACCGGCTCCCAGCCCCACAACTGGCTGAGCGCAAAACCGAGCGACGTGGCAATCGCCATCTGCAAGATGGCACCCGGTAACGCAACCTGCCGCACCGCCCACAAATCTTTAAGCGAAAAATGCAGGCCCACCCCAAACATCAAAAAGATCACGCCAATCTCGGCCAGTTGGCTAATATCTTCCACATTGCCGACAAAGCCCGGCGTAAAGGGGCCGATCGCCATCCCAGCCACTAAATACCCAACAATCGTTGGCAAACCGAGCCGCCGAGCCAGCACCCCGCCGGCGAATGCTACCACCAAGGCAATGGCCAAATTTGCCAGCAATGAAATGTTGTGATGCATAGCACAGCTCCGGTCACCAAGCGCAGCGGAAAGACATCCATCGGAATGGGATTTGGGGAAGAATCCTGCGCAGCGTGGCGCAGATGGAATGCAATACGTATGATAAAGAATGTATGAATGGCTGTCAAAAGCGCAACCGAGCTGTGGTACACTAAAAGCTACGAGACAAACACCAGTGCTGCCATCATTGCGCCATAGTCGCTGCGCTCATACCGCTATGCTAGCCATCGTGATCGTGTCGTGGAATGTGAAAGAGCTGCTCCGCCGCTGCCTCACCGCCGTCAAGGCTTCGCTAGCGGCTGGCAACCTCGCGGCCGAGATCATTGTGGTTGACAACGATAGCCACGATGGCACCCCGGCAATGGTGCGCAGCGAATTTCCCGATGTACAGGTGATCGAAGCCGGCGCTAATCTTGGCTTTACCGCCGGCAATAATCTGGCCTTGCGCAGATTGTTGCAACGGCCTGACGGCGGCCCTGAGTTCGTCCTCTTGCTGAACCCCGATACCGAGCCGGTGGCCGATGCGATCCCGCAATTGGTCGCCTTTCTCCAAAACCATCCAGCCGCGATCGCGGTTGGCCCGCGCTTACTCTACGGCGATGGCAGCCTCCAATCGTCGCGCCGCCGCTTCCCTACTCCGCTCACGATGGTCTGGGAGAGTACGCCATGGGAACGGCTGTGGCCGAACAATCCGTGGAAGCGCCAGTATCACTGCGCCGATCGCGATCCTCACCGTATCCAGCGCGTGGGTTGGCTGGTCGGCGCCGCCTTGCTCGTGCGCACCGCCGCTATCCGCCAAGCCGGGTTGCTCGATGAGCGATTTTTTATGTATAGTGAAGAGTTGGAATGGCAGTGGCGGTTGCAATGGCGCCAACCGGCGCCGCCTCCTCCCAACGGCTCACGATCTGAGAGTGTCGAAGTCGGTAGCCAGATTTGGTACCTGCCTGAGGTTACGGTCATCCACCACGAAGGCCAGAGCAGCGAACAAGTTCCGGTTGGCCGCCACCGCTATTTCCAAGCGAGCCGGCTGCTGCTGGCCCGGATGTGGTACGGTTGGCCGGCAGCGGCGCTGCTGCGCCGGTTGATCTGGCTCGGCTATCAGTATGAATTGGTTGTCGAGGCGCTGAAACTGGCGTTGGGCCACCGGCCCGCCTTGCGCCGGCAACGGATCGTGACCTACCGGCAGGTGCTGGATGCACTCGACAGATTGGCGATCATGTGAACGCTTATTGACGCCGCACCGCCGCGCGGTGGGAACCACACGGCCGTGCGATGGAACCCGTACCGCTGGGTGGGAGCCGCACCGCCGTGCGGCTCTACGGGACGATAAATGGTATGTATCTAGACACGTTGGCTGACGGCTGGCAGATTCGCCCGCTGGCCGAATTTACCCAAGGGATCTATCCGCGCAATGATCAGGGGTGGTTGCCGGCGATTGTGCCGGCCCATTGGCAGCAATTGCCCGGCCTTGAAACCCACAGCGGCAAGGTGGTGTACCGCTGCCGGTTTGCCAACCCTCCCGCACCCGACCCGCTGCCCGGCGAACGGCGCTGGCTGCGGATCAACGGCGCGTTCTATTACCGCCATACCTATTTCAACGGAGTCGATCTTGGCGCGCACGAAGGCTATTTCGAGCCGTCCGAGCACGAGCTTACCACGTTCTTGAAGCCTGAAAACACCCTCATTATCGAACTCGATTGCCCCGACGAGCACAATAAAATTGGTAAGCGCATGATTACCGGCGTCTTTTCCCACTGGGATTGCTTCGATCCGCAAGCCAATCCGGGCGGGATTTGGCTGCCGGTCGAGTTGCACCGCAGCGGGCCAGTGCGGTTGCGCGCTGCCCGCCTGCGCACCGAGCATTGCGATGCCCGGCTGGCCCAGTTGCGCTTTGCCCTTGATCTCGATGCTGCGCAGGCCGTGGCGATCCGCAGCGAAATCGTCTTTGCCCCGCTGACCTTTCACGGCGAGACGCAGGTCTTCACCGTGCAACGGCGTCTGCGCAGCGGCACGCAGACGGTGCAAGGCTTGCTGAAGCTGCGCGAACCGCGGCGCTGGTGGACGCACGATCTTGGCCGGCCTGATCTCTATCAAGTGACGGTGCGGATCTGGCTTGATGATACGCTCAGCGATGAGCAGTCCTTTGCTTATGGCGTGCGCACCTTCGAGCTGCGCGACTGGATTCCGCACCTGAACGGCGAGCGGTTCCTCGCGAAAGGCAATAACTACCCACCCGGCGATATGCGGATCGCGACGATGAATCGCGAACGGGCCGATCGCGATCTCGCCTTAGCCCGCGAGTGCCACATGAATATGCTGCGCGTCCATGCCCATATTGACCATCCGGCCTTCTACGACGCCGCTGACGCCGCCGGCATCTTGCTCTGGCAAGATTTTCCGCTCCAGTGGATCTATCGCACCGAGGTATTGCCGGCAGCGCGCCATCAGGCACGGGCCATGGTGCGCTTGCTCGGCAACCATCCCAGCATCGCGATCTGGTGCATGCACAACGAGGCGATCCATCTCGAAGACACCGCCGATGAGTCGCTTGGCGCTCGGCTGCGCACCTACCAGTCGGCGTTCATTTTTAGCTGGAACCGCGACGTGATGGATGTGCAGTTGAAACAGATCGTCGAAGAAGAAGACCCAACCCGACCCGTGATCCGTTCGTCGGGTGAGCCAGACGTACCCTACGTGCGCACCGGCACCGATGCCCATGCCTACTTTGGCTGGTACCGTACCTACGGCACGTTGGCGTTTGGCGAAACCGTGCGCGCCCGCTTCCCTAACAACCTGCGCTTTGTGACCGAATTCGGCGCGCAGAGTTTTCCGAACCTTGAAAGCAGCTTGCGCTTCATGCCCGACCCGCTCGATGACGCCGCTATTGCCCGCCTCGTTGAACGGCACGGGTTACAGGCCGAGATTATGTCGGCGTGGTATCCGTGGCGACAAGCCACCTCACTGGCCGAAGTCATCGAGATGTCGCAGACCTATCAAGCTGAACTCAACCGCTTCTACGTCGATCGCTTGCGGTACCACAAGTATCGCCCGACCGGCGGGATCATTGCGTTTCTGTTTGTTGACCCCTACCCGGCGGTGCTGTGGAGCGTGATCGATTATTGGCGAGTGCCCAAGCGTTCGTATTACGCCCTGCGCGATTGCTTCCGCCCGCAGTATGCCTTTACCTTGATCGAACCGCGTGATTTCGTGATCGGTGAAGTGATTGATGTGCCAATCTACGCCGTCAACGATGCCCGCCAACCGTTGGCCGGCGCGCAAGTCACCATTACGATGCGCGATCCCGCTGACTCTGAATTGGCCACCGTCGTGCGCTACCTCGACCTGCCCGCCGACTCGCTCGCCACCGAGATCGATCACCTGCGCCTCACCCCTCTTCACCCCGGACGGTACACGATCGAGTTGCGCCTGATCGGGGCCGGGCCGGAATTGACCAACCGCTACCATCTGAACGTCGTAGAAGCTGCGGCGGGACAGTGAGCAAAGCCCGTGTCCCTTTTTTACCGCCGAGGGGGCGGCGGGTGGTGTTAGCTCGCGGCGGGCATTTGTCCCCGCTCCGTTGCCGCATAGCCACAAAGAGCCACGAAAAGACGCAACAATAGCACGTTTTTGGGTATTTTGCGTCTTTTCGCGGCTATTCTACCCGCACAGCGGGCTAGCCCTCACCCCCAGCCCCCACTTCCACCGCATGGCAGAAGCGGAGGAGCCGCGCGATGGGCAGGTGAGGCACTACTGAAGCGAAACGCAGCAGCGCCCCTCTCCCGCGCCAGTGGGAGAGGGGACGGGGGTGAGCCAGTAGCCCGCGCAGCGGGCTTCGTAACCCTAGCCCGGCCCTTTAGGGCCGGGTTCTGGACAGATGTTCTGTCCGCCCCTCCCCCGCGGGGGAGGGACGAGGTGTGGGGGCAAGCCATGTACCGCCGAGCGCACCGAGGATGATGGGGAGCGGCAGCAGGTCATTGCGAGGGCGCGTCAGCGCCCGCAGCAATCCCCCGTTGAGAGGCAAACCACCGGCGTGGACGCATCCCTCTCGCTGAAGTGGGGGATTGCTTCGCCTCGCTCCGCTCGGCTCGCAATGACAACTACCCTTTTGTCATTGCGAGGGCGCGTCAGCGCCCGCAGCAATTCCCCGCGATTGCGGAACACACCCCCTGATCGGGAACGATGAACCGTGCCAATCCATCCGTGGCCGCTGCGCCCCTGCCGTCCCGCACCGCCCTTCTGTCATTGCGAGGGCGCGTCAGCGCCCGCAGCAATCCCCCGCGATTGCGGAACACACCCCCTGATCGGGAACGATGAACTGTGCCAATCCATCCGTGGCCGCTGCGCCCCTGCCGTCCCGCACCGCCCTTTTGTCATTGCGAGGGCGCGGCAGCGCCCGCAGCAATCCCCCGCGATTGCGGAACACACCCCCTGATCGGGATCGATGAACTGTGCCAATCCATCCGTGGCCGCTGCGCCCCTGCCGTCCCGCACCGCCCTTCTGTCATTGCGAGGGCGCGTCAGCGCCCGCAGCAATCCCCCGCGATTGCGGAACACACCCCCTGATCGGGAACGATGAACCGTGCAAATCCGTCTCAACCCGTGGGTATCCGTGTCCCATTTCCCCCACGTTGGTGCAAACCAATGGCGTGGAGGCATCCCTCTCGCTGAAGTGGGAGATTGCTTCGCCTCGCTGCGCTCGGCTCGCAATGACAACCGGGAAGGCCGCCGTTGGCGGCTCGCAATGACAACCGGGGAGCGGCTCTTCCCCAAAAAACCTCTGCGCCCTCTGCGGAGCCGGACAGCCGTCCGGCTCTGCGCCTTTGCGTTTGAATCCTCTGCACCTTTGCTCGCTTTGCGTCTTCCTCTTGCGCCTTCCCCGCTGCCGCTACCGCTGCACCAGCGGTATGAACAGGCTTGACATCCCGCCGGCCCCGCTCCAGAACCCGCCGTGCAGCGTGTACGCGCCGCCGCTCAGCGCACCGGCGTCCGCTTGCCCAATCGTACCACCCAGCGCGTAAGCGCCTCCCGTGCTGAACGTCGCACCGCCGCCATCAATGGTGCTCCACGTCAAGTTGTACCCACCGCCGGATTGGGCCGCTGCGCGCGGGGCGATGGCGACGACCAGAATGAGCGCCAGCGCCGCCGCGAGCGCACTTGCCGCCACATAGCGCAGCGCGTGACGGCTGGCCGGTGTGCGCCGCGTAGCCATCTCGCTCTTCATCACTGGCCTCCTTGCGCGCGCCGCCGGCCCAGCCAGAATGCGCCCGCGCCGCAGAGCACTCCTGCCGCAAACCACACCCCATCAGCGATATTCGTTGCCGGCGGCGCAGCGACGTGCGTTCCTGTGCGTTGCTCCAGCGCCGCTAGCCGCGCTTCGAGTTCGGCAATCTGCGCCTCTTTCTCCTGCACCACCTGATGCAACCCTTGAATTGCTGCCAACGCCACGCCGTCGGCGTCAACCGTCGCAATGTGGGTATCGTCCGCTCCGATGCCAAACGCCGCATAGAAATCCTGCGCCGTCGGCCCGATATGGCGAATCGTCGTTTGCTCAGCGATATAGTTCCACGTTTGGATAGGAAGGTTAGCAACGCGGGTGAGAATCTCGCGCGCGTTCACGTTGGCAAAGTTCTCCTTCGCGGCGCGGTCGCTCACGTTAGTCCACACCCCGCCATTCGTCAGATGCGCACCAGTCCACGTGTCGATAAATCGCCCGGATGGCGCGCCGGCGCTTGGAGTGGCTTTCCCGAAATAAATGCCGCCCGACGCGCGGACAATGAACGAATCCGTAACCGAACCAGCAAAGTCTTCATCATAACTATCAGCCCACACAAACATGCCAGTCGCATTCGCTCGAGCCCGGCGTCCGGCTGCAAAACTGTACGCACCCGCAGCGATATTGTTACTTCCCCCGCCGACGGTGGCGTAATTGCCGCTGGCAGTGTTCATGCTTCCTCCGCTAACGGTAGCTCTGGTTCCGCTAGCGATATTAGTTTCTCCCCCGCCGATGGTGGCAAAGGAACCGCTGGCGCTGTTGTCATAGCCCCCCCCGATGGTGGTAATGAAACCGCTGGCGGTATTTTCCCTCCCCCCGCCGACGGTGGCGAAAACGCCGCTGGCAGTGTTGATGTAGCCCCCGCTGGCAGTGGCGTAGTCGTTGCTGGCGGTGTTGTCATCCCCCCCGCCGGCGATGGCGTAAGCGCCGTTGACGGTGTTGTCATAGCCCCCACCAACGGTAGCATAGGAGTTGTTGGCGATGTTACCGATGCCTCCGCCGACAGTAGCGTAGGAACCGCCGGCGGTATTACTATAACCCCCACCAATGGTAGCATAGGAGCCGCTGGCAAAGTTGTATTCACCCCCGCTGGCAGTGGCATGGGAACCGCTTGCGATGTTGTATTCACCCCCGCCAACGGTGGCGTAGGCACGATCATTTGATGTACCGGCATTATCGCCCGCTTGGTTGCCGGCCCCTCCCCCCACCGTGCCGTAGTCATCAGTCACCAAGTTAGCGCACGGAGCGGAGCCGCTTCCGCACGTGTTATTAGTTGATCCGCCGCCGCCGATGGTCGCGCCCGCTACGCCGCTCGTCACCGTGTTGGCGCTGGATCCGCCGATCAGGCTGGGACTCGTCGCGTTAGGTTCAATGCGCAAAGCCCGCGCGCTATTCACCTTGAACTCCAGCGCCACGTTGTCGGTCGTACCGATAAAGTTGGTTCCCGCCGTTGTGCCGCTGTTGCCGGCCAGCGACCAGCCCTCGTTATCCACCCCATCGGCAAAGCCGGCGGGCACGCCAGCCAACCCGCTCCACGGCGCGGTTTTGGAGTAGAGCGCATACGGCGTCGCCGTCACCGGCTGGCGCGGGCTAAGCGTCGTGTAGCCGCCGGAGCTGGCGCCGGGCCGTACCCGCATCTCCAACCAGCGCGCGTCGCCGGTGAATGCGCTCGCCCCGAAATCGAGCGCTACGGTGAACACCCCGTTGCTCACCGGCACGTCGTTAGCCGTCACGGTTGCGCCAATTTGCGTCCCGCCGCTAGCGGCGTCGTATAAAGCGAACTGAAGATCGTAGGTTCCGTTGGCAGGGCTGCCGCCGTCTTGCAGCCGGCCCTGATAGGTGAAGGCCGTGCCGAGCGCGGCTTGCAGGGTTGGGCCGCCGCCACCCTGCGCCGCGACGGCTGACGCAAGGATGGTGAGCAGGAAGAAGACAAGCGCAGCGAGGATTGCAGGTTTGCCGGCCATTCGTACGTTTTCCTTTCAGTGTTGAGGGTGGATAACGAATCGTGCTAACGCGCCCGTCAGCCGCATGACGCCCACCGGTTCAAGCAACACGACGGATCGTCCCGTTGCTCACTGCCGGTATGGAACCTTGTGCCACTGCTGAGCGTCGCTCGGCCTGCAGCATCGAGTATATTGGGCAAGCGTCCTCAAAACGTCCTCGCTGTCGTTTGGAAGCGAACGAGGGCCAAAGCGCCAGCACGCTGTGCAAATCCCATCTCAACCCGTGGGTGTCTGTGTCTTCTTCGCCCCTGCCGCCCCGCGCCGCCCTCATTGCGAGGGCGCACAGCGCCCGCAGCAATCCCCTGCTGAGAGGCAAACCAATGGCGTGGAGGCATCCCTCCGGCTGAAGCGGGAGATTGCTTCGCCTCGCTGCGCTCGGCTCGCAATGACAAGCGGGGAGGCGCCGTTGGCGGCTCGCAATGACAACCGCCCTTCTGTCATTGCGAGGGCGCGGCAGCGCCCGAAGCAATCCCCCGCGAGCACGGAACACACCCCCTCATCGCGATCGATGAACCGTGCAAATCCGTCTCAACCCGTGGGTGTCCGTGTCCCATTTCCCCTACGTTGGTGCAGATCAATGGCGTGGAGGTGTCCCTCTCGCTGAAGTGGGAGATTGCTTCGCCTCTCTCCGCTCGGCTCGCAATGACAACCGCCCTTCTGTCATTGCGAGGGCGCGGCAGCGCCCGAAGCAATCCCCCGCGAGCACGGAACACACCCCCTCATCGCGATCGATGAACCGTGCAAATCCGTCTCAACCCGTGGGTGTCCGTGTCCCATTTCCCCTACGTTGGTGCAGATCAATGGCGTGGAGGTGTCCCTCTCGCTGAAGTGGGAGATTGCTTCGCCTCTCTCCGCTCGGCTCGCAATGACAACCGGGGAGCGGCTCTTCCCCAAAAAACCTCTGCGCCCTCTGCGCCTTTGCGTTTGAATCCTCTGCGCCTTTGCCCACTTTGCGTCTTTGCGTTGACCGCCTTTGCCCACTCTGCGCCTCGGCGTTGGGATCCTCGCACTAACGCAATGCAGAACGTCTACTGATGGTACAATACAGCGGAGGAAACGGATTCGCCGATCGGCAAGGTTGCAAGAACGTATGCCCATCTCGTACCGCGAGCAGGCGCCATTGACGTGTCCGCATTGCGGCAAGGATTTTAGCGCCGAGATTTGGTTGATTATCGACGCCGACGAGGAGCCGGCAGCGGCAGCGGCGCTGCGCCGGGAAGAGGTGAATATGGTCGCCTGCCCGCACTGTGGCGCGCGTGGGCCGGCTGGCGCGCCGTTGCTGTATCACGATGCCCAAGCCCGCCGGGTGTTGTTTGCCCCCGCTCCCGGCGCGGCTGATCACGAGATTCGCGAGCAGGCCCGCGAGCTGCACGCCTTGCTGGTCGGCTCGATTGATATCGAACAGCGGCGGCCTTATTTAGCCGATATTGACATCGCCCAAGATATGAGCGGGTTAGCCCATCTGCTGCGCCGGCTCGATGCCCGCCGGCGCGCGCCGTCCGCCCCGCCCTCGCCCCCGCCGCCTGCGGCGCCGGCTGCCGAACCGCCACCGTTGCTGGCCGCCGTCGAAGCCTTGTTGGCCGCCGATACCGCCGCCGATCTCGAACAGGTGTTGGCCAAGCATCCCGAACTGCTCGAACCAGCGACCATCGCGACCCTCACCCAATTGGCCGATGTCGCCGCCGCCCAAGGCGAAGCTGAGATCGCGCAGGGCCTGCGCAATGCCCGCGATCTGCTCGCCCGCATGAGCCGCCGCGCCGAACCGGAACGCCTCACGGCGATTCCGCCCGACGCGCTGCAAGCTCTGTTGAGCGCCCATAGCGACGCTGAGCTCGAACAAGTGGTCGCCCGCCATCCTTTGCTCTTGCGCCCTGAAATTGATGCCTTGCTGGCTGCCGAGATCGAGACGGCGCTGGCGAGCGAGGCTGAGCGGCTGGCCCAACTGTTAGAGGCGCGGCGCTCGATGTTGGCGGCGTTCCGCACTGCACCGGCCCCCGCCAACGATTTAGAGACCGCCATCGAGGCGCTGTTGGTGGCCGATGACGAAGATGCGATTGCGCAGGTGATCGACCAGTACCCGCTCTTGCTGAGCGCGACGGCTGAACAGGCATTGTGGGAATTCGCCGCCGAAGCTCGCGCCGGCGGTGATGAAGAGTTGGCCCGTCACGCGATCGCCTGCCGGGAACTGTTGCGCCGGGTGCGCGCCGGTTTGGAAGAAGACCGTTCATAACCAACGGAAATGCGTATGCTGAAACGAACCCCCTTTTACAACGCGCACCTTGCGATGGGCGCGCGCATGGTCGAATTCGGCGGCTGGGAGATGCCAGTCCAGTATCGTGGCATCATCGAGGAACACCACGCCGTGCGCAACCGGGCCGGGTTGTTCGATATCAGCCACATGGGCCGGTTTATGGTGCGCGGCCCCAATGCCGAAGCGTTCCTCCAACGCATGGTGACGTGCGATGTCAGCGCCATTCCGCTCGGCCATGCCAGCTACGGTCTGCTCTGCCGGCCCGACGGCGGGATTGTTGATGATGTCTTCATCTACCATCTGCCCGATGAGTTTATGGTCGTGGTGAATGCTGCGAATCGCGCCAAAGACTGGGATTGGTTGCAGCAACATACCGCCGGGTTTGAGGTGGAGATAGAAGATCGATCTGAGCGCTGGGCAATGCTGGCGCTGCAAGGGCCGCACGCCGAACACCTGCTCGCCACCGCAGAGGATTCAACCACGGCTGAGATAGGCTCGCTCCCGTTTCACGGGGTGGCGATGACCACTATCTTCGGCCAAAACGCGCTGATTGCGCGCACCGGCTACACCGGCGAAGACGGCTTTGAAATCTTTTTTGAGGCAGTGCATGCCGAGCGGTTCTGGCACGGTTTGCTGGCTCTCGGCGGCAATGCGGTGCAAGCCTGCGGTCTCGGCGCGCGCGATAGCCTGCGCTTTGAGGCGTGCCTTGCCCTCTATGGCCATGAGATTGACGAAACGATCAACCCCTACGAGGCTCGTCTCGGCTGGGTGGTGAAGCTCGATAAGGACGATTTTATCGGGCGCGCGGCCTTGCAGGCGATTAAAGAGGCCGGCGTCAGCCGCCGTCTTGTCGGGTTCGAGATGGTCGGCAAAGGGATTGCCCGTGGCGGCTACCAAGTGCAGCGCGTGACCGGCGAACCGGTTGGGTTCGTTACCAGCGGCATGCCCTCGCCAACGCTGGGCCGCCCGCTCGGCATGGCCTACGTGCCGACCGACCTCAGCAGCGAAGGCAGTGAGTTTGATGTTATCGTGCGCGAGCGGCCCGTTCGCGCGCGCGTCGTGAAGATGCCCTTCTACAAGCCGCGCTACAAGCGCTAGAGGAGTTCGACATGGCTTACAACACTCCGTCCGATCTGCGGTACAGCAAAACCCACGAGTGGGTGCGCCACGAAGGTGATGAGGTGGTGATCGGGATCACCGACTATGCCCAGCACGCGCTTGGCGATGTGGTCTACGTCGAATTGCCCGCAGTCGGCGCAACCGTCACCGCCGGCGAAAGCTTCGGCGTGGTCGAGTCGGTCAAGGCGAGTTCGGATCTCTATGCGCCGGTCAGCGGCGAGGTGGTCGCGGTCAACACCGCCCTTGAGAGCGATCAGTCGCCGATTAACAACGATCCCTACGGCGCAGGTTGGATGCTGCGGGTACGGCCAACCGGCGAGAGCGAGGAATTGCTCGATGCCGAGTCGTATGCTGCGTTTGTAGCCGAGATTGATCACTAGGCGGAGGTTGAACGTTATTGCGCGGGTGCAGCGCCCGCGCAATCCCCTACTTCAGCGCTAACAGTGCCGGTAGGGACGCGACCGCTGGAATGATTATAGTCTAGATGGAACCACGCATGACTCACTATATTCCGATTACTGATGCCGACCGGCAAGAAATGCTCAAAGCAATTGGAGTTGAGCGTATTGAAGACCTGTTTGTTGATGTGCCGGCCAGCCATCGTTTCCCGCCGCTCGATCTGCCGCCGCCGCTGTCGGAACCGGAGCTGATGGCGGAACTGAACCGGTTGAGCGAGTTGAATGCCCATGCCCGCCGGTATAGCATCTTTTTAGGCGCCGGCGCGTACAACCATTTTGTGCCGGCAGCGGTTGACCAAATTCTGCGCCGCGGCGAGTTTTATACTGCTTATACGCCGTACCAGCCGGAAATCAGCCAAGGCACTTTGCAGGCCATTTTCGAATATCAGAGCCTGATCTGCGCCTTGACCGGCATGGAGATCGCGAACGCTTCGCACTATGACGGCGCGACCGCGCTGGCCGAGTCGGCGATTATGGCGCTCAACGTGGTGCGCAACCGGCGCAAGATTGTGGTGGCTCGCAGCGTCAATCCGCAGTACCGGGCCGTGCTGCGCACCTACCTGCAAGGGCTTGATGTTGAGATCGTCGGTGATGAGACGCCGGGTTCGTCGCTTGCCGATGCCTTGGCTCTCGTTGATGATCAGACGGCGCTGTTGATTGTGCAGAACCCCGATTTTCTAGGCCGGTTGCACGATCTGCGCGGGCTTGGCGCGCAGGTGCAGGCCCGCGGCGCGTTGCTCGCGGTTCATTTCGACCCGATCGCGCTCGGTCTGTTCCAGACCCCTGCCGAAGCCGGGGCCGACATTGCTACCGGCGAGGGTCAGCCGCTTGGTTTGGGTCTAGCCTTCGGCGGCCCGTACCTCGGCATCTTTACCACCCGCCAAAAGTACGTGCATAAGATCGCCGGCCGCATCGTCGGCGTAACCAAAGATGTCGATGGTCGCATGGCGTATGTGCTGACCCTGCGCGCGCGCGAACAAGACATTCGCCGCGAACGGGCGACGAGCAATATCTGCACCAATCAGGGCTTAATGGCGCTGGCCTCAGCGGTCTACCTGTCGCTGATGGGCAAGCGCGGCATGCGGATGGTGGCTGAAGTGACGTACCAGCGCGCCCACTACGCCGCCAAGCGGATTAACGCCCTGCCCGGCTATCGCGTGCTCGCTGACCAGCCCTTCTTCCGCGAGTTTGTGGTGCAATGCCCGCGCCCGGTGGCCGAGATCAATGCCGCGCTGCGCGCGCAGCATATCATTGGCGGCTACGACCTCAGCGCCGACGAACCGCAGCTCGGTAACGCGATGCTGCTCGCCGTCACCGAGATGAATACGCCGGCAGAGATTGACCGGTTGGTAGACGCATTGGCTGCTCTGTGACAAAGTGGGGCGCGGGCCGCCGGCCCGCCACAGGTAACGCCGGTGCGGGCGCGTCCCTCGCTGAGGGGCGCGGGCCGCCGGCCCGCCAACAACCTAACCTCCTCCTTCCCCAGCGGGAGAGGATGGGAAGAGGCAACATCAATCCGATGATCGAGGCAATTTCACCCAACCAGATCGAGCGCATTGTCACCCGCATCCTGCCGGGGGCGCGGGTGCGCGATGCTGCACCGCTTGGCGCGCGGAGCCTGCTGGTCACGCTCAGCGACCGGCAGCTTGTGCTCCGCCTGCCGGCTGGCGTCGATCGCTGGGCCGGCGAAGCGCTGCAAACCGAGGCGCTCGCGCTGCGCGCGCTGCAAGCCGAGATCGACGTGCCGCTGCCGAGTGTGATCGGTGAAGCCGCTGCCAGTGGCGACGACCCGCCGGCACTTGCCTTGAGCTACCTTGCCGGCACGCCGTTGTCCGAGATCATCGCCGCCATTGATGAAGAGTCACGCTTTGCGATTGGGCAGGCGCTGGCGCGCGTCATGGCGCGCGTGCATAGCTATCTGGCCCCGTCCTACGGCCAGTTGCGCGCCGAAGCCTTGCCGGCTCCCGCCGAACAACCGGCCATGCTAGATGCCGATGTCGCCTACCTGCGCGAGCGGGTAGCAGCGGCAGCGGCTGATGCCGTCGCGCAAGGCAGCCTCACCGCCAAACAGCGCGAGTGGCTGCAAGGCCGCCTCGCCGGTTGGATCACGACCACTGGACGCCCGGCCTGTCTCGTCCACGGCGACCTCCACCCTCGCCGGATCATCGTCCGCCGGCGTGAACGCGACTGGCGGCTGGTTGGCGTGGTCGGTTGGGGATTCGCCCAAACATGGCGTCCGGCGTGGGATCACGCCACCCTCCACCTCAACTTTGCCGACCCTGAGTATTTCGGCTTGCGCGCCGGGTATGGAGTGGCCTACGACGAAACCACCGACCGCTGCTACGATCAGGTGCGCGAGTTTGCGCTTTTACCCTACCGGCTGGCCCTCTTACTTGAGCGCGAGCGGGCCGATCTCGCGCTTGCCATCGCCGATCAGCTTGATCAGGTGCATGCGCCGCCAGTGATTGCCACCCCTGATGAACCAATAGATGGAGTGCAGAGCAATGAATAACGAAGAACCGCCTATTTTTACGTACTCGCAGCCGGGCAAAATCGGCGCCAATCTGCCGGCTGCCGGCGTTGAAACCACGCCGCTGCCCTCCGAGCTGTTGCGCCAAGATGATCTGGCCGGCTTTCCCGAATTGACCGAGCCGGAAGTCATTCGCCACTTTACCCGCATCAGCCAGCGCAACTATTCGATCGACACCGGCTTCTACCCGCTAGGGTCGTGTACGATGAAGTACAATCCCAAGCTGCACGAAGAAGCCGCCCGCCTGCCCGGCTTTGCCGCCGCGCACCCGCTGCAAGATGAGGAATTGAGCCAAGGCGCGCTGCAATTGATGTATGAATTGCAAAGCTACCTTGGCGAGATCAGCGGCTTTGATGCAGTCAGCCTGCAACCCGCCGCCGGCGCGCAAGGCGAACTAACCGGTATTCTGGTTTTCCGGGCCTATCACCATGATCGCGGCGACACCCAGCGCACCGAAGTGCTGGTGCCCGACTCGGCCCACGGCACTAATCCGGCCACCGCGGCCATGGTTGGCTTGAAGGTCATCGAGCTAAAGAGCGACGCGCGCGGCAATGTTGACCTCGACGACCTCAAAGCCAAACTCTCGCCACGCACCGCCGGCATGATGCTGACCAACCCCAACACGCTAGGGTTGTTTGAAGAGCACATCGTCGAAATCTGCCGCCTCGTTCACGAAGCCGGCGGTCTTATGTACGGCGACGGCGCTAACTTCAACGCCATCCTCGGCATCGCCAAACCGGGTGAACTAGGGTTCGACTTCATGCACTACAACCTGCACAAGACCTTCACCACCCCGCACGGCGGCGGCGGCCCCGGTTCAGGCGCAGTCGGTTGCACCGCCGCGCTCGCACCGTACCTGCCCGGCCCCCGTGTGCGCCGGCGCGACGATGGCACATACGAGTTCTTCACCCCCGAAAAGAGCATTGGCCGGATGAAAGCCTTCCACGGCAACTTCGGCATGCTGGTGCGGGCATGGACATACATCCGCTCGATGGGAGCCGCCGGGTTGCGCGCTGTCAGCGAAACGGCGGTGCTGAACGCCAACTACGTGCGGGTCATGCTGAAGGATATCTATCCGCAGGCGATCGATCGCATCTGCATGCACGAAGTGGTGTTGCGCGGCCTGATTGCCGGCGCGCCCAAAGATGTGCGCACGCTCGATATTGCCAAGCGGCTGATCGACTACGGCTTCCACCCGCCGACGATCTACTTCCCGCTGATCGTGCCGGAAGCGCTGATGATCGAACCAACCGAAACTGAGAGCAAGCAGACGCTCGATCGCTTCATCGCCACGATGCGCCAGATTGCCGGCGAAGCGGTCGAGACGCCGGACGTATTGCACGCCGCGCCGACCAAAGCGCCGGTGCGCCGGTTGGATGAAGTGCGCGCCGCTCGCCAGCCGATTTTACGCTACGACGCTGAGGCGATCAGCCGCTTACAAACGGCTTCGTAGAATAGTTGCAACCTTCTTGGGCAAGCCTACCAGAGCGTCGCACGCTAGGCGACGCTCCGGTAGGGCGGTTTCAGAACCAAATATCAATGAAAAGGAAGCCACCCCCTCGCCAAGCGAAGCGCAGCACAGTATAATATCGTACAGATGAAGAGTCGCCTGTTTTGCAGAATATCCCGCCGCTTTGCTCTCTTGGCGGGCGCCATAGTCGTAGGGAAATGGCTATGAGTCTCTACCGCAGCCGCCACGTCGCGGCCCGTTTCATGCCGGCCCTGTTTCGGATCTTTGTCCGGCTTTATGTACGGCCGCGAGTCGAAGGAGTTGAACATATTCCCCACGAGGGAGCCTTCATTATTGCCTCAAATCATGCCAGCCATGCCGACACGGCCGTCATTTATACTGTCTTGCCGCGCGAAGTGCGCCCCCGCTTCGTTGCTGCCGCCGCGCAAGACTACTTTTTTCGCGGTGGAATGATGCAGTTCCTTTCGCGCATTTTGTTTAATGCCATTCCGATCGCCCGCGACCGGCGCGGCGGCCAAGACCCGCTACGGCACGCGGCGCGCGCGCTGCGCGAAGGCTATGCCCTTTTGCTCTTCCCCGAAGGCACGCGCAGCAAAACCGGCGAAATTGGCCCCTTCCGCAGCGGTGTAGGCCGCCTGATCGCCGAATTTCCCGGCACGCCGGTCATTCCTACGTATGTCGGCGGTACCAATCGTGTTATGCCAAAAGGCAAAGTTCTTCCACGACCCTACAAAGTCACCGTGCGTTTTGGCGAACCGCTGTATCTCAAAGCGCATCCGAAACTGCGCGCGACATGGCAAACCGCCGCCGATGAGGTGCGCGAGGCGATTATCCAACTCAGCGGAACAGCGCCGGCCCATAGCATTGACACGTCATTCGATCAGGATACGTGATGGGCCAGTATGTAGCATGGATGGATCGGCAACGATCGGCGCGAATCTCATCTCACGATAGGTTCGAATCGGGAGCAAACATTATGGATGCTTTCACCGATCCATCCTCTCCAAGCACCGAGCGGATGCGGCAACATACCGCGCAATTGCTGCGCTTCCTGATCTGGCTCGCCCTCCTTTCCGTCATAGGCTATACCGTATTGAGCCCGATTGACCCGTCGCTCATGCCGCAGCGCCTGATCATTGTCGCGCCTCTGATAGCGGCGCTCCTTGCGGCATTCTGGCTCTTGCGCCAGCAACGGGTTTGGCAAGCAAGTCTGCTCGTCATTAGTTCATTGTGGCTGACATTAACCGGCTCAGCGGCGATCAGCGGCGGTATTCTTGCGCCAGCCTTCGCAGCATTGCCCATCGTCGTGGTGATGACCGGCATGCTCTTCGGGCAACGAGGTACATGGATCGTTGCGATCCTTTCAGTCGCGACCGGCGTCATCTTTACGTTGTTTGCCGATCGGCTGCCCCAACCGCCAATCCCTCACTCGCGACTGTCGTGGTCTGTCACCTATACGTTGTATCTCCTACTCTCGGCATACATCATCAATCAGCTCATCAGTCATTTTCGCCAGTCATTACATGACACCGATAAAGAACTCAATGAACGGCGCACGGTCGAAAAGCAACTCCGCGATTCGGAAGAGAAGCTGGCCCGGCTTTTCGACTCGGCGCCGTTTGCGATGTTGATCGTGCGGATCAACGATGAACTCATCCTGAATGCGAATGCAGCCTGCCGCGAATTTTTTGAGTTGAGCAGCGAACAGATTATCAAGCAACCCATCCGTAGGCTTAGCCGGTCACAATTGTCCGAGCGATGGCCGGCTATCGCTGAAGCGTTAGAAAAGCAGGGAACGATCAGCGGTGTCGAATTTAGTTTTCAGCGAAATGATCGCGCCCCCGGCTTTGCCCAACTGGCGGCTGAGCTGATTGAGTTGCCCGAAGGTCTCTGCGCTGTGGTCGCGTTTCAAGACGTGACCCCGCTGCGCTATGCCAACGAGCGCCTTGCCGAACTCGCTGCGCGGCAAGAACAGTTGGCAACCTTAGCCCGCGAAGCACTGGCAAATACTGACCTCAACACCCTGTTTGCCACCGCTGCTGAACAAACGGCGCAAACGCTCCGCCTTAGCGGGATCGAGCTGGTGGAACTCGATCTCGATCGTCAGCCGTGTGTACGCGCAAAATGGGGCAATGCGCCTGAGGAACTGCTACCATCTGAGGTGTTCCGCGACCTTCCCAATGATCATCCCGGCTGGAACCGGCTGCCGCCAAGCTTGGCTGAACGGATCGGCGGTATGGCTATGTATGGCGCCGGTATGCCTATTCGCGGGAACGAGCGACTGTTCGGCGTGCTACTGGCATACGCGCAGCATCCATTAGATACCGAGGCTATTTTCTTTCTGCGCGGTGTCGCCAATGTGCTTGCGGTAGCGATTGAACGCTTTAACGCCGAACAAGAACGGCGCCGGATCGAGACCCAGATGCTGCAAACGCAAAAACTCGAAAGTCTTGGCTTGCTGGCTGGTGGTATTGCCCACGATTTTAACAATTTGCTGACCGGTATTATGGGCCATACCAGCCTTGCCTTGCTCGATCTGCCGTCTAACCACGAATTGCAACCCCATCTCGCAGCCATCAATCAGGCTTCCCAACGAGCCGCTGAATTGTGCAGCCAACTGCTCGCCTACGCTGGCCGTGGCCAACGTTCACTCGAATCCGTTGACCTCTCGGCGCTCGTGCACGAAATGGGCAATATCTTGCGCCTACCGGCCAACCGTAGCGGTCAAGTCACGCTTACCTACGATCTAGCGTCTGATTTGCCAGCAATTGTGGTCGAAGCCAGCCAGATCCGGCAAATCGTGCTCAATCTGATCACCAACGCGATTGAAGCCATTGGCGAACGCAGCGGCACGGTTACTATTAGTACCGGCGTAACCACCCTTACCGCAACGGATCTGCGTCGCTTGAACTTAACACCAAGCATTGCGCCGGGCAAATACGTCACCCTCACTGTCAGCGATACCGGGATTGGGATGGACGAATCAACCCAACGCCGTATCTTTGACCCTTTCTTCAGCACAAAACCGAAAGGTCACGGGTTAGGGTTAGCTGCCGTGCAAGGCATCGTGCGCCGCCATCACGGCGCTATCCGGGTCGAGAGCACGCCGGGTCTAGGCTCGACGTTTACCGTTTACCTGCAAGCCGCAAATACCGCAACCCCGGCGCTGACTGCGGCTGCGACAGCGCCCATTATCTTGACCGGCACCGCATTGATTGTTGATGACGATGCAGCAGTGCGCGGAACCATCACCCGCATCCTCGAACGAGCCGGTATGGTGACACTCGAAGCGGCTGACGGGCGCACTGCTTTGTCCCTACTGAGCGAATCAGCGATGAATATTGATATCGTCTTGGTTGATCTGGCAATACCCGGTATGAATGGTCTCGAACTGCTTGAAGCCATTCGCCGCCAGTTGCCGTGTCTGCCGGTGTTGCTGATGAGCGGCAACGCCGAACAGATTACTAACAACCCACTGCCGATCAACCAATATACTGACTTCCTGCCCAAACCGTACCGTTCACGTGACTTGCTCGAAAAGCTCAGCCTCCTGCTGCAACGGACAACGATTCGTTAATAGGTACAACCGCTCGCCAGTGGCATTGCGAGCCGCCGGAGGCGGCAAAGCAATCTCCTCCTTCAGCGAACCACATGCCTGAGTGGTTTCCTTTCGCTCTTGGGGGAGATTGCTTCGCCTCGCTCCGCTCGGCTCGCAATGACAAGCTGGAAGCGGCGCTTCCCCAAAAAACCCTTCGCGCTCTTTGCGCCCTTCGCACCTCTGCGTTTGAATCCTCTGGGCCTTTGCTCGCTTTACGGCTTTACCCCTCCCCCGCTGGGGGAGGGGTTGGGGGTGGGGGCACCATCACCGCTCGGCGCGCCATGACAGGCTAGGATGTCATTGCGAGGGCGCGCAGCGCCCGAAGCAATCTCCTTCTTCAGCGAACGACTTGTCTGAGCGGATCCTTCCCGCTACAACGATCATCCGCTTCCGCGATTGGCCGTCTCAGCCAACACGCGCGCCAGATCGACAAAAAACTGGAGTGACTCAGGATTGCGCAGTGAATCGGGATTGGCCGCCCGCTCGACCGGCACACCCATCAGAATCTTCTTCACCGGCACCTCTAGCTTCTTGCCGCTGAGCGTGAGTGGCACGGCTGCGATTTGGAAGATATCGTCAGGCACATGGCGCGGCGAGAGCGCAGTGCGGATCGCGTGCTTGATCCGCTGCCGCAGCGCATCGTCGAGGGTTACACCCTCGCGCAAGACGACGAAGAGCGGCATATACGAACGCCCGCCGAGACCTTCCAGATCGATCACCAAACTATCCAGTACTTCAGGGATGGTCTCGACAGCGCGGTAGATCTCGCTGGTGCCCATGCGAATGCCTTGCCGGTTGATTGTGCTATCCGAACGGCCATAGATCACGATCCCGCCCCGCTCGTTGATCACGATCCAGTCACCGTGTCGCCAGACACCGGGATAATGCTCGAAGTAGCTAGCCTTGTAGCGAGCGTTATCGGGATCGTTCCAGAAATAGATCGGCATCGATGGCATAGGCACCGTGATCACCAGTTCACCCATCACGCCGATCACGCTGTGGCCGTCGGTATCGTAGGCTTCGGCCTTGCAACCGAGAATGCGGCACTGAATCTCGCCGCTATACACCGGCAAGAGCGGGCAACCGCCGACAAAGCCGCTGCAAACGTCGGTGCCGCCGCTGTACGACACCAGCCAGACATCGCGCTTGATATGGTCGTAGACCCACTCAAACCCTTCCGGCGGCAACGGCGAACCAGTCGAGCCGATCGATTTGATTGAGCTGAGATCAAACTGCGCCCCCGGCTCAATCCCGCTCTTCATCAGTGCGATGATGTAGCCGGCGCTGGTGCCGAAATAGCGCATCTTGGTCTGCTCGGCCAACCGCCACAACACTCCCATATCAGGGTAAGCCGGACTACCGTCGTACAAAATCGGAATAGCGCCGACCAACAAACCGCCGATCAAGAAGTTCCACATCATCCAGCCGGTCGTGGTGTACCAAAAGAAGGGATCACCGGGCCGCATGTCGAAATGGAGGTCGAGCGACTTGATATGTTCGAGCAGAATCCCGCCTTGGCTATGCACAATCGGCTTCGGCAAGCCAGTGGTGCCGGAAGAATAGAGCACCCACAGCGGCGCATTAAACTCGACCGGCGTAAATGTCAATTCAGCCGGCGTCTGCACCGCTTCTTCCCAGCGCAACAGCGGGCCGCGCAGACCGGTTGGCTCCGCCGCCGGATCGAGGTACGAAATAAAGATGGTCAGCTCGACACTGGGCAACGCCGCCTGAATCGCCGCCACTTCCGCCCGGCGATCAAACGGCTTGCCGCCGTACTGGTAGCCGTCAATGGCGATCAACACCTTCGGCGCAATCTGGCTAAACCGGTCAATGACGCTAGGGCTGCCAAAATCGGGCGAACAACTCGACCAGATCGCGCCAAGGCTGGCGGTGGCCAGACAGCCGATCAGCGCATGGGGAGTATTGGGCACATACGCCACCACCCGATCCCCCGGCCCCACCCCGGCATTGCGCAATGTCTGCGCCAGCGCCGCCGTCTGCGCGCGCAATGCCTCCCAGCTTAGCGGGGTTGGCGCGTGCCGTTCCGATGCTACAATCACCGCCGGACGGTCGGGCGTAGCGTGGCGGAAGGCATGCTCGGCATAGTTGATCTGAGCGCCGGTAAACCAACGCGCCCCCGGCATCTCGCGGCTTGACAAGACTGCTGTGTAGGGAGTATAGGACTTGATCTGGTAATACTCCCACAACGCCGCCCAAAACGCTTCCAATTCCTCAACCGACCAGCGGTAGAGGCTATCGTAATCGGTGAAGTGCAACCCATGCCGCTGCTCAAGCCAGCGCATAAACGCGCGCATGGTGCAGTTTTCACGCAATTCCGCCGGCGGTTCCCACAACAAACGTGGCGCGGTGGTCATCGTTGGCCTCCGTTTCGCATGTGTCAGCTACTCCTTGTTATTGCAAGGGCTTGCACTCATATAATAACGCAGGGCGCAGCGCCCGCAGCAAGCCCCCGCAAGCCCGCCACGCATCCCCTCACCGCTCCGCTCGGCTCGCACTGACACCGGGTACCTCTTGTCATTGCGAGGGAGTAGCGGCCCCCAGCCACGCTGGGTCCACCCGACCGCAGCAAGCCCCCGCGAGAGCAGCACACACCCCCTCACCGGGAATTGACACAGCACCCTCATCCGCCGGGCCAATCCGTGCCCCCTTGCCCATCCATCCCGCCAAAGCGGGAGCTTGCTTCGCCTCGCTCTGCTCGGCTCGCACTAACAAAGGTGAGCGACGGCGCTATTCTTCTTTCTGGCGCGGATCAAACACGACCACATCGCGCACCCCATACGTCAGGTAAAACGGCGCACCATCAGGACCGAGATCCTTGTCTTCATAGCCCGGACTAAGAATCTCAACCACTACTGCTGGTATAAGCTCAATTGCCTCATCACTGTCGGGAGGCTCCGCGCAGAAGATGGCTAAATCAGATTGACCGGGTGCGTGACATAGAGCCTTGCCAAAAGTACGCTCACGGATAGCACGTCTTCAACCAACATGCCCGCCGCTGTCTTCCCTATCGGTTATCGCAAGCCACTAACGCGGCGAAACCATCTCCAGCTACTCGCGCCAGCCACGCCGCTCAAGCGATACGCTACACCTGTCCTACGCCACATGATGCCCCGACAGATGAAATTGTAGTTGACAGATCAGCATGCCGTCAAACCGCTTGCCTTCACGTCGTGAGACCGGGGATTGGCGCTAGCCGGGTGAGGGCGTTTAGAGGACGCTGGCTTGATATGCTTGATCACAACGGTTCTTACCATCGGCATCAGGCAGTGGAACGTCACGCAACGCCGCGTGAGCCAGCGGGCGAATTGCGCCGAGCGGCACGTCCGTATTGTTCTTATCCAAACACCATCCTGAAAGGAGAACGCACCGATGGCCGGCAAACTGAGTATCTTCATTGCGCTTATCGTCTTTTCGCTCACCATCCTCGCGTCAGCCGTCGCGGCGCAGGGAAGCGGCCCAATCCTGCAAGCCGCCCTCGGCACGGCCTTCACCTATCTAGGGCCGGCTGCAAGATAGCGGCAGCCCTGCCAACGGAGCCTACGATCTTCAGTTCGCTTTGTACGACGCCGCCAGCGGCGGCGCGCAGGTCGGCGCCACCGTGACGGCCAACGTCGTGCCGGTCAGCAACGGCTTGTTCACCGTAGCGCTCGATTTCGGCGCGAGCGCCTTCGCCGGCGACGCGCGCTGGCTGGAGGTTCGGGTGCGGCCCGGCGCCAGCTCCGGCAGCTCCACCACGCTCAGCCCGCGCCAAGCGGTGACGGCGACGCCGTATGCGCTCTACGCCACGATCGCACCGTGGAGCGGGTTGGCTGGCGTGCCGGCCGGCTTTGCCGATGGAGTGGATAACGACACCACACACAGCCGGGGCGGGACTGGCATTGACGGGGAACTAGTTCAGCCTTTCCGCGAGCTACCAACTGCCGCAGAGTTGTGCGGCCAACCAAGTCGCTAAATGGAACGGCAGCGCATGGATGTGCGCGAGCGACAACGACACGACGGCTTTTTGGGCGCTGGCTGGCAACAGCGGCACCACGGCGGGAACCAACTTTATCGGCACGACCGATAACGTGGCGCTGGAGATCAAGGTGAATAGCGCGCGCACCTTGCGGATCGAGCCGAACGCGACCAGTCCCAACCTGATCGGCGGATCGCGCGAGAACACGGTGACGAGCGGCGTATCGGGCGCGACCATCGGCGGCAGCGGACGCGCGACGAACGATTGCGGTACGGGCAGCGTCCCCTGTGCCAACCGGGTGACTGACGACTATGGCACGGTGGGGGAGGGATCGGCAACCGAGCAGGCAATGATGCCGAATCAGCAAGTGATCGCCCGTATGCCACCGCCGGCGGGGGGGATTCCAACACCGCCAGCGGCGCCTACGCCACCGCCGGCGGGGGGACGGGGCAATACCGCTCAGGGTGCGTACAGCTTTGTAGCCGGACGTCGGGGCCAAGCGAATGCAGCCGGCATGTTTGTGTGGGCCGACAGTTACAATGAACCCTTTGTCGGTTCGGTTGCGAATTCGTTCATTGTCCGCGCATCGGGCGGCATTTATTTCGGCAAAGCTACTCCGAGCACCGGCGCGCTCTCCGAGAGATTTATCTACACGTGGATCGGCGCGCATCTGACGAATGGCGGGGTGTGGACTAATGCGAGCGACCGCGCCGCGAAGGAGAACTTTGCCAACGTGAACGCGCGCGCGATTCTCTCCCGGGTCGCCAACCTCCCCATCCACACGTGGAACTATATCGCCGAGCAGGCGACGATTCGCCATATCGGGCCGACGGTGCAGGATTTCTACGCAGCGTTTGGTGTCGGCGCGGACGATACCCACATTGCGACGGTTGACGCCGACGGCGTGGCGTTGGCAGCAATTCAAGGGTTGCATCAGGTGGCGCAAGAGTAAGCGGCGCAGATTGCCGAACTGGAAGCGCGCCTCGCGGCGCTGGAACAGCACGCAGGAACGCGCGTCGCTGCGCCGGCGACTAGCCCGGTCGCTGATGGGGTGTGGTTTGCGGCAGGAGTGCTCTGTGGCACGAGTGCGTTCTGGCTGGGCCGGCGACGCGCGCAAGGAGGCTGGTGATGCAGAACGAGATGGCTACGCGGCGCACACACTGGCTAGTCGTCATACACTACGCTATGTGGTGGCGAGCGCGCTCGCGGCGGAGCTGGCCCTTATGCTGGTCGTCGCTATCGCCCCGCACGCAGCGGCCCAATCCGGCGGCGAGTACAACCTGACGTGGAGCGCCATTGATGGCGGCGGCGCGACGTTCAGCACGGGAGGCGCTGACGCGCTGGGTAATACGATTGGGCAAGCGGACGCGGGTTCGCTGAGCGGCGGCGCGTACACGCTGCACGGCGGGTTCTGGAGCGGAGCCGGCGGGATGGCAAGCTGTTCATACTGCTGGTGCAGCGGTAGCGGCGCGCCTGCACTATATCAGCGATCGATAGAAGCAACCGTTAACCACCGAGGGCGCAGAGGCATAGTTGCCGCACATAGCCTCTGCGCCCTCAGCGGCAAGCATTGCTGATTGCTAAAAACCCCAGCTTCCTCATCGCCTTAATCACGGATAACGCACATAATCAACCAACGCCGACACTTCGGAGTCAGGGGGCGGGCCGCGCCGGCTCACCAGCCACGTGACCAGAAAGTTGACCGGCATGCCAAAGATACCGGCTGCCGAGCTGGAAATCCCCAAAATGGCCCACTCTGGCGCGAGGTAGGTCAGCGCCATGTAGCTAGCCGTCACCAGAAAACCGCTCAGCATCCCGGCCACTGCGCCGCGGCTATTCGCCCGCCGCCAGAAAATACCCAAGACCAACACCGGAAAGATCGTCGCGGCGGCAAACGAGAAAGCCCAAGCCACTAACTGCACGATGATCGCCAACCGTTGCAGCGCCGTCAAGGCGGCCAGAATCGCCACCACCAGAATCGCCAGCCGCCCCAAGAGCAATCGTTCGCGGGAACCGGCCCGCGGGTTGAGGGTGCGATGGTAAATATCGTGGGCCACTGCCGATGCAATCACCATCAGCAGTCCATCGGCAGTGCTTAAGGCCGCCGCCATGCCGCCTGCCGCGACCAGCGCCACCACGGTGGCCGGCAACTCGGCAATTTCCGGTGTCGCCAAGACCACCAAATCTTGGTCGATCCGCAACTCCTGATACTGCAACACGCCATCGCCATTCCCCCCCATATCGGGATCATCGGCGATCGTCAGCAAGCCAGTACTTGCCCACCGGTTCGTCCAATCGGGCAATTCGGCCACCGGTTGGCCAACCACCGAACCGAGAATCTCCCAGCGCAAAAACGCTGCATACGCCGGCGCCGTCAAATAGAGCACGCAGATCCACAACAACGCCCATGCCACACTGCTCCGGCTATCGCGCACCGTTGGCACTGTGTAGAAGCGTACCAGAATATGCGGCATGCCGGCGGTACCCAGCATCAGACAGAGGCTCAGGGCGAGATAATTCCAGATCGACCAATCGTTAAACGGCGCGACATAGCTCGACAAGCCCTGCGCCTGTTCCAGTTGGGCAATATTGCTCAGCGCCTCGCCGTACATCACCTGCGGCAGCGCCACCCCGGTCAGCCTATAGGCCAGCCACGTCACCGGCACCAGATACGCAAAGACGAGGATAATCCCCTGCACGCCTTGCGTCCACGTAATCGCCTTCATGCCGCCGAGGTACGAGCAGAGCAACACCGCCGCCAAGCCGACAATCACGCCGACCATATAGTTCAGACCGAGAAACCGGCTCATAATGATGCCGATCCCGGTCACTTGGGCAGTGACATAGGTAAAGCAGATGATAATGCTGGATACGGCGGCGATCACGCGCGCGCCGGCGCCGGGATAGCGCGCACCGATAAAATCGACCAGCGTGTATTGGCCGAATTTGCGCAAGTAAGGCGCGAGCAACAGCACCAACAAGACGTACCCGCCCGTCCAGCCGGTGATGTAGGCGAGACCCTCGAAGCCAAGCAAATAGAGTGCGCCAGCCATACTGATAAACGAAGCGGCGCTCATCCAATCCGAGCCAGTAGCTAAGCCATTGAGGATTCCCGGCACTTTACGGTCGGCGACATAATAGGCATCGAGCGTATCGGCGCGCGAGCGAATGCCGATCACGGCGTAGAGACCGATCGCCAGCGCGAGAAAACTCCAGTCGATCAGGTTCGCCGGCAAGCCAAACCACGTCTCAAGGATAATGAACAGGCCCATCAAGCCGAACAAGCCAGTCGCGAACAAGAGATACCGCACTGAATAGCGCCGGCGGGTAAGACGTTCCTCTGGAGAATCAGCCGGATCGATGCCAAAGCGCCGGTCGAGCAGCCGCATCCGCCAGTTATAGGCAAAGGTGAGGGCAACAAAACAGATCAGCGTTCCCTGCGCACCCATATAGTAACCGAGCGGAAATCCGGTTAAGACGCTGATCTGGTTCAGTGGCGCGGCTAACACAACCGGCAATACCACGCTCAATAGCCAGATCAATAGCAGCGGACCGACCAAGCGCAGATTTTCCTGCCAGTATTGCGGCAACCATGCCGGCGCCAGCGGCCATTGCAGCGGCGATGGGACCACTGTCGCCGTGCGCGTGACCGGCGTGCGGAGGTTGTACGGTTCCACCGAACCTTGCACCTGCCGCATTGGCGGGAACAAGCGGTCGATAATGAACAGCGACACTGCCAATGCGCCGCCAACCACGAGAAAAAGCTGAAAGAGGCCAATCCAGAAACTTGCGCTCATGCCACATCAGCCGTTGTCACCGATTCCACCCGCACGACCGCCATCTGCGGGGCAAGCGGCAGGGTAAAGATAAACCGCGACCCCTTACCGATCCCATCGCTCTCGGCCCAAATCTCGCCCCCTTGGGTATAAATCAGGTGGCGCGCAATCGCCAGCCCAATCCCGCTGCCGCCGCTGTTGCGCGCGCGCGATTTATCAACCCGGTAAAAACGCTCAAAGAGGTGCGGCAAATGTTCGGCATCAATACCGATTCCGGTATCGATAATAGCCACGCGCACCTCATGATCATCAGCGCGCACCTGCACCGTGACTGTCCCACCCGACGGCGTATAGCGATAGGCGTTAGCCAGAATATTGATCACCACCTGCGCCACCCGATCGGGATCGGCCCAGACTTGCGGCAAGTGTTCAGGCGCATCGAGGCATAAATTGACCTGATTACTGCTAAACAGCGGCTCAAACTGCGCGATTTGCGCCTCTAGCACCGGACGCAGATCGATAGCGCGGGCCACCACCACCGGCAACTGCCCGGCTTCCACCCGCGACAACAGTTCAAGGTCTTCGATCAAGCGTTGCAAGCGGCGGGTTTCGCGCAAAATCAGGTTGAACGTCGCCGGATTCGCCGAAACCACCCCATCAACCAAGCCTTCCATATACCCGCCGATGGTTGCCAACGGTGTGCGCAACTCGTGGGTGACATCGGCCAGCAAGGCTAAACGCCGGCGCTCGGTCTGATCGAGCGTATCGGCCAACTGGTTCACGCTTTGGGCTAATTGGGCAATTTCATCATCGGCTTGAATGCTCGTACGCTCGCGATAAAATCCCTGCGCCAAGCGCCGGCTGACATGCGAGAGGGTTTGAATCGGCTCAACGATCCGGCGCGAGACGAAGAGACTCACCACGACCGAAGCGGCTAGCGCGGCAAACCCGCTGATCAGCAACGCCTGCTGGATCACCGACTGTACCTGCTCTTTCAACTCAAGCGCCGCGTTGGCGGCGCTGGCGCCCAATTGCCCAGTTTCCGCCGCCGCCGAGCCAAGAGTCAGTGGCGCAAAACCGGTCAAACCGAGGCTCGCCAGCACGCTCGATGCCGCCAACAACACCACATACGCCATCAAGACAATAATCAGATGGGAGATAAACAGCTTCCAGCGGAGTTGATGCAACCACTTCTTCATCGCGCGCCGCCGACAAACTTATACCCCACGCCGCGCACCGTCTGCACCAACGGCGTTCCGTGCTGATCATCATCCAGTTTCCGGCGCAACGTGCCGATATGCACATCAACCACGCGGTCAATCCCGGCGAAATCAGGCCCCCACACCCGTTGCAGCAACTCTTCGCGGGTAAATACCCGCCCCGGATAACTGGCCAGCGCGTAGAGCAGATCGAACTCGCGCGGCGTCAGATCAACCCGCACCCCGTTGCGCTCAACCTCACGCCGCTCGGGATCGATCAACAACCCTTCAAATTGCAGCACCGGACGCTGGATCGTCTCAGCCGAACGCAACGCTCGATTGCGGCGCAAGATCGCCTTCACCCGCGCCACCAGCTCACGCGGGCTAAAGGGCTTGGTCAGATAATCATCGGCCCCCACCGACAAGCCGATCAACTTATCGATCTCATCAGCGCGGGCCGTTAACATTAACACATACACCGAAGTGTCGCGGTGCAACTGCCGGCACACTTCGATCCCGTCAAGACCGGGCAGCATTACATCCAGCACCACCAGATCGGGTCTCACGTTACGCACAAGCGCCAACGCGCTGGGCCCATCAAAGGCCCGATGCACGACAAAGCCCTCATTGGTCAAATAACTGGTCACCAGATCGACAATCGGTTGCTCGTCATCAACCACCAGAATCGTAGCTGCTTCCATTGCAGCGCTCCCTGCTTCCTTCAATGGCGGCAGTATTGTCGTAGAGATGTAGGCAACAGTTCTTATGCCAGATGAGCCGTTTCCCAGACGGGAAGCGGGCAAGTCACGTGACAACGGCAGCGTTACCACACGCTAGCGAACGAGAAACAATCCGAAGATGGGGAAGAAATACTCGTTTTTGGCTGGCTGCGCTACCCTGCGCCGGCAAGGCATAATATGCAGCACTGGAGACTGGCATTCACGCCGAGCCAGCAATCAGGATAAGCGCATTCCCATTCGTGCTGTGAAGTATACCACAAGTTGCCCGCTCCCATTACGATTCGGCCGGTTCGGCCATTGCCAGCAGCCGCTCCCATTGGGCAGCCGTCACCGGCACCACCGACAGCCGGCCTTGCCGCACCAGCGCAAAATCGGCAAAGAAGGGATCAGCCTTGATCGCCGCGAGAGTTACTGGGCGCGCCAGCGGCCTGACCGGCACAACATCAACCACCATCAGACGCGGATCGGTCTGTTTCGGGTCGGGGTAGGGATCGCTCACCACCTGCGCCAAGCCAACCGCTTGCCGCTCGTCGCCGGTATGGTAAATCAGCGCCTCATCACCGTTGCGCATCTCGCGCATGTGCTTGAGGGCCACGTTGTTTTCCACGCCATCCCATACCGTGCGGCCTTCCCGCACCAAATCGGCGAAACTATAGACGGTTGGCTCCGTCTTGAGCAACCAATACTTCGGCATAGAGGCATTCCTTGAACATTGCAATGCATGAACCATGTGGCATGATACCATTTTCATGGTACCATCAACAATTGCGCAAAGACAGCGTCCACCTGCCACCGCATAAACCGGCGGCATGCTATAATGCCCGGCGCGAAAGGGGGTTGCGTGAACGACGATTTTGACCAACTTGATGATTACGCCATCCTCGGCATCCGGCCCGGCGCAGCGCCAGCCGACATTAAACAGGCGTACCTCAAACAGATCAGCCTTTACCATCCTGACCGGTATGCCGGCGCCTCACCCGCCGAGCAAGAGTATGCGGCCCGCCGCGCGCGCCGGATCAATCAGGCGTATCAGAACCTGCGCCGGCGGCGACCGTCCGCGCCAGTCACACCGGTACAGCGTGATTACCAAGCCGAGTTGTACGCGCAAGCGCAAGCCCACCTTGCCGCTGGCAGACGATTGCAAGCGCTGGCTACCCTGCGCGAACTGCAACGCATCAACCCTTGGTACCGCGATTGCGCAACCTTGATTGCCGAGCTGGAAGCGGAATACCAAACCCCGGCCCCTGCCGGCGGGCCAACCATCTCGCGGCGCACGCTGTTAACGGCAGCAGTAGGCGGCCTGACACTGGCCCTGCTCGGCTGGTACGGCTGGCGCCAACTGCAGGGGGCAATGACGGCCCAAGAGCTGGAGCATGTGCCGGCCGCCGCACCATCACCCACCGCCGCGCCGTCCGCCGCGCCATCACCTACTGCCGGGCCGGCAGCTACGCCATCACCCACCGCCGCGCCGGCCGCCGCGCCATCACCCACCGCCGCGCCGGCCGCCGCGCCATCACCCACCGCCGCGCCGGCCACCACGCCATCACCCACCGCCGCACCCACCACCGCGCCATCACCGACAACGATCGCTGCCGGCGGGCCCGTGGTCTATCAGGCTGACTTTGGCCCCAACAGCGACTGGCCCACAACCAGCGGCAACGGCTGGAGCGTCAGCGCGAGCAATGGCGCCTATCGCATTCAAGCCAACGCCGGCCTCGGCGACATTTGGGCCTTCCGCACCTCGCCGATCGGAGCCGATATGGTAATCGAAGTGGAAGCCAGCGTCATCGGGGATTGGGGCGGCTTAATGCTGCGTTTCAACGGCCCGCAGCGCTACCTCAGCTTTGCCATCAATCCGGCCAGCGGCCAATTCCGTTGCGATGAACGCAACGGCGACCAACGCACCCTCCTCGCCGAAGGAGCATTCACCTTCACCGAACGCACCCGCCTCAGCGCACGGCTCGAAGGCCAGAGCATCGAATTGCGGATCAACGATCAAGTAGTGAGCATCGTCACCAGCGCCACCCCGCCGCCCGACGCGCGGTACGGCCTGCTGGCCCGCGCCGAACGGAACGCCACCACCGCGACGTTCAGCAATCTCGTGATTCGCGCTTTGCGTTAGCAGGGAGGAGGGAGGTAGGGAGTAGGGAATACAGTGATGCAGAGTTCCCTACTCCCTATTCCCCACTCCCTATTCCCTACCTCTCCGGCGGCAACCACATCGCCAACACGCCATCGCTGCGCCGGCTGGCGATCCCGCGCCCAATATCCAGCACATACACCCCATCGCGCGCGCTATAGACCAAGGCCCGGCCATCGCTCGACCAGAGATCGAACGACAGCGCGTAGGCATCAAAGAAATTAATTTGGGCCAAAAACTCCTGTGAAGGCGCGAAGGTCGTCAACGCGCGCGGCGCGCCGCCAGTGCGGTTGACCAACTGCCAGCGCAACTGCACCGCACCGTTCGAGGTGCGTCCGGCTGGAGTCAGATACGCCAATTGCTCACCGTTCGGCGACCAGAAAAACGCCACCACGTTATCATCTTGCGCCGACAAGGTGTAGACCTTGCCATCGAGCGCAACCAGCTTCAGCGGGCCAAACCCATTGGGGCCGATCGTCGTATACGCAATCTCATCACTCCGCGGCGAACGGCCAAAGATAATCGCCGCCTGCGGCTCACGGGCCAACGCCTGCGGCTGGGTCTCACCCACCTTCACCCGCGTCAACACACTCTCAACCTTTTCCACTGCCGGCGGGCCATCAATCGGGGGTTGCGCCACATAAAAGAAACTCTGGCCATCAACACTCCACGCCGGCGTCTGGAAAAAGCCGGGATCGCTCACTTCATACAACGGCTGCGCACGGCCGGGTTGCACCGTCACCAAGCGGCCATCTTCAAAGGTGGAGCCGCCAATATGCACCAGCAAGGCCGTACTATCAGGCTGCCACGCCAAATAGAGCGACGTCGGCGAAACACTCACCAACTCAGCGGGACGCGAACCATCCGCCGCTACAACATGCATCCCCAACCCGCCGCCGCCACGGTTCGACAAAAACGAGAGATAGCGACCATCGGGCGACCAAACCATATAGAGCGGCGGATTCGTCGCCGAGCGATAGAGTTCCACCCGGGCGCCAGTGCGTAGATCGATCACCCGCAACACACTGGTATTACCACTCTGGCTAATATACGCAATCCGGCTGCCATCAGGCGCCAACGCCGGGTAACGGAACAACTCCGGACTGCGATCATCAGCCAGCACCTGCGCCGTACCGTGGCGATCAACCAGCGCCAACCGGCGTTCTGGCCCCACCACCAGCAGCTTCTGATCGACAGGCCGGTTCGTGATCAGCAAAACGGTCAACACACCGGCGCTCAGGCTGCCGATCAGAATCACCACGCTCAACAGGCCAATCAGCGTCAGCAGAATCCGGCGCGCCGCCATGCTTCGCTCCTTTCCGGGGGACAGTACGGTGTACTAAGTAGTATACCAAGATTTGGGGCGGGGTGGGGGCTTGAATATTCCCACTTGATCAGTGATGATGTACTCACGCATACATGAGCGGGATTTTGCCAAAAACAGGGCGAAATCGCAAAAAAAACCGCATAATTTGCGGTACTGCACTGATACTATATCCGCACACAGAGCTAAAGGAAAAGACTATGCGCCGCAAAACCGAAGACCGTTACAGCCGGCTTGATGCTATCGAAAGCTACTTAGCAACCCATCCTAATGGCTGTACAACCCAAGAACTGGCCAACGAGTTTGGCGTAGACACCGATACTATCAGACGCGATCTCATTGTACTGGAAAGCCGTGGCACCGGCCTGATCAAACAAGGACGCCGGTACTTGATCGATCATCGCCGGATCGTTCATACGCTCAAGATTTCAAACAACGAGGCCCTTGCCCTCTATCTTGCGGCACGCTTGCTGTCACGCCACAGTGATGAACATAACCCGTATGTGGTAAGTGCGCTTGAGCGTCTCAGTGATGCGTTACGGCTCAAAACGCCATTGATTGCCGAGCATATCGCACGCGCGGCAGCCGCAGTACGCGAGCGGCCCAGCCGGAAAAGTTATGTCAATACTCTTGGAATTCTTACCGAAGCATGGGCGCTTGGCAAAAAGGTGTGGCTGCGATATGAGTCGCAACGCACGAACGAGGCTGGCGAAATTATCGATGACATTACAGAGCGTACCTTTGCCCCTTATTTTCTCGAACCATCAAGCATCGGCTATGCGTGCTACGCGATCGGCTTTGACGATTTACGACAAGAAATTCGCACATTTAAAGTCGAGCGGATCAGAGAGATAAGACTAACTGATGAATCTTACACTATTCCTACGACATTCGATCCACACAAAATGCTGCGTTCGGCATGGGGTATTATGTGGGGCGAAGATAACATCGAAGTCGTACTTCATTTTGCCCCACGAGCTGCGCGTCGTCTTAAAGAGAGCGTCTGGCACATCAGCCAACGGATTGAGGACAACCCTGATGGCTCATGTATTTTCACCGTTCGAGTTGGCAAAGTGATTGAGATGAAACCTTGGATTCGGCAGTGGGGCGCCGCGGTACAAGTGCTCAAGCCGGACTTTTTGCGGCGGGAACTGGCTGAGGAAGCGCGCGCGATGGTCAAGATGTACAGCGACACCAACGAGGAGTGATGATGAATCAATCTGACTTCTCTGTATTGGAATTCTGGGGTAAAACGCCTCGCGCTGGAACGGCAAGTGCGCCGTTTCATCCGGCTATCTTTCATATGATCGATGTTGCATGCGTTGCCGAGGCGTTGCTCCTCAATGGGCCGCCGCGCTTACAGCAAGCGATATGTACGGCTTGGCAAGGCGCTGATACTGGTACGCTGCTGGCTTGGCTACCGTTCCTGATCGCTCTTCACGATCTCGGTAAAATCTCAGCCGCTTTTCAAGGTCAAGATGATGAGCAACGTAAACGTTTGACCCAAGCCGGAGTGCGCTTCGACCGGCGCTCAGCCGAGATGTACCATGCCGAGATCAGTGCGCTATGGCTTCACGATCATCTTGCCCAGCACGAGACCGGTATTGCGAAGGAGTTGGTTTGGATCCTGCGCGACGCGATGGGCGGCCATCACGGACGTTTCGCTGAGGCAAGCATGCGTGAGCTACGACAACGGCTCCATCATGCGGAACGCCACGAATCACGCTGGCCGGAATGGCGTTCGCAAACGTACCGCCTTCTCCGTACCTTGCTGGCGCCAGCACATGCTGGATTAGCCGATATTGGTCTGCCGCAAGCGATACGTCCGGCCACCATTGCGCTGACCGGTTTTATCGTGTGGTGCGACTGGATCGGTTCTAACGAACACAATTTTCCACTGACTACCTGCATGCAGGCAGATGAATATCTCAAACTCAGCCGCCGGCGTGCGCAGACCGCATTACAGAACCATCGTCTGAATTTCAAGCGTCAACCGCCGCAGTACGCCAATTTTCAAACCCTTTTTCCCACAACAACGCCAAGACCATTACAAGTCCTGATTGATCAACTAGCGGACACTTTAGTGGCCCAACCACTACTGGCCATTATCGAAGCTCCTACCGGCGAAGGCAAAACGGAAGCGGCGCTGGCGTTAGCTCGGCGTATTGCTGTCGCTCGCGGGAATGATGAAATCTTTTTTGCTTTGCCCACAATGGCAACGGGCAATCAGATGTTTACCCGCCTTGAGCATTTCTATCGCACGTTATACGGTGAAGATGGCAGTGTACGTTTGACCCACAGCCAAGCTATCGTCGTGGAAGAGGAATTGCGCCGGCAGGTGGCGTTCTACACCGACCGGGATCGCTTCGATGCTGATGGCGCTAGCGCCGGCTCAGCCTTGGAATGGTTCGTTGGCCCCAAGAAGGCTATGCTGGCGCCATTCGGGGTTGGCACGGTGGATCAGGTTGAGCTTGGCGGTCTCAACGTGCGCCATTATCCGTTGCGCCTATTCGGACTAGCCAACAAGGTTGTGATCATTGACGAAGTGCATGCCTACGATACCTACATGAATGTCATTATCGATCATACCCTAACGTGGTTATCAATGCTTGGATGCTCGGTCATCTTGCTGTCGGCCACGCTGCCGCAACAGCGCCACCGCGAATTAGCCCAAGCCTTTATCAAAGGATTAAACGTAAAGACCCTGCCAGCACTACCCATGCCCATGCCTTATCCGCTGCTGGCCCTCTACAGCCAGAATAGAGCTGAGCAACACTCATTCGCCGTTTTTCGCCCTGAGCAACGCTTCACACTGCACTTACGCCAGCTTCACAGTCCGGCGGAAGAAGCGCGGCGGTTAGTTGAACTTGTGCGCGATGGCGGCGCAGTAGCGCGTATTTGCAATCGGGTCGATGATGCGCAGGCGATCTATCAGGAGCTTCTCAACCTTACCAACAGCGATTGTATTCTGCTGCACGCGCGTTTCCCCCTCTATGAACGGCAACGACGTGAGCAGCGCATTGGCGAACTCGTAGGCAAAGCATCACAACGCCAGCCGGATCAGCGGATTATCATTGTCGGCACCCAAGTGCTCGAACAAAGTCTCGACTACGATGTCGATGTGATGATCAGCGATTTTGCCCCCATTGACCTGCTTTTACAACGGGCTGGCCGGCTGCACCGCCACCAACGCCATCGTCCAGACCGCCATCGCGTCCCGGTGCTGGAAGTAGCAGTTCCGGTCGGCGAACGGAACAAGCCTGACTGGCGGCGTTGGAAGGGGATTTACGAACCTTACATCCTCTGGCGGAGTTTTGTCGCGTTGGGGGAAAGCTTGGAACACGAGCGATTGGTGACGTTGCCGCAAGATTACCGCACCCTGATTGAGGCTGTCTACAGTGAGGAATCGCTGGCAAGCCAATATGCCGGTGATATTGCGCAGGCGAAACAAGACTATCAACAAACGCTAGAGGTGCAGCGCGCAAAGGCGCGCCAACCGCTGACCCCTGACCCACTTGGGAAAGGAGCAATTGTAGAAGATGGCGGGAGGGCATTTATTGATGACGAGTCTGGCGAGGCGGCAAACCGGCAATTAGCCAAGACCCGGCTCGGTGATCAAATATCGCTCGTGCCAGTCTACTACCTAGAGGGCGAAATGTCGCTTGATCCCGGCGGCACCTTCCGGATTCCTACTGATGTGCCGCCAACGCTCGACCAGATGAAAGATTTGCTCACCCACGCAGTACCGGTCAGCGACCGCGCCATTATTGCCGCCTACCGCGATGAAAGGCGTCCACGCGCATTACGCTGGCCGTGGTCTGATGTCCCTACGCCACTGCGCAGCATGCATCCACTGCCATTGGATCGGCAAACCCATCGTTGTGCAATCAACCGGCGGCAGCTCCGTTTGGATAAAGCTTTGGGGTTAGTGATTGAAAAAGGAGACGGTGCTATGGATTGGTATGAGGAGGATCTATGAACCCATCACCGCAGTTTAATCTCTGGACTGAGCCGTGGATTCGCGTGATCCGGAGCAATCATCGCGACGACGAGGTCAGTATTCGCGATTGTCTTTTACAAGCGCCCGACCTGATCGCGCTGAGTGATCCGTCACCGTTGGTCGTTGGCGGCACACACCGGCTGCTAGCCGCGATTGTGCAAGCGATCTACCAACCAACCAGTTTGGACGATATTGCACATGTGCTGCAAGCCGCAACGTTTGACGCCGGAAAGATTGCCGCATTTGAGCAACGCTATGGGCCACGGTTTGATCTCTTCCACCCCGAAGCGCCTTTTCTCCAGACCGGCGATGTGCCCCTCGACGGTTGGAAGAAGCCAGCCAAAGGCCAAAAGAACGATTGGGGCGATCCCCAACCGATTGCCCGCCTGTTTGCCGAAGTGCCGGTGGCTACTGCGCGGACCCATTTTCATCACGTCACCGACGACGATCACTCCTA
The DNA here is from genome assembly GCF_001650695.1 of Chloroflexus islandicus. Taxonomy (GTDB): domain Bacteria; phylum Chloroflexota; class Chloroflexia; order Chloroflexales; family Chloroflexaceae; genus Chloroflexus; species Chloroflexus islandicus. The sequence goes on from NZ_LWQS01000082.1 coordinate 65,119, forward strand.
TTGTCCGGCTTGCTGCGCACGCGGGTTGGTTACCGTGCCAGCGTTTGCCTTGGCAGACGGACGCAATATGCCTCCCTCTATCAACAAGACACCGCCAATCTACGTTTTTCCGGCTGGCGATACCTTATTTGAGACGCTGGCTCTTTCACTCGTCAGTCCTGACTACCAACCACGCACTGCTGATCCGGAGCGCAAGCATGAGGCCATCTGGACCACCAACCCGCCAATCGTCGCAAAGGATCGTGAAGTCAGCGCAGTCGGTTATCTCGAAAGCCTCACCTTTCCTGCCCGGCGGATGCGGCTGTATCCGCACATCGGCAAGACGGTATGCACAAACTGTGGACGCGATACCGATCTGTATGTGCGCGACCTGCTCTATGAGAAAGGTCACTGGCTGAGCAAAGAGATTGGCGTTTGGGACGATCCATTTGTGGCGTTCCGCCAGAAAAAGGATGAGATCCAAGCGATACGGCCAGAAGAGGGGAAAGCGCTGTGGCGCGAATACACCAACTTATTGTTGCAAGAGGACACGACCGCACAACGGCCACTGATTATCAAACAAATTGTGCGGTTGATCGATCACGGCTCGCTCAAGGAACACCAGTCAGTGCGTTTCCGCTGTATCGGTATTCGTACTGATGGCAAAGCCAAAATCTTTGAGTGGCTCGATGAATCGTTAGAAGCGCCGCCAGCGCTGCTCGTAGACGTGGCTACCGCAGAGTATGTTGCCGAGGCATTGCGACGGGCAACCGAGATTGCCAGCATTCTCAACGCCGTCTTTAATCGCCATTTCAAGCCAGAACGCGGCGCAAGCGGCCTTAAGCAGCAAGATCTTGTCCGCTACAAGAGCGTGCGAGAACGGCTGATCGCCGATTATTGGCGCGCATTGGGTCTTCGTTTTCGCCAGTTCATCAACGATCTGGCTCGCGCGCAACCGTACCAACGTGACGACATCGCAAGGAACTGGGTTCAAATCATTGTTGCGCTGGCCCGCGAATGTTTTGATGCGGCGCTAGCCCAGATCGGCAATCGCGCTGACGAATTGCGCGCTCGCGTCGAAGCAAAACACGAATGTGATCGCCTGCTTTACGCCAAACGAAAGGAGTGGTTGGATGAGTGACATGTCGCCGCGACAACAACAGGTTGCCGCTTTTATCACCGCTCTGGCGCGGCTCGACAATGCCGGACGGGCACGGCTCAAACGCAACGCCGGACGCACCCTGAACGAAGCACGCGATGTCCACCGGATCTTCTATCAAGCGTTGCCTTACGAAGTTGCCGGACGGCCCGAAGAAGAAATCTACTTTCTCATCGCGACGCTCTACCCATTAGCAAAGGCGCGCAGCGATGGGGTAACACTAGGGACAACCCTGCGCATGGCGCGCTTGTTACGCGAGAGTGAAAGTATTGATCGGCGCTTCCAAGCGCTGATCGATAGCGATCTTGATCAATTGCGATTTCGCTTGCGGCAAATTGTGCGGCTCATTGCCGCCAGCGAACAAGCGATTGACTGGGGACAACTCCTGAACGATCTGCTCGCGTGGAACCATCCGGATCGCTACGTCCAGTTACGCTGGGCACGGGATTACTTTGTTGGTCAGCCGGCGACGGCATAAGCTTTCTATATGAGTGAAAGGATCCATGACCATGCTTATCGCAGTGCATCTCTTGCAGAATCACGCTCCCTCGAACCTGAACCGCGACGACAACAATGAACCGAAAGATGCCATTTTTGGCGGCGTACGCCGGGCCCGCATCTCAAGCCAAGCGATCAAACGGAGCATCCGCTGGTCGCCGCATTTCCGCACCCCGTTTGAAGAAGCGCAGCTTGGGCATTTACTGGCCGTACGAACGCAACTGCTGCCTGAAGAGGTGCGCAAGCGCCTTGAACACACCGATCTGGCCGATGAGGCCAAGCAGGCGATCATCGAAGCCGCCGCGCGGCTTGGCAAAGGAGAGCGCAATCCGAGCAGCGAAGAGGACAGCAGCGACAAGAAACGCGGACGGGGCAAGGGGAAGGGAACGGCTGCTGGCGGTGAAGAGAAATTCAAGACGGCCCAATTAATGTTCTTGACCGCAAAGGACATCGATCACTTGACCACCCGTCTCAGCGACATTGTGCGTACGAAAGGCATTGACTATTTACAAGCCCTGCAAGGCGATAACCTTGTGGGCGAAATCGGCGCGTATGAACCGCACTCAGTGGATATCGCCATGTTTGGGCGAATGACCACTTCAAGCCCGTTCAAAGACGTTGATGCGGCGGTGCAAGTCGCGCACGCCATCTCAACCCACGGGATTGAGACTGAGTTCGATTTCTACACCGCCGTCGATGACATTTCCGGTGAAACAGGCGCTGGCTTCATTGGCGATACAACCTTCAACAGCGCCACCTACTACAAGTATTTCTCGATCGACTGGGAAGCGTTGGTCAAGAACCTGAACGAGGATAAGAACATCGCTGCTATGGCGGTGCATGCGTTGATCAAGGCGGCGATGTTTGCCATTCCCAGTGGCAAGCAAAACAGCTTTGCCGCCCACAACCTGCCCGATCTCGTTTTGGTAGAGGTGCGGACCGACAACATTGCCCTCAGCTATGCGAACGCCTTTGTGAAACCGGTGCGCGCGACTGCGCAGATGTCGCTATTAGAAGCATCGGCCAAAGCGCTGCAAGACTACATTCCGCAGATCAACGGCATCTACAACTTGAAAGCGGAGCGTGCTTTCTTGAGCACTGTACCCTTCACATTAAACGGCGCCACTTCCTGCACCGATCTGGCAGCTTTGCAAACGTGGCTGGCAGCGCAAGGAGTGCATGCATGAACACGCTCTTTCTCCGTCTGGAAGGGCCGCTGCAAGCTTGGGGCCTACGGGCGCGCTGGCGTGAACGGGACACTGCCGATACTCCCACCAAATCAGGCATCATCGGCCTGCTCGGCTGTGCGCTTGGTTTGAGTCGCGATGATCACCGTCTGCGCGATCTCAGTGATCGTCTACGCATAGGGGTACGGGTCGATCTACCCGGAACGCTTTTGCGTGACTATCACACCGTTGGCGGGGGACGGTTCGGCGCTGCGACAACCGGCAACAAAACGCGTTACCACGATGAACCATACATTGGCGGCGTGCTATCGGCTGAAGTGGATAAAGGCCGGATCAAAGTCAAAATCAATCAAAAAACCGGTGAACCAGAAACGGATGTCTCCGAGCGCTACTATCTCGCCGACGCATCGTTCCGGGTAGCGGTGCAAGGGCCGGACGATCTCATCGAAGAACTGGCTGCTGCGGTGCAACATCCGATCTGGCCGCTGTTCCTTGGTCGCAAAGCCTGCATTCCGGCCACCCCGATCTATGACGGCAGCGGACAATTTGCCAATCTCATCAAAGCGTTGCACGAACCAACCTTTTCGCAACGGGTCTTACAAGCGTGGGAACAGCAAAAGCCATCCACCCTGCGCGCATTGATCGAAACCGAACCCGGCAGCGGCAATCGCCAATATGACAATATCGGCATCCCAGAACGGCGTCTGTTCCGTCCGCGCTATGTACGTGAGATCTGGATCACGCTTTCAGGCGACCTGACGAGCATCAACACCTTGGAGGGATAGGATGGAAGTTTACCTCTCACGTCTCATCCTCAACGCTCGTGACAGCCGGGTACGGCGCGATGTAAGTGACACATACCAGTTACATCGCACCATCCTGTCAGCCTTTCCCCAAGCGCCGGCAGGTGTGTCAGCCCGCGAACACTTTGGCATTCTCTATCGGCTCGAAGCGCTTGAACAAGAACCGCTCTTGTTCAGACTAATCGTCCAGTCAACGACCCAACCAAGCTGGTCAGCACTTCCAGCACGCATCTTCGGCCCAGCGCCCGATGAGCGTGGTAATCCGGCAGTGCGACGGGTCGATGAAGAATATGGACGCATCAGCAATGGTATGCAATTGGTCTTCCGTCTACGAGCCAACCCAACCCGCCGAGTAAGCCAGCATTTGGAAGACAACGATCCGTTGGCGGGAAAGCGAGTAGCGCTGCTACGTGAGGAAGACCAACTGGCATGGCTTGCTCGCAAAGGCGAGCAACACGGCTTTCGCCTGCTAACGACGCACTATGCCAACATTCCAGCCGCGCAGGCCGCCAAACAAGCGAATGAACGCGGCTATCGTCCGGTAGGCGACGACCGTAAATCGATGCCACTAACGTTTGGTGCCACCGTCTTTACCGGCCAGCTTGAAGTTACCGATGCCGAGCGATTCCGCAATGCATTGTTCAAAGGCATCGGCAGCGGTAAAGCGTTTGGCTTTGGTCTCTTATCAGTAGCGTCAGCTAGCCGGTAACGAGGATAGCACGACGTTGCACCTTAACAATCCAATCACGTAACCTCGTATCTATACCGAACATGCCGCCAAAAGAAGTCCTTTTCAGGGTAGAACAACCGCTCAGGACGGATAGAGTGGTTGATGGCGCAAAGAAAACATGAAGCTCATCAACCACTCATCTCACGAAAGGAGGAATACGTTGCCAATCCACGATCTCCATATCTTGCCAAAAGTACGCGATAGTTGGAGCTTTGTCTATGTTGAACATGCCGTGATCGAACAAGATGACAAAGCCATTGCTGTATTCGACAAAAACGGCAAAACACCGATTCCATGCGCCACGCTCACTCTGCTGATGCTTGGACCGGGAACAAATATCACCCACCAAGCGATCAAAACGCTTGCGGAAAACGGTTGTCTCGTAGCATGGAGCGGTGAAGCGGGGGTGAGATTCTACGCGGTTGGCATGGGTGAAACTCGTTCAGCGGCCAACTTGCTGCGACAAGCCGCGATGCATAGCGATCCCGATCTACGACTGCGCGTAGTTCGGCGCATGTATGAAATGCGCTTTCCAGAGCCACTGCCACCTAATCTCAGCATCAAGCAAATCCGTGGCAAAGAAGGGGTCAGAGTGAGAGAAAGCTATGCGCGCTGGAGCAAAGAAACCGGTATCAAGTGGGATGGCCGCCACTACAAACAAAACGACTGGCGGCGCACGGAACCAATCAATCGCGCTCTATCAGCAGCCAATAGTTGTCTTTACGGCATAGCGCATGCCGCCATCGTTGCAGCCGGATACTCACCGGCCCTCGGCTTCATTCACACCGGAAAAATGCTTTCGTTTGTATACGACATCGCCGACATTTACAAAGCGGACATTGCGATCCCCGCCGCATTTCGATGCACCGCCGCAGGCGAGAATAGGCTAGAGAGCCGGGTTCGCCACCTCTGTCGCGACATCTTTCGCGAACAGCGACTACTGGCAAGGATTATCAACGATCTTGATCGACTTTTTGCTCACGAAGGACTCGACAAACGTGAATCTGAACTATTTGATCGCTATTACGCGCGTCCGGGCGGATTGTGGGATCCAGACGAAGGCGAAGTAGCTGGTGGGATCAACTATGGAGACGAGGAGGAATAGTCCAAAATGACCGTCATTATTGTTGAACGGGTTCCAATCGGGTTACGCGGTGAACTAACACGATGGATGCTCGAATTGCATGCCGGAATTTTTGTCGGTACGCTTTCGGCAATGGTTCGTGATCTCCTCTGGGAACACGTCTGTCGCGAACTACGGGAGGGAGCCGGTTTCCTCATTTATCAGACCAACAACGAACAGGGCTTTGCCCTGCGCAGTTGCGGTCAGACAAGTCGCAAATTAGTACAGATCGAGGGGCTATTTCTCGTGCAAATTCCGCAATGATGCGAACTATGACTTCACCGCTTGATTTCAGATCAGGATCGCGTTAGAATGCGGAAAGAGGAAGTGTTGTCCCCACGCACGTGGGGGTGAACCGTTGGCCAACTGTTATGCAATGTATGCATCGCTGTTGTCCCCACGCACGTGGGGGTGAACCGGCCTTCCCTCTTGCCGTGCTTCCCCCCCCTTTGTTGTCCCCACGCACGTGGGGGTGAACCGATTAGCAAGCCAATCAGGACAGCACCGACGAAGTTGTCCCCACGCACGTGGGGGTGAACCGGAAACTGGGAGGGCAGGATGGACGCGAGGGATGTTGTCCCCACGCACGTGGGGGTGAACCGCCAGAGCTGGAATGCCCATGCGAGTGCCCAGAGGTTGTCCCCACGCACGTGGGGGTGAACCGGAGTAGCGCTACCTCATCCGCACGACGCGCCGGTTGTCCCCACGCACGTGGGGGTGAACCGTTACTTTGGGCGATCGTGCTGGCGTTTTTGGTGTTGTCCCCACGCACGTGGGGGTGAACCGTATTGCCACGCCTCATCAGCAAGGATAACGTGGTTGTCCCCACGCACGTGGGGGTGAACCGGATAACGTGGCCGGCCGGCCACGCGGCCGGCTGTTGTCCCCACGCACGTGGGGGTGAACCGTAAGGGGGGGCGTATGGAGTTGCTGGCCGTTCGTTGTCCCCACGCACGTGGGGGTGAACCGCAAAGGTACGGAACGTTACGGGGTGTCAGGAAGTTGTCCCCACGCACGTGGGGGTGAACCGTGCCGTCGGCGCCACTCTTGTTGCGTGGGCGGGTTGTCCCCACGCACGTGGGGGTGAACCGCAAAGGTACGGAACGTTACGGGGTGTCAGGAAGTTGTCCCCACGCACGTGGGGGTGAACCGTGCCGTCGGCGCCACTCTTGTTGCGTGGGCGGGTTGTCCCCACGCACGTGGGGGTGAACCGATGGCCCGCATCGTCTCAATCTGCACACCTTTGTTGTCCCCACGCACGTGGGGGTGAACCGACATCGATAGCCTGCTTAGTCGTTACATGGTGGTTGTCCCCACGCACGTGGGGGTGAACCGGATCATCCGGGTTCGGTCGGCAGCATCTGGCTGTTGTCCCCACGCACGTGGGGGTGAACCGATGGCCCGCATCGTCTCAATCTGCACACCTTTGTTGTCCCCACGCACGTGGGGGTGAACCGACATCGATAGCCTGCTTAGTCGTTACATGGTGGTTGTCCCCACGCACGTGGGGGTGAACCGCAATATCATCATTTGATCCCGTCGCTCGATCCGTTGTCCCCACGCACGTGGGGGTGAACCGAATTGCCCCGCGGGGTGCGTGCCATCTCGGTGGTTGTCCCCACGCACGTGGGGGTGAACCGGCAACCGCATCGGCTCGTGAAACGGTTTTGGCGTTGTCCCCACGCACGTGGGGGTGAACCAAATTCGTTACACAGCGAACGAAATACATCCACGTTGTCCCCACGCACGTGGGGGTGAACCAGATGGTCGGCCTGTGTATATCGCTGAGTTAAACGTTGTCCCCACGCACGTGGGGGTGAACCGGGGAACGCTGGGCGGTGATGTTAGTGCTGACGGTTGTCCCCACGCACGTGGGGGTGAACCGCAGTTGGGGGCCAAAAACACGGGCCGGTTTAGGTTGTCCCCACGCACGTGGGGGTGAACCGTTTTTTATCTGTCAAGTGGTTGCGCGTGAAACGTTGTCCCCACGCACGTGGGGGTGAACCGCAATCGGTTGACAGATCAAGCGTTTGCACGAGGTTGTCCCCACGCACGTGGGGGTGAACCGGTTCAATCCCCCCCCAAAAAACCGATGGGGGGTTGTCCCCACGCACGTGGGGGTGAACCGCGTAGACGCGCATTGGCGGGCACGGGCCGGATGTTGTCCCCACGCACGTGGGGGTGAACCGACCCGAACAATAGTTCGTATAATGCGGGGATGGTTGTCCCCACGCACGTGGGGGTGAACCGCAATTGCGTGACATCAGCAGTAACCACCGGGGGTTGTCCCCACGCACGTGGGGGTGAACCGTACAAAGAACAGCGCGCCGTCAAACGGAATACGTTGCCCCCACGCACGTGGGGGTGAACCGGTACGCTCGATACGAGCGCGGCGGGATCCCCCCACACCTTCCCTCACCGAAAGCGTAGCTTCCGATCAGAAGAGACGACCTGCAGAGCCGTCTCTCCTGACCATGCTCTCGCAAACCCTCACCACTCGCGCCACTCTTCCGCAATGTCAAACCGGTACGGCCATTCGCGCGGATGCGATACCAGACCGGCACGCACCGGGTTGTGCTGGGTGTAGGTCAGCACGCGCTCGGCTTCTCCCGCCCGGTAGATCGGGTATTCGTAGTGATCGAGGTGCCAAAAGGGGCCGCTGCGATTGATCACTTCATTCGCGAGCCGGCCGGTCTGGCCTTTGAAACGTTTGATCAGCCGGGCTAGCGAGTATTGGTACATCGGTACCGCATTGCTGCGCTCAATGATGAGATGAACGTGGTTGGGCATGATGCAGTAGCCGAACATCCGGTAGTAGCGGCCATTGAATTCAGTTAACGCATCACTGACGATCTGCGCAATCGCTGGTTCAATCAGCCATTGCGGGCCGCCGGCAATGCCCTGATCTAACAGCGCGTCGAGCCGCTCGAAGTGATGCTGGACAAGCTGGTAGAGGTGATGGAGTTGCTCGGCGCCAGTGTACTGCGCGGTGATCGTAGCCTGCGTCCGGTTTTGTTCTTGTTTCAGTTGGAGCAGCGTTTTTTCCGGGATGGTATCGATTAGCGGGAAGGTGATGAAGGTGATGGTGGCTGGAGGAAATTGTGGCGGCGCGACGTAGTGTTTGAGTAGTTGTTGCATGATGGTGGCGACATGTTCCGGGCAAATCTGTATTACCATATTTTAACGAATGTTGGCGATTTGAGCAAATCTGGAGCGCACGAACGGCCCGCTTGCGGTTTAAATTCGTGACCGGAAACGTGTTACTATGTAGTGAGTCGAGATGTAGAGTGCGCTGTTTCGGTGTGACTCGCTATCATTCGTAAACCATTATGTCAAATCCATTAGTGGGTGTGCGGGTGACGACCGCTGCGCTGCGGGAAGTGCCACGCATGGAGGCGGCTGCTGAGATTGCGCGCCGGCGCGCGCGTGCTTTGGGCCGTCCGGTGTTGGTGAGTGTGACGACCCAAGTTGGGCTGCGTGATCCGTTGGCCCTCTTTGCCCGTGGCGCCGGTGTGACCCATAATCGGTTGTTTTGGAGCGTGCCCGCCGCCGGTTTTGAGTTGACCGGTCTCGGCGCTGCATGGAGTTTTACCCCGCCGTCTGAGGTTGATCGGTTCGCCGCTAGCGCTGCGGCGTGGCGGCAGTTGGTGGCTGAGGCGGTGATTGAGGTTGACCCTGATGTGCCGGTGCAGGGGCCAGTGGCGATCGCTGGGTTTCGCTTTGATCCTGCTCAGCCGGCTAGCGAGTTGTGGCGTGATTATCCCCATGCCTTGCTGGTGCTGCCGCGGTTGCTGATCGTTCGCCACGGTGACGTGACGACCCTCACTGTGAATGGTATGGTTGATGAGCGTAGTTCGACGCTCTCGCTTGGCGCTGCCGCCGCTCGTCGCTTGCAAGCATTGATAGGTTTGCCGTGGCGTCCCCGCCGTCCGCCGCTCGATTTGCAGGTGGATGTGTCGCTTGATCCTGCCGAATGGAAGGCGATTGTCGCCGATGCAATCGCTGATCTCCGCGCCGGCGCGCTTGAGAAGGTGGTGCTGGCCCGCGCTGTCCGTCTGCGCGGCGCTGAGCCATTCGATACTGCGGCGACGCTTGATGTGTTGCGCCGCGATTATCCGCATACTTTTGTGTTTGCGATCGCGCGCGGCGGTCGTACCTTTCTCGGCGCGTCTCCCGAACGTTTGGTCGCTCTCCGCGATGGCCGGGTGTCCGCTTCAGCGCTGGCTGGCTCCGCTCCTCGTGGCAAGACGCCGGCTGAAGATGCGGCGCTGGCCGCTGCTCTGTTGCAGAGCGCGAAGGATCGCGCTGAGCATGCGTTTGTGGTGCAGATGATCCGCTCGGCGCTGGCTGAGTATTGTGACGATGTGCAAGCGCCTGACTCGCCTGAGATTATGCAGGTGCGGAATGTTCAGCATCTCTTTACGCCGGTGACGGCATGTATCAGGCCCGGTTACGATATTTTCGATCTAGTTGGCCGGCTGCATCCGACCCCCGCCGTCGGCGGCAAACCCGGCCCGGCGGCGCTGGCGTGGATCCGCTCCCGCGAGCGGCTCGATCGCGGTTGGTACGCTGCGCCGGTCGGTTGGGTCGATGCCCGCGGCGATGGTGAGTTTGCGGTGGCGCTGCGTTCGGCGTTGATTGGCCGCCGCGAGGCGACCCTGTTTGCCGGCTGCGGGATTGTGGCCGCTTCTGATCCGGAACGGGAGTTGGCCGAAACGCGCATCAAGTTGCGCGCTATGCTGGGGGCGCTGGGGGCAGGCGAAGAGATGATTGGCTAGCGCGAGAGTCTGTTCCCGCTCATCCAGCATGGTTCCCTTGCCCCGCCGGTATGGCGAGAGGGGCGAACAACCTATTTGGCTGTGCGATGCCGCAACGTTCCTGCACTCCAATCCTCCGGGTCAGAGGGTTCAAGGGCGGACAGAACAGATGTCTGTCCGCCCCTCAACGCCAGTGGGAGAGGGGCTAGGGTGAGGGCCGACAAGGGATAAACGATGAGCGATGTTTCAACCCATCTTTATGCGCTGACTCATTGGGTGGCGGCGATTGCGAATGGTCTGGCGGCGAGCGGGGTGCATGACGTGGTGGTCTGTCCCGGTTCGCGCAGTACGCCGTTGGCGCTGGCGGTTGCGCGCCATCCGCACCTGCGAGTGTGGATGCATCTTGATGAGCGTTCCGCCGGTTTTTTTGCGCTGGGCATGGCCCGCTCCCGCAATGCGCCGGTAGCAGTGCTTTGCACATCGGGCACCGCAGTGGCAAATCTCTTGCCAGCAGTCGTTGAGGCTAATCTTGCCCGTGTGCCGTTGCTGTTGCTCACTGCCGACCGTCCGCCTGAGCTGCGCGATAATGGCGCGCCGCAGACAATTGACCAGATTGGGATTTTTGGCCGGAATGTGCGCTGGTTTGTTGATCTGCCGGCGCCGCATACGCCGCTCGTGCCTTTTTTGCGCGCCACGCTTGGCAGAGCAATTGGGGCAGCGCGCAGCGCTCCCGCCGGGCCGGTGCATCTCAACCTGCCCTTCCGCGAGCCGTTGGTGCCCGACCGCGCGCTGCTGGCGTCGCTGTTGGCCGCGCCGGTTACGCCGGTGCAGGTGGCGCCGGCGCGCCGGATGCTCGGCGGTACCGAGCTGGCTGCGCTGGCGACCAGTCTGGTTGAGTACCGGCACGGGTTGATCATCGCCGGCCCCGATTGCCCGCCCGATCTTGGCCCGCTGTTGGTGACGCTGGCCCATCGCTTGCGCTTCCCGATTTTGGCCGATCCGCTCTCTGGCGTGCGCTATGGCCGCCATGTCGATGATGTTGTACTCGGCGCGTATGACGCCTTTTTGCGCGATGAGCGGTTTGCCGCTGCGTATGCGCCGGAGGTGGTGCTGCGGTTTGGCGCGATGCCGACGAGCAAGCCAGTCTTGCTCTACCTGCAGCGTCATCCGCAGGCCCGCCAACTGGTGATCGATGGCGGGGCCGGTTGGCGTGAACCGACTAGTCTCGCCACCGAGCATCTGCCGGTTGATGAACATTGGTTTTGTATGGCGCTGGCCGATGCGCTGGCCTCGTCCCAACGCGAGGGGCCGACACTGTGGTTGCGGGCATGGCTAACTGCCGAGCGGGTGACCCGCGCGGCGATGAATGAGCATTTGCTGGCTCAGCCAACGATCAGCGAGCCGGGATTGTTTGCTCGCCTCGGCGAGTGGCTGCCTGCCGGTACGACGCTGTTCGTCGGCAATTCAATGCCGGTGCGCGATTGCGATAGTTTCCTCGGCCCGCGCGCGCTGCCGCTGGCGGTGCTCGGCAATCGCGGCGCGAATGGGATTGATGGCTTGGTATCGACCGCGCTCGGCTTGGCTGCCGGCGGCGCGACGCCGTTGGTGATGGCGCTCGGCGATCTCTCGTTGTTGCACGATGCCAATGGCTTGCTGGCGGCGCGGTTGCATCAGCTCAATGCCACTATTCTCTTGATCAATAATGATGGTGGCGGGATCTTCTCGTTTTTGCCTCAGGCCAGCGAGACCGACCAGTTTGAGTTGTTGTTCGGCACCCCGCACGGGATCGATTTTGCGCCGTTGGCTGCTCTGCACGGCGCCCGTTATACGCTGGCCGTCGATTGGCCGGCGGCCCAAGCCGCTTTGCAAACGAGTTTGGCCGGTGGTCTGCATGTGATCGAGATTCGCACCCGCCGCGACCAGAATGTGGCCGATCATCGCGTGATCTGGCCTTTGGTCAGCGCCGCGCTTGAACGGGTTGGGTTGGTGGAAAGGAGACCGGAGTGACCCATACCTTCGTGACCAATGCCGATATTATTGCCCAAGAGGCGCAGTATACCAGCGGTCTGTACCCCAAGCGCCCGCTGGCGATTGTGCGCGGAGAAGGGGCGCATCTGTACGATGCCGAAGGCCGGATGTACATCGATTGCGTGGGCGGGCAGGGCGCGGCCAACCTCGGCCATAGCCATCCAGCGATTGTGGCTGCGATTCGCGAGCAAGCTGAACGGCTGATCAGTTGCCCTGAGATCTTCCCCAACGATGTGCGCGCGGCGTATCTGGCTGAGTTGGCGGCGGCTTTGCCGTTCCCGTCCCGCATCTTTCTTTGCAATAGCGGGGCCGAAGCGGTTGAAGCCGCGCTCAAGTTTGCCCGCTTGCTCACCGGGCGGCCCGGCATTATCGCGACGATGCGCGGGTTTCATGGCCGCACGATGGGGGCGCTGAGCGCAACGTGGGAGAGCAAGTATCGCGAGCCGTTTGTGCCGCTGGTACCAGAATTTAGCCACGTGCCTTACGGTAATCTCGATGCGCTCCGCGCTGCGGTTGGCCCGCAGACGGCGGCGGTGCTGGTTGAACCGGTACAGGGCGAGGGTGGCGTGCGGCCCGCACCGGACGGGTATCTCGCAGGCGTGGCCGAGATTTGCGCGGCCACCGGTGCGCTGTTGTTGGTGGATGAAGTGCAGACGGGGTTTGGCCGCACCGGCAAGCTGTTTGCGATTGAACACAGCGGGGTGACGCCCGATATCCTGATTTTGGCCAAGAGTATCGCTGCCGGGGTGCCGATGGGGGCCGTCGCTCTTCATGAACGGTTTGGCCCTTTGCCGCCGGGAACCCACGGTTCGACCTTTGGCGGCAACCCGCTGGCGTGCGCCGCTGCCCGCGCCGCCCTGCGCGTCTATCGCGAAGAGCGCATCCCTGAGCAGGCGGCAGCTAAGGGGGCGTGGTTGCTACAGGCGCTGCGCGATCTCAATTTGCCCGCCGTGCGCGAGGTGCGCGGCTTGGGGTTGCTGGTCGGCCTCGAACTCAAGAGCCGTTCGCAACCGGTGATTGCCGCGTTGCTCGATCACGGCGTGCTGGCTTTGCCCGCCGGCCCCAACGTGTTGCGCTTGTTGCCGCCGTTGATCATCGAACAGGCTGATCTGGAACGGGTAGTGGCGGCGATTGCGGCGGTGTTGCGTTCGCCTCTGCCCGCCGCTCCAACGCAAACAACACAATCGCCACATCAGCCGGATTGATGCCTGCCAACCGCCCGGCCTGCCCCAGCGTCGCCGGGCGGAACCGCATCAATACCTGCCGCGCTTCGTTGCGCAGTCCCGGCAGCGCGGTGTAATCGAAATCGGGCGGGATGCGCCGGTGCTCCATCTTCTGCATACGCGCCACTTCCCGCTCTTGACGGGCAATGTAGCCGCTATACTTGCAGGCGATTTCGAGTTGCTCGGCCACCGCCGGCGCGAGTTCCGGCAGATCGGGGATGGCGGCGCGGAGCTGGTCGTAGCGCACATCAGGCCGGGCCAACACTTCGGCCACTGTCGCCGGCTGGCTCAGCGGTTTGATGCCTTGTTCTTCCAACGCCGCGTTGATCGCCGCCGCCGGGTAGATACGCCGCTCGCGCGCTTGCTGCACCGCCTGCTCGGTCTGCGCGCGCCGCGCTTCAACCACCGCCGCCCGCTCGCCATCCACCAACCCCAGCTCATACGCGAGCGGCGTCAAGCGCAGATCAGCGTTGTCGCCGCGCAAGATCAGCCGGTATTCGGCCCGCGAGGTAAACATGCGGTACGGTTCGCGAATCTCTTTGGTGGTCAGGTCGTCGATCAAGACGCCAATGTACGCCTCGGCCCGGCCCAGAATGACCGGCGGCTTGCCTTGCACGTAACGCGCCGCATTGATGCCGGCCATCAACCCTTGCGCCGCCGCCTCTTCGTAGCCGGTCGTGCCGTTGATCTGCCCGGCAAAGAACAAGCCGCGCAGCCGCCGGGTCTGCATATCGGCGGTAATTTCGCCGGTTGCGACCGCGTCATATTCGATAGCGTAGCCGATCCGCATCAGCTCGACATTGCGCAACGCCGGGATCGAGCGCAGCATCGCCCACTGTACATCTTCGGGCAGCGAGGTGTTGCACCCCTGCACATACACCTCCGAGGTCGTCCAGCCTTCCGGTTCCAGAAACAGGCTGTGGCGCTCTTTGTCGGCAAAACGCACGATCTTGTCTTCGATGCTCGGACAATAGCGCGGCCCTACCCCTTCGATAATGCCACTAAAGAGTGGCGCGCGGTGCAGATTGTCGCGAATAAGGGCGTGAAACTCCGGCGTGGTATGCACTTGATAGCAGGGCAACTGCGGTCGCCAGCCATCAAGCTGCGGGTGCGGGTAGACCGGCGCCGGCGGGCCGTGATAGTCCGGCGGCGGTATCGTTTCACCCAATTCGGCGTAGTAGTGGCCGAACGTCAGCGGCTTATCGCTGCCCGGCTGCAATTCGGTCAACGAGAAGTCGATCGTCGCTGCCGCCAGTCGCGGCGGGGTGCCAGTCTTTAGCCGCACCAGCGGGAACCCCAGCGCCGCAAGGTCTTCGCTCAACGCCATTGCCGGCGCTTCGCCGGCCCGTCCCGCCCCCCACATTGCCTCACCGGTAATTGCCCGCCCGCGCAAGAAGGTGCCAGTGGTCAAAATCACCGCCGGCGCGAGGTAGCGCCAGCCGGTGTGGGTCGTCACCGTAAAGCACTGGGTATCAGCGCTCGGCGGCGCAATCCGTTCCACCATCGCTTGGCGCAGATCGAGATTCGGCACCCGCTCCAGCGTCTCTTTCATCAACCGCGCGTACAACCGCTTATCGCACTGCGCCCGCAACGATTGCACCGCCGGCCCTTTGCTCTCGTTCAACAAGCGAATTTGGATCGCACTGCGATCGGTGATGCGACCCATCAAGCCGCCCATCGCGTCAATTTCTCGCACCAGATGGCCCTTCGCCGGCCCGCCAATGCTCGGATTGCACGACATATGGGCCAGCTTGTCGAGATCAATTGTTAATAGCAGCGTCCGGCACCCCAGCCGGGCCGCCGCGTGAGCCGCCTCGCAACCGGCGTGGCCGGCCCCAACGACAATTACATCGTAACGTGTCTGCATATCAGTGTGGCTATCCGAATGGTTATGAATCAAGTTTAGTCACATTGTTGAATGTTTGGTCTTTCTCCTCGCCAAGGCGAGGGCACACTGTAGAGGCAAAGCTCCGCCTTACCCCATACGGTGACGCAATCGCTTGCAAGCACGAGCGCCAACCGCACAGTGTTGACTCCCGCTCAAGTGGGAGATTGCTTCGGTCGGGCGGCATCCAGCGACGCTGGACGCCGCCGCTCCCTCGCAATGACAACGAGACAGCGTCTCGCCGCGCCCCGTTGTCATTATGCGCCGAGCGCAGTGCAGTAACACTGTCTCCTGCGCGCACAAGCGTTAGAACTTTCCCCCACCCCTCGCCCCTCCCCCTCCGGGGGAGGGTTGGGGTGGGGGCCACTTCCTCGCGCCCAATAACAACCTGTATGTTTCCGTGGCCATTCCCACCTGCCACGGCAGTACCCAAACGAGCATGGTATAATACCGCCGCGCGCAACAATCATTGTGCGCGCTATATGATAAAGATATCGCTATGCGCACTATTCTCATTATAGACGATGATGTCGCCTTCACGGCGAAACTCAAAGAACAACTCAGCGAAGCCGGCTATCGCGTGCTCAATACGAGCATCATTGCCCACGCCGAACGCGAATGCGCCCGCGAGCACCCCGATCTGGTGTTGCTCGAAGTGCGCACTGAGCGCGATGCCGGTTGGGAAGCGCTTCCGCGGCTGGCGGCCCTGCAACCGGTGATCGTGCTGAGCAGCGCCGGGTTGGAAGAAGATGTGATGCGCGGGTTTGCTGCCGGCGCTGCCGATTATGTCACTAAACCGTACCGCACCGGCGAGCTGTTAGCCCGCATTCAAGCCCGTATGCTGCCGGAAGCGCCGGTGATCGCGCCGGCGAAGCCGGTGGCGACCGCCGCTACCGTTGAGGAGACTCCTGCAATGCCGAGCAAGCGCCGCCCCGCCGAGGAAGAGCCTGAGCCGGTCTTCATGAGCGAGGCCGAAGAACTGGCGCTGCTGCGCAACACCGAGAGCACGCCGATTCGCCAGTTGACCGAAAGCGAAGAGCAGGCCAGCTTTGGTCGCCGTTTGCGCGCCGAACGCCAGCGCCGCCATTTGACGCTGGTGCAGATCGAGAACGATATCAAGGTGCGTATGTATTATTTGCAGGCGATCGAAGATGAACAGTGGTCGCTGTTGCCGCGTGGGCCGGCGGCGTTGCGCATGATGCGCGCCTACGCGAGCTATTTCGGCATCGACTCAGCGGCTGCCGAAGCCGAGTATCGCTCGCGCTATCAAGTTGACGAAAAATCGCCGGCGTTCTCATTCACCGTCGGCAATGTCAACACGCGCATCACCCGCCGCACCCCGCCCCGCTGGCTGATTATCACGCTCGCGGTTGTGCTGGCGCTCGCCATTGCCGGCGGCGCCATTGCCTATTTCGATCCGGCATTCTTTAACCAACTGTTTGGGGCGTTATCGTCATAAATTGGGGAGTGCGGCAGTTGCATTGCCGCACTCCAAACCTCCGGCTCCGCTCCTCAACCCGCCGCTACGGCTTCTGCCACGGCACATCAGCCACACCGGCCCGCGCATTGGCAACACGCGCCGCAACAAACAGAAAATCTGACAACCGGTTGAGGTATGGCACGATCTCAGGATTGATCGCCTCTTCGGCGGCCAACGAGACGACGACCCGCTCGGCGCGCCGGCAGATGGTGCGGGCCAGATGCAAATACGCCGCAGCGGCAGTGCCGCCGGGCAGAATAAACTGCTTGAGCGGCGCTAATTCGGCTTCCATCGCATCGATCTGCGCTTCGAGAAAGGCCGTCATCTCAGCCGTTACCCGCGGGATGTAGGGCGATTCCTCTGGCGCAGCCAGATCCGATCCCACCACAAACAGTTGGTTTTGCACCACCGCCAGCGCCGCATCGAGCGCCGGATCAACTCCGGCTGCCCGCACCACGCCAATCGCCGAATTGCATTCATCGGCAGTGCCGTACGCTTCCACCCGCAGCACGTCTTTCCGCACTCGCGGCCCGCCAAACAGAGCTGTTTCACCGTTATCGCCGGTGCGCGTGTAAATCTTCATGGGATGGCGCTCCTTGCCAGAGGTCTCGATGCCTGATGCTCGCTCTTCGTAGTATACACGAGAAGCGATCACCAAATTTCGTTATTGCGAAATTGTCCGATCACGTCGCCCAAAGAATCGGCTGCGATCTTGCCAAAATCGCTTTGTTCCGGCTATCCTTGCAAGTGATGGGAAATACAGAGGAGTATCAACGTGAGCGAGCGACACACGCTAACCCGTTATGCATGGCTCTCGATTGCCGCTGCTGTGGCGACGATCAGCCTCAAGCTGGTTGCCTATTGGCTGACCGATTCGATCGGTTTGCTGGCCGATGCGCTTGAGTCGCTGGTCAATCTCGCCGCCGCGGTGATGGCACTCTGGATGCTGACCATCGCTGCCCGTCCCGCCGACCACGATCACGCCTATGGCCACGGCAAAGCCGAGTATTTCGCCGGGGTGATCGAGGGTGTGCTGATTATTATCGCTGCCGGCGGGATTGGCTGGACGGCGTTCCAACGCCTGTTTGCGCCGCAGCCGCTCGACCATACCGCCGCTGGCTTGGCGGTAGCCGGCATCGCTACGTTGATTAACGGCACAGTGGCGATGGTGTTGCTCCGCGCTGGCCGCAAACACGACTCGCTCACCCTTGAAGCCGATGGCCAGCATCTCATGACTGATGTGTGGACGTCGGTTGCCGTCGTGGCCGGGATCGGGTTGGTGGCGCTCACCGGCTGGTATATCCTTGACCCGCTGATTGCATTAGCAGTGGCGGTGAATATCACCGTGACCGGCATCCAACTGGTGCGCCGCGCAGTGCTGGGGTTGATGGATACGGCCCTGCCCGATGACGAGCTGGCGGCTATTCAGACCGCGCTCGCCGATCTCGGCGACTATGGCTGTGATTATCACGCCTTGCGCACCCGCCAATCCGGCGCACGCCGCTTTATCTCGTTTCACCTGCTCGTGCCCGATACGTGGAGCATTCAGCAGGCGCACGCGATGGCCGAACAGGTTGAGGCTGCGGTGCGCGCCGCGGTACCCAACAGCACTGTCTTCACCCACCTCGAACCGCGCAACGATCCGGCGGCGCTGGCCGATATTGCACTCGATCGGGCGGATGAAGCGGAGCACGCCGATCCGGTTGCCCGTTAACCCCTTGGGGGCCGCCTCGCGGTGCGGCCCCTGTCTCCGACGATGTCTTGGTGATCAGTCGTTACGTGAATGCAAACAACGCCACCTGCACCATCCCCACGATGATAAAGACCACGATCACGATTGCAACGATCGCCCCCACAATCGCCCCTGCCCCCACCCCACGCTGCGGACGCAACGGTTCGCCGGCCAGCGTCTGCCGCACGGCCTGCGCAAGCTGGGCCGGAATGTTCGCCGCTGCCGCCGGCTCAATCCCAACCCAAGCCCAATTATTGTTGGCTACTGGGACGAACAACTTGCGTGCTGGGTAGCGATTGAGCCTGCTAGGATCGCCGGTTGGCTGCCACACGCCAACGATCAGATCGGCGCTAGCCAGTTGCGCATCGGCGTCAGGCGCACCACCCGCAATCGTAAGCGCCAGTTGCGGGAACTGTTGGCGTAACACGCCGGCAATCTGCTCCGCTAATGCGCCCTCAGCCAACACCGCTACCCGCACCTGCGCTTGCCGGCTCAATTCAGCCGCTTCGCGCATCCGGGTGTCGGCGCGCAATGCGAACCCATGTGTGACCAGTACCCCTGCCGCTATCAGGCCAAACGCGATCGCCTGCGCTAGATCGGCCAGCAAGTTGCCGCTGAATGGCTCACCCAACGCAATGCTAATCAAGCGGAAGAGCATGTAGATCAAGGCCGAGAGTAAGGTGAGCGACGCGACAAACAAAAAGCCAAAGAGGTAGATCCGCCGCACCAGTGAGCTGCGTTCGGCAACGCCGGTTTCGCCAGCCATAGCCGCCGCGCGCTGTATCTGCCGCCAGCATATTGCCCAGATCGGCAAGCCTGTGACCAAAGTCGCCCCAAACCACGCTAACGGTTCGCGCAGATCGGCGATCGCGTCAGCGCCGGCAAGCCCGCGAATGATGACGCTGAGCAGGCCGCCGATCCCAACCAGCGCTGCCACTTGGCCGATCGCAGCCACCAAATACCACGCCAGCCGCCGCACCCCCGCCTGCCGCGGCCCCTCAGCAATCGCCGCTGCGTCGGTTTGGATGACGGAAGCATGGTAGAGCGCAACCACGGTCAAGACGACCATCGGCGCCACTACGTCGATGAGGTTGCCTTCGACCTGTAGGCCCAACAGGCCGCGGAACACCCCAGCCAGCAAGAAGGTGGCGTTCGTCACGGCGGTGATGGCAGCGACGACAATCACCAGATACAGGTAGAACTTGCGGAATGCTGAACCGCGTTCATCTTCATCGGCGCTGGCAAAGAGACGCTGCGCCCGCCACCAATGGCCTAACCAGACAATGAAACCGATAAACACGTTCAGCATAGCGCTGATGAGGAGTTGGACGATGGCGGTGCCGCTCGCTGAGCCGAAAATCAGCCGGATGAGATCCATCACGCCATTCGCCCAGATCACCAAGCCGGCCCCAGCGGCAAAGAGCAAGTAAACCCGCCGCACCAGCGCCCCCGCGCCGGCCAGCGGCGCTTGATGGGCATCGTTGCGCGCCACGACGCTGTGATAGGCAAACAGCGCACCTAACACCAGCGAGGCAATCACACCGTACCAGATTTGCGCTTGCGGATCGGTGCGGCGCGCGCCGCTCAGCAACGCGAATACGGTGTCGAGCAACTCATAGACACTGCCGGTCAACGGGATCAAAAACGCTGCCAGATTGCCATACAAGTAGAGCTTGCGCACCGCTGACGCGCGCTCGTCAGGATCACGCCGCGCCAGCCGCTCGCCCCATAGCCAGTGGATCAGCCAGAGCGGCAAACAGATCACGAGCGCTGCTAATTGGAACGCGGTTGCGCTGATTGATGGCCGGATAGATGCGACCAAAACGCCGTACAGCAGCCAGATCAGCGACCATGCAAATCCTTGCAACCCGATCGTGGCGCTGATGTAGAGATACCATCGCCGTACGACTGCCATCAGCAGCCCTCCTTCTGCTCCCAGCACCACATCCAGATCCGCCAGCCGGAACTGCTGGTCAGTTGCCAGCCGGCAGCCGTTTGCTCTAATTCCATCGTAAAGGTGTTGCTTGATTGCGAGCTGCCAAACAGACCGCCGCGATAAACGTTCGTCTCCCGTACCGTTACCGTGGCCCGATTGCCGTTGATCGCGGTATTGATGATCGCGTAGCTCGTATCGCTATCAGAAACGCCAAACCGCTGCAATTGATCGCGCATGGCTTGCGCGCTGCGCGGATAGCCGGGCAACGTTGGCGAGAGATAGCTATAAGCGCGATCATAATCGCCCCGTTGCACCGCCAGTATGTAATTGAACGCCACGTCTTCCGGGCCGTTGCCGGCGCGGTATTCCGGTGCGGCGCGCGTTAACACGATCACAACCGCAATAATCGCCAAGACCACGGCGCCGCCGACAATGCCCCATAAAAAGCGGTCGCCCGATTGAATGCGCATACGCTGATCCCTTTCTTTATCACCAGCAAGATGGTGACGCTATCTGCGCCACAACCTTAAACAAGGCGCAATTCCTCACCCTCTTTTTCCTGTTTTAGATCAGACGTATTGAACAGCCGAAAAGTTCACTGCCGCTGCCGTTCTTGGCGTGGCAGCCATTGATCGTGGTTGCGATAGCGCCGCCGTAATCGCCGGCCATACCCTCCCAGCAGCCAGTTGCCTTTCGTCACCAGCCAGTCGGCGATTGTGTGCGCGGCGCTGCCGGTGCAGAAGCCGATGACGAAGGCCCATGTCTCTGTGGGATGCGCTCGTATCAATTCTTGCACCCACGCTGCCCATTCGCGATGGTAGGCCGGCGTCGTCATACCGAGTTGCCCCAGTGACCAGACGACGGCAAACGCCAACCCGTACACGACCGCCGCAAAATAGCCGAGCCGCAACAGCGGTGAGATGACCAGACTATGACTCCAAAAGCCGCGATGCGGGATGAGCCACATATAAGGCCGCCAGATCCAGAAGAAGATCCCCCAGCGGTTGTCGATTGCCGAGTCAATGTCGAGGTCGGGCGAGAACATGATTCCCGATAGCAGATGCGCGCCGCCGAGCCAGAGACTATAGGCGAGGGCGGTATCTGGCGCAACCGGCGTGTATTCCAGATAGGCATAATACGCCAGCGGGGTGATCGCTGCGCCGCTGAGGACAGTAATGAGATCATGGGTGCGAGCAGAGGGCATAAGCGGCCTTATGGAGCATTTCAGAATAATACGCGGCTGAGCATTCGTGTGCCCGCTCGATGCGAGCATATCATCTGCTATAATAGCACGTGTGTTCGCTCTGTGGCGGAGGTTTGCATGGAATCGTCCCCTATTGCCGCCTTGCCCGGCCAGCCGCCGGGGCCGCGCCTTGCCTTTGCCGGTGATCGCCAACGTCCCGACGAAATCGCTGAGTCGCTGGCAGCGCTGGCCAATGCCCACGGCGGCGCGCTGGTGATCAGCGGCGGACGCGGCCCACAACTCGCCCCGCTGCGCGATCCTGCCGCTGCTATCGAGCTAGCATTGTCGGCGGCGCTGGCCTGCACGCCGCCGCTGATTATCCCGCTGCCCCAAGTCGTTGTTTACCACGATATGCCCGTTGTCATCGTGGAAGTGCCTGCCGGTTTACCTTATGTCTACTCAGTTAATGGCCGTTACCTGCGCCGCGAGGGTGCCAGTAACCAACCACTCTCACCGGCGGCGCTGCACCGCCTGTTTAGCGAGCGAGCCGATCTCGGCTGGGAACGGCAGGTTCCTCCCGGCGCGACCTTCACCGAACTCGATCCCGATCTGATCGCCGCTTATGCCCGCCGCGTTGGCCCTCCCGCCGGCGACGATCCATTAGCGCTGCTCGCGCGTCGTGGCTGCCTGATCGACGGCGCACCGACCAATGCCGGTTTGCTGTTGTTTGGCCGCGATGTCGCTGCCCGCTTCCCCCACGCCGAGATCACGCTGGTGCGCTACCGCGGGCGCGAGCCGGCTGATGTCTTCGAGCGGGAAGATATCTGCGCGCCGCTGCCCGAAGCTATTCGCCGCGCCGAGCGCTGGCTGAATGAGCACATGCGGAAAGGGTCGCGCATGGTTGGTCTCGAACGCGAGGATTGGACGCAATTCCCTCCCGGCGCAGTACGCGAGGCGCTGGTCAATGCGGTGGCTCACCGCGATTACGCGGCCCGCGGCGAGGGCATCCGCATCACGCTATTCAGTGACCGGCTCGAAGTCTATTCTCCCGGACGCCTGCCCGGCCATGTCACGCTCGACAATATCCGCGCCGAACGCTTTTCGCGCAATCCGGCGCTTGTGCAGGTGCTGGCCGATCTCGGTCTGGTCGAGCGTCTTGGCTACGGGATCGACCGGATACTCCGCCAATTGGCTGCCGCCGGCCTCCCTCCAGCCACCTTCCGCGAGACGGCAGCCGGCTTTTTGGTCATTCTCCCCGGCCAACCCATCGCCGAAGAACTGCCCGGCGGCGTTGATACGACCGCGTGGCGGCGGATGGGGCTCAACGATCGCCAGATTGCGGCGTTGCTCTTCGTGGTTGAGCACCAGCGCATTACCAACCGCGATCTGCAAGAGATGTATCCTGACGTGAGCGCCGAGACCATCCGTCGCGATTTGTCCGATCTCGTGTCGCGCGGTTTGCTGCTGAAAGTGGGCGATAAGCGGGCAACGTATTATATTTTGAAATGATGACCACTTCCCAAACATCACGACCACGAGCGTCGAACGATCGCCCCACCCTCTGCGCCCTCTACGTCCCCTGCGGTAAAAATCCTCCGCACCCTCTGCGGTAAAATACCATTCTATGAACGAAATCGTCGTTATTCTCCATCGTCCGCAAGACCCGCGCAACATCGGCGCCGTGGTGCGGGCCATGCTCAACACCGGCTTTCGCCATCTGCGGCTGGTTGAGCCGGCCCCATTCGATCACACCGCTATCGCCGCCGTGGCCCACCGCCCCGAACCGGTGCTCGATCAGCTTACGATCTACCCCGATCTTGCCAGCGCACTGGCCGATATTCGCCATCTCGTTGGCCTGAGCGACCGACCTCACCCCGGATTGCCGTGGCGCAACGATGTGCGGCAATGGGCCGCCGAGACCCGCCAGCGCGCCGCAAGCGCCGGGCCGGTCGGGTTGCTCTTCGGCGCCGAAGGCAATGGTCTCAGCCGCGCCGAACTGAACTGCTGCCACGAGATCGTTAGCCTACCGGTCAATCCGGCCTACCCCACCCTCAACCTCGCCCAAGCCGTCTTGCTCACCCTCTACGAATTGCAACAGGTTACGCCGCCATCCGTACCGCCGCCGCCACCTGCTGAACCTCCCGCCACCCAAGCTGAGCTCGACCAACTCGCCGCCATGTTCGACCAACTCATCACCGCCACCGCCTTCGTCAAGAGCGGTGAAGGCCGCTCGCTCCGCCAGCGCCTGCGCGCCATTATCACCCGCGCTGCCCTCAGCCGCCGCGACGCCGCCATCGTCACGGCCCTGCTGCGCGAAGCGGTGCGGCGGATCACCCGCGAGCAGTAGGGGGATGAAACGCTGTGTTATCCTCGTTATGCAATGCCTCAACGCTCGATTCTCCGCTCCCCTCTCCCGCTGGCGCGGGAGAGGGGCTGGGGGTGAGGGCTAGCAGCCTGCGCAGCGGGCTTCGTAAGCCTAGCCCGGCCCTTCAGGGCCGGGCGCCGGACAGATCTTCCGTCCGTCCCCTCTCCCGCTGGCGCGGGAGAGGGGCTGGGGGTGAGGGCCAGCAGCCTGCGCAGCGGGCTTCGTAAGCCTAGCCCGGCCCTGAAGGGCCGGGCGCCGGACAGATCTTCCGTCCGTCCCCTCTCCCGCTGGCGCGGGAGAGGGGCTGGGGGGTGAGGGCTAGCAGCCCGCGCAGCGGGCTTCGTAAGCCTAGCCCGGCCCTTCAGGGCCGGGCGCCGGACAGATGTTCCGTCCGTCCCCTCTCCCGCTGGCGCGGGAGAGGGGCTGGGGGGTGAGGGCTAGCAGCCCGCGCAGCGGGCTTCGTAAGCCTAGCCCGGCCCTGAAGGGCCGGGCGCCACAGATGTTCTGGCCGTCCCCCCTCCCGCTGGCGCGGGAGAGGGGCTGGGGATGAGGGCCAACTAACTCATCGCAACGCCATCAACCATACATACGCTCATTGGTTCTGTTCGCCCTTGAACACTCGCTTAGGCAGCAAGAGGGAGAGCGGCGTCTACCCGCATCCCCCTGCAACCTCACCATCCTCGGCGATATACAACCACCACCAGCCTAAGCGCCTACCTGCTCACTACCGGCACATAGACCGGCCACCTCCCGCCATCCGTCCAAAAACCGGCGTGCAAAGCATAGTTGCCGCCACTCGAGCTGCCGGCCACCGCTTGGCCGACCGTGCCGTGCAGCGCAAACCCGCCGCCGCTGCTATACCCGCCGCCACCCGCCACCACTGCGTTTCCACCGCCGATCGCCGTGATGGTCGCGGCAAGGCGCTGCTCGCGCACCGGCGCCGCTTGCAGCGTGCCAAACGCGACCAAGATAAGGCTTATCACGACGAAGCCGTACATCATCTTGTTCACTATCATCGGTTTGCCTCATCGCACTAGTAAATTAAAACGGAGATAGGCCCGTTTTCCCGCGTCCCATCAAGCCGAAACCGCTTGCAGTACAAGCTGGTGGGTGAGGCATACGCGCAGACAACGACCCGCGGATTAGCCGCGTTAGCCGTTGCCGCATAGTAACGGTTGTCGATGTCGAAACCAAAATCGATCACGCATGCATCCAACGTGCTACTCCACGTCACGGTCACTGCCGGCGGCGCAGCCGGCGAAGGAGGGACGATGTTCACAAAGCTACGCGAGATGGATGGAGCAGACGAGCTGCAATTGACAAACGCGCCAGCCTTGACTAACCCATTGGCGCTGATTGGCTGGGCAACACTGCTGGGGCGTACTTGTAGCAGTGGACGACTGGTGGTGGCACTAGCAGTATACAACTCCCATGCGCCATTATTGAGGTCGGGATTCACTTCGTTATTAGGATTCGAATTGTACGTTGTCCATGCCCGGAATCCTCCACCGGTCGCATAACCATAAAACGGGAGCCCTCTTGCTGCTACGGTGTTCACATACATCCCACCATAGTTTACGTCGTCAGCGCCAAAATCGGCATTGATCCCAAAGACCTCTCTCCCGACGATCCGCGTGGAGCGGCCAATACCGACAAACTGGCTCGCTTGATCAACGTAGACGCCGGGCAACGAACTGGCTACCGGCGCTGCGGTCAAGAGCTGGCGCGGAGTGAGGGTGGTAAAACTGCCGCCGCCGCTCTGCCGCACCCGCACCTCAAGGTAGGTCTGCTGTTGCCAAAACGGATTGCCAAAGTCGAGTTGCACGGTGAAGACGCCATTCACAACATTGACGCCATTCAACGCGACCGTGGCGCCAAGTTGGTTCCCCCCCGTTCCACTGTCAAACAAAGCAAACTCAAAATCATACGCGCCGTTAGCCGGCGCACCGTTGTGGTCGAGCCGGCCTTGATAGGTAAAGGCTCTACCGACGGTCTGCGGGCCGCCTTGGGCATAGCCGGTCTGGTTGAAGGCATTCGCTAAGCTGATCACCAACGCGAGCAGGGCGGCAAACGATGTGAATGACGGGCGTTGCATCTCGCACTCTCCTTCCTTGTTGCTTGGGCAACGAAACCGGTACTATCAATTCGCAGCGACAACCATGCATCACGGTGTCGCCATACCATTTGCGCAGGCTGGTAAAACAACGCACCGCATTGCCCTCGCGAGCCAAGCGATGAGGCAATGCGGCAACCTGTGTGGCTGGCGATCGGCTAGAGGCGTCCAGTGCAATTCCCACCGAACACGAAGGCCCTGTGCGCATTGGCTGGAGATCCCGAAGGCATCACTGTCTTCACGAATTGATCTGATTCATGAAACGCAGAAAGAGGGTGAGAGTTGCATAAATGTTGCAAACAATGATTGGGATCCTATATTACCGGCCCAATCTCACAACGAATTTTTTGTTTGAAGCAAGGCATGCTGCAGATCGCTGTAGGTGCGCACACCATTCAACGAAATGCCTAAACTGACGATCGACTGGGCTACTTCAGGC
This sequence comes from Chloroflexus islandicus, assembly GCF_001650695.1. Lineage (GTDB taxonomy): Bacteria > Chloroflexota > Chloroflexia > Chloroflexales > Chloroflexaceae > Chloroflexus > Chloroflexus islandicus. Next base: position 91,739 of record NZ_LWQS01000082.1, read on the forward strand.
CGGATACCGATCAATGACACCTCGGCACCCAACAAGCGCACCGCGTGCATAATCTGGATTAAACCCTGCGCTGTATCGTTATCAATCACTGGCACCCCAGTCACATCGAGCAACAACCGGCGCGCGCCAGAAGCGGCCACCTTCGTAAGCGCTTGCTCGCGCGCCTGCGCCAAGCGCACCGCATCTAACCCGCCAATCAGCGGCATCACGAGCGTGTCAAGCCGTACCGGCAGCACCGGCACGCTTAACTCGCGAATCATCTGTTGCTGTTGATCGATCAATGTGAGCTGCTCGCTCATTCGCCGGTTCGCTGCTTCCATCTCATCCCGCGCTCGCGCCATCTCGCGATAATTGGATTCGAGCGCCGCTGTTTGTTGCCGGATAGTAGCTGCCATGCGGTTGAAGGTCTGTTGGAGCAAACCAATCTCATCGTTGCTTGTCACCTTGAGTTCATCGTGCAACTGGCCTGCGGACAGCAAATCAGCCGCCGCCGTCACAGCGCGCAACGGCTGCACAACCCAGCGCTGCATTGCCCACAACGCGCCGCCGGTGAGCGCAACCATTCCTACTAGCGCCAGCGCAATGCCGGCAAAAGTGAACGTTAAGCTCTTGTCAATCTGCTGCCGGGCAATGCCACGGATCAGCGCCAGATGTTGATTGGTCTGCTCAGTGAATGCCTCGCGCGCTTCTTCAATCGTTTCAAACGAGGCATAAAAGGGTTCGCGTTGGTCAGGAGCCAGATCTTCCGGATGAGATGGTAAATCTGCGTACAGGCGCTGAGACATGCTCAAGATCGCCGTTGCTGCTTGTTTAAGCGCTTTGTGCTGCTCGATGACCATCGCATCATAAAACCCTTCATAGGTCGCATCTGATTCATTCAGCACGCCAATCAATGCTTCCAATTCCGCCAGCATTTCAGCGCTCTCTTCATACTCACCAGAATCTCCCGTCTGAAGATAGGATTGCGCCTCGGTCACGAATTGCTGGACAGTGAGATTGTAGGCGGCAATCGTCTTCACGTCGCTGATAATGACTTCATCCAACTCTTTGGCAACGACCCGCATCTCATTGACATTTATCACGATGCTCGCTGCCAACCCCACCAAAATCACGGCATACCCAATTGCCAATCCGGCAACCTTGCGCATCAGGCCCCTCATAGCGTTGCGTTTCCTCTCGGCTTGGAGAATCGGTTATCTTAATCCTTACGACAGGAGGAGATACGATCAAAAGTTTAATTTTCATTAAAATCTTGCACATCATTGGTATACGCAAATATTATATTGCAGAGTGTTACCAAAGTGTAAACAAACGAAAAAATTAACCACTTTTTTATAATGTGTCGCGTTTATCCTAACATTAACAAAGCGTCGTGGTAGGGTAACGCCGCTGTTGCCTCGTATTCCCAAAACTCTGCTATAATTATCTGCATTGTCAAATATCCACTCAACCGGTAAACAATCTACTCGCCCAAGCCGTATCTGCGTTCATGAGCAACTATGAGCACCCACATCCCGTTGGCCGCCTTTCGTTCACGTGATTTTCGTCTGCTCTGGTTCGGTAATTTCGTCTCGCTCACCGGCACCGAAATGACGCGGGCGGCAGTGAGCTGGCACATCCTCGAATTATCCGGCGGCGACCCGCTAGCACTCGGCGCGATTGGCGCGGCCCGGCTCGTGCCACTGGTGTTGCTGGCCCTTGGCAGTGGCGTACTGGCCGACGCAGTTGATCGCCGCCGCTTAATGCTCGGCGCGCAGATCGCGATGATGCTGTGCTCGTTGGCGCTGGCCCTAACCGCGAATCTGGGGTTAGCCGCGCTCTGGGTCATCTACGCCGTCACCGCTCTCGCCGCCGCTGCCAATACACTCGGCTTGCCCGCCCGGCAGGCGCTCATCCCGTCGCTCGTTCCGCGCGAACATCTCGCCGGCGCATTGAGCCTCAATATCGTGGCATGGCAACTGGCCACCATTGTTGGGCCAACCATCGGCGGTTTGCTGATCGAACGCGGCGGGGTGGGGTTGGTCTATTGGGTGGATGTGGTGAGCTTTACGGCCATTCTCGTCGCGCTGCTGCTGATGCGCCCGCGCCCGCTCGCCGCCGAGAAACGCGACATTAGTTTGCAGGCCGCGATCGAGGGGTTGCGGTTCGTGTGGCGCACCCCGTTGATTTGGAGTACGATGCTGCTCGATTTTCTCGCCACCTTTTTCAGCGCCGCCACCACGTTGTTGCCAATTTATGCCCAATCCATTTTGCAAGTCGGCCCGCAAGGGTTGGGTTTGCTCTACGCCGCCCCCTCAGTTGGAGCAGTGATCGCCAGCGTGATCTGTTCGATCTGGGGCGCCGGCAACCGGCAAGGGCCATTGTTGTTGTGGTCGGTCGCGATCTACGGCCTGAGCACCGCCATCTTTGGCCTCAGCACCCATTTCGGTCTCTCGCTGCTGATGCTGGCGATCAACGGCGCTGCCGACACTGTGAGCATGGTCGTGCGCGGCAATATCCGCAACCTCGAAACGCCGGATGAACTGCGTGGGCGGATGGTGGCGGTCAATATGCTCTTCTTTGCTGGCGGGCCGCAACTGGGCGAGATCGAGGCTGGCGTCGCCGCCCGCTTGTTTGGTACCCAACTCTCGGTGGCGCTCGGCGGGTTAGCGTGTGTGCTAATGACCGGCGTTGTCGCCGCGAAGGTGCCAATCTTGCGCAACTACACCGACGGGCGCCGGCCTGCGCCGGCCACTGCCCCCGCCGCGGCTGATTAGCGATGCCTGCGATGCAGCTCTTGCGCTAACCCAGTCGTTGCCCTTCTCCCACCTTGTGGGAGTTGAGGGGTGGACAGAACATGTGCTTGAGTATAACTGTTGATCGCTGTGCAATGCTGTAAAGCCCCGGGCTGCGCTCCCTATCACTCCTCCCCCAGCGGGGGAGGGGCAAGGGGTGGGGCATCAGCCCGCGCAGCGGGCTTCGTACCCCTGTGCTGGACAGGTGTTCTGTCCACCCTTGAACGCCAGCGGGAGCAGGGCTAGGGGTGGGGGCATCAGCCCGCGCAGCGGGCTTTGTAAGGATAGCCCGGCCCTGAAGGGCCGGGCACCGGACAGCTCTGCCCTTGAACCCGCGCCAGTGGGAACGGGGCAAGGGGTGAGGGCCAGCAGCCCGCGCAGCGGGCTTTGTAAGGATAGCCCGGCCCTGAAGGGCCGGGTGCCGGATTGAATATTGACAGTTCTTGCTTCCATATCCTACACTAGACTATGCAGGAACCACCCTTTGACGGAAAGGAAAGCCCACTATGACCATCGAGCGCCCGGAAGCGTTCGTCTTCTTTGGCCCCCAGACGGTCGTCGGCCCGGAATTGAAACCCGGCGACAAAGCGCCTGATTTCAAACTGGTCAACAGCAAACTGAAAGAGGTCACGTTGGCCGACTTTGCTGGCAAACCGCTGCTGATCAGCGTGGTGCCCTCACTCGATACCGGTGTGTGCAGCAAGCAAACCACCCGCTTCAACGAAGAGGCGGCCCGGCTGGCCGGCCAAGCCAATTTCATCACCGTCAGCGCCGACCTGCCCTTCGCGCAGGCGCGCTGGTGCGGCGCCAACAACGCCGATGCCATCCAGACTCTCTCGGATCACCGCGATATGAGCTTCGGTGCGGCGTATGGCACCTACGTGCCGGCCTTCCGGATCGAGCAGCGGGCCGTGTTTGTGGTGGATAGCGAGGGCGTGATCCGCTACAGCGAATACGTGCCGGTCGCCGGTCAAGAACCCAACTACGACGCCGCGCTTGAGGCGCTGAAGGCGCTGCTCTAACCAGCGCGATGATATGCACGGCATACCAGCGCTGCTCGTACTCAAGCGCCGGTTGTCCGCACACATGTCATACCCATCTGCGCCTTTTGCGTCTCTTTGAGGCTATTCTTCATCCGTAAATAGCAGGGAGCGCTTGCCGCCAGCGCTCCCTTATGCTATACTGCTCGCCGGCATTGCAAAATGCCAAATACGCACACCCTGAGGCGCAGCCGCTCCTGCCGGCCAACCCCGGTACAGGCTGCGAGATACGACGGGTGGAGGTGGTTTCGACCAGAGAAGGAGCAAGAAAGGTATGACTCAAGCATTGCCGCGCGTCGTCACGATTCGAGAATTGCTGGAAGCTGGCGCCCACTTTGGGCACCCCACCAACCGCTGGAACCCGAAGATGAAGCCGTATATTTTCACGGCTCGCAACGGGATCCACATTATCGATTTGCAGAAGACGGTCACTGGCCTGAGCCAAGCGTATCAGTTCATTTCTGACCTGACCGCGCGCGGCGAGAAGATCCTCTTCGTCGGTACGAAGAAGCAGGCCCAAGAGGCGATTATGGAAGAGGCGGTGCGGGCTGGCCAATTCTACATCAATCGCCGCTGGCTGGGTGGTACGCTCACGAACTTCACCACTATCAAGCGCCGGTTGAAGCTGCTGAGCGATCTCGAAGAGCGGCGCGATCGCGGCGAGTTTGGCCGCTTGACCAAGGCCGAAGCGGCCAAGCTTGAAGAGAAGATCGTGCGGCTTAATCGTGTCTTCGCCGGCCTGAAGGGGATGGAGCGGCTGCCCGGCGCCGTGTTCATCGTCGATCCGCGCAAGGAAGAGCTAGCTGTGCGCGAAGCGGCGAAAGAGGGCATTCCAATCGTGGCGATGGTTGACACCAACTGCGATCCCGACCCGATCGATTATGTCATTCCTTGCAACGATGACGCGATTCGGGGCATCCGGCTGATGACCGGCAAGATCGCTGATGCGGCCATTGAGGGGATGCGGCGGCGCGAAGCGGCGCAGGAATAACCGGCAACTGGATCGCTGCGGCAAGCCAACGCTGCGTCGTATAATGCGCCAGCGTAACGTTGGCAACCCGGTGCACCAAGCGGTTCCCTTCGCTCTGCACGCAGGGAGAGGGGAAAGGGCAAGGGCATCACCGCTGCACCGGCAATGCCGCTTGCCCGATTCGATTAAATCGGTTTACACTGGCAATATGCGCATCCCAAACCTGACCGGTTGCTCAGGGGCAGAGCTGCGCAGGCAGCCTCACATGAGGTTGCCGCACCCCGGTCACAAGAGCGCAAACCGACGTAGCACGGGGGGGCGCATGCCCCTCCGTCGCACGATCCGCACTACCTAACCTACCGGCAACGGCATTGGATAGCGGTTCTTAGGCAAAGGGAGCAAGACTGTGGCGGTATCAATCGAACTGGTGAAGGAATTGCGTGAACGCACCGGCGCCGGCATCAAAGAGTGCCGGGATATTCTTGAGCAGACCGGCGGCAATATCAATAAGGCGATCGAGATTCTGCGCGAGCGCGGGATCGAGGCGGCAGCCAAGAAGGCGTCGCGTGAGGCGAACGAGGGCCTGATTGGCGTGTACGTTCACTATGGCTCGCGCATCGCCGCGATGGTTGAGCTGAGCTGCGAAACCGACTTTGTGGCTCGCACGGCTGAATTCGGCCAACTGGCCAACGATCTGGCCCAGCATATCGTTGCGCTCAACCCGCGCTTTATCAGCGCAAGCGAAGTGACCGACGAGATGGTAGCCGAGAGTGGTCAAACTCGCCAAGCCTTCATCGAAGAGACGGTGCTGCTCGAGCAGAAGTTTATCAAGGATCCGGCTCGCACCATCGAAGAGAAGATCAAAGAAGCGATCGCCAAACTCGGCGAGAATATCGTCGTCCGGCGGTTTGTGCGCTACGAAGTCGGCGCCTAACCCACACGGATCGGGCGGTTTGCCAAGCGGGCGAACCGCCCGGTTCTCTGCTTTGCTGCGAGAAGTTCCATGCAACAACCAAAATATCGCCGGATTTTGATCAAGCTGAGCGGTGAACAGATCAAGGGAAGCGATGGCGAGGTAATTAGCTACGATATGCTCGACTTCCTCGCCCAAGAGATCGGTCGCGTTCACCGCCATGGGGTTGAAGTAGCCGTCGTGGTCGGCGGCGGCAACATTTGGCGCGGCCATCGTGCGATCGAACGCGGCATGGATGCTGCCCAATCGCACTATATGGGCATGCTGGCGACGATCATCAATGCGTTGGCGATGCAAGATGCACTCGAGCGCCATGGCCTCGACACCCGCGCCATGACCGCGATTAAGATGGATGAAGTGGCCGAACCGTACATCCGCCGGCGCGCAACCCATCATCTAGAAAAGGGACGGGTGATCATTCTCGCGGCTGGCACCGGTAACCCCTACTTCACCACCGACTCGGCAGCGGCGCTGCGTGCGGCTGAGATCCATGCCGAAGTGATCTTGATGGCCAAGAATGGCGTTGATGGCGTCTACGATGACGATCCGCGCCGCAATCCAGCCGCTACCCGCTTCGATCACATTCATTATCTCGATGCGCTTAACCGTGGTCTGACCGTGATGGATAGCACGGCCCTGACCTTCTGTATGGATAACAACTTGCCGATTATTGTCTTTAACGCCCTAGAACCCGGCACCATCGAACGGATTGTGATGGGTGAGCATGTTGGTACGCTTGTGAGTAGTCAGCGAGGAGGCGCGTAATGCTGAACGATGTAATCACCGAGTATGAGGCGCATTTAAAGAAAGCGACCGAAGCGTTGCGCCATCATCTGGCGTCGATCCGCACCGGACGCGCCTCGGCGGGGTTGGTTGAGCATCTCCATGTCGAAGCCTACGGCACGACCATGCCGCTCAATCAATTGGCGAATATTAGTGTTCCCGAAGCGCGGATGATCGTGATCCAGCCCTACGATGCCAGCATGATCAAAGCGATCGAGAAGGCGATCCAGCAGTCTGATCTTGGCCTCAACCCGAGCAACGATGGCCGGATCATCCGTTTGCCGGTGCCGCCGCTCACCGAAGAGCGCCGGCGCGAATTGGTAAAGATGGTGCGCCATCGCGTCGAAGAAGTTAAGATTTCGGTGCGTAATCAACGCCGTGATGCGATCGATGATCTCAAGAAGTTGGAAGCCGAGAAATTGATCAGCGAAGATGACTTGCATCGCGGCCAAGAACGGATCCAGCAGTTGACCGACCGTTGCATCCGCGATCTCGAACAGATCGGCGCGGAAAAAGAAGCGGAAGTGATGGCGGTCTAACGCTGTCGCTGAGAGGCGCTATTGTATGAGTCAGGATGGTGTACCGTCCGGCACAAAAATTCCGCAACATATCGCGGTGATTATGGATGGCAACGGGCGCTGGGCGCAACAGCGCGGTCTGCCACGCCTTGCCGGCCATCGCGCCGGCACTGAAAATATCCGCCCGATTGTGTCCGAATGCGCCCGGCTCGGTGTGCGCGTGCTTACACTGTACGCCTTTTCGACCGAGAACTGGAACCGGCCATCGCTGGAAGTGCAGGGCTTGATGCAGATTTTAGGCGAGTTTATCGATCGCGAGATCCGGAATCTGCATGCCCAAAATGTCCATTTGCGCCATCTGGGCCGGCTCGATGGCCTTAGCCCCCATCTGCGCGAAAAGGTTAATTACGCGATTGAATTGACCCGCCATAACACCGGTCTGACGTTGGCGATCGCGTTTAACTACGGCGGTCGCGCCGATATTGTCGATGCAGTGCGTTCGATCGTCGCCAGTGGCATCCCCGCCGACCAGATTACTGATGAGGTGATTAGCGCCCATCTGTCAACCCGTGGGTTGCCCGATCCAGATATGATCATTCGTACCAGCGGCGAACGGCGGCTTTCGAATTTCCTGATCTGGCAGTCAGCCTACAGCGAATACTGGTTTACGCCGGTGTTCTGGCCCGATTTCCGGCCCGAACATCTGCATCAGGCGATTCTTGACTATGGACGGCGCGAACGCCGCTTCGGCGGGCTCCCCGAGTCGAGCTAATACCTTGGCGACGCGCATCGCCAGTGTGGTGGTGCTGTTGCCGCTGATCATTGCCGGTGTGTGGTGGCCGCCAACCACCGCGCTGTTAGCCGGTCTGGTGATCGCACTGGCGATCGGCGAGCTGTTCGCGATCTTTCGTCACGGCGGGTATGCGCCGCGGTTGATCGAGGGGATTGCGATCGGTTGGTTGATCTGTGCGGCTACCTTTTTTCAACCACTGACGACGATCGATCTCGCATTGGTAGTGGTGTTTGGGTCGATTATCGGCGCGTTCATTGCCGAAATTGTCCGCCGCGACCGCCAGACCAGCCTGCTCAGTTGGGCATTGACCTTCGCAGGAGCGTATTACGTCGGCGGTCTTTTAAGCAGTTATCTTTTATTACGTCAACTTGAATCGCCGTTACAGGGCGGATGGCTGGCCTTCGCGCATATCCCTCCCGGCGCGGCATGGGTCTTTTTTACGCTGGCGATCACGTGGTTGCAAGATACTGGCGCGTTCTTTGTTGGACGCGCCTTCGGTCGCACCAAGATGGCGCCGGTGCTCAGCCCCAAAAAGAGTTGGGAAGGCTTCTTCGGCGGGATGGCTGCCGCGATTGCAACCGCACTGTTCTGCGTGCCACTGTTGGGCTTGCCAATTACACTGGTCGAGGCGGCGATTCTCGGCGTGGCCGCCGGTATCTTTGGCCCGCTTGGCGATTTGGCTGAGTCGCTGATTAAACGGCAAGTCGGGGTGAAGGATTCGGGGTTTATTATCCCCGGCCACGGCGGGATTCTTGATCGGATCGACAGTATTCTCTTCACCGGGCCAGTGATCTACTACCTTGTAGTGCTTTTTTCCCATTGAGCCGGCGTTGTTCTTTTGCTATAGTGCTATCGTACCGATCAAGCGGTGTTGCTGATGCTATGATTTCACCAACCGTCACCCAACAACAATGGCTTCCTGATCCGGCATTGGCCGGTTTTGAGATGCTGCCGCTTGATCTAGCTGGTGGCCGCGCGGTCTTGGTGCGCCAGTGCGATCCGCCGGCAACAGGCCGGGCCGTGCTGTACGTGCATGGCTATTCTGACTACTTTTTCCAAACCCACGTGGCTGATGTCTTCCGCGCGCATGGCTATGCGTTCTATGCGATCGATCTCCCCGGCCACGGGCGCGCCATCCAACCCGGCCAGATTCCCTGCTTTTATCGCGACATTGCCGAGTTTTACCCGTTCATCGATGCGGCAATCGCGGTGATCGACGCGGCCCACAACCGGCCATGGCTGGTCTTGCACGGCCATTCGGCGGGCGGGTTGGTGACGGCGCTCTACGCGGCAGAAGGCAGCCGGCGTGACCGGCTGGGTGCGCTGGCGTTGAATAGCCCGTTTTTCGATTTTATGATCGACCGCGCCACGCGGGCCTCGATCCCGCTGGTGATGCTCTTAGGCCGGCTGAAACCCACCCGCATCGTGGGCAAACTGTCATCGGTCTATGGCGAAACGATCTATCGCGGTACCGGCGGCGAATGGGAGTTTGACCAACGTTGGAAGCCGATCAACGGCATCCCGATGCGAGCCGGCACGGCACGGGCCATCTTGCTGGCCCAACGCCGGCTGCGGCGTGGCCTTGGCATCCGCTGCCCGATTTTGATCTTGCACTCGGCGCGGTCGGCGTGGCCCATTCCCGGCAGTCCTGAGATCACGAAGGCTGATATTGTGCTCGATGTGGCCCACATGCGGCGCGATGGCCCAATGCTGGGTGATGATGTGACCATGATTGCGATCGAGGGCGGGTTGCACGATCTGGCCTTATCGCCGAAACCTGTCCGCGAGCAGTATGTTGCTGAATTGATGGGATGGCTGGAGGAAGTAGCCGCCACATCTGTGCGATCAGTATGAAGCGACACGTCGCCATCCTGCTTTTCACCTTGCTTATCACTCTCTGGCCGTTGCCGACGCAATCAGCGAGCATTTGCTTCTGCGACGCAACCCCGATTTGGGTGCATGCCAATCCACCCGCAGCTCACGAAGTCGCTCTGTTTCGGCTTGAAGTCAACTTGGCCGTTCCGGCGCCAGCTACGACGCTGGCTATCTTCGCCGACACGCGCTATGAGGCCTACCTGAACGGCCAACTGCTTGGCCGCGGCCCGGCCCGCTTCTCACGCGCCCTCCGCGAGTATGACCAGCTCGCGATTGGCGATCTGCCGGCTGGAAGACAGGTTTTCACCGTGCGCGTCCAATGGGCGCCCAACACCCGGCGGAGTGACTCGGAACGGCCATTCCTGTGGGCATTGCTCCGCAGCAATGGGCAACCCCTAGCTAGCACCGGCCCGCATTGGCAAGCCCAACTGCTACATGCCTATCGCAGCGATGCGGCTCCGGTGCATCGCTGGGGCTTGATTGGCCCGACCGAAATCGTTGATCTGGCGATGCTGGCGCCAGATTGGGTGATGAATGGAGGCGCAAGCGGATGGCAACCAGCCGTGGCAGTCACGGCCCAGCCGGCGCCGTTTACCCCCCGCTCGATTCCGCAACTGGTTGAAGTAGCCATCCCGATCCGGTCGCTGCAAGCGGGTTGGCTCGCACCCGGATTCACGCCCATCGAATTTCCCGGCGGTGTTGATCAAGCAAGTGTGCAGATCCAGACACAACGTTCTGCGATCCTCACCCTGATCAGCTTGCAGGGTGAACTCACCAACCGATTGACGATCAACGGCCAATCGCTGAACTGGCAAGCTATGCCCAACCGTCCACCGGGGATCGTGACTGCTGCCTATCAAGTGGCTGCTGGCAAGCATACCCTACGCCTCAGCGGGTTGCATAACCAACCTGAAGGGTGGACGGTCTTGCTCTCACGCAACGATTTGGTCACCGTTCCGGCAGTAACCCCCACCAGCCATGCTGGCCGGCGGGTCTTGCTCGCCACGCCGCAACCTGATGCGCAAGCCGTGCTTAGACAGAGCGACCAGCCGCTCACGTTGCATGTTCAGCCGCCAGCCAGCTATGCTATTCTTGATTTAGGCCGGACGGTGCATGGCCGGTTATATGCCGATGTAGCAGGCCCTGCCGGCGCCATCGTTGATATCGGCTGGGATGAACGCTTGTGGCAACATACCATCCCGCTGCCCTTTCCCGGCACGCTGCACCCCGAATGGAATCAAGTCGATTCGTGGCGGCTCGATGGGCGATCCCATTCGATCAGCACCATTGACGCCCGGGCTGGTCGATATGTGCTGATTGCCGTCTGGAGCAACGAGCCGGTGGTCATACGCAACCTGCGCGTCAGCGAAGAGCGCTATCCGGTCAGGCAGATTGGTTCATTTACCAGCAACGATCCGCTGCTGAATCAGATTTGGCAAGTCGGCGTTGACAGCCTCTACCCAAACATGACCGACGCCTACACCGACACGCCATGGCGCGAACGCGGGCAGTGGTGGGGCGATGCCTACGTATCTGATCATGTCAATCAGGCCGCCTTCGGTGATCGAGGTTTGCTCCAACGTGGCTTGCGGCAACTGGCCGGCGAGTTTACGCCTGAGGGCGCACCGGTAGCAATGGCGCCGCACATTGGCGGGCGGATGCTCGATTATGGCATGTTATGGGTGCAAGCCATCGCTGATGATCTGCGGCGCACCAACGATCCGGCCTTAGCCAGCGAGTTGTGGCCAACGATGACTCGTTTTCTCAACTACCTCGCAACGTATCGCCGCAACGACACCGGCCTGCTCGACCTGCCGGCAGGTCACTGGTCGCAAACCACCTATCTCGATAGCAGCGTCACAGTTGCGCGTTATGGCCAATCAACGCCGGTGAACGCAATGTACTACGGCACCCTGCGCGCCGCAGCCGCGATCGCTACCGCGCTTGGCGAGACGGAAGCAGCGCATCGTTGGGAAAGCGAAGCGGCGTTGCTGCGCAATCGAATCAACCAATATCTCTACGACCAACCAAGACGTCACTACATTACCACTGTCATCAATGGCCAGCCGATAGCAGCCGGCCCGCATGCACAGGCCTTCGCGCTCGCGTATGATCTGGTGCCGCCTACCGAAATCTCGGCGGTGGCCGATGCGTTGCTAAACCTGATCTCGCGCGATCTCACCCGTCCCAATCTCCAGCTCTACGGGATGTCTTGGGCGCTAGAAGGACTACAGCGTGCTGGCCGGATCAATGAAGCAATTCAACTGATCAAAGAGTTCTACGGCTGGCAATTGGCGCAAGGCGCCACCACATGGTGGGAAAACGTGAACGCTAACCTCCAGTGGGGCGGCAGCCTCTCGCATAGCTGGAGCGGCTCACCAACGTGGTTTCTCACTACTGCCATCCTTGGCGCGCGCCAGACGGGACCAACGACATGGGAAGTTGATCCCGCTTGGCAGGGAGTAAGCAGCGCAGCAGGAATATTACCCTTGCCAACCGGTTCGCTTCGCGTAGAATGGGAACAGCCGGATTGTGAACTCCGTCGTGTGACCATTGAAGCGCCAAATGACACTCATGGCAATGTCTGGCTGCCACCGCCAGTAGAAACAACCGTCATCACCCTGAATGGTATAACCATCTGGACGCCAGAGACACACAATTCATTGATCCAGCAAACCAATGATGGCCGCCTGAGATTGTCACTCACCGGCGAGGTGTCTTATACGATCGAACAACGCTGTACCTGCAAGTCGATCTGGCTACCGGTCATCAGCCGTTCCTAAGATAGCGCGGAGGAGGAACTATCTTGAAACTGCAAACCATCATTGCCCTCTTCATACTCAGCATATTCGTGAGCAGTTTACCAACGGCAGCACAGCAGCCAACCAACATTACCAACATCTATGTACCGATTGTCGCATCAAATACCATTCGCCCATACGGTATTGAACCGAATACCGGTTGGTTGTACAGTTCGAGCGTTTACCCGCAAGCAGCTAATCTCGGCGCGCACTGGGTGCGGCTCAATACCCTAAGCTGGCGCGAAGCGCAACCCACGGCAGGGAGTCCTATTAACTGGAATGCCACCAGCTTTCAGCAGTTTGAACGAGAAGTGCAAGCGGCCAACTCGCTCGGCTTGCAGGTGATGGCGGTTATTGACGATCATCCTTCGTGGGCAACCAACAGCGATAAGATCTGCGCCGCTATTCTTGATGAATACCACGACGAATTTGCTGCATTCGCGCGGGCGGTGGTCGCTAAATACAGCCAGCATCCATATTACGTCCGTTACTGGGAGTTAGGGAATGAGCCGGACGTTGATCCACGCCTCGTTCCAGCCAATTCACCCTTCGGCTGCTGGGGCGACATGAACGATGAATACTACGGCGGCGAACGGTATGGCCGGATGTTGCGCGTCGTAACGCCAGCTATCCGAGCCGCCGATCCGGGGTCGAAGGTGATCTTTGGCGGGTTGTTGTTAGCGCGACCGGCGAATACCAACCACACCGACGGAAAGCCCTTCAACTTCCTTGCCGGTGCATTGCGGGCCGGGGCCGGGCCGTATTTCGATATTCTGGCGTTTCACACCTATCCAACCTATTTTGAACGAACAGGGGTTAGCCATATCGATTTCGATCTTGATGCACAAAGTATGGGCGGCGCTTGGGTGTCACGAGGCGGAACAACAGTAGGCAAGGCTCGCTTCTTACGAGAAGTGATGCAGCAGTACGGTATCAATAAGCCGCTTTTCCTTAACGAAACCGGTTTACGCTGCGATAACCGCTACAGCTCTTGTGAAACTCAACCAACGGCATACGAGCAAGCGAAAGCGAATCACCTTATCCGTTCTTCAATGCGCGCTATAGCAGATGGGGTAGAGAACTATATCTGGTACACGCTGCAAGGACCGGGATGGTCAAGCACTGGCCTCCTTGACGGCAGCCAACAACCGCGCCCTGCCTACATTGCGATGAAAACGGCCATCGAGCGCCTCAATGAAGTGCGATTGCCACCGCAACCATTCACCGGTTACGGCGCCGGCACCGAAGCCTACCGCTTCCGCGGCAATGGCTTTGTGCTCGATGTCGTCTGGTCAGTTGACAGTACCTTGCGCCAGATCACGTTACCGGCAACGTCATTCATCGCTGCTTACACTCGTGACGGCGCGCCAATCATACCGGCAAGCTCTGGCGGGAATGTGACCATCTCGGTTGGGTTTGAGAATATTTACCTCAAGCGAACGCCATAATCCTGAGTTCCCGGCTCGATTCTCTTGACGTGGCTAGATCGATCCGGTACACTACCTATGCATACGAGCGGCGGCGGGCAATCAGCTCGTCGCCGTTATTCCTCTTAGCTGCTGGAGCGCATTATGCTCGCGTCAACACTCACCAACATCTGGCAACAAGTTGCAACCGGGATTTTTGACCCGTTATTGACTGTGCTCGTCTTTCTGCTCATGCTCAGTCTGTTGGTGTTCGTCCACGAGTTGGGGCACCTCTGGGTGGGCTTGCGCATGGGGATCAAAGTCGAGGAGTTTGGAATTGGCTTCCCGCCGCGTGCGATGGTACTCTTTGAGCGCAACGGGATTAAGTACACGCTCAACTGGTTGCCGTTAGGCGGTTTTGTCCGTTTCGCTGGCATGGATGGCGAGAAAGACTCGGTCTACGGTACCGGTAGTCTCGCCGCCGCCCCGCCATGGCGCAAGATCCCCGTCATGCTGGCTGGGCCATTGATGAATTTTGTGCTGGCAGTGGTTATCTTTACGGTGTTATTTGCGACGGTTGGCGTGCCTACGCCAACTGGACGTATGTTGATTAGCAATGTCTTTCCCAATACCCCGGCTGCCGCCGCCGGTTTTCAAGCCGGTGATGCGTTGGTCAGCCTCGATGGCCAGCCGGTGGTTGATGAAAACGTGGTGCGTGAAGTAGCGCAGCGCCGGTTGGGTACGGCGATCGAAGCGGTCGTGGTACGCGATGGCGCGGAAGTGACGCTGACGGTGACACCGGGAGCGTGGACGGCGCCTGACGGGCGCGAATTTAGCGCCGGCTTTGGCTTTAGCTATGGGGCACAGACGGTTAACCAGCCAATCAACCCGATCGCGGCCATTGGGGCGGGTTTTACCCACAGCGTCGAATTGACCGGACGGATGATCATGATGCTGGCCGATCTGCCGGCAGCGATTGCCGGCTTGTTTAGCCCCACGCCGCCACCTGCCGGCGAGCCGTTGGGGCCGGTGGGGATCGCGCGCGCCACCGGTGAAGTCATTCGCCAACCTGACGGCTTTGTCTCGTTCTGGTCGCTCACGGCGGTGCTGAGCCTCAACCTGTTTATCCTGAACTTGCTACCCATTCCCGCCCTCGACGGCAGCCATATTCTGTTTGCGCTGATCGAGTGGGTTCGCGGCAAGAAGCTGCCGCCAGAGAAAGAAGCGCTGGTGCATGCCTTCGGTTTTATGGCACTGATGGGGTTGATGGCGCTGCTAACGGTGAATGATGTGATTAACGCGGTGCAGGGTACGCCGATCTTTGGTCGCTGATGGATATTATTCGGGCAAGTGAACTAGGCGAGTATTATTACTGTGCGCGGGCATGGTGGCTGCGCCGCGTCGCCGGGCAAGAGCCGGACGGCGCTGAGCGGCGCGCCGCTGGGACGGCCAGCCATGCCCGCCATGGCCGGCTGGTAGCCGCCAGCCAGCGCCTCCTCTGGATCGGGTTGGGGCTGTTCGTGGGTGGGATTGGTTTGGTGATCTGGGCAAGCTGATGGCGTGGCTCGGTATTGCGCTCATCCTGTGCGCGGTCGGGGTTTTGGCGCTGGCGATGATGGTGCGCCGGCACAGTGGTTTGCCGTGGGCGCGGGTAGTAGGTACTGACACCGGGGTGCAGCGCACGCTCGAACGACCGCTCTTTAGCGCCCGGCTTGGCCTTACCGGCAAACCAGATTATATTCTGCAACGGGGTCAGGCGCTGATTCCAGTCGAAGTGAAGCCGAACCGGCGCGCAGCGCAGCCGTATCCATCCGATCTCATCCAACTAGCGGCCTATTTAGTGTTGATTGAAGAAACGACTGGCGTTGCGCCCCCGTATGGGTTGTTGCGCTACGCCGATGAGACGTTTCAATTGCGGTACACCGCTGCAGTGCGTGATGAAGTGGTAGCAACGCTGGCCGAGATGCGCGAACTGCTCGATGACGATGATGTCGCGCGCAACCACGATGAAGCGGCCCGCTGCCGCGGCTGCGGGTTTCGCGCTCACTGCGATGATGCCCTCGCATAAGCAGCTAGCTCGTGATAAGATGAGCATAGATGCGCAACGGGAATCAGCTTTATGGATCTCACCTGCGATGATCTGGTAGCGGCGATTGCCGAACATCTGGCTGGACGAATCTCGCGCGGTCAATTGGCGGCGTGGGCATTTGACCGGTTTTACGAACTTGAACAGGGTGAGCTGATCGTACCGCTTGACGAAGAAGCAATCATCCGCGACGCGCTCGATGAGCTGATGTTTGCTGATGATGAGCCATTCGTCCTGAGTGAGCGTGAATTACGGCAACTGATGGATCGGCTGGCACAGGTATGAAGATTCAACCGCATCCCCGCTTACACGGTATGATGATCGGCGACGAGGTCTATTCGCACCACTACCATCTGGCCGCCCGGGTCGCCGACATTTTCCCCGCCGCAGTGTGTGTCCGGATTGGCGTGCTCACCACTGAGACACCGATGGAGTTGAGCCATACCCCCCAGTTGTGGCGCGCTGATGAGATCGAGAACTTGTCGGTGTGCCGCTATTGCGGTGCGCGTGATGAGGTGCGCGTTGTCAGTGAGAATGGCATCCCGTTTCGGGTATGCATCCGCTGCGCACCGGATGATAGCGAGTAGCGCCGGCCCAGTAGGCCGTGCATAAGATAGCTACGAAGAGAGTCGCTGCGCGACGATGTTCCGGTGCAGCATTCAAACGTGAGAAAAGCCACGAAAAGACACTCACATTTTTGTGAGTTTTGCGTCTTTTCGTGGCTATTATGTTAGAGCAGCGCTACTTGCGGAACCACTTCAGCGCCTGCCACCCACCCGGCAGCGCCACCGCAGCCAGCGCGATCTTGATCGCATCACCGAGCAAGAAGGGCAAGACGCCTTTCACGACTGCATTCACCGGGCCGATAAAGAAAGCCAGCCACGTCGCGCCGATCAGATAAATCACCAACGTCGCCAGCGCCATCGAAGCAACGGTCGTCAGGAAGCGGCGATCCCAACCCCGCGCCGCCAGCCAGCCGGTCAATGCCGCCGCGATCGGGAACGAAATCAGATAGCCACCGGTTGCGCCGAACAGGTGGGTATAACCGGCTGAGCCACCTGCGAAGAAGGGCAACCCAATCGCGCCTTCGAGCAGGTAGAGCAGCAATGCCGCCAAGCCCAAGCGCGGGCCAAGCAGGCTGCCAACCAACAACACCCCCAACGTCTGCCCGGTAATCGGCACCGGCGAGAAGGGCATCAGCGAAATGCGGATTTGCGCGCTAAGCGCCACAAACAGACTGCCCAACACCACTAACAACGTGTCGGCCACCAACGGGTAGGCCAGCCATCCCCGGCGCGGCAAGATCGCCTGCGCCAGCGTCTCGGTCGTGGTCAATGTCCGATTCATGACACCTCCGCCACATCAAAGCCAGTCCACTCAGTGACATAGAGTATAGCCGATCTGTGGCAAGTGTGAAACAGGCATTGGCACAACCACCCCGGCCTGATGGTGGATGAATGGTAACGAACCTCCGTCACCGCGCCAACACGCAATGCGACGGATCGGTTTCCAGTTCATGGATTTCGTCGTCGTTGAGCTGCCGCAAGCCGAGATTCGCATACAACATGGTGTCAATTGCGGCGGGCAAATCGGTTGATGGGCCTTGAACCAGCGGCAGCAGCTCGGCAGGACTGCTGGCCCGCAACCCCGGATGCGTTGCACGGATGCTCGCAAACGGCGCAGCGACGATGCCATCAGCGCGCGCTTCGGCCAAACCCATGCTCGAAGAGGGCATAATCAAGGTCTCATCGGTGACCAGTTCAGGCAACGTCGCGTGCAGACTACGGAAGAGGAGGTCAGTCCATGCTGCCGGATGGCCACCCAGATCAGTGCGTCCGCAACCGGCCAACAGTACGGCATCGCCGGTCAACAGGAACCGATCGCCAGCCGGCGAGATCACGCGGTAGACGAGGTGGCCGGGAGTGTGGCCGGGGAACCAGTGCGCTTCGATCAGCAGATGGCCGACCGGCAGCCGCTCACCGCCAAGCAACGGCATGTAGTCAAGATGGGCCGGCAGCAGGGTGCGCGGATGCAACGCATCATACGGATGCATGTAGAGCAAGGTATGGCGCGTATTGGCGAGCAGCGCTCCGCCGGACAACCTTCCCGCCGAGAGGTGGGTGAGCAACACGCGGGTCACGTCGGCTTGCGCCGCTGCTGCCACCTCTTGGTAGAGATGGATCTGGAGACCGGGATCGATCACTGCCGCTTCGCCGGCGCTGATGATCACGTAACTCAGATCACCGCGCGCTGGGCGCGCAATCTGCACGATCTGCCCCCAACTGGCGTTCACTACTTCGTGTATGGCGTGAAAATCGAGCCATGCTCGGAAACCGCCGAGCAGGTATCGCGCGTTGATGCCGCATTCGGCCAGCAGCTCGGCAACGTATTGCGAAGAGCCTTCTTTAGCGCAGATGACCGTAATCAGCCGATCAGACGGCACGCGGGCAATTGCGCTCTCGTCGTCTTCGATAAACTCAAAGTAGGGAATGTTGAGGGTCGGAATAGGCCGGCGACCGCGCACCTGATTGCGCGCAAACTCGACCTCATTGCGCACATCAAGAATAAATAGCGGCTGTTCAGCCAACAGCTCAGCATACAGCTCAGCCGGACTCAGAACACCAACGCCGGTTTGCAATCGTTCGAGCGTCGTCATCGCGCACTCCTTTGCGTTGATTGTGCCTCTTCGCGCAACCATGGAGGTAGTGTATCCGGCGCAACTTGGTGAAACAAGCGCAAGGTAGGTGAAGTTGAGTTGTGATTTGTTTCTCAGAGGGGAGGGATGAGGGCACAGCACGCTGTGCCCGTACAGAAAAGGGCTGGGGCACAGCGGCGCTGTACACGTACAGGCAGCGAGCGGCGCTGCGCTTGAGCTGAGCGCAAGCGCCGCAGGATCGCTAGGGGGCCGGATTGCGCGCTGGGTCGTTTGGGGCCGGATTGCGTGCCGGACGCGGTTTGGCCGGCTGGAAGGCAACCAGTATCCGGTAGACCGTCAAAAAGAGCACGCTCCCGCCGCTAACCCAATACAACCCGCTGAGCAGGGCAGTATCGCTACCGCTGAACAGGGCGTGCAACAGGCTGAGCAGCCAAATCGCAAAGCTGATGAAGTGAATCACCCGCCACATCGTGCGCCCGAGCCATTGCTTGACGTAGAAGCTGAGGCCAACAACGGCCATGCCGTACAACGAAAGCTGGCCCAACCCAACCCACAGCGGTTCGTAGCCACTGTAACCGAATGGCAATAGCACTTGGGCGAGAGTAGCGTTGATGTAGCGATCACCGAGCAAGATCAGTGCGTGAAAGATGGCAAATGCCAAGCCGAGCAGGCTGGTATGCTGGTGGAGATCAAACGCTCCCGGCCCTCCCGGCCACAGGCGGGCCATGCGGTTGGTCATGAGCAAGCCAAAGACCATCGACAACCAGAGCAAGACATAAGCTGCAACGGCGCTGCTGCGCGAGAGATACCAGTACGCTTTGGGTTCGCTGCTGAGCAGCGAGGCGCTGAGGCCGGGCAACCACGCCGGCAAGACGATCACTGCCGCAAACGCGCCGAGAATCGCACCGATAAGGAGCGTAAGCAGTACTCCGAATGGAATCGCTGGCGATTGCTCAACCAGCTCAGGATTGGTCGTTAAGGAGCGGGGCGGGCGCGGCGCCGCTTCAGGCTTGGCCGTTGGCGGGCGCGGCGGGCGCTCCGCCGCCGGTTGAGTTAATTGCTCGGTATTGGTCAGCGATTGATCCATTGGTGCTCTCCTTCGTTGATTGAAAAGCTGATGTTTTGCCCTCACTCGCGGCCCCTCGAATGTGCCCCCACCCCTTGCCCCTCCCCCGCTGGGGGAGGGGAGTGTGCCCCCACCCCTTGCCCCTCCCCCGCTGGGGGAGGGGAGGATTGAGCGCCTCACGCTAACCTCCACTGACAGGGCAGGGATCGCGCCAGCAATAGTGTTCCAGCGCCGGTGTGCGGATGACGTGGCCATCGGTGCTGACGAGCAATGCCGCTAGGTGCGGTCGCGCTTGCAACCAGCGTAACCCGTTCTCTGCGCCGCGGAGCAAGACTGTTTTGGCGGCCATTTCGGCCAGCGGCAAGGTAGGTGCAACAACTGTCACGCTCAGCAGATCGGTGACGGCAGGCGCGCCGGTGTGCGGGTTGATCAAATGGTGCTGCCAGCGACCAGCTTGCTGCCAGCGCCGGTAGTCGATCCCCGATGTGGCGACGCCGCCGCGCCGGATTAGCAGCAGCTCAAGGCCTTGATCGGGCGCATGTGGATCAGCCACCTCAACCGGCCACGGCGAACCGTCGCGGCGCGGGCCGCTGACGGCAATATCGCCGCCAGCGTCAACCAAGGCAGGGAAGCGGCGGCCCAACCGGCGCGCGACGAGCGCCGCTGTCCAACCTTTGGCGCTGCCACCGAAGTCGAGCTGCATCCCAGCGGGCAAGCTGATCGTGCGCCGGCGCGGATCACACTCGATCAAGCGCCAGTCTGGGGCAGGCTTGCTCTCACCTGCAGCCGATCCATTCGCCAACGCCGAAAAATCGCGATCGTAGCCGGCAGCTATGAGTGCTGCTCCTACCGCAGGCGTCACCCAGCCATCGCTCAGCCGGGCCGCCCACAGCGCCTGCTGCACCGCTCGCCAGAGCGTCTGCCCAACCCGCACCGGCCCGTGACCGGCGTGGCGGTTGAGCGCCGAGAGTTCGCTATGCGGGCGAAACCGGCTAAGGATGCGCTCGTAGCGCAGGAAGGTTTTGCGCGCGGCGGTGAGGGCAGAACGGGCAGCAGAGTCATCGCTGTCGATGATGACCGTGATCGCTGAACCCATCGCCCGAAAACTGAGCTGCTGCATCGGGAGCCTCCGGTTAGCGCGATGAACGGGTGCGGGCCATAGGCGCCGGTCGCGTGACCGGTGCGGGGATGGTTACCTCGCGCACCGCTGGTTGGGACTGAGCCGGCGCACTGGCCGTTACCGAGCCGCTAGACGGAACATTCAACGGGACAAGCGTCGGCACGGCGGGCAACTGAAGCGTTGTTGGCGCAGATTGCTCGACTACTGCGACCGCGGTGACGGGTTCCGGCGGGTTCTGGGCCGCTAACCATCCCCAACCGCCAATCGTTACCGCTAAGGCGGTCGCGCTAATCGCCCACTTCAAGCCGGTCACGTCGTTGCGGGCCGGTTTGCGAGATTGATTATTCATGATGCTGGCTCCTTTTAGGCGTGAAACTGGCGGCCCGGCGGGATACGACCCGGCGGGCCGTCGCGATCCTAGTCATCTTTATCGTCGTGCTCACGCTGATCGGCGTTCTTGACTTTGGCGTAAACCACTTGGCCGGTATAGGCATCGACGTACACTTCACTGCCGTCGGCAAATTTCACCTCATACGCATCGACGCCATGCTCGTATTCGCGCTTCACCTTGACCACCGTGCCGCCACCGAGATAGGTCGTTGCAGCGGCAATCGCCTGCTCTTGGCTAATTGGCCCGCTCTGAGCAAGGCTCGTCACGGTATTGGCGACAATCGCGCCGGTTTGGGCATCAACGTAGATCGCGCCGCGATCGAACATCACTTCGTAAGCCGGCGCACCTTGCAAGCTGACTAGCTCTGGGGCGCGCATCAGCACTGCGCCGCCGGCATTGGCCTGCGCGATCGCTTGGGCCTGCTCAACCGAGACCGGATAGGCAGGGGTCGCAGCAGCAGTCGTTACCGCCGCCGTATTCTGGGATTGTTGCGCCGCCAACTGCTGGTTCATTTCAGCTAGGCGCTGATTAGCTTCGGCCAGCGCCGCTTGGTAGGCGGCTTCGCGCTCGCGGATCAGCGCCTCAACCGTAGGATCGAGCGTGGTCGTGGCTGCCGGCGCAGGTTCGGCGGGTGCAGCAGTCGCTGGGGCAAATACACTCAGATAACTAGCGATGCCACCAATCAGCACGAGCGTAAAGACGGTCAAAGCAGCGGCGATCAACAACATGGTGCGATTCATCGGATATCCTCCTGTCAAAACTTGGTGTGAATTACTGGTTTGTCAGCGCATGCGATCAGTCATCATCCCGTTTCCCATCAGACGGCAACCCAGCGCCGCCGGGAGTGCCGGCGATCAACGCCTGCACCTCTTGCGGGGTCAGCTTCGCATCGGGATGGGTCAGCAGATAGGCACGCGGCGGCATCTCACCGTTACGCACCACCTCGGCAATTTCTTGGGCCAATTCCGCCGGTTCGCGCAGCGGCAGCGAGAAGTTCAGCTCATTACGCCCTTCGATCACGTCATACGTCACCAGCCACGACACCGGCGCGATTTTGCTGTACCACGGCCAGACCGTCTCGTTGCTGTGGCAGTCATAGCAGGCGCGGCGGGCGATACTCGCCGCTTCGGGGGTTGTCCACGCCACGTCAGTCACCACTGGCGGATTGGTTTGCCATGCCCATACCGGCACTGCTTGGATGGCCACGAAGAGAACGACCAAGGCGATTGCTACGTTGCGAGGGCGGAATATTCGTTTCAACATCGGTTTCCTCCGTTGCGCGATCAGCTTTCTGCAAGTAACAGTACTGGCGTTCGCTCAAAAGAGTCTTAAAATGAAGCAGGAATATTCCAATCTTTTTCCAAGGTTGCGGGGGTATAACAGAGGTAGTGATGGGGGAGCGCCCCCACCCCAACCCTCACCTGCTGGAGGTTCAAGGGCGGACGGAACATCTGTCCGGCACCCGGCCCGAAAGGGCTGGGCTAGGGGTACGAAGCCCGCTGCACGGGCTGCTGCCCCCACCCCGTGCCCCTCCCCCGCTGGGGGTTCAAGGGCGGACAGAACATTTGTCCGACACCCGGCCCTCAAGGGCCGGGCTAGGGTTACGAAGCCCGCTGCGCGGGCTGCTGCCCCCACCCCTTGCCCCTCCCCCGCTGGGGGAGGGGTGATGGCAACGGCACAGTAGAGCCGGACGGCTGTCCGGCTCCGCAAAGGGCGCAGAAATTTTTAACGCAACGGCGCTGTAGAGCCGGACGGCTGTCCGGCTCCGCAAAGGACGCAACGTAGTTTGATGGGAGAACGAGCTGCTTGGATTGCGCAATAACAGCGGAAACGATAGAGGAGCAAATCGTGCGGATTTTAATTGTCGAAGACGATAAGCGGCTAGCGCGCTTGATCGAGCGGGTGTTGCGCGAAGAGCGCTATACCGTCGATATTGCCCACGATGGCGAGAGCGGGCTCGATCTGCTGTTGCAGGGCGCGTATGATGTAGCCGTGATCGATTGGATGCTGCCCGGGCGTGATGGGCCATCGCTCTGCCGGGCGGCGCGAGCGGCTCGCTTGCCGACTGCGTTGCTCTTGCTGACCGCGCGTGGTCAGATCGAAGACAAGGTGTTGGGGTTTGAAAGTGGAGCCGACGATTATTTAGTTAAACCATTTGCATTTGAAGAGCTGCTGGCGCGAGTGCGCGCGCTGAGCCGGCGCTTTAACCCGAACCTCGGCAACGATGAACTGCGCCACGGCGATATTGTGCTCGATCTGCGCAGTTATACGGCCCGGCGCGGCGAACGCCGGCTTGATCTGACGCCAACAGAATGGCGGCTGCTAGAATATCTGCTGCGCAACGCCGGCCAAACCCTCACCCGCCAGCAGATTCTCGATTATGTCTGGTCGTTTGAGCATGACGTACAACCGCAGATGGTTGATGTCTACGTTTCGTATTTGCGGCGCAAACTCAACGCTCCGGGTGAGGCTGACCCGATAGTGACAGTGCGCGGCATCGGCTACCGGCTGGAGGCAGAACGTGCTTAAACCGTTGCGTTGGCAATTTACCCTGCTCTATGCGCTGACCGCCGCCGCGATCATTGCGTTGGTCGGCAGCGGCGCCTACGTGTTGGTCGCGCGCTATTTTGAGCGGATCACCGATCTGGCGCTGCAACACAAGATGGCACACGAATTTCATTCACTCAACGCGCCGTTGCCGCCGAGCTTAGCCTTTGCCGATGCCGATTGGTCGGTGTTGCGGTCGGATGGGCCGGCAGCCGGCAGGCGTATGTTGACGGCGGACGAGGCGAGCCGGATTGCGCTGGCAACGCGCGGCGGTGAGATTAAGGATGTCAAGCTGGAAACGGATAAACGCCGGTATGAGGTGAAGTTGCGTGATGGCAGCGAGGTGAAGATCGACGCCTACAGCGGCCAGATCGTTGAGATTGAGATCAACGGCGAACACGTCAACCCGCCGCCTGTCCCTATCTCGCCCCCGGCAGCGTATGAGGCCGAGCTCGCCTCCATCTTTGTCTTGCCGCTCGATGCGCAAGGACGCATTCTCTTCAACCCCAATCCCGCCGCTTTGCCGATGCTCGCCCATCAAGAAGCGCTAGAGGCGGCGCTGCGCAATGGGTCTGATCTGCGTACCATCACTACCAGCTCTGGCCAACAGGTGCGCTTGCTGACCTACCGGCTGACTCGACCCGACGGCCCGGCGGCGTTGCAATTGGGCCGTGTGTTGACCGATCAAACACAGGTGCTGAACCAATTGCTGACCGGGTTGCTCGGCTTTGGTTTTATCGGCGCAGTGATCGTCGGCGCGGCCGGGTGGTGGTTATCGGGGCGCGCATTGCGGCCGGTGGAAGAAGCATGGGCGCGCCAATTGCGCTTTATTTCGAGCGCCAGCCACGAATTGCGCGCGCCGTTAACGCTCATCCGGGCCAGCGCTGAAGTAGCTTTGCGCAACGCAGAAGACGAGGATCAGCGCGAACTCTTGGCCGATGTGCTGAGCGAAAGCGACCACATGCGCCGGCTGGTTGACGATCTGCTCACGCTCTCGCGACTCGACAGCGGGGCGTTGACGCTCCAGCGCCAGCCGATTCAATTGAGCGATTTCCTCGCCGATGTCCAGCGCCATGCATCCCGGCTCGGCGACGAGCACGGGGTGACGATCGCGCTCGCCAAAACTGAGGGTACGGTGTGCGCTGATCCCGACCGGTTGCGCCAGATTTTGTTAATCTTGATTGACAACGCCATCCGCTACACGCCGGCCAGCGGTACGATTACGCTCAGCGCCGAACTAGCCGGCAAACAGGTGCGGATCGGCGTGCGCGATACCGGTTGCGGTATCGCGCCTGAACACCTGCCTCACCTGTTCGAGCGGTTTTACCGGGCGGATCAGGCGCGCAACCGGGCCAACAATAACAACAATGCCGGGCTTGGCTTGTCGATTGCCAAAGGCCTCGTCGAAGCCCATGGCGGCACAATCGGGGTCGAAAGCAAGGTCAACGCCGGCACGTTGGCGTGGTTTACGATCCCGGCGGCGTAAAAACGCACATCTGCACGCCTTTACGCCGCCGCATACCCTAACAGCTTATGGCCGCCACGTCTCATTGCGCGTGATGGCACCGCTGCCCGGTGTGGTTAAGACCCGATTGTTACAACATTCCCACACCACATTATTACCATCACGCTTGATATACTTGTACTCAATCGTGGTATTAGCTGGCAGATTCACTGTCCCGCTCCAAATCGGATAATTTGCTGCTGAAAGCGGTACCGCCTGCGCTGGATTCCAATTACCCAATTGGGGAATGTTCCCGACCACAAAGACATTTTGTCCCCAATAAGTGGTAGCGTTCACATTGAACGTAACAGCGACCGTAGATGATGGCGGAGCGGCAAGTTTGGCATCAACGTGAATGGCCAAAGCGCTAAAGGGTGGCACCGAGACGGTAATGCGCCGATTACTGTCTACCGTCACTGTTTGCCCACTACACGCACCGTTAGCAAAATCGGCGACGATGACATTGCAATAGACGCCGGGCGCCATGCTAGTTTGAAACGTGCGGTTGAGCGTCGTCTCTTCGCGATTGATGATCACAAACCCTTTATCACCGCGGCCAAACGCGATCTGGTTATTGCCATTGCTCCACCAATCACTGACACTAAACGTCGCCGCTGTTGCATTGCGGAAAGCTACCATATTTGCAATAGGACGCCAGCGGTGCTCGCATTTCCATTCACCGAAGCAGTTGGGTTGGCCATTGATGTAGACACTGCGGGTATTACCGTTAGCATCACTCGGCGGCCCTTGAAAATCGTTGCTAAATTCATAGCTTGACATGACCTGCGGGTAACCATAAGGCCATGCTAACATAAAGACATTAGCTAAATCATAGAGCGTGCCGTTTTTATACGTTACCACTGTGCCGCCGCCGCCATGACCACGCTGATTATCGTGGT
Organism: Chloroflexus islandicus; assembly: GCF_001650695.1. Lineage (GTDB taxonomy): Bacteria > Chloroflexota > Chloroflexia > Chloroflexales > Chloroflexaceae > Chloroflexus > Chloroflexus islandicus. The sequence goes on from NZ_LWQS01000082.1 coordinate 117,941, forward strand.
TGTCGACAAAGACAATCGCTTTGTCGCTCGGCAACATTCCCCACGGCTCGCCAAACTGGCTCAACCATGCCAGCTTACCGCTCAGAAAGACCCGCCCAATCTCATTACTGTACTTAAACTCAGTCACATCACCATTGCCAGTGTATTCACCCGGTGTAATTGGCTCGCCAGTTGCGCCAATCACCTCTTGGTAAATGTAAGGATTGCCATTCACACGCGAGAGAATAGCGGCAATATCGCTAGCAGCTATGTGCTTGGCGGCATCGATGCGGAATCCTGCCACACCAAGACTGATTAAATCGTTGAGATAGGCAGCCAGCCGATCACGGACATACGTAGAACCAGTATCAAGATCAGCTAAGTTGACCAACTCGCAATTCTGCACTTCGTAGCGATCGCTATAATTCTGGATATCGTCATTGCCATTGCGCCCGCAATGATGAAAATCTTGATACTGATAGATGCCCGGATAGGTATAAGGGCTGTACGTTGAACCAGCCGAACCAACGCCGCTGCCAACGCCGGTCATATGATTAATGACAGCATCGACATAGATATCAACGCCAACCGCCTTACAACGGGCAACCATATTGGCAAATTCCGCCCGCGTGCCGCTGCGGCTCGTTAATTGATAACTCACCGGCTGGTAGCGCTGCCACCACGGATAACCAGACACCATAGCATGCTCTTGCGGCGGCGACACCTGCACCGCAGCAAAACCACGCGGGCCAAGAAAGTTTTCACACTCTTGCGCGATGTCAGTCCACTTCCATTCAAACAGATGCACAAAGACCGTGCGTGGCGTTGCAGGTTGCGCAGTCGCTATTGATGGTTGCGCAATTCCGGCTGGAAAACTGCTGACCAGCACGAGAAGTACGACGAGGATGAGGCGACGGACAGGGTGAGATGCGGCGTTGAGCATGTTCAGGCTCCTTCGCTTGAAAGATCGGCCAACTCTGACCTAACCCAGCAATGGTTACAGCGGAGACGATGCTGCGTAAAACTATTGCATTTTCATTAGTTGCTTATAGAACAATATTATCAGGAAGCTTTCCGAATGTCAAGCAGATCACAATGGAATAAGGTTGGCGCTCTGGCAAAGCAGTGACAGATTTGTCAAGAGGGAAGAGGCAGTGAAAGGATGATTGGCTCGCACCAGATTGCCGCTAAACGATGGCCTTTCAGCACGAGCCAATCTAGGAAAACTGCACCGGAGGGCAACCGGCTCTAGGCAAGTGTAACCGCCGGCTCACCACGTCACGCTCATCATCGAACAATTCAGGCCCGACCCAATGCCCAACAAGCCAACGTGATCGCCGGGCCGTAACCGGCCCACTTCGGCGGCTTGGGCAAGCGAAATCGGCAGGGCTGCCGGGCCGACATTGCCGAGGGTCGGGAAATTGAGGAAGAGCTTGGCCGGCGTGATCCCCAAGGCTTTCGTCACTGCGGCCATGTGGCGCGCGCCGACCTGATGCGGCGCGTAGAGCGCGATCTGGCGATCGCTCCAGTTGGGCAGCGTCTCTTGGGCCAATCGCCACGTCGCCGTCGCCAACTCGACCCCGGCATGCATCAGCGCGCCGGCATCGGTCTTCATATAATCGGGTTGGCCGAGACAGAGGTGATTGTATTGGGTCGCCGCTAGTGTGACCACGCCGTTCAAGCGATGGCCGCTGCGCGAGAGGCGCTCGTGGGTGAGCAACATTGCAGCGCCACCCGACCCCAAGGTGAGGGTCGCGAAATTGTCGCGCAAATCTTGCTTGGTGGTTTCGGGCCGGCGCAAGCGGCGGATAGTCGCCATCACCGCGTCTTGCGACCCCTCGCCATCCACAATCAGCGCATACTCTATCGTGCCCGCCTCGATCATCATGCCGGCAATGGCCATGCCGTTGAGAAAGCCAAGGCAAGCGTTCCGCACATCGTAGTTGATCGCGCGCGGCGACAGGCCGAGATTGCGATGAACGAAGCAAGCGGTTGACGGTTCGAGATAATCTTGGCACACCGAGGTATTGATCAACAGACCAATTCGCTCGCGATCGATATTAACCCGGCTCAAGAGCTGCTCGGCGGCCATTGTCGCCACCGTGCTGGGCAGGGTGCCCTCATCCCAAAACCGGCGCTCGCGAATGCCCGAGAGCGCCTCAAGCTTGCCGCGCGGGAAGCGCAGCCGTTCCATCGTTTCGGCGATCTGATCTTCGATCCAATCGGACGTAATGCGGTGGGGGGCCAGCACATAGCTGACCGCCTCGATCATGACATGGCGAAAGAGCACCCAAGCCTCCGTGTTGTATTTGCTATCCCTTGCGGCAGTGCAACTGCCGCGCTCCATAGGATTGGTACGCTAGCTGCGGCAGAGGAACTGCCGCACGCCATAGAGTCCACACTTGCGGCAGTGCAACTGCCGCACTCCATAGGGTTGGTACGCTGTGGTGTGCGGCAGGCGAACTGCCGCACACCACAATGCAGCTATGCTGCTTGCTGGGCAAACGTGCGCCGCAACCCCTCTTCGATGCTAATCCGCGGTGTATAGCCGAAATCGCGTTCCGCCGCGGCATGGCTAAACCAGTGCGAATGGCTCAGCTCGTGTACCATCAACCGGGTCAGCGGCGGTTCGCCGGGCAGGCGCAGCGTCGCGTAGAGAAACTCAAGCACGGTTGCCAGCCGGTAGGCGGCGCGGGCCGGAATGCGACCGCGCACTGGCGGGTAGCCTGCGTGGGTGAGAATCTCGCCGATAAACTGCCAGAGATTGACTGGCCGCTCTTGGCCGATAAAGTAGGCTTTGCCACGCACCGGTGATCGCTCGCCGAGAGCCGATGCTGCGAGCAGATGGGCTTCGGCGACATTTTCGACATAGCTGACATCAACCAGATTCGTACCGTCGCCGATTTGAAACAGGGCGCGGCGGCGCGCGCGGCGCAGCAGGCGCGGCAAGATGTGCGGGTCGCGCGGCCCCCAGATCAGGTGCGGACGCAACGCCACCGTCGCAATCTCGGTCTGCGCCAGCACATAACGTTCGGCGATGGCCTTGGTCTGCGGGTAGGGCGCAAGGTAGCGCGCGGGATACGGCGTCTGCTCATCAGCGCCGTGGATGTCGTCCATGCCAATCGCGACCGATGGCGTCGAAGTGTAGACCAGTTTGGGCACACCGGCCCGGATTGCCGCCTTCACTACCCGCTGGGTCGCGCTGACATTGGCTTGGTAGAAGTCATCGTAGCGGCCCCATAGGCCGGCCTTAGCCGCGACGTGAAAGACCGCCGTCACGCCACGCATGGCGCGGGCCAACACCGGCGCCGCTTCGGGTGTGGCAAGATCGGCGCGGAAGGTCTCGACGCCAAGCGCTTGCAATTCAGGATACTCACCCCTCCCCACCACGCGCACGTGGTCGCCGCGGGCCAAGAGTTGTTCAACCAGATAGCGGCCAACAAAGCCGTTGCCGCCGGTAACGAGAGCGATCATTGCGTCACACCAAAGAGATTGTCGCTTGTCCGTGCTATTTCTTGGCAGTCGTTCTCAAACAGACATTCATCTCGCTTACGCCGGAGATTGCTTCGGGGGCTGCGCCCCCTCGCAATGACAACAGACCGAAGCGCCACACTTCACCCCGGCGCGCGCAACTGCTTGGCCGCCCAAACCGCCAGTTGCTCGCGGAAGATCTTGGCGTTATGGCGAATATCAACCGGAAACGAGGGGTGAATCAGGAAATCTTGAATCACCGCCGTCATCTCGGTGGTGGCGGCCAATTGGCGCAACTCGGCCACCAGTTGCGCCGGCGCAATCCGGGTATCGCGGCGTAGTTCGACAATTACGACCGGCAGTTGCGCGCCGGCTGGCCCCACCCCGACCAGCGCCGAACGGAAGACGGCGGGGTGCTGATTGAAAAGCAACTCAACCGGCTCGGTAAAGAGCGGGCCGCGAGTCGTGATCACGCGCTGGCTCTTGCGGCCATAAAACCAAAGCCGTCCGTGCTCGTCGAAATAGCCGAGATCACCCATGCGGTGCCAGATGCGATCGCCATCGGCAATCTTAGCCAGCTCGGTCGCTTGAGGCCGGCCTACATATTCGCGGGTCACTGCCGGCCCGCTCACGCAAACCTCGCCGATCACACCTGCCGGCAAGCACTGGGTTTCTTGCCACGACCGGATCGGTTCATCGCTGATCGGAATAATCGCCACTTCGACGCCGGGAGCCGGCCAGCCGACGCAGGTGCCGGCCAGTGGCGATGGCTGCTCGGCGCGGGCCGCCAACACCTCGCGCCCACTGATCGACGTGACCGGCAGGGCTTCGGTGGCGCCATACGGGGTAAAGCTGTCGGCAGGCGGGGTCAGAATGCGCTGCAACCGCTCGTGGAGATGGGCCGGCACCGGCGCGCCGGCCATCAAGACACGCCGTAGCAACGGCAAGCGAATATCGTGCTCAAGGCAATACGCAGTCACTTTTTCCCAAATCGCCGGCGAACCGAAGGTCGAAGTCACCCCCACATCCTGAATAAACTCAACCACTGCCGCCGGATCGCATTGGGCAGGGCGAGTGGGATCGATCGGCGGGATAGCCGAGGTAATGCCGAGGGCGACATTGAAGAGGGCAAAGAGCGGGAAGGCCGGCATCTCGATTTCACCCGGTTCGAGGTCAAACAGTTCGCGCAAGGTGTTGATCTGCGCCTCGAACATGCCGTGGGTGTAGAGCACCCCTTTTGGCGTGCCGGTGCTGCCGCTGGTAAAGACGATCGCTGCCGGATCAGTGGCGGCCACGTCAGCCAGCGCAAACGGAGTCTTGATTGCGACCTCGAGTTCGCGCAAGGCTACTGCGCCGGGTAGGGCCGGGCCAACCGACACGGCCCGCGTGATCGTTGCGCAGGCGCGGGGGAAGACGAGCCGGAGCAGATGCGCGCGCGGTATGCCAATCATCGCTTCCGGGGCCGCCTCGGCAATACACTGGGCCAAATTGCGCCGGCCCATCGCCGGATCAATCAAGATCGGCACACACCCCGCCTTGAGCAAGGCAAAGGTCAGGCTAATCAACGGCCCACCCGCCGGCACCATCAGCAAGACCCGCATCCCGCGGCGGATGCCATACGCAGTCAATCCCCACGCCAAGCGATCGCTAGCCGCGTGCAAGCCCGCAAAGCTCTGCCGGCGATAGATGACCTTGCCGGCCCGATCGCGGCCAACGCCGGTAATCACTGCCGTCTGATCGGGCATGTGCTGCGCCATCCACGGCAGATAGCGGGCGATATTCGCGCCGTCCGGCGTGGTGCGCGCCCGCTTCAGATCAAGCGCGCGAGAGTAAGCCATGGGTGCTCCTTGCTAACAAACAGCTCGATCGATGCGAGCATGCCAACCAGCCTAGCGCCGCTTTCGCGATACACGCAGGCCAACGAAACGTTTCGTCTCATCATACCCCTGCGCTGAGATTGCTTTGCAAGCGGGGCAGCGCCCCACTGCCTACTACTCCGCAATCCCCAACGCGGTCAAGATAAACGCATATTCCCACGCAAACTCTTCCAGCCGGGCAAAGCGGCCCGAATGGCCACCATGGCCGGCTTGCAAATTAGTGCGCAACAGCAACATCGTGTCATTCGTCTTGACCGTGCGCAGCTTGGCCACCCACTTGGCCGGATCCCAATAGGGCACCTGTAGGTCGTACAGGCCGGCGGTCGCCAGAATGTGCGGGTACGGCCCCGGCTTGAGGTTAAGGTACGGGTCATAAGAACGCATCAGCCGGTATTCGGCCTCGATCGCCGGATTGCCCCACTGCTCCCATTCGGTGACAGTCAGCGGCAGATCCGATTTGAGCATCGCGATCACGACATTGGTAAACGGCACACCAGCCACCACAGCCTGAAACAGGTCGGGCCGGGCATTGACCACCGCACTCATCAACAAGCCGCCGGCGCTGCGGCCACTGATCGCCAATTGGCGCGGCGCAGTGTAACCTTCAGCGATCAGATGCTCAGCGCACGCGATAAAGTCACTGAACGTATTGGGCTTGTGGAACATCCGGCCCTGCTCATACCACTGCCGGCCTAGCTCTTGGCCGCCGCGAATATGGGCAATCGCCACCGCAAAGCCGCGGTCGAGCAGGCTCAGCCGTTTGCTGTCGAACGAGGGATCGTAGCTGTAGCCATACGCGCCATAGCCGACCAACAAGCACGGGCCGCCGTTACGGGGCCGGTCGCGCCGGTAGACGATCGAAATCGGCACCTGCGCCCCATCAGGGGCCGTTGCCGCCAACCGCTCGCTCACGTACAGCGACGGATCGTAGCCAGACGGAATCTCTTCCTGCTTGAGCACGTGCCACGCGCCGTTCGCCATATCGTATTCCACTACCGAGGCCGGCGTCACCAGCGAGCTGTAGTTCAGCCGCAAGCGGCTGGTGGCAAACTCATCGTTCACGTGCGGCCAACAGGTATAGACTGGCTCTGGGAAAGCGATATACCGCGGATCGCTGCCGTCAGGCGCGCTGATCCGGATGTGGCGCAAGCCGGCCCGTCGCTCGTAGACCACCAGATAGTCAGCGAAACAGTCGAGATGATCGATCAGCGTGTCGTCACGGCCCGGCAACACCTCGACGGCTGCGCTTGGATCGGCCACTGGCGCTTGCAGCAAGCGAAAGTTTTCGGCGCCGTCGTTGGTGCGGATGTAGAAATAATCGCCGTGGTGATCGACAAAATAGTCAACCTTGGGCCGGCGCGGGTAGATCACACGCCACTCGGCGAAGGGGGTGGCAGTGGGCAGATAACGAACCTCGGTACCGCCATGGCTAAAGCAGGTCAACAACAGGTACGCGCCAGAGCGGGTGCGGCGGAGACTGAGGCTAAACCGCTCGTCGGTCTCTTCATAGATCAGCGTATCTTCATGGGGAGACGTGCCCAGCACGTGGCGGTACAGCCGGTAAGCGCGATGGGCATGATCGAACACGGTATAAAAAAGAGTCTGATCATCGGCCCAAGCCACATCGTCAACCTGCTCGATCGGCGCATCGAGCAGCGCGCCAGTAGCAAGATCTTTGACGAACAGGGTGAAGATGATCGAACCAGTGGTATCAAGGCCATAGGCGAGCAATTGCTGATCCGGCGACGGCTCGTAAGGGCCGAGCCGGCAAAAGGCATGCCCGGCTGCCAGCGCATTCAGATCGAGCAACACCTCTTCCGGCCCATCATCGCCTTCCGTCCGGCACATCAGCGGGTATTCGGCGCCAGTTTCAGTACGCGCATAGTAGCGGTAGCGACCACGCGGCGCCGGCACCGAACGGTCATCCTCTTTGATCCGGCCCCGCATCTCGGCGTAGAGCCGCGCGCGCAACGCCGCCGCCGGGGCCATCACCGCTTCGGCGTAGGCATTCTCGGCTTCGAGGTAAGCGATCACCGCCGGGTCGTCGCGATTCTCAAGCCACGCAAACTCATCGACGATCGCATCGCCGTGGAGATGAATCACCACCGGTTTCCGCTCAGCCACCGGCGGGTTAATCGGTTCAACGCTCATGAGGTTCCTCCAATAACCACCTTGCCAACCGCCCAATCATCTCGTCGGAGGCATCTTCCAACACATAATGGCCAGCGTCATCAATCCGGGTGACTTCAGCCTGCGGGAAACGGGCCAACCAGCCGGCCAAAAACCGGTCATCGAAACACCAATCGCGCCCGCCCCACACAATGCGCACCGGCTTGGCGCGCAACCCAGCCAGTTCGCGATCAATCGCATCAACCACCGGCCATGTGGGGTGAGCCGGATGCAGCGGAATATCCTGCACAAAGCGGGCAATCGCAATCCGGTCAGCCGGGGTCTGGTACGGCCAGAGATAACCCGCGCGCACTTCCGGCGGCAATGGCCGCACCACCGTCATGAACGTAGCGGCAAGGGCAAAGGCATTGAGCTGGCGAATCGCCCACTCGCCAATCTTCGGCGTCTTACCGGCGGCAATCCGCAGCGGAATATGCGGCGAGAGGAACGCAGCCGTATTCAGCAGCACGATCCGCCGCACCTGCTCAGGATGGCGCACGGCCCACCCCATCCCAATTGCGCCACCCCAATCGTGGACGACCAGATCGACCGGCCCCAGCTTGAGGTGCGCCAACAATTGTTCGAGATTGGCAATATGGTTGGCGAGACAATAGTCGTACTGTTGCGGCTTATCCGACAACCCGCAACCGAGATGGTCAAGTGCGATGACCCGGCGTTGCCCGCGCAAGGCCGCGATCAACCGCCGGTAAAAGAACGACCACGTGGGATTGCCGTGAAGCATCACGACCGGCAGGCCAGCGCCTTCGTCAACGTAGCGCAACACCCCGGCGGGCAAGGCATATTCGCCAAGAGCAAACGGGAAAAGAGTACGGATAGGCGACTGGGCAATGGCGCCATTGATCTGCATACAACGCCGGCTCCTCGGCTGGACGCACCACAACTCTCTGAGAGTATACACCGAATAGCAGTTGTGTGTTAGGCGGGGGGATGAAACGTTGTGCGGTTGATTAATACCTGCGTGGCATCATCAGCCGGCAATGGATAGCCGATCAAATAGCCTTGGCCATACTGGCAGCCGACCGCGCGCATACGCTCAATTTGGCCGGTGGTCTCTAAGCCCTCGGCGACCACTTCGAGATTAAGACTGCGGGCTAAATTCACGATCGCGCTGACGATGGCCTGCGAATGCTGCGCCTGTTCGAGCTGGACGATAAAGTTGCGATCAATCTTGATCTGGTCAATCGGCAATTGCACCAGATAACTCAACGACGAATAACCCACGCCAAAATCATCAATCGCAATCTGAATGCCATATTCGCGCAAGCGCATCAACACCGCCGCTGCATCGCGGCTGTACTCCATCAAGGCGCTTTCAGTCAATTCGAGCTTGAGCGCCGATGGCGGCAGCCGGTACTGTTCCAGCAATTGGACAATGCGTACATACAGATCAGGCAGCATAAACTGGCGCGCCGACAAATTGACGCTGACCGACAACGCCATCGCTTGGGGTAACGTCCTGCGCCATTCGGCCAATTGCCGGCAGACTTGTTCGAGCACCTGCCACCCAATCGCATCATTCAGCCCGGCTTCCTCGGCCACATCCAGAAATGCCGCCGGCGGCAAGATGCCACGGGTTGGATGTTCCCACCGCACCAATGCTTCAAATCCCACCAAGACGCCTGAGCTAATGTCAATAATTGGCTGGTAATAGACCCGAAACTCTTGGTGCATCACGGCCCGGCGCAGTTCATTCTCGAGCGCCACCCGCGCCTGCGCTGCTTCGCGCATCGCCGGATGAAAGATTTCATAGCGCGACTTGCCAGCGGCCTTTGCCCGGTACATCGCAATATCCGCGTCGCGCAACACTTCAGCCGGATCTTGATACTCCGCCGAACCAAACACAATCCCCACACTGGCCGATAAATGGAACAGCCGGCCATCTAATTCCAGCGGACGGCTCAACCGCTGCATAATCCGCTCGGTAATCCGGATTGCCGCCGCTTGCGACTCGACATCATTCAGCAGCACGACAAACTCGTCGCCTCCCAAGCGCGCGCACGTATCAACCGCGCGTAGACAACAGCTCAACCGCGAGGCGATGACAATCAACAGGCGATCGCCGGCCGGATGGCCAAAGCTGTCATTCACAAACTTGAAATGATCGAGATCAAGAAACAACAGAGCATAATGATAGTTCGGGTTGCGCTGGCTACGCTTGATCGCCAGCGCCAGCCGATCGCTCAACAACAAGCGATTGGGCAAACCAGTGAGGGCATCGTGCAAGATGCCGTGTTGCAGGCGCAACTCCATCAACTTGCGCTCGGTGATATCACGATAATTGATGATCACCCCCTGCACTGCCGGATCGTCGAGCCAATTGGAACCGGTAACCTCTAGCCAGCGCCAACCGCCATCGGCATGCCGCACGCGAAACTCAATCGTTGCCGAAGCGCCGGCCTGCTGGATCAGCTCGCCAAACAGATGGCGCACACGATCGAGATCCTCCGGGTGGACGAACGCAAAGCCATCGATCGGCTGCGCAAGAATGCCTTCAGTCGGGTAGCCAACCAGATTGCGCGTCGAGGGGCTCGCGTAGCGAATGCGACCGTAGCGATCAACAATCGAGATCGCATCACTGCTCCGCTCGATCATAGCCCGAAAGAGCCGCTCGCTCTGTTGCAACGCCTGCTCAGCTTGTTGGCGTTCGAGTAATAACCGCCGCTCACGCAAGGCGCGCTCGACCACGCGCGGTAAATCTAGCAACGCCACCGGGGTCTTGACCAAATAATCGAGCGCGCCAGCCTTCAACGCCGCCACCGCGATCCGCTCATCGCCGTGGCTGGTCATCAAGACAACCGGCAAAGGCAATGGCCCCTCGGCAACGCTCAACAACGCATCACCTTGCCCATCAGGGAGAAAGAGATCGCAGATAATGAGATCGAATGGTTGTGCAGCTAGATGCTGGCGCGCCTCACTCAATGAGGAGGCCAGCGTAAGCCTCACGTCACTTTGTTCAAACGCTCGCCGCGCCAATTCAACATGGCTTGGATCATCTTCGACCAATAAGAGATTGAGTGTCACTACCCAGCACTCCCCCCGATATTAGGCTGATGATAGTTAACGATTAGGACGTAGAAACACTATACCGATCACCGAGCGTCTGATTCCAGTCTAACCAGTAATCGCCAAGATCGTTCAACATCTGCGTGAACTGTTGAAAATCCACCGGCTTGACCAAATAGCTATTCGCGTAGCGTTGATAGGCAGCCTGCAGATCACGCTCGGCGCTCGATGTGGTTACGACCACGACCGGAATATGGCGCGTTTCGGCGCTGGTCTTAATCTCTTGCAACACCTCTAAGCCACTCAGCCGCGGCAGTTGCAGATCGAGCAACACAATATGCGGTTGGGGACTGGTGGCCGGATCGGCGAATTGCGCGCGCCGCCAGAGATAATCGAGCGCCGATTCGCCATCGGTGACATGGATGATCCGGTTCGGAATCCGATGATCGTTCAACGTCCGGATAATCAACTCAGTATGGTCAGGATTATCTTCGACGAGCAGAATGATAGCCGGTTCAATGCTTGTTTTCATATCTATCCTCTCTGCAAGCGCTTAGGTTGGCAGCGCCGTTGGCAACGTCAGATAAAACGTCGAACCTCTCCCCAATCCCTCTGACTCTACCCATATCTTACCACCGTGCGCTTCCACAATCCGGCGCACGAGCGTCAACCCGATGCCGGTGCCTTCCACCCGCTGGTCAAGCCGCTCAAAAAGACCAAAAATCCGTTGGGTGTGGCGAGGATCAATGCCAATCCCATTATCGCGCACACTCACCAGCACGAACTGAGGGTTATCAGCAGCACGCGCTTCGATCCAGATCTGAGGGTTTGGCTGATCACCCATGAATTTGGCCGCGTTATCGATCAAGTTCTGAAACACTTCGCGCAAACGGGTGCGATCGCCGTAGATTTCCGGCAAATTCGGCGGCAGATGCAAGTAGACATTGCGTTCCGCTAACCTCCCGCTTACCCCGGCGGCCGCTTCGCTAATCAGCAACCCCAGTCCGATCCGTTCCGGCGGATTGATTTGCCGGCCAGCGCGCGAGAGATGCAAGAGATCTTCGAGCAATTGGTACATCCGATCCGCCGCTGCAATAATGCGTTGTAAATCGGATGGGATGCGTTCGAGCTTGCCCGTCGCGAGATCGCGCTCGATATAACTGGCAAAGCCTTTAATCGTGATCAGCGGGCTTTTCAAATCGTGGGAAACCGTGTACGTAAACTGCTCTAACTCGGCATTGCGCGCTTCGAGTTCGGCAATGAGCCGCTCACGTTCAAGTTCGGCCCGCTTGCGCGCGGTAATGTCCATGCCCAACGCCTGATACTCAACCAATTGCCCCTGCTCATCGAGCAGCAGGCGATTGACCCAGCGTTGCCAGCCGATCGAGCCATCGGGATGCAACACTTCGTGTTCTTGCTCCATCACCGGCTGGGTTGGGCTGAGCTTGGCAATCCCTTCCGCCACCAACGCGCGTTGGGGAGGGGGAATGAGTTCGTAGAAGTTGAAACCAATCAATTCCTCACGGGTACGCTGAAAGGTCTGGCAGTAGAGATCATTGACAAAGGTGAGTGTACCGTCGGGCTGAAAGCGGCAGACCATCGCCGGCAGATCATTCACGAGGCTGCGATAATACAGCTCGCTCCGCCGCAGTTCAGCTTCAATCGTCTTGCGCGCAGTGACATCAATTTGCAACTGTTGTAAAAAAGCAAGCCACTGCACAACCCTTTCGCGCTTCAATCGTCTTGCGCGCAGTGACATCAATTTGCAACCCATACATCCCTTGCAGGACACCCTCAGCATCGATCACCGGTTGGCCAATGCCGCGCAGCCAGCGCAAGGAGCCATCAGGCAAGACAACCCGGAATTCAACATCGAAATCAGCACGGTCTTTGATCGAACGATCAATCGCCGCTTGCAAGGCTGCGCGATCGTCCGCATACACTTGCTCGCGCCAGCGCCGGAAGGTCAGCGTATCGCGATCAGGATTGAGCCCCAGTAACGGGTAATTTTCCGGCGACCAGCGCACCGTGCGCGCAGCGGCTTCCCATTCCCACGCACCGGCTCGCGCCGCCAACAACGCGAGCCGCAACCGCTGTTCGGCCCGCGTGCGTTCGGTAATCTCCACTTGGGCTGCCGAAAATGCCGCCGAAAGTTGAATATCGACGATGACGAGTATCACACCCGTCAGCACCAAGATGGCCAATACCATTAACGCATAGGTCAACGGCGTAGTGAGCAAGGATCCCGGCGGCAGCCATCCGGCTGCTTCCCAACCCCAAAGCGCACTAATCGTCAGACTGTTGGCGACCACTGCCGCAATGGCGCCCTTCCGGCCAAAGCTCAGCCCGGCTAAGAGCACGACAATCACATAATGTAAAATCGCCGAGCTACGCATACCGCCAGTAAACAACACCGCCACCGTGATCACCAACCAAAGCACGCCACAGACCATCCCGCCAGCAAGGTGAATGGCGCCACGCCGCACAAGCCAAGCCCCGCCGCCAAACACGGCGGTCATAATGAGCGCAGCAGCCAACGGAATCTGTGGCGTGGGGTACAGCCAAGGAGCGATGAGCGCGAATCCGCCCGCTATCACTGTTAGAAAGCTAAAAACAGGCAAGAGAAAGATCGCCACTCGCTGCCGATCATCGGCAAAGAGTTGATTGAGCTGCTGGCCAGCCGGCCAGAATGTCGAGAGAAGCTGGCGTAGGTTCATACCGCTTGCTTGACGCCAAAATCGCTGCGAACGAATGCCATGATATATCCGGCTATCAATTCAGTCAGATCTCATCGCGCATACGAAAGATAGCGTATACTATGTTTGAGCGCGAACCATCCGGGTGACGCACAATCGCGGCGAATGCTGCGCCACCTGAGCATCAAATAGTATAGATGAAATGGCTGCTTCCACTATACACAACGGTTATTACCAAATCTAGTCCGTACCCAACTCGTGAGACGATCCTTGCCTCAGGCATCCTTCACCCGTAGGATCACCATGCGACATGTACTTTGGAGTGTGTTATTCAGCATCGTGCTTGCCTCGTGCAGCACGACGCCCGCGTTACCCACACCCACACCAGTTCCAGAAGTCATCCAGCCTACCCCCGGTACACGGCTCTTGCCGGCACAGTTGTATGTGCTTGATCGCGGTCAGATTGCCCGGATCGAGACCGATGGCGCGACCCGCCGCCAGCTTACCCGTGAACGGATTGAAATGGAGGGCATTCCGCCGATTAGCGATATGGATCTGCATCCGGTGGCCGGGTTGGTCTATGTGGTTGGCGCTGCGACAGGCGACCGCTTAGTGCGCGCTGCGCTTGACGGCAGCAATCCACAGGTCGTTTACTTTGCGGAAGGGCATCAACTCAGCGCCGTGCTCTGGTCGCCCGACGCGCAATTTATCTATCTCCGCTTCCAAAACAACCGCGAGGTACGCGATCTTCCCGACGGTCTCTACCGGCTGCCGGCCACCGGCGGCAACCTTGAACTGGTGCGCGCCGATGATCCGGTTGATGATACCCTGAATCCGAGCCGGGATGTGCGCAGCTATGCACCGTTTCTCTGGAATCCGGCAGGCGATACATTATTAGTCGCGTCGTCTGCCAAGTTCTACGAGGATTGCGAACTGGTGTTTTGGCAACCACAGACTGGAGAGTTACGCCGGCCAACTGTCCCTGATGGAATGTATGGCTGGTGTGGCGAAGCATTGTGGCTTGGCGATAACCGGACGGCGCTCATGTTAGTTGGGCCGCCGGAAGGCCCCGGCGTGTGGCAAGTTGATGCGCAGACGATGCAGGCGAACCGTCTCAGCGCCGATGGCATTCTTGCCCGCGCACCGTTTCGCAGTGGGCCAGACCTGCTCTTTGTCGCAGTTGAGCGGGTAAGTGACGGTTTTACCTTTACACTCACCCGCCAGTCGCCTGATGGTACGCTCACCAAACTGCGCCCGCCGTTTCGTGAAACGCCGCTGCTTATCCGCTGGGCGCCTGATGCAAGCGGTATCGTGGCCTTGGTGCGCACCGAGACCAAGACGGCATTACGTTGGTATCCAATTGGCGATCGTCCGGCGGTTGACCTGCCGCAAACCGAGCGTGGGGTGAGTTGGTTGATGTGGGGGCCAATGCTGCCGCAGGGGTAGCCACCATCATCTTGTGACAAATCAACAGGGTAGCGTTATGGGGGGGATCATACGCTATAGCCTGACGTTCACCCTTGAGATGGCCGGCGTCGGGTTGCGCTATTGGGCTATTGTTTGGGCGAGTTCGCCGTTCTTAAGCGATGGCGCTGTTCACACCTTGGCGATCATCGGCGCGGTGGGGCCGCCGTGCTATTCGTTGCTGGCGTGGGTTGGCCCGCCGGGGGGCAACCGGGTGATGCGCTGGAAAGTGCGCGGGCGCCTGCCGACTAGCACCGAGCAAGCGATCCTTGACGAGGCATTCCGCACGCTTACCAACCGCGGCATCACCCAGCCTCGCTTCATCTACACGGTCGATCAACCTGACCTCAATGCCAGTGTCATTGGCCACACCCTCTATTTGCACCGCGATTTGTACGCTAGCCCGCATCTTATCGCCGTGATTGCCCACGAAATGGGCCACTACCATAGCAGTGACGGGCGCCTCGCGCTGGCGCTGCACCGGCTGACGATTCCCGGCGGTTGGCTGGTTGTGTCGTTCACCATGCGACTCATTGGCTTGATCGGGCGCTTGCTCAACCCCATCGTGCGCCTGCTGAGCGCGCTTAGCTATATCGTGTTGCGGATCGAAATCGCCGTTCCTGCCCGGCTCAACCAGTTTATCCAGCGCATTATAGTGTGGATGGTTATCGCGCTCGTTGGCGGGATCGGCATTGTAGCGACCGTACCGTTATGGCGCTCGTACATTCGCCAGCGCGAATTGGCCGCCGATCGGTACGCTGCGCAGCACGGGTTCGCCTGCGCCTTAACCCTCTTTCTGCGCCAAGCCCAGCTCGACGAGATGAATCTGCCGTGGAACCAAGCGTCGTTCCATCCGCCGGTAGAAGAGCGGTTAGCCGCCTTGCAGCCGTATCTGCCGCACCCTTCAGATGATGGCGTTGAGTATGCCATCTCGTAGCCAAGCAGTTAATCCATCCACCTGCTCGCCCGGTAACAACGGCAACGCCGTTAAACCGCTCGCATACGACACCGGCGTACCGGCGCCGGGGAACAACAACGCCAGCGCAGTAACCGCGCGGCTGCCGTCATGACGGCCTATTCCGGCCAGATAACTGTACCCCTCATCAATGGCGCTGGCCGGCAGCGCACCTTCCTCGCTGCGGTATTTGGCGTCGAGCACAATCAACCCCGGCGCGCGCCGCGGATGGGTGATCTCAATCGACACATCCGGCACGCGCACCCGATCGTCAAGCGAGCGGAACGGTTGGCTATCCGGCGTGTAGCGCGGCTGATAGCGTAATGCCACCGTCGCACCCGCAGCATGCGCCAGCACGAGCAAGGGTTGCTGCGCCGTCAATTGCGCTGTCTGCCCGGAAAGTAGAGCCTGCTCACGTACCTGCCAATCGTCGAGCGATAACAGCGCGAACGCAACCCGCGCCGCGCACCACGCCTCGTAGAGGCGGGCCACCTCGCGCACCGGTATCGCGAGCAGCGCCGGTTCCCACCCCACCCCCAACCGGCGCTGCACGAGCCGCCGGTAGGCCGCGACAATCCGCTCATCGCGGCTGCGTGGCCGCCACACCGAGACCCCAATCGGCGGCTGAATAGTTACGTCAAGTTGCGCACGCATTGCGCGCAGCCTCCCGATCACCATTCCCAACCGCGTCCGCGCCTCGGCAGGCAACGGCGTCACCAGCAGCGCTTGCCCGCTCGTGATCAGCCGGTCGAGCAACTGCGCAGCCACGTGCCGGCTACGCTCACGCGGATCAGGCCGGCTCGCCTGTACCCACACCCGATCGGGCCAACCAGCGGGTGGCAGCGGCGCCGCATCGGACGCAAGCCGCCAGCGGGATGGATCAGGCCGTTCACGGAGCGCACCCAATTCACGCGGCCCTTCCCATTGCCGCCGGCGCTGGGGAGGTTTGTGCGCCAATCGTTCTACGGCGGCGATCAGGCGCTGGGTCAGCGGGCCGGTCAAGAGCGCCAGCAGCGCCGCCCGATCAGGCTGGCCGGCATCACCGCTGCCGGCAGGGTGGCGGCCACCGCTCAGGGCATGGGCCAGCGCCGGCGCCAATTCGGCCAGATCAGCCAGCAAAGCGGCGTAGCGGCGCGCATCGAGCAGCGAAGGCGCAACTTGCACGATGCCGTGCCATTCTGTCACCTGCGTCGCTGCGGTGATGGTCAAACAAATCGGATACGTTCCTGCCGCTGCCGGGGCTTGCCAGCGCCAGCGCCACAGCGCGTCGCCGGGCCGCAGAAACGGTTCGAGCGGTTCGTCGCCAATCATCAACTGCGCCGTCGCTCCTGCCGGCACCGCACACGACCACTCGACGACGCTCCGCTCGATCACCGTTGGCGTGACCGCGGGTGCGCCGTCGAGCAACAAGACTGGCCCGGCTACCACCACTTCCTCCGCTTGAAATAGATCGCCAGACTGAGCGCAATTGTCGCCATCAACCCCAACGCAAAGGGATAGCCCCACGGCTGCTCAAGTTCAGGCATAAGTACGAAATTCATGCCGTAGATTCCCGCCACCAACGAGCAGGCCATCAGAATAATTGACCAGAGAGTCAACACCTTCACCAACTGGTTGAGCTGATTGCCTTGGAGTGACAGATAGCTATCGAGCGCGCTCGACAGCAAATCGCGGTAGAGGTCAATCGATTCGGTCACCCGCACCAGATGATCGTAGACATCGCGCACGTAGGCCAATTCGCGCGGTTGGAAGATGCGCACTTCTTGGCGCAGCAAGACATTGAGCACATCGCGTTCGGGGGCGACAATCCGGCGGAAGAAGAGCAAATCTTTCTTGAGCGTGAAAATCTCGCTGGCGACCTCTTGGCGGCCCCGCTGAAAGATCGCCGCTTCCACCTCGTCGATCTGCTCGCCGATCTGGTCAAGCACGACAAAGTAGTCATCAACAATGGCATCGATCAGCGCATAGAGCACGCTACTCACCTGATAGCCGGGCACATGGCTATTCGTCTGCCAGCGGGCCAGCGTCTGCTGGACGTGGCGCACCGAGCCGGGCCGGATGCTGACCAGATAGTTGGCGCCGACGAACAGCGTGATCGGCAAAAAGCGCAATTCACGCGCGTCAGCATCGTATTCTACGCTGTAGAAAATGATCAGGTAATAACCGGGATAGGTCTCGATCTTGGGCCGTTCGTGCTCTTGCAAGGCATCTTCAATCGCGAGCGGATGAAAGCCGAACTCCTCGCGTAACAAGGCAATGTCAGCCGGAGATGGCCGCTCAAGATCGAGCCAGATCAAGGTGCGCGGCTGCAAGAGCAAGTCGCTGATCTGATCGAGATCGGCGACGGGTTGCACACTCTGGCGGTGAAAGACATTGAGCGAAACCATACCGCTATGCTTCCCACACAATCAACGCCGCGTGGGGCGCCAGTGCGTCGCGGATATGATCGTAGAGAATGCCCTGCACGGTAAAGCCGCTGCGCAATTGCGGCGTCAGGGTCGGGTCGCTCAACCGGCCCGCCACCACAGCGGCCACATACTCTTCAACCGGCATCTGGTCACGATACGCCACATAACCGGGCAACATCCCGCCGGCAACCATGCCCCGCATCCCCAGCCGGCGGATCAACGCCTTGCGCGCATCGTAGAGCATCCGGCTGATGCCGCGCCCGCGGTAATCGGGGTGAACGCTCATATCAGCGCCGTACAACCACTCGCCATTAGGATCGTGATGGCCGAAATTGCCGTGATCGACAATCTCTTCAAAGGTGTGCTGGCAAAATACCTTTTCGCCGCTGATGCGGAAGGTGCTGCTCTGGCCAACCACCCGATCGCCATCGAGCGCCACATGCTGGCCTTCAGGAAAGAGCCGCAAATGAGCGGCAAAATTCTCGGCGCTAAAGTGATCTTCCGGGTCGAGGGTCGGAAAACAGATTCGCTGGTGAATCACCAACTGCGGGATGTGTTCGGGTTGGGTTTGGACAACGGTAATAGGCATAGCAATCCTTGTGCAGAAACATGAGTATGTGAGAGCGCATAACGATGCGCTCTCACGTGTACGCGCTACCCGCGCATCGCGCCGATCAACACCTCAAGCCCTTCATCAAGCTGGTCATCGGTAATCACCAGCGGCACCAGCAAGCGGATGCAGTTCACATACAGACCGGCCCGCATCGCCAGCACCCCGCGTTCGAGTGCGCGGCCCAGAATCGCCAGCACCTCTTCGGCGGCAGCCGGCGTGCGCTTGCGCCGATCCTTCACCAGCTCGATCCCGATCATCGCTCCCATACCGCGCACATCACCCACCAGCGGATCGAGCGTATCATCGGCCAGCAACGGCTCAAAGCGGGCGCGGATCTGCTGGCCAATCGCCTTGGCCCGATCCAGCAGCCGTTCGCGCTCGATGATATCAATCGTCGCCAACGCCGCCACACAGGCCAGCGGATTGCCGCCATACGTACCGCCCACGCCACCATAATGGGCCTTATCCATCACCCGCGCCCGCCCGATGGTCGCCGCCAGCGGCATCCCGGCAGCAATACTCTTAGCGGCGACGATGATATCCGGCTCAACGCCAAACTGCTCGATCGCAAACAGGGTACCGGTGCGGCCAAAGCCACTCTGCACCTCATCGACGATCAGCAACGAACCGTTGCGGTCACAGAATTGGCGCAGACGGCGCATAAACTCGACCGGCACCGGGATAAAGCCGCCCTCACCCTGCACCGGCTCGATCAAGACCGCCGCCACCGTTTCGGGGTCAACCCCCGCAATCTGCATGCGCTCGAACGCCGCCCAACACTGCTCGACCGCCTCTTCCTCGCTCACGCCCATACGGTAGGCATACGGGAAGGGAGCGCGGTAGATTTCAGGAGCAAAGGGGCCAAACTTCTTCTTAAAATAGGTGCGCGAGGTCAGCGAGAGGGTCAACAGCGTGCGCCCGTGATAGGCGCCATCGAAGACAATAATCGCCGGACGGCCAGTCGCGGCGCGGGCAAACTTAATCGCATTCTCAACCCCTTCCGCACCCGAATTGGCCAGCAACGTCTTGCACGGCTCGCTGATCGGGGCCAGCGCATTGAGCCGCTCGCACAAAGCGACATACGGCTCGTAGGTGCCAACCAGCGCCGACAGGTGGATCAACTGCTCGGCCTGCGACTGAATGGCACTCACTACCTCCGGCGGGCAATGGCCGACCGCCAAGGTGCCAATCCCGCTGACAAAATCGATCAGCGTATTGCCGTCAACATCCGTCACCAACGCGCCGTGACCAGCAGCAATCGCAATCGGCGTCGCCCGGCCCAGACCGGCTACTACGGCAGCATCGCGCCGGGCCAGCAACTCACGCGAACGCGGGCCGGGAATCTCGGTGACAAGACGAATATGGCGCACGGCAGGCGCAGTCATAGAACACTCCTTTGTGCATTTGCATCAGCAAGCGCTTCGATGCCCACCATTATAACAAAAAGCGCGGCTTGCGCCGCGCTACCAACTCACCCACTCCTCACACCCCATCTGCTGGCTCACGGCGTCATCCGCCGCACCCACGCACAGACCTGCGCCACCTGCTGCGGATGGCCAATCACCACTGGCGTCGGCAACCGCACCGTGTGCAGCAAGGTCTGCCAATCGGGCAATTCGCCCTCTAACGGGCACACCACTCCACCAGCAGCTTGCACAATCACCCAGCCGGCGGCCACATCCCACACCTTCGCACGCCCAATAATCGCCGCCTGCGCCTGCCCGCGGGCCACATAACAACAATCAGCCGCCACCGATCCCAACACCCGCACTTTACCGGGATAATGGATGGTATAGGCGCGATGGAAGGTCGAAGGGATCGCAATCCAGTCATTGGGACTCGGCGGCTGCGGCGGCGCCACGTGGATCGGGGTCTCATTCCAAAACGCACTCCCGCCGGCCAGCGCCCAATAACAATCGCCCAACACCGGCAAATAGATCACACCAGCCACCGGCTGCCCGCTCCGGATTACCCCAATCGACACGGCCCACATCGGCAGGCCCGAAACGAACGAACTCGTGCCATCAATCGGATCAATCACCCACACATACTCGCGGTCGAGACCCACCGGCTCACGCTCTTCACCCATCACGCCGTGATCAGGATAACGGGCATGAATCTGCTCGCGCAACCAATCTTCAATCGCGCGATCAGCCGCCGTCACCAGACTCTTATCGAGCTTACGCTCCGGCGACACCTGATTAAAATACGAGCGCAAGAGCAGCTCGCCGGCGCGCTGCGCCCATGCGCGCGCAAGCGCAATATCAATCTCCACACGAGCCTCCGCCGGTACGGCGCCGCAATCTCCGCCTGCTGCGGTGCGTTATCTCATTGTACTACCAATATGGCACATTTGAAACTATCCGGCACGCAACAAGCCCAACCAAATGAGAGCGCATCATTGATCCGAAGCGGCAAGGCGCATCGCGAGCAGATAACACCCAAACAACACCGCGTACACCACCAACAGACCGAGCGGGATCAGCTCCAGCGACAGCCGGTCAGCCAACACCCCAATCCCAGCCGGGATGAGCGCCATCCCAACCCCGGTTGCCGCCATCTGCATACCGATCGTATGCGCCGCAAACTGATCACCGACGCGCGCTGCCGTACCCGACATCAAGGCCGGAAAGATCGGCGCGATCGCCAACCCAATCAACCCAATCGCCAGCACATTCACGATTGGCGCTAGATTCCACAGTAACAGAGCACTCCCACCCAACGCACCAATCAAGCCGCCGCGCACAAGCCGGTCAGGACCAGTGCGCACCGCCACCACTCCGGCAGCAACCCGGCCAATCGTAAACATCAACCAATAACTGCCGGTCACAACACCGGCCAACGCCGGTTCGACCCCTCGCGCCTCGGTCAACAGCGTATAGGCCCACACCCCCAACGCCGTTTCAGCGCCGACATAGAGCACAAAGAGCGCAACGCTCACCCACACCGCCGGTTGGCGCAACGCCAGCCCTAACGGCGTCTGATAATCGGTCAACCGCTTCTTCCCACCCGGCACAGGCGCCGGCTGCTCCCACAACGACAGCGTGAGGAAAAATCCCACCGCCAATACCAACTGAAAGACGCCGACCGTCCAATACCCTACCCGCCACGACTGCCAGAGCGCCAAACCCGCCGTCATCAGCAACGGCCCTGACGTAATGCCAACTCCCCAACTCGCGTGCAACCACTGCATCAAGCGCGCGCCAAAATGGGCCGCGACATAGGTATTCAAGCCAGCATCAATCGCACCGGCGCCAAGGCCGGCCACCACCCCCAGCGCCACCACCATCCACCACAGCGGCACGAGGGTATACCCCAGCAACGCCACCCCGGTCAGCAAACAACTCAACGCCAACATCCGCCCCACCCCAAACCGCGCCAGCAGCGTCCCGGTGAAAAAACTCGACGTGGTATAGCCGGCCACCCCTGCCGCCAACAAACCACCGAGCGCATCAAGCGGCAAAGCGAAATCGGCCCGCAGCGACGGCCACCCCACGCCAAGCAACCCATCCGGCATCCCCAAGCCAACAAACGCAATAAACGCCAGCGCAACCAGCGCCAAACGCGGATGGCGCGCCGAACTCAGCCAAGCCACCATACTAACAACGCCTTTCGCCAAAAAAATCGGTGGCACGGGCAGCTTACCAACCGGCCCGTACCACCGGCATCATAACAAAAAGCGACCAAGAACACATCGGCGCAACGGCTGAAGCATCCGGCAAACACCGTTCACTGCGCACTACGCCAACAGTGAAACCCGAAGCCTATGGGTTAACCGCACACCTAAACCCCAACCCAACAATTTCATGCAGCCATAGGACGACGTCCGATGGCGCGCATCGCTTGCCTTCTGTCATTGCGCGGGGGCAGCCCCCGAAGCAATCTCCCCCTTCAGCGCCAGATATACCTATGCGGATGGACGTACCTCCCGTGTCATTGCGCGGGGGCGCAGCCCCCGCAGCAATCTCCCCCTTTTGCGCCAGACCTACCTGTGCGGATGGACGTACCTCCCGTGTCATTGCGCGGGGGCGCAGCCCCCGCAGCAATCTCCCCCTTCAGCGCTAACCATACAGTACAAGAGTGCTCTACCGTGAGCCGAAATTGTTGAAAGTTGTTTTGTTACCCCCTGCAAAATAAAATCAGGCTAGTTTCAGTGCTCTACCGTGAGCCGAAATTGTTGAAAGAGATTAGTTGGTGACAATGCCATATTTAGTTGGAACTGTTTCAGTGCTCTACCGTGAGCCGAAATTGTTGAAAGTATAGTTACTCTCCAATCGCAACTTGCGCGAAGCGCAAGTTTCAGTGCTCTACCGTGAGCCGAAATTGTTGAAAGGCGCAATGTAGACACCGGACGGCAAGCAGAGCCAGTGTTTCAGTGCTCTACCGTGAGCCGAAATTGTTGAAAGTTCACCGACAGTGCAGCGCCGTCTGCCTACATTGAACGTTTCAGTGCTCTACCGTGAGCCGAAATTGTTGAAAGGTTGAGTGAAGAACAGAAACTCCTTGCCCTCAACACGATCTTGTTTCAGTGCTCTACCGTGAGCCGAAATTGTTGAAAGGTGACGCGGCGGGCGGTGGGTTTCGGACGAACGACTTGTAGTTTCAGTGCTCTACCGTGAGCCGAAATTGTTGAAAGTCAGATCGATGATGCTACTGGCATGTTTCAAAAGCTGTTTCAGTGCTCTACCGTGAGCCGAAATTGTTGAAAGGCGAAACCGCGCCAAACGATGCGTTAGCGATATTTAGGGTTTCAGTGCTCTACCGTGAGCCGAAATTGTTGAAAGCTCACCAGCCCGCGAGGCGACCAGCGCACCCCCAACCTGTTTCAGTGCTCTACCGTGAGCCGAAATTGTTGAAAGGGACAGGCGATGAGCGAGGCGGGCGGGGCAGCGGAAGCTGGTTTCAGTGCTCTACCGTGAGCCGAAATTGTTGAAAGTTAACGGATACATACATTTCGCCGCTTGTTTTTGTGCGTTTCAGTGCTCTACCGTGAGCCGAAATTGTTGAAAGGCCGATTGCCCGTCGCACCAACCGCGCAATGACCGGTGGTTTCAGTGCTCTACCGTGAGCCGAAATTGTTGAAAGTGACGCTTGAGGAAGCGAGCGTGTTCGCTGAACGCGAGTTTCAGTGCTCTACCGTGAGCCGAAATTGTTGAAAGGCCGCACCGCACCTTGGGCAGCGACTTGCCCAGACGTTTCAGTGCTCTACCGTGAGCCGAAATTGTTGAAAGAAAACAATGTCGTCGTCATCGAGCGACACGACATCTGTTTCAGTGCTCTACCGTGAGCCGAAATTGTTGAAAGGACTGCGGCTGACAGAAGTTGTTGAACGATACAACGGTTTCAGTGCTCTACCGTGAGCCGAAATTGTTGAAAGGCGCGGCGTCACGATGCCATGCGCGCGCAACGCACGATGTTTCAGTGCTCTACCGTGAGCCGAAATTGTTGAAAGTGCCGGGCAAGATGGCCAACCCGTTGCCGATGATGTCAGTTTCAGTGCTCTACCGTGAGCCGAAATTGTTGAAAGGGCGACATGGCCGCCGCGTGGATGGCCCTGACCGATCGTTTCAGTGCTCTACCGTGAGCCGAAATTGTTGAAAGGCGTTGCGTACATCTTACATTATCCGCGTCCAGCCCACGTTTCAGTGCTCTACCGTGAGCCGAAATTGTTGAAAGTGACTACCGCTAGTATAACACAACTGGAGGCATTATTAGTTTCAGTGCTCTACCGTGAGCCGAAATTGTTGAAAGCCCCAGCGGGTTGGGGTTGTAGCAGATAGTGGTGGAGTTTCAGTGCTCTACCGTGAGCCGAAATTGTTGAAAGGCCAGCAGGCGTCGAAACCGCCCACTCGCGGCGGACGGTTTCAGTGCTCTACCGTGAGCCGAAATTGTTGAAAGATGATAAAAACATCCGTGCTCACCGTCACGATGCAGTTTCAGTGCTCTACCGTGAGCCGAAATTGTTGAAAGACGCGCTGCAATCCATGTTGCTCAGCGTGCAGGAGCGTTTCAGTGCTCTACCGTGAGCCGAAATTGTTGAAAGCGTCACCGTGCGGCGCTGGCGCAATCGGTGTATCGGCAACTAACGGAGTTTCAGTGCTCTACCGTGAGCCGAAATTGTTGAAAGGCAATCCCCTTCCGCCTCGATCAGGGCCGCGCTGCGCGTTTCAGTGCTCTACCGTGAGCCGAAATTGTTGAAAGCGCGCTGGCGCTCCTCCTCCTCGCGCATCAACCACAGTTTCAGTGCTCTACCGTGAGCCGAAATTGTTGAAAGGCCCACTGGTCGAGTTAGTGACCGCCGGCGATCACGTTTCAGTGCTCTACCGTGAGCCGAAATTGTTGAAAGGCAAGGAGGGAACGATGGAATACGCGGGCAAGGTAATGTTTCAGTGCTCTACCGTGAGCCGAAATTGTTGAAAGCTAGGGCAAGGCACCTATCCACTGTATGGCTATCAGTACGTGTTTCAGTGCTCTACCGTGAGCCGAAATTGTTGAAAGCGAATTCGCCATAAATGCCTCCAGTTGTGTTATACTAGGTTTCAGTGCTCTACCGTGAGCCGAAATTGTTGAAAGATGATAAAAACATCCGTGCTCACCGTCACGATGCAGTTTCAGTGCTCTACCGTGAGCCGAAATTGTTGAAAGTCGATGAGGTGTTGGCAACCGAGGCGCACATCCTCTGTTTCAGTGCTCTACCGTGAGCCGAAATTGTTGAAAGGTTTCACCTCCCAATCGGCATCCGCATTCGCATGTGGTTTCAGTGCTCTACCGTGAGCCGAAATTGTTGAAAGGCGCGCACCAGTGTGCGCGACATTTATCAGTATGATGTTTCAGTGCTCTACCGTGAGCCGAAATTGTTGAAAGCTTTGGGGCGGCGCTGGCCGGGCTGGTCGCACTAGCGTTTCAGTGCTCTACCGTGAGCCGAAATTGTTGAAAGACCATCACGAAAATTCATCCGAGCGGGATTCACCGAGTTTCAGTGCTCTACCGTGAGCCGAAATTGTTGAAAGCGTTACGCGCCGCTCGATCACCAGTCAATGACCATGAGTTTCAGTGCTCTACCGTGAGCCGAAATTGTTGAAAGCGGTCTGCTCATCGATCATGAGGAGCGAGAGGCGCTCCGTTTCAGTGCTCTACCGTGAGCCGAAATTGTTGAAAGTTCAGTTTGTCGTCATTTTGGAGTGGAGCGGAGGGGACAGTTTCAGTGCTCTACCGTGAGCCGAAATTGTTGAAAGAGAGGGGCTTCGGTCGTATGGTCATTATAGCAGACGGAGTTTCAGTGCTCTACCGTGAGCCGAAATTGTTGAAAGCGACAAACACAATGTCGGCGACGTTGGGGGCAACAGGTTTCAGTGCTCTACCGTGAGCCGAAATTGTTGAAAGACGAGCTAACCGTGCCGGCCGGCACGCTGTTCAGCGCGGTTTCAGTGCTCTACCGTGAGCCGAAATTGTTGAAAGCACGTTTTGAGCGTGCCAACACCGGTTGCCGCCGCTGTTTCAGTGCTCTACCGTGAGCCGAAATTGTTGAAAGATTGCTGTCGATGAGGGAGATGGTCGTCATAGGATCCCGTTTCAGTGCTCTACCGTGAGCCGAAATTGTTGAAAGCCGGCTGGAGCGGTCAGCTCATACGTCGTCTGCTCGTTTCAGTGCTCTACCGTGAGCCGAAATTGTTGAAAGCCGGCCCGCACGCTGGTGCGGGCGCACCGGCTCATGTTTCAGTGCTCTACCGTGAGCCGAAATTGTTGAAAGACGCCGACGGTCATTCGCTCGTGCCCGTCGATGAGTTTCAGTGCTCTACCGTGAGCCGAAATTGTTGAAAGCTGATGCTGGCGACGATGAGAAGTTGCGCATTGTAGGTTTCAGTGCTCTACCGTGAGCCGAAATTGTTGAAAGTTGTATCTACGCCAAGTTCATGCCGTAAACACAATTCGTTTCAGTGCTCTACCGTGAGCCGAAATTGTTGAAAGCCGCGCACCATCAGCATTGAGAGCGATCCACAGCGGTTTCAGTGCTCTACCGTGAGCCGAAATTGTTGAAAGGCAGTTGGGCGATCTCTATGCAACCGCCATTCGGGGTTTCAGTGCTCTACCGTGAGCCGAAATTGTTGAAAGGCGGCGATCCAGTCGGCGCTGCTGGCGGTGCAGGAGCTGTTTCAGTGCTCTACCGTGAGCCGAAATTGTTGAAAGGATTGTTCACTTCGAGAACTCCGTGAAGCTGCCGAAGTTTCAGTGCTCTACCGTGAGCCGAAATTGTTGAAAGATTGTGCGGAAGATTTATGAGCGTTGTTGTAGTGGCATGTTTCAGTGCTCTACCGTGAGCCGAAATTGTTGAAAGCGCAAAGCCCAACCGGTAGAGCAACGGCGGCTCAATGCGTTTCAGTGCTCTACCGTGAGCCGAAATTGTTGAAAGCCGTTTCTTCATTGCGTGCCCCCTTCCAAGTTCACCTGAGTTTCAGTGCTCTACCGTGAGCCGAAATTGTTGAAAGGCGACCAATCTTTTACGCGGCAATGTCACGCGAACAGCGTTTCAGTGCTCTACCGTGAGCCGAAATTGTTGAAAGGGATAGTGCCGGGCAACTGGTGTTATCCCTGTATCGGGAGTTTCAGTGCTCTACCGTGAGCCGAAATTGTTGAAAGTCGTTTAACTCATGCCGCCAAATCACCCGTTTCATGTTTCAGTGCTCTACCGTGAGCCGAAATTGTTGAAAGCTGCCAGTCGCCGGGCTGTGCGGGCCGGGTCTGCCAGGTTTCAGTGCTCTACCGTGAGCCGAAATTGTTGAAAGTGGTCCAAGACACTGGGGGAGTGGAGATACTGAGGGGGGGTTTCAGTGCTCTACCGTGAGCCGAAATTGTTGAAAGGGCGGTTAACAGGATTGCGCCGGCTTGCCAGTCTGCCGGTTTCAGTGCTCTACCGTGAGCCGAAATTGTTGAAAGAGCGCCTGAGCATCGCCTTGACGGAGTGCGTGCCGAAGTTTCAGTGCTCTACCGTGAGCCGAAATTGTTGAAAGGCCGCCGCACTATTGGTCTGCGTATTGGCATTTGGGTTTCAGTGCTCTACCGTGAGCCGAAATTGTTGAAAGCATCCTGATGGCCGTGACCGCCGTCGCGCCAGCAATATGTTTCAGTGCTCTACCGTGAGCCGAAATTGTTGAAAGGCGCAAGCGCCGGTGGGTGTTCAGCGAGTATTATGGTTTCAGTGCTCTACCGTGAGCCGAAATTGTTGAAAGTCCGCTTGGCGACATCGCGCAATTCGCGCAATCGGAGTTTCAGTGCTCTACCGTGAGCCGAAATTGTTGAAAGCCAGCGCGCGCAACGCCTCCACCACGCGCTGATACAAGTTTCAGTGCTCTACCGTGAGCCGAAATTGTTGAAAGGTGTTGGGCGTGATCAGCACGCGATACACCTTGGATGGCGTTTCAGTGCTCTACCGTGAGCCGAAATTGTTGAAAGAGCAGCCCACAGCGGGTCGTGCTGCGCGCGCAGGAAAGTTTCAGTGCTCTACCGTGAGCCGAAATTGTTGAAAGGCGCTGGCCAGCCCCTGTTCAATCCACTGGCGCACCAGTTTCAGTGCTCTACCGTGAGCCGAAATTGTTGAAAGCATCGCAGTATACCCCACCCCAGACGGGATCGTCTGGGGTTTCAGTGCTCTACCGTGAGCCGAAATTGTTGAAAGCAACGTCCCCCTCCCGGACATCAGACCAGCGTAGCGCAGTTTCAGTGCTCTACCGTGAGCCGAAATTGTTGAAAGGACTGGCGCGGCGGCCTCGTGGCCGGGCGCGTCAAGAGTTTCAGTGCTCTACCGTGAGCCGAAATTGTTGAAAGCGCCTCGTCGAAGATGATGGCAGCACCCCGAATGCCGCGGTTTCAGTGCTCTACCGTGAGCCGAAATTGTTGAAAGGCAAGGCTTTCTAACGCCTTACGCGCCTCTTCGCTACTGTTTCAGTGCTCTACCGTGAGCCGAAATTGTTGAAAGTGTTATGAGGTCTACGTCACAGACAGGGATACCAACAGTTTCAGTGCTCTACCGTGAGCCGAAATTGTTGAAAGCGATCATATCATAACGGAGGATGAGCCATGAGCCATACAGGTTTCAGTGCTCTACCGTGAGCCGAAATTGTTGAAAGCCAGCGCGCGCAACGCCTCCACCACGCGCTGATATAAGTTTCAGTGCTCTACCGTGAGCCGAAATTGTTGAAAGTAGTCGCGACCGAGAGCGTGAGCAGTGGGCGGCGTTAGTTTCAGTGCTCTACCGTGAGCCGAAATTGTTGAAAGTCGTCCACCCATTCGCGCATCCACGCGCCGCGCACGAGTTTCAGTGCTCTACCGTGAGCCGAAATTGTTGAAAGGCTTCGATCAAGAGCAGCGCGCCTACCGCCGCCCAGTTTCAGTGCTCTACCGTGAGCCGAAATTGTTGAAAGGTCTCGTCGCCTGCCGGCAGCAGGCGCGCAGTAGGTTTCAGTGCTCTACCGTGAGCCGAAATTGTTGAAAGCCATCGTTCCTCCTTTCCATCCCGGCGCCACCAAGGTTTCAGTGCTCTACCGTGAGCCGAAATTGTTGAAAGCCATTACCGCGCGCGACCTCGCTACCCGCGTGCTCAACGGTTTCAGTGCTCTACCGTGAGCCGAAATTGTTGAAAGCTGGCCTCGCACACCAGCGCCGCGCCGAGAACAGTAAGTTTCAGTGCTCTACCGTGAGCCGAAATTGTTGAAAGATCAGGCCAATGTCAGCGTCTATGCGACCAGCAATGAGTTTCAGTGCTCTACCGTGAGCCGAAATTGTTGAAAGCCAAGGCGCCAACGAGCACGCAGCCAAGCGCGTGCTCGAATGTTTCAGTGCTCTACCGTGAGCCGAAATTGTTGAAAGTCAACGGATGATCAACGAAGCTGATACGCATATTGAAGTTTCAGTGCTCTACCGTGAGCCGAAATTGTTGAAAGGCGAGATTGACGGCCAACCGCGCCGGCTGGCATGGGGTTTCAGTGCTCTACCGTGAGCCGAAATTGTTGAAAGATGAGTTAAACGACGGCCGGCCACCGCTGGTGGTCGGTTTCAGTGCTCTACCGTGAGCCGAAATTGTTGAAAGCCCGCGACGGAGATCAATCCCCCACCAGCGAATGTCAGTTTCAGTGCTCTACCGTGAGCCGAAATTGTTGAAAGCCGCACTCGCTTATTCTGAGTAGCGCTGCCAATTATGCCAGTTTCAGTGCTCTACCGTGAGCCGAAATTGTTGAAAGTTAGAGTGGTAGTCACGGTGACTACCAATAGGACTTGAAGTTTCAGTGCTCTACCGTGAGCCGAAATTGTTGAAAGCGGCCAGCCCGTGCATTGCCTGCTCGACGACGTGCAGTTTCAGTGCTCTACCGTGAGCCGAAATTGTTGAAAGCGTTGGGCGGCGCGTCAATTCCGTCGCGCCGCACATGTTTCAGTGCTCTACCGTGAGCCGAAATTGTTGAAAGCCAACGCTGCGTTATAGCTGACATAAACGCGGCGGAAGGTTTCAGTGCTCTACCGTGAGCCGAAATTGTTGAAAGGAAGTTGTATTCGGAAAGGAGTAAGGCGATGGTCATCAAGGTTTCAGTGCTCTACCGTGAGCCGAAATTGTTGAAAGTCTCGTTATTCTTTCCCCTACCGGCGCGATTGTCGCGTTTCAGTGCTCTACCGTGAGCCGAAATTGTTGAAAGTTCCGCCGAGGCGCAACTGGTGCGCATGCAACAGTACGGTTTCAGTGCTCTACCGTGAGCCGAAATTGTTGAAAGACAGCAGCCCACAGCGGGTCGTGCTGCGCGCGCAGGAAAGTTTCAGTGCTCTACCGTGAGCCGAAATTGTTGAAAGACCTGCTCTGGCCGACAACGCGAGAGCTGGTTGAGCGTTTCAGTGCTCTACCGTGAGCCGAAATTGTTGAAAGCCAATCGATAACGGAGACTTCAGTGACTGGATTCTTAGGTTTCAGTGCTCTACCGTGAGCCGAAATTGTTGAAAGCGACGGCGAGCATGTCCGCCCCGACCTGTACGTTGTTTCAGTGCTCTACCGTGAGCCGAAATTGTTGAAAGCGCTCAGCAAGCGGGGTTGCTGGGCGGGCGGGAAAGTGCAGTTTCAGTGCTCTACCGTGAGCCGAAATTGTTGAAAGAATGAAATCCCCGCAACCGACTGGCGATCTGAGCGGTTTCAGTGCTCTACCGTGAGCCGAAATTGTTGAAAGCCAGCGGAGCGTAATGCTCTGCTTCGTGCGGCTCAACAACAGTTTCAGTGCTCTACCGTGAGCCGAAATTGTTGAAAGCCGTTGTTGCTGAAGGCGGCGCAGGGAATGCTCGAGTTTCAGTGCTCTACCGTGAGCCGAAATTGTTGAAAGTCTATCGGGGAACCATGAGGTTCGCGATTGACCGAAACGGTTTCAGTGCTCTACCGTGAGCCGAAATTGTTGAAAGACTCGGCTGCGAGCCGAGGATATCGCGCGGCTCGTTTCTAGTTTCAGTGCTCTACCGTGAGCCGAAATTGTTGAAAGCACCCGATCCACTACGAAGCGTTGCGCGTATGCACGCGGTTTCAGTGCTCTACCGTGAGCCGAAATTGTTGAAAGCGGGAATGCCTTGACGGTGCCAGCTGTTGGCACCGTCAGTTTCAGTGCTCTACCGTGAGCCGAAATTGTTGAAAGGTCTCGAACCCCCTATACCTCATCAACACCATACCGTTTCAGTGCTCTACCGTGAGCCGAAATTGTTGAAAGAGACCAAATACCTCGCGGTTCCGCTCGCCCGTCACGTTTCAGTGCTCTACCGTGAGCCGAAATTGTTGAAAGGGCTTTCGATGTACCAGATGTTAGACCATTTGTACAAGTTTCAGTGCTCTACCGTGAGCCGAAATTGTTGAAAGAAGGCAGGCATCTGCCTTGCTGTATGCCCATGCTAACACGTGTTTCAGTGCTCTACCGTGAGCCGAAATTGTTGAAAGTCGTTGCTGGCGCGCAGCATTTTGTCGATCTTGACGTTTCAGTGCTCTACCGTGAGCCGAAATTGTTGAAAGTTGACAACCCCCATGCAACCGGCCCGATTTCAAAGAAATGTTTCAGTGCTCTACCGTGAGCCGAAATTGTTGAAAGCCGACGGATGTACTCCACGCCGATCGGCTCAATTCGCAAGTTTCAGTGCTCTACCGTGAGCCGAAATTGTTGAAAGCAAAGCGCTGGCGGGGAGCGAGCGAATGCAGATTGTTTCAGTGCTCTACCGTGAGCCGAAATTGTTGAAAGTCGGAAACAATTCTCTATTGCGTACAGCGACCAAGTGGTTTCAGTGCTCTACCGTGAGCCGAAATTGTTGAAAGTCAATTGGTGCTTTGGGTCGTCGCAATACTCGTCGGGTTTCAGTGCTCTACCGTGAGCCGAAATTGTTGAAAGCATAGCGAGCGCCGAGGTGAGCGTGTTTACTCACGAGTTTCAGTGCTCTACCGTGAGCCGAAATTGTTGAAAGCAAATTGCACGGGATCAATCGGGGCGCTGGCAGTCAGTTTCAGTGCTCTACCGTGAGCCGAAATTGTTGAAAGGTATGGGGACATCCTCGCGTTGGAGGAGGTCGACTTTGGTTTCAGTGCTCTACCGTGAGCCGAAATTGTTGAAAGGCCGCGGACGATGGCGGCGCCGTCACCGTCCGCGGGTTTCAGTGCTCTACCGTGAGCCGAAATTGTTGAAAGGTGGCCACTTGCCCATCAATGCTAATGGTGCCGTCGTTTCAGTGCTCTACCGTGAGCCGAAATTGTTGAAAGGTGGCGGCGCTGGCATCGTTGGCGGTGGCAGCACCGGGTTTCAGTGCTCTACCGTGAGCCGAAATTGTTGAAAGTGCGCTCGGCATCACGATTCGGATCGGATTTGCCTTCAAGTTTCAGTGCTCTACCGTGAGCCGAAATTGTTGAAAGACGGCAACTTTTGCCCCGCGCACCCAGAGTTCTACATTGTTTCAGTGCTCTACCGTGAGCCGAAATTGTTGAAAGCCAGTCTTCCTTTCTCAAAGAGAGTACTCTTGGCGGTTTCAGTGCTCTACCGTGAGCCGAAATTGTTGAAAGTTCGCTGTAGCGCTTTTTGTTTCGTCATTGTCGCGCGTTTCAGTGCTCTACCGTGAGCCGAAATTGTTGAAAGTGTTGCTCTTTTGCATATTCATATCCTTCTTCAGTTAAGTTTCAGTGCTCTACCGTGAGCCGAAATTGTTGAAAGGTAGCCACTTCGACGAGGTGGCTACAGGCCTTTGGGTTTCAGTGCTCTACCGTGAGCCGAAATTGTTGAAAGAACCCGCCTCGCTCGAGAATTCCTCGCGCCTCAGGCGCGGTTTCAGTGCTCTACCGTGAGCCGAAATTGTTGAAAGACGCCGTGTCGGCGTACCTGTTCTTGCGCTGGTGGCTGTTTCAGTGCTCTACCGTGAGCCGAAATTGTTGAAAGCGCAAGCGCGGGGGACGCGCAAGCCGCTTGCAAGCGTTTCAGTGCTCTACCGTGAGCCGAAATTGTTGAAAGAAGGACCAGGAGCAGCGGTAACAGAAACTCGACCGCGTTTCAGTGCTCTACCGTGAGCCGAAATTGTTGAAAGGAGCTGGCTACTCACGGAACCGGGCACGAATAGTAAGTTTCAGTGCTCTACCGTGAGCCGAAATTGTTGAAAGGAGCTTTCTCGGTGGTGAGGAAGAGAGAGAGAGAAAGGGTTTCAGTGCTCTACCGTGAGCCGAAATTGTTGAAAGCTCGTCCGCAAACGTTTGGACAAGTTTCTGGTAGAGTGTTTCAGTGCTCTACCGTGAGCCGAAATTGTTGAAAGCCTCCGGCGCAGCCGGCAAGAGCGTCAGCGATTGCGTTTCAGTGCTCTACCGTGAGCCGAAATTGTTGAAAGAACGGTGCTGGTTAGCGCGGACGGCGATTATATCGGTTTCAGTGCTCTACCGTGAGCCGAAATTGTTGAAAGCGAGGAATCCTCGAACGAGGCGGGTTAACCGCCTCGCGTTTCAGTGCTCTACCGTGAGCCGAAATTGTTGAAAGCTTTTTTTGCGATATCCGATTCATTGCAAGTTGTTTCAAGTTTCAGTGCTCTACCGTGAGCCGAAATTGTTGAAAGTGGGCAGAGATCGTAGCTCACTATACTGGTGACGATATTGTTTCAGTGCTCTACCGTGAGCCGAAATTGTTGAAAGGCGTGCCGGTTTCACTAGCGTAGCGAAGCAGTTTCAAGGTTTCAGTGCTCTACCGTGAGCCGAAATTGTTGAAAGCGCACTGCGCCGCCCGCAACAACGGTTGGACTAGAAGTTTCAGTGCTCTACCGTGAGCCGAAATTGTTGAAAGGGAGGAACGGGGTCGGGCAACGACGCATGGCGTCTTGCCGTTTCAGTGCTCTACCGTGAGCCGAAATTGTTGAAAGGACGGCAACTTTTGCCCGACGGAACAATTAATATTGATGTTTCAGTGCTCTACCGTGAGCCGAAATTGTTGAAAGAGAGTACTCTTGCCGCGCCATGCGGCGCCGTCACCGTCCGGTTTCAGTGCTCTACCGTGAGCCGAAATTGTTGAAAGGCCATTTGCGGCCCGCTACCGGGCGGTGAGGGTGCGCGTTTCAGTGCTCTACCGTGAGCCGAAATTGTTGAAAGGATTGGCTCCTCGCTGATGAGCTATGCGGCCACAGCCGTTTCAGTGCTCTACCGTGAGCCGAAATTGTTGAAAGCCTGCTCCAGCGCTACGTCGCGCGCGGTACGGATGTCGGTTTCAGTGCTCTACCGTGAGCCGAAATTGTTGAAAGTATGAGCGCCTTGTTGACGCGCAGGGCGCATTTATGTTTCAGTGCTCTACCGTGAGCCGAAATTGTTGAAAGATCGCCGCGACAAATGTGCCGTATGGCACGATCACGCGTTTCAGTGCTCTACCGTGAGCCGAAATTGTTGAAAGAACGGCTCACGCGCGGCAGTGGTGGTATCACGCGCGGTTTCAGTGCTCTACCGTGAGCCGAAATTGTTGAAAGCAGTTGCTCGCCGATGTCGCATCGCTCCACACACCGTTGCGTTTCAGTGCTCTACCGTGAGCCGAAATTGTTGAAAGCAGTTGCTCGCCGATGTCGCATCGCTCCACACACCGTTGCGTTTCAGTGCTCTACCGTGAGCCGAAATTGTTGAAAGATTTTACCGCGCTAGCGCACTAATCAGCGTGCCGGGTTTCAGTGCTCTACCGTGAGCCGAAATTGTTGAAAGGATTGCCCAGCACGTGGCCAAAGCCCGCTACTATAGCGTTTCAGTGCTCTACCGTGAGCCGAAATTGTTGAAAGTCGGCGTCAGCGATGACGACATCGCGCTGCTCGCGTTTCAGTGCTCTACCGTGAGCCGAAATTGTTGAAAGTACCGTTGCCCATCCGATCCCGGTCAGTGACAGGTTGTTTCAGTGCTCTACCGTGAGCCGAAATTGTTGAAAGCGACTATGCACGTCAGATGACGGATGATGGTCGCATGTTTCAGTGCTCTACCGTGAGCCGAAATTGTTGAAAGCGTTTTCCATTTTCTTCCTCCTCCTAGCCGCATCGACGGTTTCAGTGCTCTACCGTGAGCCGAAATTGTTGAAAGCCGCATGCCGTTTTGCAGCCGCATCCTGAAAGCCGAGGTTTCAGTGCTCTACCGTGAGCCGAAATTGTTGAAAGCGTTAACAGATTTGCCTTTGCTCTTCGGTTATGTTCGTTTCAGTGCTCTACCGTGAGCCGAAATTGTTGAAAGAGTACACTGTCAGGATTGCGAACTATCGAACCTTCAGTTTCAGTGCTCTACCGTGAGCCGAAATTGTTGAAAGCCGGCTCCGGTGGCGGGACAGGCTCCTGTCCCGCCGTTTCAGTGCTCTACCGTGAGCCGAAATTGTTGAAAGACTACAACATTTTACCTGTTCCTGCTGGGCAACAGCGGTTTCAGTGCTCTACCGTGAGCCGAAATTGTTGAAAGCAACGAGTATCGAAGCGCTTATTCCAACAAGTAAAGTTTCAGTGCTCTACCGTGAGCCGAAATTGTTGAAAGACATGTACCTACAGGCACATATTCACTTTATCTTGAGTTTCAGTGCTCTACCGTGAGCCGAAATTGTTGAAAGACGGCGACTTTTGCCCCGCGCACCCAAAGCTCTACGTTGTTTCAGTGCTCTACCGTGAGCCGAAATTGTTGAAAGCAGCCTAGTGCAACCCTATAACACCTAAAACTATTAGTCAGTTTCAGTGCTCTACCGTGAGCCGAAATTGTTGAAAGCGCCTCCATAACTAGTGTTATATATATATATCTATAGTTTCAGTGCTCTACCGTGAGCCGAAATTGTTGAAAGCTGCCCGAACTGCTGCGTGCCGATTACACTCCGCCACCGTTTCAGTGCTCTACCGTGAGCCGAAATTGTTGAAAGAGCGTATACAGGGCTGGGTGTCAACCCAGTCCTTCGTTTCAGTGCTCTACCGTGAGCCGAAATTGTTGAAAGGGTTCCGTGAGCTAGCTACGCGCGGAGAATAGTAAGTTTCAGTGCTCTACCGTGAGCCGAAATTGTTGAAAGTAGATCCGTGAGGACGTTTAGAGCGGACTGTAGGAGAAGTTTCAGTGCTCTACCGTGAGCCGAAATTGTTGAAAGACATCAATGTTGACGGGCAAGTGGCGCCACCGACAGTTTCAGTGCTCTACCGTGAGCCGAAATTGTTGAAAGTCTCGATATGACCGCCATCCGGGCGCAGGTCACGGCGCGTTTCAGTGCTCTACCGTGAGCCGAAATTGTTGAAAGGCCAACGCCGGTACCGGCGGTGGCGCCGGCGGCGTTGCCGTTTCAGTGCTCTACCGTGAGCCGAAATTGTTGAAAGCATCCTCTAGCAGCAGGTCTGTTAGCACGCCGATCGGTTTCAGTGCTCTACCGTGAGCCGAAATTGTTGAAAGTGACCGTGCCGGCCCTGCGCGCGCGCTATAACGCAGTTTCAGTGCTCTACCGTGAGCCGAAATTGTTGAAAGTTATAACGCTGCAATCCCTGATGCGCAGGTTCGTCAGTTTCAGTGCTCTACCGTGAGCCGAAATTGTTGAAAGTCCCGTTGCGGTCGCGATACGTGGATGGCGACCCGTCGTTTCAGTGCTCTACCGTGAGCCGAAATTGTTGAAAGACAGGCAATCCTTCGGGGGTATGAACTCACATTCAAGTTTCAGTGCTCTACCGTGAGCCGAAATTGTTGAAAGCCGCCTCGCTCGAGGATTCCTCGCGCCTCAGGCGCGGTTTCAGTGCTCTACCGTGAGCCGAAATTGTTGAAAGTTAGGTGTGCCGTCGAGGCGGCGTGGTGCCTCGAGTTTCAGTGCTCTACCGTGAGCCGAAATTGTTGAAAGGTGAGGAAGAGAGAGAGAAAGGAGGAAAAAAAAATGGTTTCAGTGCTCTACCGTGAGCCGAAATTGTTGAAAGCGTACTCTTTTCCCGTGACTGCCGCGGCTAACGCCGGTTTCAGTGCTCTACCGTGAGCCGAAATTGTTGAAAGCCATTGTCCCCGATATCGCCTTCCGTAAAACCGGGTGTTTCAGTGCTCTACCGTGAGCCGAAATTGTTGAAAGATCATGCGCTGCCGATGCGCTGGCGCGGGGTCTACAACGGTTTCAGTGCTCTACCGTGAGCCGAAATTGTTGAAAGCGAAGTCCTTCGGGACTTCGAGGAAGAAGTCGAAGACGTTTCAGTGCTCTACCGTGAGCCGAAATTGTTGAAAGACGATGGCGGCTCGTACTCTTTTCCCGTGACTGCCGGTTTCAGTGCTCTACCGTGAGCCGAAATTGTTGAAAGTCTTCCTCCTCCTAGCCGCATCGACGCGGCGTACCGAGTTTCAGTGCTCTACCGTGAGCCGAAATTGTTGAAAGACCGGATCGGGCAACGACGCATGGCGGCTTGCCCGGGTTTCAGTGCTCTACCGTGAGCCGAAATTGTTGAAAGGACTTATGCGAATTGAGCCAATCGTAGAGATTGTAGAAACGTTTCAGTGCTCTACCGTGAGCCGAAATTGTTGAAAGGAATCGGATACCGCAAAAAAAGCATTCATACATTGAGTTTCAGTGCTCTACCGTGAGCCGAAATTGTTGAAAGGGAGGAGGTCGACTTTGGTATTTACTCGCTCTCCCTGAAGTTTCAGTGCTCTACCGTGAGCCGAAATTGTTGAAAGGGTGCAAAATACGTGAAATTATCCCCTGATTTCTCTCTAGAAGTTTCAGTGCTCTACCGTGAGCCGAAATTGTTGAAAGCATGCAGAAAACGTAGACAAGTTGTATGAGCTTTCTGTTTCAGTGCTCTACCGTGAGCCGAAATTGTTGAAAGAGATGTAGAAAACGTATACAGTGTTGTTGATTCCCAGTTTCAGTGCTCTACCGTGAGCCGAAATTGTTGAAAGACTTGTTATCGCTGATAAAACGTGGATCAAACAGTAGTTTCAGTGCTCTACCGTGAGCCGAAATTGTTGAAAGTCGATACCGCATCTAGTGCTGCCTGAACGCTTTCGGTTTCAGTGCTCTACCGTGAGCCGAAATTGTTGAAAGCTCGATGCTTTCGTGACTCTGCTCTGGATAAGCCGTTTCAGTGCTCTACCGTGAGCCGAAATTGTTGAAAGACTACATCATTTGGCAATACTACCGCATACGTGTCATCGTTTCAGTGCTCTACCGTGAGCCGAAATTGTTGAAAGTTGATGTATCAAGCGGATACACAAAAACACTCGATGTTTCAGTGCTCTACCGTGAGCCGAAATTGTTGAAAGGTAAATATAAGTTGGTTTCGCTCGGCCAATAGCAGTTTCAGTGCTCTACCGTGAGCCGAAATTGTTGAAAGAATTGATGTATCAAGCGGATACACAAAAACACTCGATGTTTCAGTGCTCTACCGTGAGCCGAAATTGTTGAAAGTCGTTTAACTGATACGCTTTCTCTTGTATGGTACGAGTTTCAGTGCTCTACCGTGAGCCGAAATTGTTGAAAGCTGCGCAGATGGCAGAAACGCTGCTCGATAGCTTTCAAGTTTCAGTGCTCTACCGTGAGCCGAAATTGTTGAAAGACATTTTTGAGAACTCCCGCAACGCAGGGGATTCTGCCGTTTCAGTGCTCTACCGTGAGCCGAAATTGTTGAAAGCAGTGAGCCGGCTCGTCAATGCATCGACGTCGAGCGTTTCAGTGCTCTACCGTGAGCCGAAATTGTTGAAAGGCGTTGGTAGCGTGGGCGCAAGACCGGCTGTGGGATGGTTTCAGTGCTCTACCGTGAGCCGAAATTGTTGAAAGACATCATAACGATCACGTGATAAAAGCGCGTCAATGTTTCAGTGCTCTACCGTGAGCCGAAATTGTTGAAAGGGTGGTGCCGACAATCGGCACCATCAAAGCGTATACAGTTTCAGTGCTCTACCGTGAGCCGAAATTGTTGAAAGCGTGAATATCTTTTTCTTTACGACACGCTAGCAGTGTTTCAGTGCTCTACCGTGAGCCGAAATTGTTGAAAGTATTGATGTGACACCGGTAAGCGACACAAGTCGTTGAAGTTTCAGTGCTCTACCGTGAGCCGAAATTGTTGAAAGCAATAGAAACACTAGAAAAAGACTACACAGTAGACACAAGTTTCAGTGCTCTACCGTGAGCCGAAATTGTTGAAAGACATCATAACGATCACGTGATAAAAGCGCGTCAATGTTTCAGTGCTCTACCGTGAGCCGAAATTGTTGAAAGCGTCAAAAATCCGACGGCAGTCGAAAGCATGTATGTTGTTTCAGTGCTCTACCGTGAGCCGAAATTGTTGAAAGAACACGTACTCGTGTTCGTCCTAATGACGGGTTTAATGTTTCAGTGCTCTACCGTGAGCCGAAAT
Source organism: Chloroflexus islandicus (assembly GCF_001650695.1). Taxonomy (GTDB): domain Bacteria; phylum Chloroflexota; class Chloroflexia; order Chloroflexales; family Chloroflexaceae; genus Chloroflexus; species Chloroflexus islandicus. The sequence continues at coordinate 157,426 of NZ_LWQS01000082.1, forward strand.
TGTTGAAAGCGTTGGGGATTGGGTTAGGGTTGCAAGCGGCGGTGCAGTTTCAGTGCTCTACCGTGAGCCGAAATTGTTGAAAGCCAGGCCAATGAAAAAATTACACAATATAACAGTTCGTTTCAGTGCTCTACCGTGAGCCGAAATTGTTGAAAGGCCTTATCGATGCGTACCGGCAGTTGGAAGCAGCGCGTTTCAGTGCTCTACCGTGAGCCGAAATTGTTGAAAGCGCCGGTTCTTATCAAGAATATGTTGCTGCTGTTCAGCGTTTCAGTGCTCTACCGTGAGCCGAAATTGTTGAAAGATTGATAATTTGCTGCGCGACTTGATCGATCATCGTGTTTCAGTGCTCTACCGTGAGCCGAAATTGTTGAAAGGATAGCGGAAGCGGAGGCGGAAGGTAAGACAGATGAAGGTTTCAGTGCTCTACCGTGAGCCGAAATTGTTGAAAGCCGCGAACTCGTGGTCGAAGACGAACGGATGGCGTCGGTTTCAGTGCTCTACCGTGAGCCGAAATTGTTGAAAGTAGAGCGCGTCCAGCAGCAAATTATCCAACAGGCCGAAGTTTCAGTGCTCTACCGTGAGCCGAAATTGTTGAAAGCGAACGCAAAGCAGAACGCGAACGGTTGTACGCCCAACGTTTCAGTGCTCTACCGTGAGCCGAAATTGTTGAAAGGTGTTTGTCAAGCCAATACAATTGATGTATCAAGGTTTCAGTGCTCTACCGTGAGCCGAAATTGTTGAAAGAAAGCTGGCAATTATCAAGCGCTCAGCGCGCGACCGTGGTTTCAGTGCTCTACCGTGAGCCGAAATTGTTGAAAGCAACTGCCCAACGCACATGGATGCAGATTCAAACAAGTTTCAGTGCTCTACCGTGAGCCGAAATTGTTGAAAGGGGGCAAGAAACGAACAGGGCAGAGTGGATGTCCCCATAGTTTCAGTGCTCTACCGTGAGCCGAAATTGTTGAAAGCCGAACGAAGATACGTGATTTCTGTTACAGTCAAAGTTTCAGTGCTCTACCGTGAGCCGAAATTGTTGAAAGCGATATGCGTATCTCGCGGAGATTGCCGAGCTGCTGTTTCAGTGCTCTACCGTGAGCCGAAATTGTTGAAAGCGAACGCAAAGCAGAACGCGAACGGTTGTACGCCCAACGTTTCAGTGCTCTACCGTGAGCCGAAATTGTTGAAAGGGCGGCATCCGCTGTGCCAGCGAGCGGCATAAGAATGGTTTCAGTGCTCTACCGTGAGCCGAAATTGTTGAAAGGGTGTGTTGCGCGTGACGCTGCGCGCCGATCACCCCAGTTTCAGTGCTCTACCGTGAGCCGAAATTGTTGAAAGAACTGCGTGACATCCGCTAGTCGCAGTTCGGCAAAAGTTTCAGTGCTCTACCGTGAGCCGAAATTGTTGAAAGACGATTGTACGTCCGCGTTATTAACGCCCGAATGGACAGTTTCAGTGCTCTACCGTGAGCCGAAATTGTTGAAAGAACAAATTGAATAAACGGCGGGGGAAGCGGGCGGAATATGGTTTCAGTGCTCTACCGTGAGCCGAAATTGTTGAAAGATACTCACATAGAAACTTGCCCCATAACGCGACAGAAGTTTCAGTGCTCTACCGTGAGCCGAAATTGTTGAAAGCTTTTGTCATCTGTAAATACCCATGCATACGACAACTGGTTTCAGTGCTCTACCGTGAGCCGAAATTGTTGAAAGATACCGTTACCACGGTGTACGGTAATAGTACGAAGGTTTCAGTGCTCTACCGTGAGCCGAAATTGTTGAAAGCTCGTACTCTTTTCCCGTGACTGCCGCGGCTAACGCCGGTTTCAGTGCTCTACCGTGAGCCGAAATTGTTGAAAGACCCGATCCAACGAAATGATCATTTCGACGCCGGGAAGTTTCAGTGCTCTACCGTGAGCCGAAATTGTTGAAAGGAAGTACGAACTGATTATGCGGTTCGCGCGGCAAGAATGTTTCAGTGCTCTACCGTGAGCCGAAATTGTTGAAAGAGGGAGAACCCTCCGGTCGTGGAACAACCTCTCTCGAGTTTCAGTGCTCTACCGTGAGCCGAAATTGTTGAAAGGCTATGGTATACTGTTGCCATAGCGCGCCACGAGGAAGTTTCAGTGCTCTACCGTGAGCCGAAATTGTTGAAAGTCTATGTTGTTTACAAATCATACAGTGTCATTTCAGTTTCAGTGCTCTACCGTGAGCCGAAATTGTTGAAAGGCACGTATCGGGATGGATCGTCATTATCCGTCTCTTTGTTTCAGTGCTCTACCGTGAGCCGAAATTGTTGAAAGCCATGCCGTACTGGTGAGCGGCGAACAGCGAAAAGCGTGTTTCAGTGCTCTACCGTGAGCCGAAATTGTTGAAAGCAAAAGAGACGTGAAGAGATTGAAAGCGCTGATGTTGCGTTTCAGTGCTCTACCGTGAGCCGAAATTGTTGAAAGGAAACCATATATTGAGCTAATGAAACCGCGTGACACCAGGTTTCAGTGCTCTACCGTGAGCCGAAATTGTTGAAAGAACTTGCCGCGCTCGATGGGTTCTGCCGACGCGATGGAAGTTTCAGTGCTCTACCGTGAGCCGAAATTGTTGAAAGTTAGTCATGACTATACCTATTTTATCGTACCGTGAGTTTCAGTGCTCTACCGTGAGCCGAAATTGTTGAAAGCAAAATCAAACGTATCGCCAGCTAAAACAATGTGATCGTTTCAGTGCTCTACCGTGAGCCGAAATTGTTGAAAGCTAGATAAAGCGCTTTTTATTCCGTTATTGCATCAAGTTTCAGTGCTCTACCGTGAGCCGAAATTGTTGAAAGGCTCACGGAACCAGACTGACAGTTTTTTGCCCGTCCGTTTCAGTGCTCTACCGTGAGCCGAAATTGTTGAAAGCCATCGTCGTCCGCGCCGCCGCGGACGATGGTGGGTTTCAGTGCTCTACCGTGAGCCGAAATTGTTGAAAGCCTTTTGCAGTTCCGCTCGCCCGTGCCGGGCGAGGTTTCAGTGCTCTACCGTGAGCCGAAATTGTTGAAAGTTGGTCCGCTTCTTCGTGTTCACCGGCGCGTATGGCGGTTTCAGTGCTCTACCGTGAGCCGAAATTGTTGAAAGTTCCTCCTCCTAGCCGCGTCGACGCGTCGTACCGAGTTTCAGTGCTCTACCGTGAGCCGAAATTGTTGAAAGTGCACGTGTACAACCCGCGTTTGTCTGACGCGCCGGAGTTTCAGTGCTCTACCGTGAGCCGAAATTGTTGAAAGCCGCGTTTTGATCGCGCTCGGAAGTTGTTCAAACGCGTTTCAGTGCTCTACCGTGAGCCGAAATTGTTGAAAGATTGTGTCGGTTGACCTAGAGACGACAGGGTTACAGGTTTCAGTGCTCTACCGTGAGCCGAAATTGTTGAAAGTTGATATTGTCTGATGTTCCCATATGATACAGCGTGTTTCAGTGCTCTACCGTGAGCCGAAATTGTTGAAAGATAACACCGATGCGCGCTGTGCCGCGATGAGTTGATGTTTCAGTGCTCTACCGTGAGCCGAAATTGTTGAAAGATGCATGACGCAGCGTTGCAATGGGCGCGGCAGGTATGGAGTTTCAGTGCTCTACCGTGAGCCGAAATTGTTGAAAGCGACAGGGATTGACCCTGCAAGCGCGACGGCGCGCGCATGTTTCAGTGCTCTACCGTGAGCCGAAATTGTTGAAAGGTGAAACGCGACGAGCGCGACCGCCGGCGAATTACGGTTTCAGTGCTCTACCGTGAGCCGAAATTGTTGAAAGAAACGAATGAAAAATGTATTCGTCTTGCGATGGATGTTTCAGTGCTCTACCGTGAGCCGAAATTGTTGAAAGCGCATATGTGCTGGAGCTGGGCAGTTACGACGTGAAGTTTCAGTGCTCTACCGTGAGCCGAAATTGTTGAAAGTCTTAGAGCGGCAGACGGTCTGGCTCATCGAAGCGGTTTCAGTGCTCTACCGTGAGCCGAAATTGTTGAAAGCGGTCTCCCCCAGCGAAACCCTACCCGCGCAACGTCAGTTTCAGTGCTCTACCGTGAGCCGAAATTGTTGAAAGCTCACGCAGCAACCGCGTCAGCGCCCACACCGTCTCGGTTTCAGTGCTCTACCGTGAGCCGAAATTGTTGAAAGCGGACAGGCGTGTTGGATTCGAGTTCGAACAACTGACGTTTCAGTGCTCTACCGTGAGCCGAAATTGTTGAAAGATTACGAGCGAATGATCCGGTTCCGCTGCGATACATGTTTCAGTGCTCTACCGTGAGCCGAAATTGTTGAAAGTCATGTTGCTGCATCGATTTATGATGTTGTCGCTTCAGCGTTTCAGTGCTCTACCGTGAGCCGAAATTGTTGAAAGGTATCTGTTCCGCAATCGTCGCACCGATCTTCTTCGCGTTTCAGTGCTCTACCGTGAGCCGAAATTGTTGAAAGCGACATGTTTGCGCCAGAGCGCGTCGCGCGCGGCGCGGTTTCAGTGCTCTACCGTGAGCCGAAATTGTTGAAAGGAAGTTTTGGCCGGCGTGCAACAGTTGCTGGCGCAACAGTTTCAGTGCTCTACCGTGAGCCGAAATTGTTGAAAGCCGCCGGCGACTGTTTCACCATCGGCGCAATTGCCTTGGTTTCAGTGCTCTACCGTGAGCCGAAATTGTTGAAAGACTACCCTTGCGGTGGGCCAACGGGCAGATCCACAAGTTTCAGTGCTCTACCGTGAGCCGAAATTGTTGAAAGCCAATCGCCGTGTGGTCAATTTCACAGAGGTAAAGTTTCAGTGCTCTACCGTGAGCCGAAATTGTTGAAAGCGACATGTTTGCGCCAGAGCGCGTCGCGCGCGGCGCGGTTTCAGTGCTCTACCGTGAGCCGAAATTGTTGAAAGGAAGTTTTGGCCGGCGTGCAACAGTTGCTGGCGCAACAGTTTCAGTGCTCTACCGTGAGCCGAAATTGTTGAAAGCCGCCGGCGACTGTTTCACCATCGGCGCAATTGCCTTGGTTTCAGTGCTCTACCGTGAGCCGAAATTGTTGAAAGACTACCCTTGCGGTGGGCCAACGGGCAGATCCACAAGTTTCAGTGCTCTACCGTGAGCCGAAATTGTTGAAAGCCAATCGCCGTGTGGTCAATTTCACAGAGGTAAAGTTTCAGTGCTCTACCGTGAGCCGAAATTGTTGAAAGCGTATGCGATTAAAGTCATTCAGTCGAATATCAATCGATGTTTCAGTGCTCTACCGTGAGCCGAAATTGTTGAAAGCACAATGCTTCGTCCGCAAACGTCTGGACAAGTTTTGTTTCAGTGCTCTACCGTGAGCCGAAATTGTTGAAAGGCATTGCGCGTACATTGCGCGCCAAAAAAAAGCGCGGTTTCAGTGCTCTACCGTGAGCCGAAATTGTTGAAAGCCGATGGCCGTCCAGTGCCGGTTAGGGCACTGGAGTTTCAGTGCTCTACCGTGAGCCGAAATTGTTGAAAGTTTTCCATTTTCTTCCTCCTCCTAGCCGCGTCGACGGTTTCAGTGCTCTACCGTGAGCCGAAATTGTTGAAAGTGATTTGACGTGAGTGCGCCAATCGCACTCACGGGAGTTTCAGTGCTCTACCGTGAGCCGAAATTGTTGAAAGCAATTTTTTCCGAAGCAAATGGTGTGTATTTATGCTGTTTCAGTGCTCTACCGTGAGCCGAAATTGTTGAAAGGCAGATGCGCGAACCACACCGCGCGCGTCTGGCTCTCGTTTCAGTGCTCTACCGTGAGCCGAAATTGTTGAAAGCCCAGCAGTGCGACTAGCGACGCGATCCAGCGGATGTTTCAGTGCTCTACCGTGAGCCGAAATTGTTGAAAGGTTACGCGCGAAACGGTGCGCCAGTGGGTTGAGAGTTTCAGTGCTCTACCGTGAGCCGAAATTGTTGAAAGGACAAACTTTCGGGACGGGCGACTGGCTGACACGTTGAGTTTCAGTGCTCTACCGTGAGCCGAAATTGTTGAAAGGCCAACACGGGCAAGCGGGGATGTCGCGCGCTGATAGACGTTTCAGTGCTCTACCGTGAGCCGAAATTGTTGAAAGACCCGGGAACAGCAGCGGAAAAACTTCTAGCCTTTGTTTCAGTGCTCTACCGTGAGCCGAAATTGTTGAAAGCCCAACCTCTCTCTTCTCCCCCCCGCGCTGTGATCACCCTCGTAACCTGCTCCCAGCTTCTCATAAGCCGTTCTACGCAGCCAGTATACTTCGTTTCGCGCCGCTTCGCAACCGCGATTCGCCATCTGAATCGCAAGTTGATGGCTGCTACTAAACGCCAGCGAGTTGCGAATGCCGTCGATCGCGTTCTGATGCGCATCGCGCCGATTCTCGGCTCGATTTAGGCGCGCCGGCAGCCGCTTGGCGCGACCGCCGGCGCCCAAGTTGCGAATGAACCGCTTTGCGCGCCAGTTTGGCCGCCACTCTCAAACCACGTCGTTGCAGAAGCGGCGGAACTCGCAGTTGACGCATAACGCCCGGCTGCTCGGCGGTGGCGGCATCGCTTCTGTCCGGATGGCTTGCTGAATGGCGTTGATTGTCTCGAGCACGTTGCGCCGGAGTTGCGGACTGATTGGCACTTTTTCCGCTTTGCGCAAGGGGATGTGGTAGATCCAGCCTACTTCGACTGGTATCCCCCATACCTCTTCGATCAGCAGCGCATAGGCCCCGACTTGCAGTTTGAAGTGCGGCCCCGCCGCCTGTTCACTGTCTTTGTAGTCAACCACCACCGCTTTCGCCGCTGGGTCGCTCCGGTTGGGGACGGCAATCGCGAGATCGAGGATGCCTCTCACACCGAGCCGTTCTGACCGCAGGTAGACGTTGAAGAACCGTTCGCCGCTTTTTAAGCCGTAGGTGCGTAGCGACCGCCGCTCTTCGCGATCTTCTTCCGTCCGGTGGCTGGCCGCTCCCTGCCGCATGAGATCGGTCTTGGGCCGGATGGCCGGCAAGCAGTAGGCGTACCATACGACGCGCGGACAGTAGCGCCATTGTTTGATATCGCTGACTTCGATCGTGTCTAGATCAGGCATCGTCATAGTGCTGCTCCAGTGTCCGCCGTTCACCCCACGTTTTGGCGTCGAAGGCGAAGAGTTGGACGTTGGCGGTACGGCCTTTGAGCCGGCGGCTGATTTCGCCGAACAGTGCGCGTTGGTGCGCTCGGCTGAGGTTGCCGGCGAAGGCGCTGTATTGGATCCGTTGCAAGCCGTAGTCGAGGCATGCGTCGGCGACGCGCTGCCGCGCCCGGTCGTCAGGGATGTCGTAAATGACGAGACATTGCATGGCTGGCCTCGCTTACCAACCCATCACGAAGGGCGTGTAGCTCTCGCGTTCACCGCGGACGAAGGTGGCAATGTGGCGCGCTTGGCACTGGAGGATGTGCCGGATCGGTTGCCGTTTGCCTTCATACGGTTCGGTCGATTCGAGCCGCTCGAGCACTTTGCTGACGATCCGTTCGCGGGTAGCCTTATCGAGCCGTCCATCTTCTTCGCGCCCAATCTGCCAGCCGCGGGTGATTTGCCCCAACAATGGCCGGTCAACCACCGCTTGGCGAAATTCTTCGATCAGATCGAGCACCAGACTCGGTTTGCCCGGCCGGTCGGCATGCAACAGACCAGCATACGGGTCGAGACCGGCTAGGATGATGGCATGTTCGACTTGGCCGTATAAGACGCCGTAGCCGTAGTTAAGCACTTGGTTGAACGGGTCGCTTGCGCCGCGGGTTTCGCGCCCCGGCCAGTTGAGTTCAGCCGGCACGAGCAGTCCGATGGCTTGCCAGTAGCGCGCTGCGTAACGGCCTTCGATCCCCATTAGCGCTTCGCGCAGCTCGTCAACCGTCTCACCCTGCAGCCGTTCAACTGCAATCTGATAGTCAACCACTTCACCCGCCACCGCCATAAGCTGTTCATAGACCTCTGGCGCCGTCTCTTTGCGGTTTTTGGCCGCGTAGCGCAAGAGGTTGGCTTGGTTGCCAAGTTTGCCCAGTGTGAAGGCGCGGGCAAGGGCGACGCCGGCCGGCCCGTCGTAGGCGCGCAATTGCGCGCGCCGGGTGAGGACGGTGCCGGTGAGGCCGGCGCTGTAGAGGCTGGCGTGCGGGGTGCCGTTGGCGCTGATGAAGTGGATGGGAATGCCCTCTTCACTGCACGCCCGCACGGCGTCGCTGCTGATCGCTACCCCGCCGCCACAGATGATCACCTGTCGCAGGTGCATGATCGGCACCTCGCGTTTCTCGCCGTTGTCGGTGGTGACTCGCAGCCGGCCTTGGTGTTTGCCGACAAAACTGCCGCGTTCGCTAACGATGAGTTCCATGGCGCAGTCTTCCTTTCTGTACCGGCGTCGCCCGCAATGGGTGACATACTGGTTGTTAAGGTGCGGAAACGATCATGCAGTGCGCTGATAGCTGCGATGCTGGCTCGGTTGTCGCGCGCTGCCGGTGTGTTCATTGATACTCCGAAATGCCTGTCGTTGTCAAGTCCCAACGCCTCGTCGCTGGCATTACGGCAAGACCTCCATCCCAGCCGGGGTGTACCAGCCGTCGCCTTTGACCGCGTTGCGCCCGACGTGGATCAGGCTGCCCCAGACGATCAGCTCGCGCAGGGGCGCGAGCGGCCCGCTGAAGGTGGCGCTGCCGATCAGTCCGCCCACTGGGGTGCGCCGTTGCTGGCGCGACGAAACGCTCACCACGTCAACCCAGCGCGTTTGATCGACCGTTGTCGTGACCTGCTCGGCAATTGCGAGCAGGCCGCGAAAGTCGATCGTCAGCGGGCCAGCGCCATAGGCCCGGCTGAGGTCGTCGAGCCGGCGCATGAGGCGCTGGATCAGCGGCCTAAATGTGATCTGCTTCACCAGCCGGTCTTGGTCGACCAAGCGGGCCGGTGTGTGAAAGGTGAGCGTGATCTGATCGGTCGGCAACCGCGCCGCGTAGTCTTGCACCGCCGTCGCATCGATCGGCAGGCTGGGGAAGTTGACGTTGCCGCCGGGCAGCGGGTAGAGCATCTGCCGCTCGCCGCTCAGCGGGTTGTACGCTTCGATCGCGTTGAGCTTGATCGTGCCGCGCCGGCGACCGAGTTCGGTCAAGCTGATGCCGATCCCGTCACGTTCGAGTTCGCGCACGGCCATGACGATGAAGGGGAAGAAGATGTCGGCTTGACCAAAGAGGGCTAGACCAAACCGGATGGTCTCGCCGGGTTGGTAGCGTCTCCCGCTGTCGCGGGGCGGGCGCACCACATACGGACGCGGGCGCTGCTCGCTGCCTTTTTCGTCTTCGCTGCGCATCGGCGCGACCAGCGCCGCGACTGGACAATGCTGGAACAGCGGGCAGCCGGCGCAGGTGGCGGCGCTTTTGTTGGCGCAGAACCGGTTCCAGAGCGCGTTGGAAATGGCGCCGCGCACGGCCGGCCCGCTGTGCGCGGCTAGCACGACTGGGGTGGCGGCGGTGGCGGTAAAGATGAGATGATGTACCGTCAGACTCATACTTAACTCCAATCCGGATCAATCACGATGTCACTGAACGAGAGACCGTTGCGCTCGTCGTAGGGAAGCTGCACGACCCATACCCGTCGCTTGCCGGTCTCTTCCGCCGGACGCAGTTTGCCTTGGCTGCGCAAGATGGCAAACCGTTGTTTGCTGATGCTGACCAGATAATTGTTTGCTTCGATAAATTGCTCCTCGACTAATCGCTCGACATAGGCGCGCTCGAAACAGTGCGGTACGACATCAACGCCGTCAAACATGCGCTCGAAGTCGTCTTCGCGCTGTTCGTCGCTCTGGAATGGGCGTAACCCGCTGATGATCAGATCGACCTGCTGCGCCATCCGCCGGTAGGCCTCTGTCCATTGCTGTTCCAGCACGGGATCGGCGTAAATGCGGTCGAGCCATTCGTTGGTCGCCGCTTCGTCGATGATCGCGCCGTTGTGCCGTTCGAGTTCGGCCAGCGTGACTCGCACGATATGGCCGGCGCGGGCTGGGTCGCGGTCGCGGCCATAGACGCCTTGCCCGTCATTGGGCTGGCGAAAGACGTAGACTGGGCAGATGCCTTTGGCGCCGCGCCGGTTGGCGCGGCCAAACCGTTGCAAGAGGGCTTCCAGCGGGGCTGGATCACTATATACGGTGTCGAGGTCAATATCGAGGCTGACTTCGACCACTTGGGTTGCAATCAGCGCCAGCGGCGGGCGCTGGCTAGCCTCGCTGGCGCACCGTTCCCGAATCGCCTGTTCGAGCCGGTTGCGGTCGCCGTAGGTAAACCGGCTGTGGATCACGATTAGTTGCTCTGACCCCAACCCGGCTTGGGCCAGTTTGTCGCGCAGCTCTTGCACCCGCGCCACCGTGTTGGCGCAGACCAACACTTGCTGGCCATTCCGCACTTGCGCCACAATTTCGCTGATCGTCGCCGGATCGGTCAGTTCGCCGTCGCGCAGGTGCAAGCGATGGCGGCGGAAGCGGGCAAAGATGTCCGGCGTGGCGCTGATGAACGCTGTCTCGCCGAGCGCCTCGTCCAGACGGTCGCGGATGATCTGCGGGAAGGTGGCCGACATGACGAAGAAGCGGGCCGCGAACTGTTCGCGCAGATAGCGCATCAGACCAGTAATCAACGCCAGCCGCTCCGGTTCATAGGCATGAATCTCGTCAAAGATGAAAGCGGCGTGGGCGTAATCGGCCAGCATGGCCTCAAAGCCGCGCAGTTGGAAGAGCGCTTTGAGCAACTGGTAGGGGCTGAGCACCTTGAGCGGGCGGGCGTGCAGGATATTCAGGTTTTTCTCCCACTGCACCCGCCGCGCCGCCGCCGCCGACCATTCCTCGCCTTCGCGGAAGCGGGCGTAGAGGGCCTGCGCTGCCCGGCCATGCTGCAAACCAACCGCCTGATCGCCAAAGCTGCGCCGGAGCCGGTCGTACATCGCGTTCATGCTGGCCTGATAGGGCAGGGCGTAAAAGATGCGCGCCGGCGGGCAGCAACCATCCCCCAATGCCCAATACAGCGCCGCCTCGGTCTTGCCGCTGCCGGTCGGCGCCATCAGCAGCGCCGATTGGCCGCCGATCGCGCCGCTGCGCCGTTGGTGCTCATAGACCTGCTGGCCCGCCGGGACGAGGCGCTGCGCCAGCGCCGGCCACGTTTCGCTGATCGGCGGCGGCACCCGCTGCACATACGCCGACGCCATGTGATCGGCGGTGGTGATCAGGCCGCGCAGCAAGATGCCGGGCAGGCGCGCGGCGTGGTCATATTCCAGCTCGGCTACCCAGTCGTGGTAGACCTGCAACCAGTAGCGCACCCGCTTGGCATTGATCGTCACCGGTTGCGGCGCGATTGCCTCCGCCACTGTGGCCAACCCGAGCTGCTCGCGCCACGGGTTGGCGCATGTCGCCAGCCACTCGGCCAGCAACCCGGCAGTCTCCGCATCCACTTCGTTGCACAGCTCAACCAGCGGATCGTTGCGCAGGCCCAGCGGATAGGTCTGCGCAATCTCTGGCTCGTCGCGGTGGTGGGAAACGATCGCAGCCACCAGCCACCGCTGTTCAGCGGCGCTAAACCCATGCGCAACCGCGGCCACAAAGGCCAGCGAGAGCACTTCGTGGCGGTGCGGCCACGCCGGCCCGCCACGCAGCCGGCGCTGAAAGCCGTGCGCCGCTTTGCCAAAGTCGTGCAGAAACACCGCCCAATAGAGGCAATGCCACAACCGGCTCTCACCGGCGAGCTGCGGGCGCAACCGGTAGAGATCGGCCAGCCGGCAGAGCACCTGCCACGTGTGCGCCGCCAGCGTCTCGCCACCGTGTTGCACACTCTTCGCCAACAGATGATCGATCGCGTCAGGCCATAGTGATGGCTTCATCGGCGGCTCCCACAAAACTGTGAAACCACAACCCCAACGGCAACCCGTCCACCCGCGGCGCGGTCGGGTCGCTCCAATAGACCGGCTGCTGGTCGCCGAACCGCAGCATCTGCGCGCTCGTCACCCGCTCAGCCAGCATCAGATAGCGGGCAAAGGTTGGACGCCGCCGATCTCGGTAGTTAATCCAACGCGGCATCAGCGTCACCACGCCGGCCGGCGCCTGCGCCGCCAGCGCAAACGGCAGCAGCGTGTGCTCGAAATAGACCTGTGCGGCCGGTTGCAGCTCAATGACCTCGATTTGGGTGTAAGCGGCCAAGTCTTGCGAACGGCCCAGCACGACCGGGTAGCGCGGCGAACGGAAGGCGTCGATCCAGTCCGGCCGGTTCAGGTAGAGCACTAACCGCGGGAAGAGCAGAATATGGCGCTTGAACGGGTTGACGTTCCCTTCCAGCACCTTGCGTTCGCCTCCCGGCAGCTTGCCCGACGCAGCGGATAGCACGTGGATGTGTTCGAGGTCATGGCCCTCGCCGGCGACGGTGAAATGGTACGCGAACGCCAACCCCTCCGGCTCAACCCACTCGCCGAGCGCGCTGCACACATGGCCGTAGATCGTTGCCGGCGGCGGCAACGGGAAGCTCGGTTGCACGCCGAGCATAAAGTGCGGGTAGCGGAAGGAGGTTGTCACCCCTTCCAGCACAATCTTAAGCACTTGCATCACCAACTCCTATGAAGCGTAGACGCAACGTGAGCAAAGGCGCAGAGATTCAAACGCAAAGGCGCGAAGATCGCAGAGAACGCAAAGATATGTTGGTTGTTTTCCCACCACGCTCATACCCCATCCTCAAACCATCTTCGCGCCCTTTGCGAAGCCGGACAGCCGTCCGGCTCTACTGCGTCTTTGCGTTTCAAAACCTCTGCGTCTTTGCCTCCTCTGCGCCTTCCTAATCCAACCACGCCGGATGCTGGTCGCACGCCGCCACAAAGTGCAAGAACGCCTCTCGCGGATGGCTCAACTCGATGCGCGGCAAGCCGTGCTCGGCGGCGCTTGCATGATGTTCAGCCACAAACTGCTCGAACGCGGCCCGCGCCTCGTCGAGATAGCCCTTCACCCATCCCACGTACACCGGCGACAGGATGCCATCGGCAAAGACGCGCAACGCCTCGCGCAGCGCGTCGATCTTGATCTCAGGCTGGCCGGCGCGATTGGCCCCCACCGTATGGTGGAAGATGTGATTCCCGCCTTTGGTCACGGCAAAGATCACCAGCGCCGGACTAACATCGGTGTAATGCAGCGTCTGCTTCGCCCCGCCTTCGAGGTGCGCCATCCCGGTAAAGAGCGCCTTCACCCGCGCCAGCCGCTCCGCTTTGGGCAAGCGGTACGACTTCTCCGCTTCCAGATGCTCGGCGCCGCGATAGTCGCTGATAATCTTGACCCGCTCATCATCGAGGTTGCGGAACCCGGTGCGGTTCCGGTACGAGAAGGTGCCGCACGACCACAGATCGAGCGAGAAGAGCCCCTTGAGCGTCGTGCGGTAGAACTGGTGCTCGTGCGGCACCGGATTCCCCTCGTGGCGCGACATCACCCCAAAATCGTTGGTCGGATTGACCGGCGCAATCGAGACTAGCGTGCTCACCCGCAGCGGCGACGCCCGCGTGATCGTATCCGTCACCGGCGTCGCCTCGTCGAGCATCGTCATCTGCTCACGGCTCTTCTTAGCCGTATCCGACTTGCCCGGCGCGCGCATATACCCAAACAGGTCGTCATCCCAATACTTGATCGGGTTGGCATCGGTGTAGGCGATCTTTTCCTCACGGAAAATCGGCGACGCCTTCCATTCCGGCACCCGCTCTTCGAGCGTGGTGCGCAACCAGTAGCGAAACGCTTGCGCCGAGACATACGGGAAGGCGCCGGCTTTGGTCGTAATCACCTTCACGCCGACAGTGTTATCTTCCCGCTCGCCGGGGATCGCCCCCAAGTTGTTGAGCGCCGACGCCGGCGCATCGATCAAGAAGAGACCGGTCACGAATGCCATTGGGTGTCCTCCTTGTTGCTATCGTTTGTTCCAATCAAAAACCTTTGCGTGCTTAGCGTTCTCTGCGCCTTTGCGTTTGAATCCTCCGCGCCCTCTGCGGAGCCGGACAGCCGTCCGGCTCTACTGCGCCCTCTGCGGAGCCGGACAGCCGTCCGGCTCTACTGCGCCCTCTGCGGAGCCGGACAGCCGTCCGGCTCTACTGCGCCCTCTGCGGAGCCGGACAGCCGTCCGGCTCTACTGCGCCCTCTACACCTCCACCACTTCCTCTTCGCTCGGAATGGCATCGGCGTTATTGGCAATCCAATCGCGCAACTGCTCCACCATACGGATCAACACCAGATCACGCATCAACCGCCAATCGCTGCGCAACACCTCATCGCCTTCCATAAACAGCGCCAGAAAACTATCAAGATCGAACAGCGTCTCGGCCCCGCGCTTATAGCGGGTGTAGTCGATATTCGTCTTGTTCAGCAAGGTCAAAAAGTGATCACTCCGCTGCACGGTAAAGAATTGGCGGAAAAACCGTTTACCACCCTGATAGCGGGTATAATCGGCCAACTTATCGCCCAACTCCTTCAACTTCGCCACCCGATCATCGGTCATAAGCAAAACCTCCTGCACAAATAGTTCAACCAGCGGCCATGAGACAAGATCGGCTTCGCGGCGCGGCGAGTAGTCGCGGCGCGGGTCATCATCGGGCCGGCGCGGTTCGGGAATGCGCAGGAAGTAGATGCGCACAAACCGCGCCGCCTTCGCCGGCAAGTCAAATAGGTCTTCGTACAGATAGTTGAAGCGCGGCTCTCCCGGCTCGGCGGTTTTGCCCCGCTTGCCCGGAGCCGCCGGACGTTGCCAGCTCCGCTGCACCAGCTCGTTCCAGATCGCGCGGTAGGCCGGCGTGTGAACCGCCAGCAAAAAGCCGGTGATCTGCAACGGCAAGTGGTAGATATCGAGCGAAGGCGACTGGCCGTTGTTGAAATAGTAGGCCGTCACCGTTGGCCGCCGCTCGCGCCGCGCTTCCTCCTGCATTTGGCGACGGATAATCTCGGCCAGCGTCTCGATCAGCAACGTCTTCAGGCTGCGCGCCGAACCGGGCAGCTTCTCTTCGCCGGCAGCCTGCGCTTTGGCCACATCGCTCAGATTGCGTTCCAAGAAGCGCTTGGCGAAATCGATTGTCAACTGCTCGTCATCGCTATGCACCGCCAGCAAGCCGCCGCCAACCTTGGCGCAGCCGAGCGGCATCGCTTGCAGAGCCAAGATCGCTTCCGCCGCCATCGGCAAACCGGGATCGCCATTGATAAAGAAGTTGATCGAGTCATCACCCTGCAACAACGGCATCTGCGCCCGCCCCACCCGGCCCGGTTGCAGCTTGCCCGACAACTCTTGCGGCGCTGCCGGCAAACCGGTAAAGAGACACGTCTCGAGCGAGGCCGCCGCTTGCGCCCACTGCCGCAAATGCCGCTCAGCCCAATACTGGCGCTTCTGGCGCGCTTCGGCCTGCTTTGCCGGCGTCAAGCCGGGCCGGTCAGGGTTAAACGCCGATTGGGCAAACCATGCGTTGCTGGTAAACGCCATGGTCAAAAAGCTGCGTAACGGCTGCCGCACATAATTCGCCTCGATGTAATCGGCAATGCGCTGAAAATCGTTCGCGTCAAGATCGGCCAACCGGCGCTTCCCCGCAAACGCGGCCATCGTCGCCAACCCGACATCGACAAATGGATGGCCGGTGTACGCTATCTGCTGCGCCATCGCTCTCCTCCCTCTTCCGCTTTCACCTCGCATCCGTTGCTGTGATTTATACCATCTCACCATGACCAATATGAACACTGCCAGTATAGCACATTAACCATTCACAAATGTGGATTTAAGGGCGCAAAGTGGGCAAAGACGCAGAGATTTTTAAACGCAAAGACGCAAAGGGCGCTAAGAGCGCAAAGTGTTTTGGGGTTGCCCCCAACTCGTTTATGTCCATCACTCAACAATCCTCTGCGCCCTCTGCGTCCTTCGCGCCTTTGCGTTTGAATCCTTTGCGCCGCTGGCCCCTCTGCGCCGCTACCTCGTTTGCGCGACACCCATCAGGAACATAGAAACTCCCCCTTCTCCCGCGGGCGAGAGAAGGGGGCTGGGGGGATGAGGGTACTGAAATCCTACACCGTCTAAATCGTCAACTGATACGCAGTGCCGTTTACAATGACCGTGTACTGGCCGGGGGCAAACGGCCCCTCCAGCGTTATTCGCTGATCGAGCAGCGGCGCAATCGCCGGGCATACCTGCGCGCCGCTATGCGTCGCGCTCACCGTGATTGTGATCGTGTTGCCGTCACGCTGCTGAGTAATACCGGCGAAGGTCGTGCAACCATCGCCGAGGTAGCCGGTAATATGGGCTTGTACCTGCGGCGGATTCGACTCCATCACCAGCAAATCAACCTTCTCAATCGTCACAATGCCGGGCCGCGCTGCCGGCCCCGGGGTTGCGGTGGCGCAAGCGGTCAGCAGTAACATCAACCCGGTGATGACGAGTAACATAATCCGGTGCAACATAATCGGTTCTCCTGTAGCAATCTGGCCTGCAACTCATCTTCTAGACGGCGCCAAGCGCTGTCCGGTTCCATCGCGCCGGTCGCAACGTGGTACAATGCATAGTGCTATGGAACAACGTTGCCTGTATGACTACAACCTAACCGAACTCACCGAGTTGCTGCGTAGCTGGGGCGAGCCAGCCTTTCGCGCCCGCCAGCTCTACCGTCAACTTTATGTCAATCTCGCTGCCAGCGCCGAACAGATGACCGACTTGCCGGCAGCGTTGCGCGCGCGGCTGGCCGAAATACCGCTCTCAACCTTGCGCCTCGAACGGGTGCAGATCGGTGATGAAGGCCTGACCCGCAAGGCGCTGTTCCGCTTGCCCGATGGCGCCGTGGTCGAGACGGTGCTGATGGTCTACCCCGACCGCTCAACCGTCTGCGTTTCCACCCAAGCCGGTTGCGGCATGGGGTGCGTCTTTTGCGCTACCGGCCAACTGGGCTTGCTGCGCAATCTGAGCAGCGGCGAGATCGTGGCGCAAGCGATCTGGGCATCGCAAGAATTGCGCGCGATGGGGGCTGCCGGCCCCGCTGGCCGGGTGACGAATCTGGTCTTTATGGGCATGGGCGAACCGTTCGCCAACTATGACCGCTGGTGGCAAGCGGTTGAGCGGCTGCACGACCCGCAGGGCTTTAACCTCGGCGCGCGCAGTATGACTGTCTCGACCGTCGGCTTGGTGAAGGGGATCGAACGGCTAGCCGCCGAGCAATTGCCGATCAATCTCGCCATCTCGCTCCACGCGCCCGACGATGCCTTGCGCAGCGAGTTGATGCCAGTCAATCGCCGCTATCCGATCGCTGAGCTGATGGCCGCCACCCGCCAGTATATTGAAAAGACGCGGCGGCGCGTCTCGTTTGAATATGTGCTCTTACAGGGCAAGAACGATCACCCGCATCAAGCCATCGCTCTCGCTCGCCTGCTCCGGCGCGAAGCGCCGCGCGGCCCGATGCTCTTTCACGTCAACCTCATCCCGTGGAATCCGGTGCCCGGCACGCCGCTTGGCCGTTCCGAATGGGAACGAGTCACGGCCTTCCAGCAGATTCTGACCGATTACGGCATCCCTTGCACGGTGCGAGTCGAACGCGGGGTTGAGATTGCCGCTGCCTGCGGCCAGTTGGCCGGGCAGCAAGTGATGCTAGTACCGCCAAGCTAAATATGGAGTGCGGCAGTTCCCCTGCCGCATCCCGCGACCAGCCTATGGAGTGCGGCAGTCTTACTGCCGCATCCTTAAAAGAGAAGCACGTTTTTTACAGCGCCATTGAGAACACCTATGCCCGCGATTCAAAATGTCAAAGGAATGCGCGACCATCTGCCGGCTGATATGATGCTGCGGCAGTATATCGTCAATACCCTCACCCGTATCAGCGAAGCGCACGGCTTCGAGCCGCTGCAAACGCCGGTGATCGAGTATGCCGAGACGCTGGAAGGCAAGTTGGGCGATGACGAGAAGCTGATTTACCGCTTTGAAGATCACGGCGGGCGCCGGTTGGCGTTGCGCTACGACCAAACCGTACCGCTGGCCCGCGTCACGGCCCAATACGCCAGCCAACTGGCGCTGCCGTGGCGGCGCTACGCCTACGGGCCGAGCTACCGCGGCGAACGGCCCGCCCGTGGCCGCTACCGCGAGTTTTACCAGTTCGATCTTGATATTGTCGGCAGCGCCTCGCCGCTGGCCGATGCCGAGATCGTCGCGATTCTGTGCGAAGCGCTGGCGGCCCTTGGCTTCCCCGATTTTGTCACTCTGCTCAACCATCGCCAGATCATCGGCGGCATCGCCCGTGTCAGCGGCTTGTCGGAAGCAGCCGCCGGCGGCGTCTACCGCGCGATCGATAAGTTCGACAAGATCGGCGCCCAAGGCGTGCGCGCTGAGTTGCTCAAGTCAGGGGTGGACGAAGCCGCCGCTGACCGCATCCTCGAACTGGTGCAGATTGAAGGCGCACCGGCTGAGGTGCTGGCGGCGCTGGAACAGCGCCTTGCCGGCGATGAGCGCGCGCTGGCCGCGATTGCGAATCTGCGCGCCGTGATCGCCGGCCTCACCGCGATGGGAGTGCCTGCCGACCAGTACCGGGTGGCGCCGCGCTTGGCCCGCGGCCTCTCGTACTACACCGGTGTGGTGTTCGAGGCGATCACTCCCCACTGGCCAGAGGGTTCGCTGCTCGGTGGCGGGCGCTACGACGACCTGATCGGTCTGTTTGCCGGGCGCAACATTCCTACTGTCGGTCTCGCTTTCGGTATCGACCGCCTGCATGATGTGATGCTCGAACTCAACCTCGGCCCGCGCCCGCGCACCACCGCCGTCGCCTTTGTCACCCTGTTCGGCCCCGAACAGGTCGCCGACAGTCTGGCGCTGGCCGCCGAACTGCGCGCCGCCGGGATCAATACCCTCATCGCGCTCGAGCCCGGCAACCTTGGCAAGCAATTCAAAGAAGCCGACCGGCGCGGCGTCCGTCTCGCGCTCGTGCTCGGCCCCGACGAAATCGCCCGCGGCGAGGTGGTGGTGAAGGATTTGCAGCGCGGCGAACAACACGCTTTACCGCGCGCCGCCGTCGCTAGCCTCCTCGCCGAAGCGTTGACCGAAGGCGCGTAGGAGCATTGCCTGCAATGCCCCCGCGTAGGAGCATTGCGGGCAATGCCCCCACCAAAGGTATCCCATGAACTTTACCCGTCCATTGCTGATCTTGCTCCTCGCCGGCGCGAGCTATCTCGCCGCCCAAACCACCGGCCAGCGGCTCTTCTTCCACCTCAGCTATATTCTGGCCGGCCTGCCGCTGGTGGCGCTCGGGTGGACCTTGTTCAACCTCTATGGTCTCAGGATCGCGCGTGAACACGCTAATGTACGCGCCAGCGTCGGCGAATTCACCCGCGAGCGGATCACGATTGAAAACCGCTGGTGGCTACCCAAACTGTGGATCGAGCTGCAAGACGAATCTGACCTGCCGAACCACGAACCCGGCTTTGTCGCCTATTTAGGCGCTCGCGAAACGACCCGCTGGACGACCCGCACCCTCTGTACCCAGCGCGGTCGCTTCCGGCTCGGGCCAACCCGCATTATCAGTAGCGATCCGTTTGGCCTGTTTCGCTTCTCGCGCCTCATCCCCGGCAGCGGCGAAATCATTGTCTATCCGCCTACCGAAGAGCTTACCGCGTTTCGCCTCCCCGGCGCTGAATTATCGACCGGATCGAGCAGTCTGATCCGCGCCCACAGCATCACCCCCAACGTCGCCACAATCCGCGACTACCAACCCGGCGATAGTTTCAACCGCATCCACTGGCGCAGCACTGCCCGCCACGGGCGGTTGATGGTCAAAGAATTTGAGCTTGACCCCGCCGCTGACATCTATCTCGTGCTTGACCTCAACGAACGGGCCGTCGTGCGCATGCCAACCGAGTCAGCCTCCATCGACGAACGCGCAATCGCGCCGTGGTGGCAACGCCAACCGCCGGCGCGCCGCCGTCCGCCGCCCGATTCCACCGAAGAGCATGCCGTTAACGTCGCCGCTGCGCTGGCCCGCACCTTGCTAGCCCAAAACCGGATCGTTGGCTTGCTGGCGTGGAGCGAACGGCTGGAAGTCATCCCTGCCGAACGCGAAGAGCGCCAACTATGGAAGATGCTTGAACTGTTGGCCGTCGTGCGTGCGACCGGCCAACACTCACTCGCCGAGCTGCTGGTTGCCGAAGGGCAACGGTTTGGCCGCGACACGACCCTCATTATTATCACTTCTGACCTCGACCCGCGCTGGGTGACGGCGCTGCAACACCATCTCTACCGCGGCATTCGGGCCGCAGTGATCGTCATCGATCCGCTCAGCTACGGCGGCTGGAATGATCCGGAGCCATTGCTCAACCATCTCGCCGGTCTAAAGATTGATGTGTACCGGCTGCAACGCGGTGATGCGCTCGCCGATGCCTTGCGCCAACCGCTCGTGCTAGCGGCATAAAGACAACCCTTCCGCGTTACGTGGGTGACGTGCGCGTACGTCCTTGCGAGGGAGTGGCGGCCCCAGCGCAGCGCAGGGC
>NZ_LWQS01000083.1 GCF_001650695.1 Chloroflexus islandicus
GGAGTGCGGCAGTGTGACTGCCGCAGTCCAAAGCAAGCGCGCAGCCTATTGAGCTGGCTGGAGGAATAGCCACGAAGCGACGCAAAAAACACAAACATTTTTGTGGCTTTTGTGTCTTTTTGTGGCTATTCCCGGTTATGGACTGCGGCAGTGTGACTGCCGCAGTCCAAAGCAAGCGCGCAGCCTATTGAGCTGGCTGGAGGAATAGCCACGAAGAGACGCAAAAAACACAAAACCCATATTTTTGTGGCTTTTGTGTCTTTTTGTGGCTATTCCCGGTTACGGCAGGTACAGACTATCCACCGGAGACCAATAACAAATGATCAATCGCGCAACCATCCACCGGCGTACCGTGGTCAAGATTCGCGATGGGCGCTGGCGGCACGAAAAAGATGCCATTGTGGTCGAAGAGCCGCTTGAAATCCGGCTGGCCTTGCCCGGCACTGCGCGCGCGATCGCACTCGCGACGCTGATGCGCACGCCGGGAGCCGATGTTGAACTGGCCGCCGGCTTTCTCTTCAGCGAAGGTCTGATCCGCGATCGCTACGACATTAGCACCATCCGCTACTGCGTTGAGGCCGAACTCGACGATGAGGCGCGGTTCAATACCCTCATCGTCACGCCCCGGCCCGATCTCGACCTCGACCTAGAGCAGGCCCGCCGGCTGTTTTTCGTCTCGTCGTCGTGCGGGGTATGCGGCAAGGCCTCACTCGAAGCGTTGCGCCTGCGCGGTTGTACGCCGCTGGCCGATGATCCGCCGGTGCGGATCGCATGCGCAGCCTTAGCCGGATTGAATGATGCACTCCACCAAGCGCAAGACCTCTTTGCCCGCACTGGCGGTTTGCACGCCGCCGGTCTGTTCGCTGCCGATGGCCGGCTGTTGGCGTTGCACGAAGACATTGGCCGCCACAATGCGGTTGATAAACTGATCGGCGCGCATCTGCTCAATGGCCAGCTTGATCGTTTGTGCCAATCGGTGTTGCTGGTCAGTGGGCGGGCTAGTTTCGAGATCATGCAAAAGGCGCTGATGGCACGCATTCCGGTGGTGGCCGCCGTCGGCGCGCCGTCGGCGCTGGCAGTGACCTTAGCCCAGCATTTCAACATGACCCTGATCGGCTTCCTGCGCGGCGCCTCGTGCAATATCTACGCCGGGGCCGAACGGGTCATGGCCCCGGCGTAACGTTGCCGCACGTTTACGCAATCGTGCGCGCCATCCGCCGCCGCACCGCGTAGAAGATGGCGAGGAAGTTGTAGGCCATGTGGAACAGGTAGGTGAAGGGCAACAGCACGAACAGGGCCAAGCCGAGCAGGGCGTGGAAGTAGACGATGCCGGGCACAATGTGCAAACGGGCCAGCAGCTCCGTCCAGATAATGCAGAAGATAATCGTGCGGATCACAACCCGATCCCACGGTAAGCGACCCGGTGTGCGGATCCCTTTGGCAGCGTGATCGATGTCACCCACCACGGCGCCGCTCCACTTGCGCAGCAGTGCGAACATCAGGTGCAGATTGCCGGCCACGGCAAAGGCCACCGCCACCCACGTAATGCCGATGAAGTAGGGGGCGAAGCTGCCAAACAGGAAGTGGGCCTGTAGCGCCTCGCCATTGCCGAAGATGAGGGCGAGCAGATTAGCCGGCGAGTAGTTGTAGCTCACCTCGGCATGAGCGGCCACGTCGGGCACTGGCCGGCCAAACAGGATATTGGCGAAGACGATCAGGGCCGAGATGCTGTAGCCGATCACCTCGGTAATAATTGCCACGTGGTAGAGCAAATAGCCGCGCCCCCACGTCGGGTTTGATCGCTTGTAAAAATGCTTGAAGGGGCCGAAGAGCACCGCGTTCAGCGCCTCAAAGAACCCCAACCGGCGCGGCGGTGACACAAAGGTTGGCGACACGCCGTGCGGATGACGTTTCGTAATCAGCGCCATGGCAAACCGGCCCAACCGCAACCCCACTCCCACCACAAAGATCGCCACCGCCACCGGCGCGATTGCATTCAATAGTTCAATCATCACACACCTCCTCAGCGGATGGTAGGTATTGGTTTATCCACACTTCCTTGGCGCGCAGGCCGCAGGCCCGCTATCGTGTTCCGGTATATACCCGTTGGTAGGCGGTACCCAATCCTCACTTTGCTTACACCCTCCCCCAGCCGGGGAGGGTTGGGGTGGGGGCAAAGACCACCCTGCTTCGAGCAAGGGAGGGTTGGGGTAGGGGCAAAGACCACCCCTCCCGCCCCCAACGATCGCATCTGCCCTACCGGCAGCACTCTGGATCGAGCGCCATCTCACGCAGCGCGCGCAACTGCTCGTAGACCTGCGGATGATCTTTGCTGAACCGCTTGACGATATCGTCCTTCTCCAGCCAATCGAGCAGAGCCGGGAAGTCGGGTTGCTGCATCATCGTCGCCATCTGGCCCTCGAGGCTGTGGGCAATAAAGAACTCGCGGTCGCGGTTGCGCAATTCAGCCGGCACCCGCATCAGATCGAGTTCACCCCGCTTGGCCAGCGCCGGTTCCATCGCCGCATAGACCACCTCGAACAGCACCAGCGCCATGCGCTCGCCGGTCGGGGAGAGGTTGTAGGTCTGGCAGGTGTCTTCCAACGACAACGTGCAGACCACGCACGGCGAGGTGACATACTCGGCGCCGGTGGCGCGGATCTGGTTCGCTTTCAGCACCGAAATCTTACGGCGCAGGTTGGTGTTCTCAGGCAAGCGCATTCCGCCGGCCCCGCCGTTGCAGCAGTAGTTATGCTCGCGGTTAGGAGTCATCTCGATGAAGTTATCGGTCACAAGGGTCAGCAGCTCGCGGAAGAGATCGCCCAACCCCGACAAGCGCGTGGCGTAGCAGGGATCGTGCAGCGTCACCTTCAGATCGGTCTTCTCGATCGGCAAGCGGCCCTGTCGGATCAGGTCGAGCATCAACGAATCGACGCTGATGATCGGATAGCGGAACGGGCGGCCCAGCGTCTCGGTCGCTTCGGCGTACAATGTGCGCGTATCGCAACCGCACTCCACCAGCAAGATCGCCTTCACGCCCAAGCGATCGGCTTCATCTTCCCAATCCAGCAACATTTGCTTCGACAGGTTGTGGTGAACGGCAATATGATCGATTTCAGTACCGGTGTCAATCACATAGGGCGAAATCGTATAACTTACACCGGCAGCATTGAGGATTTTGATCAATTTGATGCCATAATCGGGAATTTTGGTATTGCCGGCAGCCGGACAGACAAAGAGCATCTCGGCGCCATGCACATTGACCGGCACTTCAAGGCCCTCGCTGCGCAAGAAGAGACCAACCCGGCCCAGCACCTGCGCGGCAGTGAGGCCAAAGCTGTGGCGGTAGCGATCGGTATTTTCGACGATCGAGCGAATGGTCGGATTCGCGTTGCTCAACCCCGAATCGGAGTAGGCGGCGCGGGCCAGTCGCACCATGCGGCGAATGCTGAGGCCCGACGGGCAGGCCAGTGTGCAGCGACCGCAAGCGGTGCAAGCCCAGAAATACTGCATATTCTCTTTCAGGTCTGCCACCGTCGGCGTCGGCACCAGCCCCAGCGCGCCGCCAATCCGGCCTTCAATCGTCAAGTACCGCTGATAAATCTGGCGGATGAAACCAGTCTTGTGAGTGGGATGCAGCTTCTCGTCGCCGGTGACGAGGTACCAAGCACACGCCTCACCGCACATCTTGCAGTCCATGCACGCTTCAAAGTTGACCACATCTTCGGCGGTGATGTTCTTACGCAACGAGTCCACGAACAGTTGCATTTCTGCTTCCACGGGCCGGTCTCCTTTCTAGCATTGGTTGCGTTATGAACGACTACTCACAATCTCCCCGCACGCACCACAACGCTGGCGCCGGCGCACCCGCGCAGCGTATGCAACGCACGCTGTCCGCAGATGCGGGTTACAGCCACTGGCCGCTCAATCCATCGAGCGTGAAGCCGGTCAATATATCTGTGTCTCAAGCGGGGAGAACTCGCACTTCAAATGTAGCAAAGCAAGGGTTGAAAGTGGGTGAAGATATTACCACGGAGAATTGTAATATGATCTATTCGATATTAATTGTGCTTTTTGTCGCAGAAAATGTGTGAACGTGCTCACAATTTATGCGGGTTTGATGCGCGAATCAGCAAAACAAAACAAACGAATGGTAGCTACCATTCGTTTGTTTAGTGGGTTCTAGCTTTTGAAGCGGCGCCGCCGGGCGGCTTTACGAGGGTTAGTCGCTCCCTAACTCGGCGCTGGCGCTCAGCGCGGTGGCGCCGTCAGGCCCCTGCGCTTCCAGCTCGACCCGGTTGTCGCCGAAGCGGGCCACCAGCCGGAAGGGGGCGAGATCGAAGATCGGCGCTTGGCTGCGGAAGCTAAAGCCGGTGATTGGGCGAGTGGTGTTGTGGCGGGCCAGCTCCATCAACAACACCGCGACCAGTGGGCCATGCACGACCAAGCCGGGGTATCCCTCTTCCTGTTGGGCGTAGGGCCGGTCGTAGTGGATGCGGTGCGCGTTGAAGGTCAGCGCCGAGAAGCGGAACAATAGCCGGGTGTCGGGGGTCACGGTGCGGGTGATCGCATCAGATACCGGTGGCAGCTCAACCGGTACCGGCGCCGGCACTGGCGCACCCGGTTCGCGGTAGACGATATCTTGCTCTTCTTCGATACAAAGCATCTCATTTTGGAAGATCTGGTAGCCGACCGTAACAAACGCCAACGGCCCGGTGCGCCCGCTCTTTTGGGTAATGTTACGGATAATCCCCTCGCGGCGGGCCGGCTGGCCGATCAGTAACGGGTGGTGAAAGCGGATGCGTGCGCCGGCAAACATGCGGCGAGGGTAAGGGATGGGCGGAATAAAGCCGCCGCGCTGCGGATGGCCGTCAATGCCGAGTTTTGACTGTGGTGCGCGCGGCAAGAAGTAAAACCAGTGCCAGAGCGGGGGCAGCGCCGCGCTTGCGGTGGGTGATGACAATGGTTCGAGCGTGGCCGCCGCAGCCAATGCTTGCGCTAAGCAGATGTCATCCTCAACCACCTCGGTTCGCCCGATCCACGCCGTCCAGTCTTCGCTGCTCATGGCCGAATCGCCTCCTTTTGCTGGTATGCGCTGTTGCTGGATGTTGGAATAGACACATTGTACCCCATGCCATGCGCGACGCTGGCGTGAGGCGTGCGGATTGCGTTTCTCGTTCACACCGGAACATATATAACCTTACGTTATCAATTTGATATAAGCGTTTACTTATATCAACTCATAGTTAAAAGTTGGAAACTGGTAATTGCGGAATAGTATTCCTTGTGCTATGTTACAAACACGCGCATCACCCGAGCAGAGAAACTAAACACACCTAACTGCATGCGGCCATGGCGGCCTTAGCGGGCTCTGGTGGCGATTTTGTGTTGCTGCCTATTTTCAGCATGGCGAGGAGGAGTACAGACGATGGCCAAAGGGGTACGCTCGACGAAGACCACCAATCAGACCACCGATGCGCCGGAGACCGGCGAGACGCCGCCAGCGCCATCAGTGGCGGCTGCGGAGGCCGAACAGGAGGCCGAACCCGCAATTCCTCACCCCACCGCCGAGCGCACCGGCGAGCGTGACCGTTTGCCGCTCAGTGGGATCCGCGTGATCGATGTCGGCAACTTTCTGGCCGGCCCGTATGCGGCTTCGATTTTGGGTGAGTTTGGCGCTGAGGTGTTGAAGATCGAACACCCGATCGGCGGCGATCCGATGCGGCGGTTTGGCACGCCGACCACGCGCCACGATGCGACGCTGGCATGGTTGAGCGAGGCGCGGAACCGGAAGTCGGTGACGATCGACTTGCGCCAGCCGGAAGGCGTGAATCTGTTTCTGAAGTTGGTGGCGAAGTCGGATATCCTGATCGAGAATTTTCGTCCCGGTACGATGGAAGAGTGGGGCTTGTCGTGGCCCACGTTGCGCGAGGTGAATCCCGGCTTGATTATGCTGCGGGTATCAGGCTACGGCCAGACCGGCCCCTACCGCCGCCGTTCCGGCTTTGCCCACATTGCGCATGCCTTTAGCGGTCTGTCGTATCTGGCCGGCTTCCCCGGTGAAACGCCGGTGCTGCCCGGCACTGCGCCACTCGGCGACTATATCGCCAGTCTGTTTGGCGCCATCGGTGTCCTGATCGCGCTCCGCCACAAAGAGAAGACCGGTCGCGGCCAGTTGATCGATGTCGGGATTTACGAAGCGGTGTTTCGCATTCTCGATGAGATTGCCCCGGCCTACGGCTTGTTCGGCCAAATCCGCGAGCGCGAAGGGGCCGGCAGCTTTGTAGCAGTGCCCCATGGCCATTTCCGCACCAAAGATGGCAAATGGGTGGCGATTGCCTGCACCACCGACAAGATGTTCGAGCGGCTGGCCGAAGCGATGGAACGGCCTGAATTGGCTTCGCCCGAATTGTACGGCAACCAACGCAAGCGCTTAGCGGCGCGCGATGTTGTCAACCAGATCACGATTGATTGGGTTGGTTCACTGACCCGCGATGAGGTGATGCGCCGTTGTTTGGAAAAAGAGGTGCCGGTTGGCCCGCTCAATAGCATCGCCGATATGTTCAACGATGAGCACTTCCGTGCGCGCGGCAATCTGGCTCGTGTCGAAGCGGAAGGGGTTGGCGAGGTGGTGGTGCCGAACGTGATTCCAACCCTCTCGGCGACGCCGGGCCGCATTACCAACCTCGGCCCGCCCTTGGGCAACGCGACCTATGAGGTGTTGCGCGAGCTGCTCGATATTTCCGCCGAGGAGATCAAGCAATTGCGCAATCGCAAGATTATTTGACGCAACGACGCATACTTCGTTGGGGGGCGTTTCTTCACTACGAGGTGGATACAATGGCTGAGACGAATTCGACCCTGCCATTGGCCGGCATTCGGGTCATTGATGCGGCAACCGTGATTGCCGCGCCTTTCTGCGCCACCCTGTTGGGTGAATTTGGCGCCGATGTGCTCAAAGTCGAGCATCCGATCGGCGGTGATGCGCTGCGCCGCTTTGGTACGCCGACGTCGCGTGGCGATACGCTGACGTGGCTGAGCGAGTCGCGCAATAAGCGTTCGGTGACGATTAACCTTCAGCATCCTGAAGGCGCTAAACTCTTTAAAGACTTGATCGCCGAGACCGATGTGCTGTGCGAGAATTTTCGCACTGGTACGCTCGAAAAGTGGGGGTTGGGTTGGGATGTGCTCAGCAAGATCAACCCGCGCTTGATTATGCTGCGGGTGACCGGCTACGGCCAGACTGGCCCCTATAGTGACCGGCCCGGTTTTGCCCGCATTGCTCACGCCGTCGGCGGTATTGCCTATCTGGCCGGTATGCCGAAGGGAACGCCGGTGACGCCGGGTTCGACCACGCTCGCCGATTATATGACTGGGTTGTACGGCTGTATTGGCGTGTTGCTGGCACTGCGCCACCGCGAGCAGACCGGGTGCGGCCAGTATATCGATGCGGCGCTCTACGAGTCGGTCTTCCGCTGTAGCGATGAGTTGGTGCCGGCCTACGGCATGTACGGCAAAGTCCGCGAACGCCACGGCTCGCACCACAATGAGTTTGCATGCCCCCACGGCCACTTTCAGACCAAAGATGGCAAGTGGGTGGCGATTTCGTGCGCGACCGATAAGCTCTTTGCTCGCCTTGCCAACGCCATGGGCCGCCCCGAATTGGCGTCGTCGAGCGTGTATGGCGATCAGAAGGTGCGCTTGGCCCACGCCAGCGATGTCAACGAGATTGTCCGCGACTGGTGCAGCTCGCTGACCCGCGCCGAGGTGTTGCAACGCTGTTACGCGACTGCGACCCCCGCCGCGCCGCTCAACGATATTGCTGATTTCTTCGGCGACCGCCACGTCCATGCCCGGCGGAATCTGGTGGCAGTCGATGAGCCGAGTATCGGCGAGACGCTGATTATGCCGAATGTGGTGCCGAAGTTGTCGGAAACCCCCGGCAGCATTCGCTCGCTTGGCCCCAAACTTGGCGAGCATACCGATGAGGTGTTGCGCGAGTGGTTGGGGATGGATGACGCTCAGATCGGTGAATTGCGCTCGAAGCGGGTGATTTAGCAGACGGCGTAGCGGCGCTGATGCTGATCGGTCTGCCCACAACATGCTCTCATCGCGCTGCTCCCAGCCTCCCCCAGCGGGGGAGGCTCCCTCCACCAAGGAGTTGGCGCCAGACCACAGCATAAGCCCTGCGTGATCTCACACGAGGCAACCACAATGAACGGCATTCTTAGTGGCATGCGCGTGGTCGAAGGCTCGGCCTTCGTCGCCGCGCCGCTCGGCGGGATGACGTTGGCCCAGTTGGGGGCCGATGTCATCCGGTTCGATCCAATTGGCGGCGGTCTTGACTATAAACGCTGGCCGGTGACGCTTGATGGCAAGCATAGCTTGTTTTGGACTGGTTTGAATAAGGGCAAACGCTCGATCGCGGTTGATATCCGCCATCCGCGCGGCCAAGAGCTGCTCACCCAACTGATTTGCGCGCCGGGTGAGAACGCTGGCCTGTTTATCACCAACTTCCCGGCCCGCGGCTGGCTGAGCTATGAGGCGCTCAAGCGCCATCGCGACGATCTGATTATGGTCAATCTGCTTGGCCGGCGCGACGGCGGCTCTGAGGTTGATTACACCGTCAACCCCCAGCTCGGCTTGCCGTTTATGACCGGCCCCTTCAGTTCGCCCGAAGTCGTGAACCACGTGTTGCCGGCGTGGGACATCATCACCGGCCAGATGATCGCGCTCGGCCTGCTCGCCGCCGAGCGCCACCGCCGCTTGACCGGTGAGGGCCAGTTGGTCAAGCTGGCGCTGAAAGATGTCGGGTTGGCGATGATCGGCCATCTGGGCATGATTGCCGAGGTGATGGTTAACGATACCGACCGGCCCAAGCAGGGGAATTATCTCTATGGCGCGTTTGGCCGTGATTTCGAGACCCTCGACGGCAAGCGGGTGATGGTCGTCGGTCTGACCGATTTGCAGTGGAAGGCGTTGGGGAAGGCGACTGGCTTAGCCGATGCCTTCACCGCGCTCGGCCAGCGCCTCGGTCTCAATATGGACGACGAAGGAGACCGGTTCCGCGCCCGCCGCGAGATTGCGGCCCTGCTCGAACCGTGGTTCCATGCCCGCACCTTCGCCGAGGTGCAACGGGTCTTCGAGCAGCATCGGGTGACGTGGGGGCCGTACCGCACGGTGCGCGAAGCGATTGCCCAAGACCCCGATTGTTCAACCGACAACCCAATGTTCGCGATGGTCGAGCAACCCGGCATTGGTTCGTACCTCATGGCCGGTTCGCCGCTCGATTTCAGCCAAATGCCCCGCGTGCCGGTGCAACCGGCGCCGCGGCTTGGCGAACACACCGACGAGATTTTGCTTGAGGTGCTGGGTCTGAGCGAAGGTGAAGTAGGCCGGTTGCACGATGAAGGTATTGTTGCTGGGCCGGAGGCGTTGGAGTAACGCCACGATGGGTTTGCCCAGCGCCGCGCAGGTGCGGCGCGAGTGTGATCACAGGCTAGCGCTGCTCGCGCCGCTATCGGCTTAGCGTATCTCTGCGTCTTAGCGCCTTTGCGTTAAACAGCTATTGCAAGGAGGATATGATGCACAAGCTCGCACGCAATTTTTACCAGCCGCTCGCCATCGGCGCGCCCCAGCCGATGCGCGAACTGCCGGTGCGGCCCGAACGGGTGGTTCACTTCTTCCCGCCCCACATCGAAAAGATCCGTGCGCGCATTCCCGAAGTCGCCAAGCAGGTTGACGTGCTGTGCGGCAATCTCGAAGATGCCATTCCGGTTGATGCCAAAGAAGCGGCGCGGGCCGGCTTTATCGAAGTCGCGCGTAACACCGACTTTGGCGATACCGCGCTCTGGGTGCGGGTCAATGCGCTCAATAGCCCATGGGTGCTCGACGACATCGCCGAGATTGTCGCCCACGCCGGCAATAAGCTCGATGTGATTATGATACCCAAGGTCGAAGGGCCGTGGGATATTCACTTCGTCGATCAATATCTGGCGTTGCTCGAAGCCAAGCATCAGATCCAGAAGCCGATCCTCATCCACGCTCTGCTCGAAACCGCGCAGGGGGTGGTCAATCTCGAAGCGATCGCCGGGGCCAGTCCGCGCATGCATGGCTTCAGCCTTGGCCCGGCTGACCTCGCCGCCTCGCGCGGGATGAAGACCACCCGCGTCGGCGGCGGCCATCCGTTCTACGGCGTGCTGGCCGACCCGCAAGAGGGCCAAACCGAACGCGCCTTCTTCCAGCAAGACCTCTGGCACTACACGATTGCCCGCATGGTGGATGTGGCCGTCTCGCACGGGTTGCGCGCCTTCTACGGCCCCTTCGGCGATCTCAAAGACGAAGCCGCCTGCGAAGCCCAATTTCGCAACGCCTTCTTGCTCGGCTGCACCGGAGCGTGGTCGCTCGCGCCCAACCAAATCCCGATCGCCAAGCGCGTCTTTAGCCCGGATGTGAACGAAGTACTCTTCGCCAAGCGCATTCTCGACGCGATGCCCGACGGTTCCGGCGTGGCGATGATCGACGGCAAGATGCAAGACGACGCGACGTGGAAGCAGGCTAAGGTGATCGTTGACCTTGCCCGCATGATCGCCAAGAAAGACCCCGAACTCGCCAAAGCCTACGGGTTTGAATCATAACGGCGGTGCGCCCCCGTTTGGCGGGACGCATAGCCGTGCGTCCCCCCCCTTGTGGTTGAGGAGCGAACAAAACGTTTGGTCGCACACAACCGTTGATCGCAGTGCGATGCCTCACCGCTTCGCTGTACGCTCCCCTCTCCCGCGCCAGTGGGAAAGGGGCTGGGGGTGAGGGCCGTCAGCCCGCGCAGCGGGATTCGTGACCCTAGCCCGGCCCTTCAGGGCCGGGTTCCGGATCAAACGTTCTATCCGCCCTTGAACCTCTTGTAGCAGGTGACGGTTTGGGTGATCCGGTTCGCGTCTGCAAGGAGCATATCAATGATCAATAAAACCAATCCCGGCAACTTCTTCGAGGATTTTCGGCTTGGCCAAGAGATCGTTCACGCCACGCCGCGCACCGTAACCGAAGGTGATGTGGCGCTGTATACCTCGCTCTACGGCGCGCGCTTCGCTCTCACCTCGGCGACCCCGTTCGCCCAAACGGTTGGCCTCGAACGAGCGCCGATCGATAGCATGCTCGTCTTCCATATCGTTTTCGGCAAGACCGTGCCCGACATTTCGCTCAACGCCATCGCCAATCTCGGCTATGCCGGCGGACGGTTTGGCGCGGTGGTGTATCCCGGCGACACCCTCTCGACCACCTCCAAGGTGATCGGTCTGCGCCAAAACAAAGACGGCAAAACCGGCGTGGTCTACGTCCATTCGGTTGGCGTCAACCAGCGCAACGAGATGGTGCTGGAATACATGCGCTGGGTGATGGTGCGCAAGCGTAATCTCGACGCGCCGGCTCCCGAACCGGTGGTGCCCCAATTGCCTGACTCGGTGCCGGTGACCGACCTCGCCGTACCGTACCACATCCAACCCGGCCAGTACGATCTGGCCCGCGCCGGCAGCCCCTATCTGTGGGAGGATTACGAGGTTGGCGAGAAGATCGATCACATCGACGGTGTAACGATCGAAGAAGCCGAGCACATGCAGGCCACCCGCCTCTACCAGAACACGGCCCGCGTCCACTTCAACCTCCACGTCGAGCGGGAAGGCCGCTTTGGCCGGCGGATCGTCTATGGCGGGCACATCATCAGCATCGCCCGTTCGCTCTCGTTCAACGGCTTGGCTAACGCGCTCAGCATCGCGGCGATTAACGGCGGTCGCCACACCAACCCCAGCTTTGCCGGCGATACCATTTACGCTTGGTCAGAGATTCTCGATAAGATGGAGATACCGGGGCGCAATGACATCGGCGCGCTGCGGGTGCGCACCGTCGCTGCCAAAGATCGGCCCTGCCACGACTTCCCCTACCGTGACGCCGAGGGTAATTACGATCCGGCGGTGGTGCTCGATTTCGATTACACGGTGTTGATGCCGCGGCGGTCGGCAGCATAGGCAAAGGTGCAGAGAACGCTAAGGATGTAAACGCAAAGGCGCAGAGAACGCAAAGATCGCTAAGTATATTGTATGGGGTTAGTGAGTAATGCGAGATCGTCCCTGACCGTTCTCATCGCGACGATTCCAAAAAACCTTTGCGCCCTCTGCGCCCTTTGCGCCTTTGCGTTATTTATCCTCTGCGCCTTTGCCCCCTTTGCGCCTTTGCGTTATCCATCCTCTGCGCAGAGAACGCAAAGGGTTCAACCGCAAAGGCGCAGAGAACGCAAAGGGTTCAACCGCAAAGGCGCAGAGAACGCAAAGATCGCTAAGGATGGTATGGGGTTCGTTAGCAAAGCGAGATCGCCCCTGACCGTTCTCATCGCGACCATCCCCAAAAACCTTAGCGCCCTCTGCGATCTTTGCGTCTTTGCGTTATCCATCCTTAGCGCCCTTTGCGTCTTTGCGTTATTTATCCTCTGCGCCTTTGCCCCCTCTGCGCCTTTTCGTTAATGTTCGCCGGAACTGGCGTAGCAGTATGCCCACCTGCCGCCGTTCCGCCTGATCCGACGCGCGGCCAGCGTAGGCGGCGCGGTGGTAAGCGGCGGTCAGGGCATGCAACGCATCGTCAGCCTCACCCAACTGTTGCGCTGTGCGATCGGCAAACTCAGCCGGGGTTTGCGGCGGACGGCGCGGGTAGCCATGGGCCGCAGCGTAGCGCAGAGCCGCGTGGTACGAAACGATGGCGGCATCGCGCGGCGCAGGCTGCGAACGAGACTCTCGCAACCGCTGCGTGGCTACAGGCTGCCGCCATCGCCAGAAACGCCGTTTCCGCAACTGTGTGCGCACCTGTGCCCACCAATCCGGCGCCTGCTCCCACACCTGCCTGATCCACGCCTGCCGGCGCATAATCGTCCAGAAGGCCAGCCCGGTCAAGATCGCGATACAGATCCAAAAGATAATGCCGGGCCACAGCGGCGGTTCGCTTGGCGCTGGCGGCGGCATCATAGGCGGAGCGATTGGCGTTGCTGGCGCGACGGTCGAATTCATCAGCGAGGTCAGCAACATCAGCAGGAGCAATGGCAAGAGGGCGACCAGACTGAGCAACCCAATGAAGAGCAGCGAGAGGATCATCGCAATCAGCAACACGATCCCTCCCAGCAAGAAGAGACCCTCACGCCATGCTTCCGGCACGAGCGGCGCCATTTGGGCCGGCAGCGCCAGCGCCAACAGCGTAACCAACCCGATCGTCGCGATGCTCAGCCAATGCCAGCGCCGGTTGACCTCAGGTGCAATCTCGGCCTCATCGCTCTGCCAATCGGCCAGCAACGCGCGCCGCTGGGCCAGCGCAATCAACCACAACCCGCCGGCAAGGTAGAGCGCCATCCACAGCACGGTGGTGGGAGTTTGCTCGCTCTGCCGGCCCAGCACCACCAGCATCGCCAACCCGCCCCAGCCGGCCCCGCGGCTAATGGCTGCGACGGCGGCGCGCCGGCGGGCCGTTGTGTCGCTGCGGTAGAAGAGCAAATCCAAGCTCTGCAATGGCGTCTTGAGCGGTGGATTCGGCGTTAGCGCTGCGATCGCCGCGATCCCGCTGCGGCTAAGCACGGCGACGGCCAGCAGCGCCAGCAGGCAAAACAGAAATGGCGCA
Source organism: Chloroflexus islandicus (assembly GCF_001650695.1). GTDB lineage: Bacteria > Chloroflexota > Chloroflexia > Chloroflexales > Chloroflexaceae > Chloroflexus > Chloroflexus islandicus. The sequence continues at coordinate 13,648 of NZ_LWQS01000083.1, forward strand.
TCGAACGCGGCCAGCGGATCGGTGAGCCATGCACTCATCGCAGCCAAGCCGCGCGCACCTTGGCCTGCTGTCGCCACGATGCGTGCCAGCGCCACCAAGCCAAACACCTCGGCGGTGAGATAACGCACCGCCCCACCCTGCGTCTCGTGCAAGCCAGCCACCATCCGGCTGCGCAACGCCACCGCCTCAAGCCCGACCAGCACGCTCGCCCCGCCTAGCCAGAGCGACTGCCAGCCAGTGCGCCCGGCAACCGCATCGCTGATCACGGTCAGCGGCAGCGTGATCAAGCAGGTGATCAAGATGGCCGGGCCAACGAGGGAAGATTGGGGCATAGTGTTGTTTGTTGACATAATTAACTGCCGTGAAGCGACAGGATGGCGTCTCGCTCATCACTATTGTATCTGATCCAGTTCTCATCTGCCCATCAGGATGCGCCGTACCAGAGCATGCTATACTACCCGCGACGCTCGCATGAGCGTTCTTGGGGTATGTCTTGCGTTCGGCGCGGGTGCGCGCCAAGGATAGCTATGATTCGTTCGCGTCGTTGGTATCTGCATGGCCGCAACGGTCGCAATGGCCGCAATGGCCGCCGCCACGTGCCGCCGCGCTTGTTGCGGGGCCGTCCGGCGCCGCGCCCGGTGGTGGGCCGCTTGGTGCTCAATGCCTTGTTAGCCGTGCTCGGCCTGATCGCGGTCGTGTTGATCGGGTTGGCCGGCTTTGCCTACAATGCCTATATGCAGGTCGCCGAGAGCCTGAAGCCGCGCTTGGCCCTGCTCGATAACCGCGAGCTGTTTGAGAACTCGCGCATCTTCGATCGCAACGGCGAATTGCTCTACGAGTTTTTCGATGCCGGCAAGCGCACCAAGGTCGCGATCGACGAGATTAGCCCGCTCTTGATCCAAGCCACCATCGCGATCGAAGATAAAACCTTTTACACCAATCCCGGCATTGACTTGGCCGGCATTATCCGCACCTTAGTTGACAGCTTGCGTGCTGGCGAAGAGACCGGCGGCGCTTCGACGATTACCCAGCAGGTGATTAAGAATAGCGTGCTGACGCCGGAAGAACGGCTGCCTGAGCGTCGTTACGAGCGCAAGCTGAAAGAGATTATTCTGGCCCAAGAGCTGGATCGGATCTATTCAAAGGATCAGATTCTCGAACTCTACCTGAACGAAAACTTTTACGGCAATCTGGCTTACGGCATTCAGGCGGCCAGCGAGGTCTATTTTGGCGTCAGCGCCGCCGAACTTGATCTCAATCAGGCGTCGTTGCTGGCTGGTCTGCCGCAATTGCCGTCAGTTTACAACCCGATCAACTACCTTGAACGCGACGAGCAAGGCGGATATCTGCCGCCGGTCTTTGTTGGCGACGATTGGCTTGATCCGGCTGTGCGCTTGCCCGCCGGCACGCCGTTGCCGCGTGCCCGCCAAGCGGCGGTGCTGCGCCGGATGGTGGAAGACGGCTACATCACTGAGGCGCAGGCGCGGCGCGCCTTAGCGACGCCACTGCGGTTCGCGCCGCAAGAGGCCCCGCTCAACGCGCCGCACTTTGTCTTCTATGTGCGTGATCTGCTCTTGCAGCGCTACGGCGCGCAGATTGTCTATGGCGGCGGCTTGCGCATCACCACGACCCTCGATCTGCAATTGCAACGCATGGCCCAAGCCACCGCCTTCGAGCGCATCGCCGAGCTTGAGTCGCGCAATATCCATAATGCGGCGGTGGTGATCATGCAGCCGAATACCGGCCAGATTCTGGCCATGGTCGGCAGCATTGACTACAACGCGGTGAAACCGACCAAGACCCCCGGCGAGTCAGGCAATGTGCTCGATGGGCAGGTCAATGTCGCGACCCGCGAACGGCAACCCGGTTCGGCGTTGAAACCGTTTACCTATCTGGCGGCGATGGAACAAGGGATGACGCCGGAGTCGGTGTTGTGGGATGTACCGACCCAATTCCCAACCGGCACCGGCGGCTGGTACGCGCCGCAGAATTACAACGGCCAATGGAATGGGCCGGTGCGGATTCGCACCTCGCTGGCCAATTCGCTCAATATGCCGGCAGTAAAGGCGCTGAAGTTCGCTGGAATCGACTATACCCTCGGCTTGCTGGAACGGGTTGGCATTCGCACTGGTCTCAAGCGCGGCGCTGGCTTCTACGGCCTGTCGCTCACGCTTGGCGGCGGCGAAGTCTCGCCGCTTGAGCTGACCACGGCCTACAATACGCTGGCCAGCGGCGGCAAATACTTCGCCCCAGTCGCCATCCTCGAAATTACCGACTCGCAAGGCCGCACCCTCGAACGCTTCACCCAAACCCCCGGCGAAGAGGTGGTTGATCCGGCGTTGGTGGCGATCATTTCCGATATGCTGAGCGATGATCGCGCCCGCCAAGCGATCTGGGGCCTCAATAGCCCGCTGCGCCTCAGCCTGCCCGCTGCGGTCAAGACCGGCACCACCAACGACTGGCGCGATGCGTGGGCGGCTGGGTATACGCCGTTTGTGACGGTTGGCGTGTGGACGGGCAACAACAACAATGAGCCGACGGCGCGGGTCGAGAGTCTGACCGGCGGCGGTATCATCTGGCGCAACGTGATGGAGAACATCTTCCGTCTGATTCGCGAAGATGAGCGTTACCGCGAACTGTTTGCTGCGCCCTTTCCCGATGGCGAAATCCCGACGAACTTTACCTTGCCGGAAAATGTCGTCCGCCGCCCGATCTGTGAATTGCCCGGCCCGTTCGGCGGCTACCGCGAAGAGCTGTTTACCGAAGATATGCTGAAGCGGTTGGCAGAAGCAGCCGCGGCAACGCCAACCCCAACCGCCAACCCAACCGGCCTGCTGCCGGTCGAGGGTATCTGTTCCGCGTACGATCGCGTGACGGTGGTGCGCATTCCCACCCCTGAAGAATGGACGAGCACCGGCGAGTTACGGCCTAACCCGCCGCCAGCACCGCCGACCGATCCCAAAGCGCCGCCGTTGCCGCAAGACCTGAGCGCGCTCAGCGATGGGGCGTATTGCCGTCCGGCGCCCGAGGCGAGTTATCCGCCGGAGCTGGTGCGCACAATTTATCTGTGGAAGTTGCCGCCGCCCGATCCCGACGAGAAGGTTGAATACAAGTGGCGGGGCGGCGATGCCACCGTGCAGCTCAAATACGAAGACATCCCCGAATGCACTGCCGAGATGTTCAAACCGCCGGTGCCGGTGCCGCCGGTTGAAGGGGCGATCTTGATGCCCGATCTGCGCCGGTTGGGCGAAAATCAGGCCAAAGAGGTCTTGGCATTACTGGGTATTGATCCGAGCCGGATCTATGTCGATTATCAAGGGCCGGATCGGGCCGGCGAGGATTATTTCCGGTACGGGCCGTATGTGGTGCTCAGTTCGCTGCCGGCGGCGGGTGAATGGATCTTGCCTGACACGATCATCGTGCTCGGCATTCGCGCGCCTGATCCCGAACCGGCGCCGCAACCGGCCCCTGAACCGCCGCCACCGGCGCCGGATTCGTAATACAAGGTACGAGGCCATACCGTAGAGACGCACGGCCGTGCGTCTCTACATGGTTCGATACAATATGGTGTATTATTGCGCCATCCCATCCACGGATTGTAACCCGCCATCAATTCTTTGCATCTTCTTTCACAGATATACGTTATCGGATCGCAGGTGATGATGGGGAAGACGTATGAAACAGATTGTTGTGATCGGCGGCGGGCCGGCGGGGGTTGAGGCTGCCGTCGCTGCTGCCCAAGGCAACACCCAGGTGACATTGATCAGCGAAGGCCCGCTCGGTGGACGCACCGGTTGGGATAGTTTGCTGCCGAGCAAGGTATGGTTGCACGCTGCCGAAGTGGCTGGCGTCGCGGCGCATGCGGCGGCGGAAGGCGTGCAGCTCGGCGCGGTGCAGGTTGAGCCGGCAGCCGTGCTGGGCCGGATCAAAGCGGTGGCGCAACGGTGGAGCGAGCGCGAAGCGCAACGGCTGCAAGCTGCTGGCGTGAACGTGATCAATGGCGTGGCTGCCTTTAGCGGCCCGCATGAACTGGTGGTGCGCAACGGTGAGAACCAGCAGGTGTTAGCTGCCGATGCCGTGATTATTGCCACCGGTTCGGTGCCGCGCTTCCCGCCTACGATGAAGCCGGACGGCCAGCGCATTATCGCCCCTCGCTTTGCCAGCACCCTCAGCACGCTGCCGCCTGATATGATCGTTATCGGCGGCGGGCCGACCGGCAGCGAGTTTGCCTCCCTCTTTAGCCGGTTGGGTGTCAAAGTGACGTGGATCGTTGGCGCTCCCGGCGTGTTGCCGATGTTTGATCCGGCTGCCGGCCAAGCCTTGGCGGCGGCAATGGCAGCGCAGGGTGTGACCATCCATCAAGTTGATGTCGAGCGGGCCGAGCGCACTGAAGCTGGGGTGGCTGTTACCACGACTGATGGAGTAACGCACACCGCAGCGATGGCCTTCCTCGCTATTGGCCGGGTGCCCGATCTCAGCCGGCTCAATCTTGCGGCTGCCGGCTTGCAGGTGGGCGAGAACGGGCAACTGGCGATCGACAACTATGGCCGCACCGAAGCCGGGCATATCTTTGCCGTCGGTGATGCTGCTGGCGGGCCGATGCTGGCCAACCGCGCGCTGGCGCAGGCGTGGATCGCCGGACGGACAGCGGCGGAGCTGCCGGCGCCGGGGTATTGCCCCCATACCGTCGTTAGCGCCGTGTATACCGTGCCTGAAATTGCGCAAGTGGGGATTGTTTCTGGCGGAGAGGGTGAGTTGCAGCGGGTGCGGGCTTCGTATACCGCTTCACTGAAGGCTTACCTCGGTGACGAGACCGAAGGGTGGGTTGAGTTGGTCTTCGATGCCGCCAATCGCCAGATTCGGGGAGGGATCGCCGTGGGTGCGCACGCCGCCGATCTGCTGGCCCCGGTGGCGCTAGCCATTCAGAGCGGCGCGACGATCGCTGATCTAGCCGCCATCTTCGCCGCCTACCCGACGCTGAGCGAGGCGGTCTTTGCGGCGGCGCGCGCGGTGCAGTAGCAATTGCGGTGAATAGGACACGGATTGGGCAGTGCGCATCCGTGTCCTAGTTATTTAGGGAATAGGACACCGATAGACACGGGTGGCGCGATCCGTGCGCATCCGTGTCCTATGTTCTCATGGTTGCGTATGCAATGCCTGCGGGTTTCCCTCTAACCGCCGCACGGCCCGCATCAGCAGCGACAACAACACCAAGATGCCCAATACCCCATACTCGAGAATTGGAATCCGCAGGATATCAGGCAACTTATGCCATTGGCGGCGCGCGCCGTAGTAGCTCAGCACAGTCGCGGCATACGCGCCGCCGATCGTCCAGCGCGCCCGTTCCGGCAAGTTGAGGCCGTGCATCTGGTTGACCACAAACATCATCAAGAAGCTAAAGGTAAACATCGCCGCCAACCCGCTGCGTTTGTAGAGGGTCGAAACAACCGCGTGCGGCAAAGCCAACATCTCGAGCGCCAGTGTCCAGCGCGGATCGCGGTGGGCATTGGTGTAGATGAGCGCCGATTGGACGAAGATCAATAGCGTGTGGAACAGGCCAGTATAGTGCAGCGGTTTCGGGTCGATCGGGTGATACCAGAAATTATACGTCGAGGCCCACGAGAAGATATAGCCGTGGAAGCGGCGGGCAAAGCGCACGAGTTCAGCGGGAGGCATCACCTTACGGCTGCCGAAGAAGAGACCGCGGCGCGGCGCTTCGAGGGCCAAAGCCAGCATCAGGATGAATGATACCGAACCGAGCGCACTGCCTTCGGGCACATCACGGGCCAACCCGTCATACGTATAGCGCGATTGCAGGTAGTGCAGCGCCACCCCGCCGGCATTCACCGCCAGCGCCAACCAATTGAGGCGGCGCATATCACTGGTATAGCGCAGGCGTTGGCGCTGGCCGGCGTAGATACAACCCCAGATTGCCAACTGATGGGCGAGATAGCCGCTCCACGCCAACCAGCGCTGGGCCGGGTGCGGCTCGGCAGCGATCCAGCGGTAATCGCCGTGCTTACCGCTGTACTCGATATACTGTTCCGGCGCGCGGCCCACCAACGCGGCCACGCCAACCGCACCGGCGCAAGCTGCCGCCGCTGGCACCAGCAGATCGTGCGCGTTTGGCGGCGCCGGCGCATCTTCGCTCTCGCCTTCCACCCACGCCACATACCGTTGCAGTGCCCAACCGGCCAGCGCAGCGCCAGCCGCTGCCGCTAACCCGCTCGCCACCGCTCGCCACGGGTGGCGGCGCGGATCGGCGGCTAACCCAGCGCATGCCGCACCTGCCGCGCTCACCAACGCTAACCCAATCCCGGGGCGCTGCCCGCGCGCTACATCCAGCCAGTACATCGCCGCCATCGGGTTAAAGAGGGCTGCGCCTGCCAACGCATAATTCGAGCGCGGATGGGTCATAGCCGGCCTCCTCTGGTAGCCGCAAAGCGGTAGAGTGGTTGTTGATAGTCTGGACACGAGCAGGTGACGATATGTGCAAAATCCTGACATATCATACCACGCTTGCCAGTGTGTGCGAATGTTGAACGCTCAACAGTTAAGGATGTTTTCCATTTCGTAAATATTTGACTACTCAGATTTGACAGAATAGCGCCGGGCGAGTAGGATTTCATCGTCATTATGTGTCTAGACAAGGATTTAGACGTATTGTTCACACACAGGGATGACTCTCGTTCAAGCAGGAGATTGCTTCGCCGCGCGGGGCAATGCAACGCATTGCCCCTACGCGGCTCGCAATGACACGACTCCCGCTGTCATTGCGAGGGGGCGCAGCCCCCGAAGCAATCTCCTGCTTGCGCGGTACAACGACGGACAGCGCGCGTGAGCGGAGATGTGGTTGAAGGCGTTGCAAAGCGTTGGTGTACCCTCACCCCCGGCCCCCTCCCCCACCTGACGGCGGGTGTGGGGGAGCCGCGTGGTTGGCGCGCAAGGCATAGCGGGGGCGGAAAGCAGCAGCGTCTCTCTCCTGCACCAGCGGGAGAGGGGTTGGGGGTGAGGGTGGGCGGAGGGAGATAGGGAGGAGGGAAAAGGCAGGAGGAACGATACGTCCGCTCTTCCTCCTCCCCGTCCCACAAAACCTTTGCGATCTTCGCGTCCTCTGCGCCTTTGCGTTAAGAATCTCTGCGCCTTTGCTCGCTTTGCGTCTCTGCGTTGATGCCCCCACCCCGTGCCCCTCCCCCAGCGGGGGAGGGGTGATGAGGAGCGCAGCGTTGGGCTTTGCGGCATTGCCCAGCGATCAACGGGTTGTGATCGACTACAATGTTCTGTCTGTTCCTTAAGCGGCATGAGTGGAGGGTTGGTTCTCATTACTCTTCATTTGATCTAATGAAAGGTTTGCGATGACCACAATCGTGTTACATAACGGCCCGATCTATATCCTCGATCCGGCCCAACCGGTGGCTCAAGCATTGGCTATTCGCGGCGAGCGGATCTTGGCGGTGGGTGATGAAGCGACGGTACGGGCCGCTGCCGGCAATCGCATTGAGGTGATCGATCTGCGCGGGCGGGCCGTGATACCCGGCCTGACCGATGCGCACGTCCATATTGTGCTGCACGGCCTTGCCCGCCAGCAGGTGCGCCTGACCGGCTGCGCTGATTTCATGGCTGCGCTCGACCAGATCGCGGCTGCGGCGCAACGCTTGCCGCCGGGGGCATGGTTGCGGGGCAACGGCTGGGATCATACGCTGTGGGGCGGGCGCTGGCCGAGCCGGGCCGATCTCGACCGGGTGTGCCCGGATCGGCCAGCAATGCTTTCGCGCAAAGACGGCCATTCGCTGTGGGTCAATAGCCGCGCGCTCGAGTTGGCCGGAATTACCGCTGCCACTCCCGATCCCGATGGGGGCCAGATTCAACGTGATGAACATGGCGAGCCAACCGGCATCTTGTTCGAGACAGCCATGGAGTTGGTGCGCGCAATTGTGCCGCCTCCCACCCGCGCCGAGCGCCTCGCCGCACTGCGGTTGGCAATCAACGAGGCGTTGAGTTATGGCTTGACCAGCTTGCACGTGCCGCCAGCGACTAATCCGGCTGACGGCCCCGATACGCTGATCGATCTGCAAGCGCTACGGGCTGACGGTGATCTAACCATCCGCGTGCTGGCGCATATCGCCGGTGCGCACCTCGATCACGCCATCGGTTTGGGCTTGCGCAGCGGCTTGGGTGATGATTGGCTGCGGATCGGCGGTCTCAAGCTGTTTGCCGATGGTTCGCTCGGCTCTGAGAGCGCCCACATGCTGGCGCCGTATGAAGGGCGTGATCATACCGGCATCGCCGTTATTCCACCTGCCGAGATGAAAGAGATTGTGACCCGCGCCAATGCGCACGGGATTAGCGTGGTGGTGCATGCCATCGGCGACGCCGCCAATCGCAGCGTGCTCGATGCGATTGCCGCTGCTCGCCCTACTGCGATCCATCTGGCCCTGCCCAACCGGATCGAACATGCCCAAATCCTCGATCCGCACGACATCCCGCGTTTTGCCGAACTTGGCGTGATTGCCTCGATGCAGCCGATTCATTGCACCGCCGATATGGCGGTAGCCGATCGGCTATGGGGAAAGCGTTGCGCCACCAGCTACGCATGGCGCAGCTTGCTTGACGCTGGGGCTACGCTGGCGTTTGGTTCCGATGCGCCGGTCGAGACGCTCGATCCGTGGGCAGGGATTCACGCCGCCGTAACCCGCCAAACGACCGATGGCGCGCCGGCTGGCGGGTGGTATCCTGAACAACGACTGGCGCTTAGCGAAGCATTGGCAGCGTATTGCACCGGCCCGGCGGCGGCGGAAGCCGCAACTGATCGCAAGGGTCGCTTGTCACCCGGCATGCTGGCCGATCTGGCCGTATTGAACGGCGATCCCTTCCAGATACCGGCAGAGCGCTTGCATACCCTGCGCGCCGAGTTGACGATGGTCGGGGGGAAGATCATGTTTGAGCGGCGTTAGCTGCTCTTAAGCTGCGCGGGGCAGCGCGACGCGCTGCCATCCTGAAAAAGAACGATACACAAGGGAAAGGATGAGCCGGCATGCTGCGGAATCGGGTCTTTACGGCGGTGGTTGGCGGCCATTTTATGGTTGATGTGCTCAATAGCGTGGGCGCAGTGCTGCTGGCAGTGTTGGCCGGGCCGTTGGGCCTCAGCAACCAGCAAATCGGCTTGGCGCTGACCGTCTATACCCTGCTCGGCGCGCTCTCGCAGCCGTTGTTTGGCTGGATCGCCGACCGCCTGCCCGGTCGCACGCTGCAACTCGCGGCGCTGGGGGTAGTCTGGATGGCGCTCTGCTATACCGGGGTGGCCTTGGCGCCGAACTGGACGGTGCTCTTGCCTTGTTTTCTACTCGCTGCGCTCGGGAGCGGTCTCTTTCACCCGATCGGCACTGCCAGCGCCGCGGCTGCCGTGCCCGACAAACCGGCCAGCGCTACGGCTATCTTTTTCTTTGGCGGGCAAGCCGGGTTAGCGGTCGGGCCGATTCTCGCCGGGATCGTGCTGGCGGCAGCCGGCACGCCGGGAATCGTGCCGGTGGCGCTGGCAGCGATTGTGCCGGCGGGGGTGCTGCTCCTTGCCCAGCAAACGGCCCGCAGCCGGCGGACTGCCCGCGCTGCCGCACCCGCGGCGCCGCAAGTCTGGACGGCGCTGGCAATTGCAGTCTTGCTCGCCTTTGTGGCGCTAGTGGTAGTGCGCTCGTCGATTCAGGCGGTGTACCAGTCGTTCCTGCCCAAACTCTTTAGCGATCGCGGTTGGGAGCCAACCGTGTACGGGGCATTGGCCGGCACCTTTATGGCGACGGCGGCGGTCGGCAATGTGCTCAATGGCTGGATGGCCGACCGGTTTGGCATGCGCGCTGCGACTGTCTGGCCATTGATCCTCAGCGTGCCGGCTGGCTTGGCCTGTTTTCTGGCCACGCCGCTGTGGGCCATCTTCATCGCCTGTGGGTTGGCCGGCATGTTGGTCGGTGGTCAGCATAGCATTCTGGTCGTCCATGCCCAGCGTATCTTGCCGGTCAAGCAGGGTCTCGCTTCCGGCCTCATCCTTGGCTTCACCTTCGCCACCGGTGCAATCGGCACGTGGCTGAGCGGCATCCTCGCCGACGCGGTCGGTCTTGAGACGGTGATGATCGGGGTGACACTGCTCGGCTTGCCGGCGGCAGCATTGGCGCTGACCCTGCCCGGTCGCGCGCGTCCGGCGGCTGCACCGGCAGCCGCGCCCACTCCAGCAGCGGCTCCAGCGCCGGCGCAGGGGGATTAGGCAAGACTCGCCTTTGCGTTGACACCCCCACCCCCGGCCCCTCCCCCGCTGGGGGAGGGGATCTGTGCCCCCACCCCCGGCCCCTCCCCCGCTGGGGGAGGGGAGGGTGGAGTTT
>NZ_LWQS01000084.1 GCF_001650695.1 Chloroflexus islandicus
GGGGCGAGGCAATGCCTCGCCCCTACCGGCCCTACCGGCCCCCGCCCCACTAACAATTCCGTGCAGTAATTACATTCAGCCACACTGGAATTATTTGTATATCGTGTATACATTCACTGTGAATAGAAAGATGAAAAGTTGCGGTTCTGCAACCTTTCGTTATAACCGCTTTACTCCGCTACAACCGATCGCTAGGTATACTCGGCTTGCAAGCGATTGTAGCTAGACGGATCGCACCATGCGGCTAGGGATAGCACTCGGTTCAACCACAACTCGGCAAGGAAGCCACGCCGCAACTGCGCAGCGCGCGCTGCGTTGGTGGATAGGATTAGGCATCGTCCTGCTGAGCGGACTCTTAGTAACCTTCTTGTGGTTCGTGATTGCCCGTCCGGTTAAAGTTTTGCCACGCGGCGAGCAATTTCCCCCGTTTTCGTTGACCGATCAACGCGGCAGCCGGCTGCTCGACAGTGATCTGCGCGGGCGGATGGTGTTTGTCAGCCTGATGCATAGCCGGTGCGGCGACGAATGCGCCGAGCAAACCAAGCGCCTGCTCGAACTGCGGCAAGAACTGCAACGGAGCGGGCGGTTGGGCAGCGACGTACTGTTTCTCACCATCACCCTTGATCCGGCGCACGATACCCCAGCCGATCTTTCGGCATTGGCCGGCCAACTCGGCGTTGATCCGCAAAGTTGGCGGTTTGTCACTGGTGATCCGCGCGAGGTCAAGATGGTCGTCGGCGGCGGGTTAGGCGTGTACTACACCGAACCTGACGCCAACGGCAAGCTTTACGCTGAACGGCGCACGTTTTTGATCGATTCCAGCGGGATGATCCGCACCTCGTACCCAGCCGAAGGGCCACCGCTGGCCATCGCGCTACGCGACATTGATCTGCTCACGCGCGAAATGGGCAGCCAAGGGGCGATGCGGCTGGTGTACGAAGCGTCTCATCTGTTTGTGTGTTATCCGGAGTAACCTGAGGAGGAAAGGATGTCAAGCTACCGCCGCCCATCGGACGACGAGCATGAAGATGATCACGAGCCGCCACGCGGCGCGCTGATGATCACGTTAGGGTTCTTGCTGGCGATGAGCATTCTGTGGATGCAGGTCTACCTGACCCTGTTGAACAACGGAGGGATACCGGCGTCATGAAAGACAAGAAGTTTATCAGCTATCTGTTTGAAGTGGCGTGGATCTTGCCCAGCGTCGCGATTCCGGTCTCGATGCTGGTTGCGATCCTGATTACCGCCTTTGCGGTTGGCGTGCGGGTTCCCACCACGGCAGGGCGGGTCAGCGTCAGCGCAGTGGCTGCCGGGGCCGATTCCACCTTTAGCCAGACCGGCCTGCGCGAAATTGCACCCGGTCGCTACGAAGCGATCATTACGGCCCAGACCTTCATGTTCACGCCGAACAAAATTGAAGTGCCAGCCGGTTCGAAAGTCACTTTCATTTTAACGAGCAAGGATGTCATTCACGGCTTCAAAATTAACGGCACTCCTATTAATGTGATGGTTATTCCCGGCCAAGTATCGCGGGTCACGGCAACGTTTGACAAACCGGGAGAATACCTGTTCGTCTGCCACGAATACTGTGGCGCCGGCCACCATGTCATGTATGGAACGGTCATCGTCAACTAGACGTGATATTATCTAAGGAGATGGTTGCATGGCCAGTATTGCAGCACGCGCCCGCCCGGTAGCAATCAGCACTGATCTCAGTGTTGAGCGCAAGCTTGCCGGGATCAATATCTTCATTGCATTCGCTGCGCTCGCTGTCGGCGGCTTGATGGGTGTACTCCAGATCCTGCGCTACAACGGCTTGGATCTCTACACCCCATCGAAACCGCTGCTCCCCGGCGGTTATTATCAGGGACTGACCGTCCACGGTGTTTTGAATGTATTGGTCTTCACAACATTCTACATTATTGGCTTTTTGACCTATATCTTCGCCAAGAGTCTGAACCGCCCGCTAGCCAGCAGCCGGCTGGCGTGGGCAACGCTCTGGGTGATGTTGACGGGTTTGGTGTTGGCGGCGATCCCGCTGCTTACCAACAACGCCACCGTGATGTTTACCTTCTACCCGCCGCTGAAGGCTGATGCGCTCTTCTACATCGGTCTGACGCTGGTGGTGGCTGGGACATGGTTGTTGTTGGCGAATATGATCATCACCCGCAATGCGTGGCTCGCGGACAACCCCGGCCAGCGCACGCCACTGCCGGCATTTATGGCGATCGTGACCATGCTGATGTGGACGATCTCGACCATCGGCGTGGCGAGCGAGATGATCTTTCTGGTCATTCCGTGGTCGCTCGGGCTCGTGGGCGGCACCGACCCGGTGCTGGCGCGCACCCTGTTCTGGTTCACCGGCCACCCGATCGTCTACTTCTGGCTGTTGCCGGCGTACATCTCGTGGTACACCCTCGTGCCGGAACAGGCCGGCGGTAAGCTGTTCAGCGATCCAATGGCGCGGGTCTCGTTCATTCTCTTCCTGATCCTGTCGCTGCCGATCGGTATGCACCATCAAGTGACCGATCCGGGCATTTCCGAGATGTGGAAGCTGGTGCATGCGATCTTCACCTTTGGCGTGTTCTTCCCCAGCTTGCTCACCTTCTTCAACGTGGTCGCGTCGCTGGAGTATGCAGGCCGGCGCAACGGAGGCGAAGGGTGGCTGGCGTGGATCTTTAACTTGCCGTGGGGCAAGCCCGAAATCTCGGCCCAAATTGTGGCGATGATGTTGTTTGCCTTCGGCGGCATCAGCGGGTTGGTGAATGCTTCGTACAACGTCAACCTCGTGGTGCATAACACGGCATGGATTTCGGGTCACTTCCACCTGACGGTCGGCACGGCAGTGGCGCTGAGCTTTATGGGCATCACCTACTGGCTAGTGCCGCACCTCACGGGGCGGCAGTTGTGGAGCCGCGGGTTGGCGGTGGCCCAGCCGTGGCTCTGGTTTGTCGGTATGGGTCTCTTCTCGCACTTCATGCACGAGCTCGGCCTGCGCGGCATGCCCCGCCGCACCGACATCGGCGGCGCGCCATACGTGCAGGATGAGTGGCGGTTCTTCCTCTTCTTCGCGATGATCGGCGGTCTGATCATGTTCGTGAGCGCCATCTTCTACTACCTCAACATGATTATGACGCTGACCCGTGGCAAGAAGCTGGCCGAAGCGCCCGATTTCTCCTTCGCCAAGGCGCTTTCTGGCCCTGAAGACGGCCCGAAGATCCTTGACCGGCTGCTGGTATGGGTGGCGGTTGCGGCAGTCATTCTGATCATCAACTATGTACCGACCATCCTTGATATCTTGAGTACCGCGACATTTGATGTGCCGGGCCGCAGGGTCTGGTAACGCATGTTCGCCTCCCATTAACGCCACAGGAGCGCCGCACAGCCGTGCGGCGCTCCTTGTTTTCTTGACATTGACCGGTTTTCTGTGGTACTATCCCTCATATCCGCACTATCAAAGGTAAACATAACAACGGAACGGCCATGCCCGCCTACCGCGAGGGCAACGAGACAGAGGATCTGTATGGCCCCATTGCTCGAAGTTCGCGATCTACGCACCTATTTCCATACGCAAGACGGCATCGTCAAAGCGGTTGACGGTGTTTCTTTTTATGTCAATCGAGGCGAAACGCTCGGTATCGTCGGTGAGTCGGGTTGTGGCAAATCGGTCACGTCGCTCTCGATTATGCGGCTGATCCCAACCCCGCCGGGTAAGATCGCCGGCGGCCAAATTCTATTCGACGGCGAAGATCTGCTGCAAGCCAGCGAAGAGGAGATGCGGAATATTCGCGGCAACCGGATTGCGATGATCTTTCAAGACCCGATGACGTCGCTCAACCCGGTGTTGACGATTGGCCGGCAGATCACCGAGTCGCTCGAGTTGCACCTCAAGTTGACCAAGAAAGAGGCGCGTGATCGCGCGGTCGAGCTGCTCGATATGGTGGGCATTCCCTCGGCCAGCAAGCGGCTCGATAACTATCCGCACCAGTTTTCGGGCGGTATGCGCCAGCGGGTGATGATTGCGATGGCGCTCTCGTGCAACCCCGAACTGCTGATCGCCGACGAGCCGACGACGGCGCTCGATGTGACAATTCAGGCCCAGATCCTCGAATTGATCAACCGGTTGCGCGAAGAGTTGGGGACGGCGGTGATTTTGATTACGCACGACCTTGGCGTCGTCGCTGGCATGACTGACCGGGTGACGGTGATGTACGCCGGTAAGGTGGTCGAAGAAGGCCCCACCAGCGAAATCTTTGCCAACCCGCGCATGCCGTATACGATTGGCCTGTTGCGCTCGATCCCGCGGCTCGATGAAGAGCGGGGCCGGCGCTTGACGCCGATCCGCGGCTTGCCGCCGAATTTGATCGATTTGCCGCCGATCTGCCCCTTTAGCCCGCGTTGCGACTATGCGCGAGAGGAATGCCTCGCCAGCGCGCCGGCATTGCGCAGTGTGGGCCAATACCATCGGGCGGCATGCCATTTCGACATTACCATTGACACCCCTGTTCCCCAGCAAGTAACCAGCGACGTTGCGGCTTGACGAGGCGAGGCATTTCATGGCTACGTTGGCACAATCCTCTAGCGAACAGTTGATCGAAGTAAAAGACCTGCGCATGCATTTCCCGGTCACACGGGGGATCATTTTTCAGCGGCGCGTAGGCACGGTGAAAGCGGTTGATGGCGTCAGTTTCACCATCAAGCGCGGCGAGACGCTCGGGTTGGTGGGCGAGTCGGGTTGTGGCAAGAGCACGACTGGGCGAGCGATTTTGCAATTGTATCGCCCCACCAGCGGGCAGGTGATCTTTCAGGGTACCGATTTGACCAAATTGCGCGGCAATGACCTGCGCCACATGCGCCGCCGGGTGCAAATGATTTTCCAAGACCCGTATGCCTCGCTCAACCCGCGCATGACGGTCGGCGACATTATTGCTGAGCCGATCCGGGTGCATAAGCTGCGCGAAGGGCGGGCCGTGCGCGAACGGGTTGAGGAACTGTTGCATTTGGTTGGGCTCAACCCAGCGTTTGCCAACCGCTACCCGCACGAGTTTTCCGGCGGCCAACGGCAACGGATCGGGATCGCGCGCGCGTTGGCGGTTGAGCCGGATTTCGTGGTCTGCGACGAGCCGGTCTCGGCGCTTGATGTGTCGATTCAGGCGCAAGTGGTCAATCTATTGGAAGAGTTGCAAGACAAACTTGGGTTGACCTATCTGTTCATTGCGCACGATCTCAGCGTGGTGAACCATATCTCTGACCGGGTGGCAGTGATGTACCTCGGCAAAGTGGTCGAGTTAGCCGAGGGGCCAAAACTGTATTCGATGCCGCTGCACCCGTACACGCAAGCGCTGCTCTCGGCGGTGCCGATCCCTGATCCGAAAGTGGAACAGCAACGCCGGCGGATCATTTTAGAGGGTGATGTGCCGAGCCCGCTCAACCCGCCGTCAGGCTGCCATTTCCATACTCGCTGCCCGATTGCCATCCAGAAGTGCCGCGAAGAGGAACCGCCGTTTGTCGATTACGGCAACGGCCATTTTGCCGCTTGTTGGCGCGCGCGCGAAAGCGCAACGCTGATGCCGGAAGTGGCCCGGAAACAGGCCGAAGCCATTACCGCGCGGATTGCGGCTGATATTGGGCGGGTCAAGAGCATTACCCACGAGCAGGATCGTTAAGCTATATCTTTGCTCAATGCGCGCACCCGCAGGGCGAGCGCGAGCGCAATCGCGGCTGCCGGCGGACGCCGCGCGGGATCAAGCACACAGCAAGCGGTCATCAGATCAATGATGTGCGGATCAGCAGGCGTATCGCCGAACAGATCGCCTAAGATCTGGCCAAACGCAAAGATATCGGCGGCAGGTGATGGTTCAGCGCCGGTACGCCGTTCCGGTGCAATATACCGATTCGGGGTAATGCCGCCAAGCGCGAGCGCTTCGCTACTCAGCCGTCCTAGCGCCACACCACTGATGGCCAGCCGAAACCCGGCGCGATAGCGCACATCAGGGGTTAAGAGCAGAGCGGCAGGACGGAGATCGCCATGCACGACATGAAACCGGTGGGCATACGCTAAGGCTAGCGCTGCCTGCCTGAGCAAATCAAAGAGGATGGCAGGCGGCGCAGATACCCGCCGCAACCACATCGGCAGTGATCCTGCCGCCATATACTCGCTGGTGATAAAGCCATAGCCGTGCCATTCACCGATCTCGCTGATGCGCAGGATGTGCGGATGGCGGAGCGCAGCCGCAATCCGCGCTTCATGGTGGAAGAGCGCGCGTAATTCAGTAACATAATCAAACGAGGCGCGCCACAAGCGCACAGCGCATGGTTTACCACTGCGCAGATCGCTGGCCCGATAGACATCGCTGTACACCGATGAGGCGATCAGCGCTTCGATCTGGGCATGCCCGATCATATCCCCGATCTGTGGTCGCACCATAGCCCCCCCTTGCCGGCAACCACACCACGAGGCATTCGCCACCGCGGATCAGTTTAGGTACACCGCATACGCACTCACTGCAAAAACGAGCAAGAACGCCGAAGATGATTGCCAAGTCGTTCCATTTTACGCGACATACAGCGCCGCTTCCCGTTCAGCCACAACCGCGCGCGCCTCGGCAATTGCGGCCAACAAGCGTTGGCGGCCACCGGATTCGGCCAGCGCTTGCGCTTCGGCCAGCACGGCGCGCGCCTCGGCTACGGGCAGCAGCGGCGCGAGCCACACCCGGATTTGCGCGGCCAGATGACGGGCGCCAAGGGTATCGGCTTGGGCCAGCGCCGTTGAGAGATAGTGAACGGCACACGTGGTTTCACCGCGGCGGGCGGCTACCAAGCCGAGATTAGCCGTGAGACCGGCCACCCGTTCGGGAATGCCGAGTTGGTTGGCCAAGCCTAAGCCCTGTTGGAAGTACGCTTGCGCGGTGGCGAGATCGTCTTGGGCCAGCGCCACTTCGCCGGCGGTCGAAAGCAGGTACGGTTGCAATGCCAATAACCCGCGTTCTTCAGCCAACGCCAGCGCGGCGGTGATGATCGCGCCGGCGGCAGCCACCTCGCCGCGCAACAACCGGTGGTAGGCTTGGTTATTGCGGGCCAGCACGCGCCACGTACTGGCCTCGTCACCCGTCTGGTCAGCAATGCGCTGCGCCGCTTCGTAACGGGCAATAGCGGCATCAAGATCACCTTGCTGCGCAGCAATATTGCCCAGCTCGAAATTGACCTGCGCCAAGGCGGCTTGATCAGCAACCGGACACGATTGAAGCACCTGTTCGGCAGCGGTCAAACGTTCGGCAGCGCCATAGAGATCGGCCCCCTCGAGCGAAAGCGCCGTCCCCCACAAAAAGAGCGCCGTAGCCTGTTCGTTCGGAGGCGCCGTTGGATCGAGCCGGCTCACTAGCGCAATCACATCGGCATAGCGACCCTGCGGAATGAGGGCGCGGGCCAAGGCCAGCCGGGCCACGAGCGCCTCGTGCGCGGACGGCGCAGTTGCAATCGCATCGCGGAAGGCTTCAGCAGCCAGCGCCGCTGACCCCGATTGCAAGCGCGCCTCACCCAACTTGAGCAAGATGGCCGAACGTTGCATTGCTGGCGCGCCGGCCAGCGCCTGCGCATAGAACTCAGCAGCTTCCGGCCAAGCCGCCAAGGCCGCGGCGCGTTCAGCGGCGCGCAAGGCGTAGGTCGCGGCGCGTTCCAACCAGCCGCCGGCGGCAAAATGGAACGCAATCTGGCCGGCCAGATCGTCAAGCCGGTCGCGGTAGACGGTCTCAAGCGCTTCACCTACCCGCCGGTGCAACATCCGGTAGCGCAATTCACCCACATCACGGGAGGCGACTTCCATCGTCAAGCTATGGTCAAAGCAAAACCGGCCATCGGCGCACGGCAACACCAACCGCGCCGCCAACAGCTCATCGAGCGCATCCAGCGCCGCCTCTTCCGACAGCGCCGCCGCTTTGGCCGCAACCGCGAAATCAAAATCGCGCCCAACCACCACCGCTGCATCGAGAAACCGCCGGGCCGGATCGGAGAGGCGGCTGAGGCGCGATTCGATCAGGTGGTACACCGTCTGCGGCACGACCGGCTGCGCCGAGAGCGCACTCAGATCGACCATGCCATCGGCAGTCAGCCAGCCGGCAGTGCGGGCATGCCGCACCAGCTCGGCGATGATATAGGGATTGCCTTCCGCGCTCTGTTCGAGCCAACCAGCGAGCGGATGGGCAAAGGTTGGGCTAAGACGGCGAGCAATGGCGAGCGTCGCCTCCGGCGGCAAGCGATCGATCGCCAAGCGGATCAACCGCTCTTCGCGTACCAACGCGCGGATCAAGCCGGCGAGCGGGCTGCGCGGTTCGGGCAGACGCGCGGTGGCGACCACCACCAGATCAGCTTCAGCGCTCCGCCGCAACAGATAGCCAAGCCAACCCAAGGTACTCGCATCGGCCCATTGGAGATCGTCGATCAAGAGACTCAACGGGATTTGGCGAGCGATCTCGACCAACAGACGGGTGATAGCCTCCCACAAGCGCGCCTCGTCGGGCGGTTCGGCAGGCGGCGGGGCCAGATCGGGCAAGAGGCGACCCAGTTCGCTCCACCAGATCGGAGCGAGACGCACCTGCGCGCGCAAGGTAGGCCATTCTGGACGGGCCGCCAGCATCGCCAGCGCCGCGCTGATCGGATGGTAGGGCACATTCTGTTCTAGCTCACGCGCGACCCCGCTGAGCGCCACTCCGCCGCGCCACGCAAGAAACTCTTCGGCCAGACGGGTTTTGCCAATACCGGGCACGCCTTCAATCAGCAGCAAGCGACCGGGGCGCGCTTCAGCGCGCAAGCGTGCTAGTTCAGCCTCGCGACCGGTAAACGGCAACAAGCCATTGGCCACCGGCGGGCGGAAGCGCGGCGCAGGCGACACCGCGAGCGTATCGGTAATAATCGCGTCGTACAACGCCTGTGTTTCGCGCATCGGCGGCACACCCAACTCGTGGTCAAGCAGATCTCGCAACCGTTCAAAGCGCCGGATCGCACCGACTCGATCGCCGCTCAGGTAGGCCAAGCGCATCGCATCGCGCTGCACGTCCTCTTGGAGCGGATCGATAGCGAGAGCAGCATCGAGCGCCCGCAGCGCATTGACTAGATCGCCGTCTTGTTCATAGAGACGGGCCAAGCGCAGCCATCCCCGCCCCACCAGCGAACGAGCTTGGGCACGGGATCCCTCTAACCAAAACTGAAACGGCTCGCAATCGAGCAGCTCGAAACCGGCCAACAATTCGGCAGGATCGGAGGGCAACACGGCTGCCAAGGCGGCGGCGCTGGCCTGCGAATCGGCCATCACGGCGTGCAAGGCGCGCAGATCAACGGTCGCCGCGAGCGCAAGCTGCTCATCATCGGCGATCAACGCATCGCCAACCGCGCGGCGAATGGTGTAGAGCGCGGAACGAAGAAGCTGTTGGGCCGCGCCACGCTCGTGGTCGGGCCAAAAGAGGGCCAACACCTGTTCACGCCGCACCGGCTGCGCGTGCGCAGCCAGATAAAACAGCAATGCCCGATTCCGCCGGCGCGGCAACGTCACCGGCTGATTGTTACGCAATACCCGTGGAACACCGAAGAGTTGAACGACGATCATGCACCCTCTTCATACGGCACGGCGCTAGCGGGCAAACTAGCCTGCAACAACCGCCGCACTTCATCATCACTCGTCTGGCGAAAATCATCATACCAGTAACTGAGCGCGTAGAACGGCTCGACGGCCAACACCGCAACCACATCATCGGCCACGGTACGCAGATGGCGCACGCTCTCGGTGCTGGCCACCGGCACTGCCACTGTAATCCAGCGCGGCTGCTGCAAACGGACGCAGTTCACCGCGGCGTGCATGGTCGCGCCGGTGGCCAAACCATCATCAACAATAATCACCGTCTTGTCGTGCAACTCCGGCGGCGGGCGCTGGCCGCGGTAAGCGCGGGCGCGGCGCGCGATTTCAGCCTGTTCCAGCGCGGTAATCTCTTCGATGACGTGGGGCGGAATGCCCAAATCAGCGATGATATCATGATTAAGCACCCGCGCCCCCTGTTCGGCAATCGCGCCCATTGCCAACTCTGGCTGGCCGGGCACCCCCAACTTGCGCACCAGCAACACATCGAGCGGCGCCGCGAGCGCTTGCGCCACTTCATAGGCGACCGGCACACCGCCGCGGGGCAGGGCCAGAACTTGGAGGCGAGGCCGGTCAGCATACTGGCTTAAGGCCCACGCCAAAGCCCGCCCGGCAGCGCGCCGATCAGGAAAGCGATGCGGAATAACCGGTGCTGGCATAGCGAACCCCCTTTCGAGCATCAAGGGCGAACCGCTGATCACGATCATAACACAGGCAACGTTGCCCAACAATAGGAAAACGATTGACGGCAGGGCCGCCTCTTCGTATAATCTCGGCAGCAAGAGATGGCAGCATGCGAAAGGGTCGATATGAAATTGATTGTCTTCGTGGTCGAAGATGCGAACGCCGATGCCGGCGTTGACGCGCTGGTCTCCGCCGGGTTTCGCGTGACACGGCTGGCGACGACCGGCGGCTTTTTGCGCCGGGGAAACACAACGCTGCTGGTGGGCGTGGAAGATGCGCAAGTCGATCGCGCGCACGAGATTATGCAACGGGCAGCGCCGGGGACGCTGGCGATCACGATGGATCTTGAGCGGTACGAGCGGTTGTAGGCACCTGTGCGTATCCTGTACCTTGCTTCCGGCATTCCGGTGCCGGGCACATTGGGCGGCAGCATTCACACGCTGGAAGTCGCGCGCGGTCTGGCCCAACGCGGCCATGACGTGCATGTGGTGGCGGCCAGCCGTGAGCTGCCGCTCAGCCATCTGCGCCTCCGGCCAATGCGCCGGCTCGCCGGGCGGCCCTACAGCGGGTTCACGCTGTACCAGCAAGACCTGCCCAAACTGCTGAGCCTGCTCGGCGTGGCGGCGGTCATACGGTTGGTGCGCTCGTTACGGCCTGATCTGGTCATCGAGCGCTACTACAACTTCGCCGGGGCCGGCATGATCGCAGCGCGGCGGTTAGGCATTCCAGCGATCCTCGAGGTGAATGCACTGATGGTCGATCCGCCGGAAATTGCTAAGCGCCGGCTCGACGATGCGTTAGGCGGGCCATTCCGGCGCTGGGCCGAGCGGCAATGCCAGTGGGCGGATCGGATTGTGACGCCGTTGCACACAACCGTGCCGGCTAGTATTCCACGGACAAAGATCGTTGAATTGCCATGGGGCGCGAACGTCGAGATGTTCATACCGCCGGCGGGGCCGCCCCCCGGCCCGCCCAACATCGTGTTTATCGGGTCATTTCGGGCGTGGCACGGCGTGCAAGACTTCGTGCGCGCGGCGCGGCTCTTGATTGAACGCGGGCACCCCTACCGCTTCACACTGATCGGCGACGGCCCTGAGCGCGCCGCTGCCGAGACATTGGCCGCGCCATACGCCCAACAGTTCACCTTCACCGGCGCGGTACCGCATGAACGGCTGCCGGAGTTGCTGGCGCAAGCCCATCTTGGCGTCGCGCCCTTCAACACTGCCCCCCACCCGGCCCTGCGCGCCGCCGGCTTCTTCTGGTCACCGCTGAAGATTTACGAATATATGGCCGCCGGCTTACCGGTCGTCACTGCTGCGATCCCGCCGCTGAACGCCATCATCCGGGAAGGGACAGAAGGGGCGCTCTTCCGGGAAGGCGACATCGCCGATCTAGCCGCCGCCATCGAGCGCGTGCTGGCCGACCCGGCAGCGGCGTTTGCGATGGGGCAACGGGCGCGCGCCCGCGTCGTGGCCGAATTTTCATGGCAACGGCACTGCGCCGAGCTGGAACAGATTGGGATCACCCTACGACAACACTATCAGCAGCGGGTAGCAGCACCCTAAAACATTCTGAACACACCCTATCGTTCTCATCATCTACTCATCTTTTCCCAATCAAAATCTCACTCAACCTCACTACTGTGAGCATAACCAAACCGGTTGCGCGACCGTTCACGTGATACAGCTCACAATGCACCTGCGCGAAGGAGGAACCGCATGGCGCCACACTCACTCATCGAACACCGTCTCCATGGTTCCTTTGCGACTCGTTACGCACTCGAATTTTTTGGCAACTCGGCCCATTTTGCGATTGCCAACATCGCATTTGAAGCTCTCCATGAATCGCCAAACCGCTATTTTCTCTCGTATGATCCATACATTTTGATCGTCAGCAGCATCATCCAGAGCTACTATTTAACCACATTGCCCCCTGCTGCGCCATGGCGCCGGCTAGCCGGCAATATGATTGGGCCATCGATCTATAGCCTGACCGAAATTTTCATCGAAGGCATGCATTTCTGGGACAACCCCAACCATATCGCCTATTGGATCTTTGCACTTATGATTGGAACAGCACAATTCTTGCAACAAACAAATCTTCATAACACTATCAGATACTTGGTTCTCATTATTGAAAATATTGCACGAGCTTCTATCATTTTTCTGATGTACTATCTGTTTGAAATGTATGCCAATCCAGCCCAAACCCAATCGTTGAGCACCTTTTTCGCTGACGCCAGCCATCAATTTGTCGGCATAGCCATCCTCTTTTTCGGTTTTACCATTGGCTTAGCCAACGCCGCCGGCCAATACTACCTTCAATTACTCCGGAACACATCTGAACAACTAAAGGTGTTCTCAGAATGGCTGCTCGGCAAAGAGTTATTGGACAGATCGCTCAGCCATCCCGAACTCCTCCACCAACATCGCCAACAGCGCGTTATTCTCTTTATGGATATTCGCGGATTCACGCAATGGAGCGAGCAGCATTCGCCAGAGGAGACAGTACAACTCCTAAGCCGCTATTATCAAACCATCGAGCAGGTCTTCCATCAGCACCACATCATTAAATGGAAACTATCAGCCGATGAGGTGATGGCCATTTTCGCCCAACCAAGCGAAGCGCTGAGCGCTGCGCAGCAACTCCAACGCCGCATGAGCGATCTGCTTGCCCCTGAACAATTGGGCGCCGGCATTGGCATGCACTATGGTCTGGTCGTTGAAGGGTTGCTTGGCAGCAGTGGCGTCAAATTTTACGACGTGATCGGCGACACAGTGAACACGGCCAAACGAATTGAGAGCGCCGCGCGCAACGGCGAGATATTGGCGTCTGAAGAGCTGCATCGGGCATGCACCGCTCGTATTCGGCAACCGCATACCCGCACCATTCACGCCAAAGGCAAAGCGCATCCCATTACCGTCTATGTATTAAGCGCCAACCCTGCTCAACGTGAGCTTGCGCAATGGCAAACGCAAGAACAAACCGTCAAAGCGCATTAGGCACACAACACGCATTGAGCCATCATCAAGCTACTCGCAATCCGAGTTGGGCAGCCGCCAATGATGCGCAGCAGCAGCTAATCCATCTGAGCCAACCGGCTGGCGCAGCACGCCAACGCTGCACTGGCGCGACAACCGGTTAAACCGGCACAGGAATGCTTCTCAGCGGCGAGCTTCTGGGCCGATCGAGCACGATAGCCTGCGTTGGGCATCTGGTGCGGGTTGTGACGGCGCCCGGCAGGGATGTGATCACATTCGCTGTTATGAGGGCCTGCACGCTGGCATAGCGCGCAGCCAGCCCACTCTAGCTAGCCAACCTTATACCGCCTGAGAACTTTCTCCAGCATTTACCAATCATAGCTTTAGCATGTCTTCATATTATTGTTTTACGATGAACATGCGAGGATGCCAGTAGCAGCATGCGCTGTGCAGGGTTCACATCATAAGCATGGGTAATCAACACAACTTCTGGCATAGCCCATCTACGATGAATATGACTACATCAACGACGATCATCGAGCGACAAATAGGCTGTTCATCACGGATCTGCCCGCTGTTCGAGGGTTTGGCCAACGCCCTCTTCTTTCCACTAGCGTACCTTGTCTATGAAACGCTCGCCGCAACATCGGGCGCGCTTCCTTCTAGCGAACTTTCGCTGATCATCAGCAGCGGCTTGATCCAAGCCTTCTATCTTGCGCGCAACGCAGCCAATAGCGTGCTGCACCATTTTATTGGGCATCTGATAGGCCCATTGTTCTATAGTTTGAGCGGCATCCTGCTCATAGGAGATCACTTTTGGGACAATCCCAACCATTTCGGATACTGGATCTTCGCTGGATGCTTTGGGCTCGCGCAAGTCATACAAAAAGAAGCTCGGCTTCATCACATCAAATACCTTGGCATCATCTTTGCAAGCATGATTCGTAACACCACTATCATCTTCATGTTTTATCTCCTAACTACGCAGGATCAACCTATTCATATCACAAATCTTCATCGCTTTTTTAGCGATCCTAGCCATCAATTTATTACTATTGCCATCCTTTTTCTGAGCATCATCACCGGTATGGCCAACGCCGCTAGCGAACGCCATCTCGACCGTCTCAGCCAGATCACAGCCCAATTCAAAATGTTTGCTGAATGGCTGCTTGGTCGCGAATTACTCGAACGTTCTATGGCCCAACCAGAACAACTCACGTTACAACGACGCGACCGAACCATCATGTTTATAGATATTCGCGGATTTACCAAGTGGAGTGAACAGCATTCACCGGAAGAAGTCGTGAAACTACTACGTATCTATTATCAAATTATCGAGAAAGTATTTACAGACTATCAAGCGATCAAATTTAAACTCTCAGCCGACGAAGCCATGGCGATCTTTCCCGAACCAACCAGCGCGCTCCAAGCGGCTCTCATCATCCGCTCTCAGATGCAAAAGTTGCTCGACCCGCATCAGCTTGGAATTGGCATTGGGATTCATCATGGAGCGGTTGTTGAAGGTTTGTTAGGCAGCAATGGGGTCAAGTTGTACGATGTTATCGGTGATACTGTGAATACAGCCAAGCGACTTGAGAGCGCAGCGCAGAAAGGCGAAATCATCATCTCAACCCGCGCCTATCAAGCACTCAATGAAGACGATGAGCGAATGATTAGCCACATTATCACCGTCAAAGGGAAGCGACAGCCATTGCAAGTCTACTCGCTCCCAGCATGTGATGAAGCGCCAACAAGCATCAATAGCGCCGCTGAGATGGCCAGCATATAAACGACCTCATGCTCAGGAAGACGTCGCCACCGGAACTCTCGCCTTGCTGCAAACGTGCAACACGGATACGGCGCAAAGCGCGGTAATCGTTCAACCATCGCTTATGGGCAGGCGCATATTTGCGCCGCGCGCTAATGCTATACTTGCGCGACAACCAGCTCTGATCCATAATCAAGCAGACCACCTAACAGGCTCACACCCAACGAGACATCACCTTGTATGGCACAGGCGCCGCCTATCGAACAACAGGGATCTAGTCGATACTATCACGCACCGCCATGATGCTTGCCAACCTCAGCGAATTGGCTTGCTACCTCCCCAGCCTGATCCGGCGCCGGTTGCAAAACATTGGCGCCGATGGGCGGCTTGAACCAGCCAAAGAGAGCTTTCCGGCAGCGATCTTGTTTGCCGATCTATCGGGATTTACGGCGCTCACCGAACACCTGACCCACACCAATCCGGCTGGCACCGAAGAGCTGACGCACATCCTCGAACTCTATTTTGGGCATTTGGTCAGGATCGTCACGGCCCATGGCGGGGATGTGATCAAATTTGCCGGCGATGGCCTGCTGGCCCTCTGGTACGGCGACGAGCCGCTGGAATTGCTCACACGCCGCGCGGTGCAGTGCGGTCTCGCGATCCAGATGATCATGTCGCCTGCCGTTTGGAGCACCGAAGTGGTGGATGAAGCGGCGCGGGGGTTGCGGGCGCGGGTAGGGATTGGGGCCGGCGAGGTAACGGTGATGCATCTGGGTGGCATCTTTGACCGCTGGGAGCTCTTGATCATCGGTGAGGCCGTGCGTGAGGCCGGCGCCGCCGAAGCGACAGCGCCGCCGGGAGAAGTCGCTTTAACCGCCACTGCTTGGCAATTAGCGCAGCCATGGTGTACAGCCGCACCACTCCCCGGCGGCTACTGGCGGCTCACCGCATTGCTCGATGACGTGCCAATGCAGGCGCTAACCCCACCACAGATCGACCTCGAACAAATCGAACTCTTACGCTCGTATGTGCCGAAAGCGATTTTGACCCGGATTGACGCTGGGCAAACCGCGTGGCTCGCCGAACAACGCTATGTGACGGTACTGTTTGCCCATCTTGGCGATCTGACCGCTGACACGCCATTACCGGCAGCACAGGCGGCGCTGCGCGCGATCCAGACCTGCATCTACCGGTACGAAGGCAGCATTAACCGGCTTGGCACCGATAACAAAGGGCCGACGCTACTGGTCGCGTTTGGGTTACCACCGTTTGCCCATGAAGACGACGCACTTCGCGGCGTCTTAACCGCCCACGATATTGTCAACACCCTCGCCGATCTGGGGTTTACCTGTACGATTGGCGTCACCAGCGGGCAGGCGCTCTGTAGTTCGGTCGGCGGGCAAGAGCGGCGCGAATACACCATGATGGGGTCGGTCGTCAATCGAGCCGCGCGGCTGATGCAAGCGGCGCGGCAGCAAGACATCCCCATCTTGTGCGATGGCGAGACGGCAGCCGCTTGCCGCGACCGGATCAGCTTTAATGCCTTGCCCCCGCTATACCTGCGCGGGATTGCCGATCCGGTGCATATTTTTCAGCCGCTATTGAACATCACCGATGGATACGATCGACGGTCACCGATCACCAACCGCTACACCAACGCCCTCGTTGGACGGGCCAACGAAATGGCGCTGCTCAATGACCGCTTCGAGCGATTACGGCAGGGCCAAGGCAGCGGCATCGTGATTACCGGCGAAGTCGGCATCGGCAAATCGCATCTCGTCCAAGCCTTTATTGCCCAAGCGCGCAACCACGGCGCAATCGTGCTCGCTGGCACAGCCCGGTTAATCGATCGCAGCCCGTACCATGTGCTACGGGCCGGTCTGCCGGGGTTACTGAGCGATCCGCGCCTCACCGATCTGACGGATACCATTGACACTATTATCCATGAACTCTGGCCAACCACCCTCATCGGCCAACCACCCAACCTCGCTGCGCTGGCGCCAACCCACGCCGGACGCCTGCGTGACGGTCTGATCACGCTGCTCGTCAATGTGGCGGAACGCGCCCCCTTAGTGATCGCAGTCGAAGATACGCAATGGCTCGATGAAACGACATGGACGTTACTGGCCGACCTGCTCGATCGCCAAGCACCCATCTTGCTGATCCTCACGGGAAGACCGCCGCTGAATCAGACCGAAGGGCAGCGCCGGCTGCTCTACCATCCATTGATGGATCAGATCAAATTACAAGGACTGCCCCCGCTCGCCATTCATGATCTGATTGCCCGGCTCTTTGAAGTCGAGCAAGTCGATGAAGCGATCTGGCGGCTGATTGCCGAGCAGACACGGGGCCATCCCTTTTTTAGCCTTGAGCTCGCCAAAGCCCTACGCGATGCCGGATTGATTATGCGCCAACGCCAAATCTGTCGCTTCGTGCCGGGATCGGCGAGCACCGCGTTGCAGATGGTGCGGTTGCCGGCCACGGTGCAAGGTCTGATCACGAGTCGCTTCGACCAATTAACGCTGGAACAGCAATTGACATTGAAAGTCGCCAGTGTGATTGGGGTCGAATTTGACCCGGCGATGTTAGCGGCCATTCACCCTGCGCAGCTCACTGAACAACAACTAACCAGCCAGCTTTTCGCCATCCAACAAGCCGGCTTGATCACGCTTGAGCGGTTTGAACCCACGTTGTCCTACGCCTTCCGGCCAGCGGCAGTGGCGGAAGCGATCTACAACCTGATGAGTTTTGCCCAGCGGCGACAGGTGCATGCCCGCTTGGCCCAGTATCTGGAACAACGCGCCGGCGACGATCCGCTGCACGCAACGACCATCGCCTACCACTGGCAAGCCGCCGGCGAGCCGGTACGGGCCCAGCCGTATCTCGACCGAGCGGGTGAACTTGCGCTGCACACTGGTGATTACGCGAGCGCGATCGATCTCTTGAGCAAAGCGAACCAGATCAACACCGAACAAACAAGTGTCACGATTGGCCGGCGCGAACGGATGTTGGCAGAAGCGTTTTATTGCCAAGGCCGCCTTGGCGAAAGCTACCGGTTGGTGCAGAGCGCCTTTGCCCACCTCGGCCTGCCATTGCCGTCCGCTCGGCGGGCCTTGCTCGCGCCGGTGCTAATCGAGAGTGCGCGGCAAATACTGGCGCTGCTTGGCATTCGGCTCCGCACGATGCCGGCAGGCATTGATACGATGGAAATTGCGCGCGCGGCCAATCTGTTAGTGCAACTCGACTATTACCAGCGCGACCCGCTGACGATGTTGCACAGTTTACTGCGCGCGCTGAATCTGGCCGAAGCCGCTGGGTTGCCATTAGCCCGCGCCCGCGCGTACGCGCATATGGAAGTTGCGTTGAACCGGTTTCCGGTCTGCGCCGCGCTGTACCGGCGCAAAGCGATGCGGCTAGCGCGGGAATTGGGCGACCCGGCCACCATTGCGTGGGCCGCGCAAATGCAGGGCCTCGCCGCTTTGGGCCGGGGAGACTGGCAACGGGCGCAGGCAGCCTTGAGTCTCGGTTTGAACATTGCCCAGCAGCACGGTGAAACCCGCCGGTGGGTCGAATGCCGCGCCCTGCTCTGCATGGCGCAAGCGCGGACGGGCAATTTCGCGGCGGCGCTGGCCGGCGCGGCTGAAGTCGTTGCGCGCGGCGAGCGAACGCGCGACCATCAGGTGCAGGTATGGGGCCGCCTCAGCGCGGTTGAGATTCATCTCTCGGCTGGTGATGTGCATGCAGCGATGGCCGAATGGCAAGCGGCGAGCAATCTGTTTACCGATTCGAGCCGGATTAGCCGTGCTGATCAGATTTGGCATACGATGCTGGCGGCGCGGATAGCCCAGATTAGCGGCGATCCGCAACAAGCGCACGAGCTGGCCCTGCAAGCCTTGCAGCAGATTCACGGCGCGCCGCCGTTGGCGATTTACCTGCTGCGCAGTTATGAGGCGTTAACCCAAATGCCGCTGCCATGGCGGCAACATTGGGAGGCGCGCTTCATTCGTTGGCAAGTGGGGTTGATCTTTCCGGTGGCGTTGCGATCGCGCCAGCAGCGACGACGATAGCGAGAGAGTGGGCAAGACAAGCGATAAGGGCGGGTTTGAAACCCGCCCTTATCGCTACTAGAGGGTGCCGATCAGTTGACCGTATACTCGCCTTCGACGACGCCATCATCCTTGCGACCGCCGCTGCTGCCGGCCCCCGGCGCAGCGCCATCGCCGTAGGCAGCCTGCGAGATCTTGAACATCGCCTGCTGCAACTCGTTCGAGAGTTGCTGGATGCGGTTGCGATCCTCTTTGGCGATCGCTTCGCGCAGATCCTTGATCAGGCCCTCGATCCGGCTGCGCTCGATGCTGTCGATCTTATCGCCCAACTCGTTGAGCGACTTCTCGGTCTGATAGGCGAGGCTATCAGCCTGATTCTTCAGCTCAACCAGCTCGCGGCGAGCCTTGTCTTCGGCGGCATGGAGCTGCGCTTCGCGCACCATGCGCTCAACCTCGTCTTTCGAGAGGTTCGTGCTGGCGGTAATCGTGATCCGCTGCTCTTTGCCAGTCGCCTTATCCCGCGCGCTCACATTCAAGATACCGTTCGCGTCAATATCGAACGTCACCTCGATCTGCGGCACACCGCGCGGCGCCGGCGGGATACCCTCGAGGCGGAAGCGACCAAGCGTGATGTTGTCAGCCGCCATCTCGCGCTCACCCTGCAAGATGTGGATGTCAACCGCCGTCTGGCCATCAGCCGCGGTCGAGAAGATCTCGGTCTTGCGGGTCGGGATGGTCGTGTTGCGCTCGATCAACTTGGTCATCACGCCACCAAGCGTCTCGACACCGAGCGAGAGCGGCGTCACGTCGAGCAGCAGCACATCCTTGACTTCACCGCCAAGCACGGCAGCTTGGATCGCCGCGCCGACCGCCACCACCTCATCCGGGTTGACGCTCTTGTTCGGCTCTTTGCCGAGCATCTTGCGCACCAGCTCTTGCACGACCGGCATGCGGGTCGAACCACCGACCAAGACCACTTCGTCGATCTGGCTCGGCTGCAAGCCGGCGTCTTTCAGCGCGCGCAGCACCGGATCGCGCAGGCGCTCGGTCAGATGCGCGGTCAACTGCTCGAACTTGGCCCGCGTCAGCTTCATCGCCAAGTGCTTCGGCCCGCTGGCGTCAGCCGTGATGAAGGGCAGGTTGATCTCGGTCTCCATCATCGAGCTGAGTTCCATCTTGGCCTTCTCAGCCGCCTCTTTGAGGCGTTGCAGGGCTTGCCGATCCTTGCTCAGGTCAATGCCCTGATCCTTGCGGAACTCATCGATGATCCAGTTGACGATCGCGGCGTCGTAGTCATCACCGCCAAGGTGAGTGTCGCCACTGGTCGCCTTGACCTCGATCACGCCATCGCCGACCTCAAGGATGCTCACGTCGAACGTACCGCCACCAAGGTCGAAGACGAGGATGGTCTCATCTTTCTTCTTGTCAAGCCCATACGCCAACGCTGCGGCAGTCGGCTCGTTGATAATGCGCAGCACTTCCAAGCCGGCAATCTTACCGGCATCTTTGGTCGCCTGCCGCTGGCTGTCGTTGAAGTAGGCAGGCACCGTAATCACCGCCTGCGTCACCGGCTCGCCAAGGAAGGCCTCGGCATCAGCTTTGAGCTTCTGCAAGACCATCGCCGAGATCTCTTGCGGCGCGTACTCTTTGCCGGTCTGCGGCACGTAAATGCGCACATCGTTGCGCGGGCCCTTCACGACTTTGAACGGCACCCGATTGCGCTCTTCCGTCACTTCATCAAAGTTGCGCCCAATAAAGCGCTTCACCGAATAGAGGGTGTTTTCAGGGTTGATCGTCGCCTGCCGCTTGGCGGTCTGGCCTACCAGCCGCTCGCCATTCTTGGCAAATGCGACCACCGACGGCGTGGTGCGGTTGCCTTCCGCGTTGGGGATGACGACCACATCACCGCCTTCCATAACTGCAATGCACGAGTTGGTCGTGCCAAGGTCAATTCCTACAATTTTGCCCATAGTGCTGGCCTCCGTTGCAATGTTGTTGTACCCATGCGGGCATGTTGTATCTGTGTGTAGTGTACCGGTTTTCTAGCAATGATACACTAGCGGGATGTTAGAGGTGTGTTTGAATCTGATGGTTGCGTAAGAGGATCGCACGGGCAACCCGCCGCCCGCTTTCCAGCGCGCCATGCACCGTAGCGATTTCAGCGCCGGTGACGGTGGCTTCGCCGGCAAAGAACAGCGGGCCAACCGGTTCGGCGAGCGCGACTCGGGCCGCCGGTGTGCCGGCAGCGCTATAGGTGTACGCGCCCCGGCTCCACGGATCGCGCGACCAATCGACCAAGCGGCCAGCGCGGTAAGCGGCGGCGGCATCAACGCTAAATAAGGCGCTCAGTTCGCGCAACGCGGTTACGATCGCTTCGGCTTCACCCAGATCGGCCACCGCCAGCGCCTGCCGGCCACCCATATAGCCCATCAGGGTTGGCACGCGGGCGCTCGTCACCGGCCACCACGTCGCGATCACGCCATCGGTGCTCAGCACGGTAAACTCCGGCCAGCATTGGCGGTCGAACCAGAGTGCCAGCTTGGTGACGTGGCCCATTGGGATGGCTGCGAGGGCGGCTTGCTTGGCCGCTGGCAGCGGCGGATCAAACGCCGGCTGGCCGGCCTGCAAGAGCGAAACCGGCACTGTTATGACAAGTTGGCGTGCGCGGAATTGGCGGCCATCGGCCAGCTCCACCGCGACCTGCTGGGCATCCCAGCGCACCAGCGTGACCGCAGCTTCCAGTTCGATCGCTAACCCGGCGCTCAGCGGCGCAAGCAGATGGCGATAGCCGCAGTCGATATGAAAGTTATCCTCGCCAATCGTGCTCAAGCGCCGTTCGCGCGCCAATGCCGCCGCGCTGAGCCGGTTCAAGTCGGCCCCTTCAATTTGGAAGAACTGAGAAACAAACCGGTAAACGCTCTGATGTGATTTGAGGCGGATGAGGTCAGGGGCCACTCGCAGCATATCGCCGAAATGGAGAAACGGCTTATCGATCAGGCCAAACCCCTTCTCAAAGATAGGGCGGGTACTGGCGATAAAGCGCTGGTACCCTTCAACATCAGCCGGGTTCCACTGGCGAATCTGATCGAGCAGCGCTTGCTCATCATCGCCATACTCAAGGTAGCGACCCTCGTGATTAAAGAGGCGGTAATAGGGCCGGCATGGTTCAAGGGTAAAATAATCTTCGCGCCGTTTACCGGCCAACTGCCACAACTCATCGAACATAAACGGAGCAGTAATGACCGTCGGCCCGCTATCGAAGGTATAGCCTTTGGTCTGATAGACATAGGCGCGGCCACCGGGCCGATCGCGCTGTTCGAGGATCGTCACCGCGTGACCTTGGGCCGCCAAGCGGATCGCGGCGCTGAGGCCGCCAAAACCACTACCAATAACCACAATCTGCTTTGACGCCATACCACTATCACCTTTTGCGACACAACACGGCGCGCCGGAACGCCGCTCAGGAACCGGCCATGCCGATTGTAGCCGGGAACCGCCGGCCATACAGAGAGAGTTTGTCGGCGTAGCGTGAAGAGACGATAACCAGATAGGCGGGGGCCGGTAGGGCCCGCTCCACGGCGGCGCTAACGAGGCAGTGCTGCGCATGTTGCAGCAGATTGGCCACCCCAAGAATGTGCCGGG
>NZ_LWQS01000085.1 GCF_001650695.1 Chloroflexus islandicus
CCAGCACGGAGCGCGGGCCGCTGGCCCGCATGCACAGGGTATGGGCCATTCTTGCGGGCGAGCCGCCCGCGCCCCAATCAGCACGGAGCGCAGGCCGCTGGCCCGCACCACGGGGTAGCGGCCTTGCCCGCGGGCGAGCCGCCCGCGCCCCAACCAGCACGGAGCGCGGGCCGCTGGCCCGCATGCACAGGGTATGGGCCATTCTTGCGGGCGAGCCGCCCGCGCCCCAACCAGCACGGAGCGCGGGCCGCTGGCCCGCACCACGGGGTAACGGCCTTGCCCGTGGGCGAGCCGCCCGCGCCCCACCGAGCACGGAGCGCAGGCCGCTGGCCCGCACCACGGGGTAGCGGCCTTGCCCGCGGGCGAGCCGCCCGCGCCCCAACCAGCACGGAGCGCGGGCCGCTGGCCCGCACCACGGGGTAACGGCCTTGCCCGCGGGCGAGCCGCCCGCGCCCCACCGAGCACGGAGCGCGGGCCGCTGGTCTGCATGCCAGTCTAAACCGTCGCAAAACGATTTGCGTACGCAGTTTATAAACAAGCAAGATAAGGATCCGGTGTATGTCTTCGCCCACGCGCTTCGCGCCAGCGCCACTTGACTCGTATGCCGTCAAAGTCACCTACGGTCTCGCGTATGTAGGCGGCTTGCTGGTATTGCCGCAACTCTTCGCGTATCTCGCCAATCTCCGCTGGAACGGCTTGCAGGTGCCGCTGGGGTTAGCGGCGGCGCTGGCCTTGTTTCTCTTGCTGAGTTACGCCTTTCAACCCAAAGCGTACCGGATCGACCCCGATGCGCTGGTGATTGAGCGGCGTTGGGCGCCGGCAGTGCGCATCCGGTTTGATCAGATCAGCGGCGTGTCGCCGGCCACCGCACTGGCCGATATGCCACGGTTTGGGTTACGCTTCGCCTTCAACGCCGGTGTGTTCGGTTATCAGGGGCCGTTTCACCTTGACCCGTATGGCCGCGTGGCGCTCTTTGCCACCAACCGGCAACGGCTGGTCGCCATCTCACGCTACGATGCGTCGGTGGTGATCATCAGCCCTGACCGGCCCCGCGATTTTATCGCGGCCCTCAATGAGCAACGGCTCGCTTCAGCCACCAAACGCTTGCAAGAGTTGGCGGAGGTGAGTAATGCGCTTTAGCGCCCTGAGCCAACTCCATCTGCGTTGCCGCTACGAGCAATTCATTCCCGGCGCGCTGCACCCCGATGGCCGGCGGTATCTGCCGCAGGTGGTGGTAACGCCGCTAGACGCCGGGCCTGACACTGACCCAGACACCAAGTTGTGGCTGGTCGATCGCCATCACCGCGTCGATCCCGAACTGGCAGGGCAAGTGAGCATTGCCCGCCTGCTCTGCGCGCTCAGTACGGTGCAACTGCAAACCCCGCCGTTCCGCGCCGGGTTCACGCCGCCGCCGCACATTGCCCCGGCAGCGCCGTTAAGCGAACCCATCGTCTATGGCCGGGTCGCTGCGGTCTTGGCATGGGAAGTACAGCGCGAACATCTGCCGTTCGAGACGCTCTACACCGAGTTAGTGATTGCCTTGGCTGATGACACGACGATCGGCTTGCGCACCACGCTCAGCGCGCCGCGGATCGCAGATCTGATCGGCAGCGATCACCTCACCGTAGGCGATTGGATCGAGGTGCGCCGGTCACGGATCGACATTTTGGCGTTGGAACCCATCAACGTTGCTGCTTCACGCATGCCGCACAGCGCGCCGTAGGGGCAACGCATGCGTTGCCCCTACGGCGCGCCCCGTCACCGTACCGTTGCCCGCGCCACCCCACGCCGGCGCCGCATCGCATAGCCGTAATAGCCCATCAACTCTTCCATCACGCTGGGCCACGACCGGCGCTCAGCGGCGGCCCGGCCCGCCAACCCCTGCTCCATCCGGCGGGTATCATCGGCCAGCAGCTCGCGCAGGCGGGCACGCAAATCGGTCGCGACACCGGGGGTAAACAGGTAGCCATTTTGGCCGTGCTGCACCAGATCAATCGCGCCGCCGGCCCGCGCCGCCACCACCGGCAGCGCCGAAGCCATCGCCTCTTGGATCACCTGACCGAAGGTGTCGGTATCAGACGGGAAGACGAACGCATCGGCGCTGGCATACGCCGCCGCCAGCGCTTCTCCCTTCAGATAGCCGGTAAAATGCACCGGCAGGCCGGCGCAGCGTCGCTGCAATTCGGGCCGGAAGGGGCCATCGCCGACGATCACCAGCCGCGTATTGGGCAGGCCGCGAATCGCTTCGGGCAACAGTTCGACCCGCTTTTCGGCGGCGACGCGGCCAACGTACAGCACAATGCGCTCACCGGGTTGCGCCCCGACCGCTTCACGCCATGCCTCGCTGCGGTGGCGGGGATGGAACCGCTCCACATCAACTCCGCGCCCCCAAATCCGCAAACGGCGGAAGCCGGCTGAGCGGAGGACGCGCAACGTAAAGCTCGACGGGCAGAGGTTGATCCGGCAGCGGTTGTGGATCCAGCGCAGCCACGCATTGACGCCGTGCTGCAAAAAGCCGAAGCCATAGTGCCGGCTATACGCGCCGAAGTCGGTATGGTACGAGGCGATCAGCGGCAAGCCGAGGCGCCGCACAATGCCGGGCACAATCGCCCCCAACACCACCGGCCCCACCAAATGCACCACATCAGGCTGAAAACTGCGCAGGCGAGCCGTCAAGCCGGGTTGGGGCGGTGTCAATTTCACTTCGGGGTACATCGGCAATGGCATCCCGCTCAACGGCACAATCTCAGCGCCGGCATAGCTCGCTGGCGCACCCTGCGGCGCAAACAGCACCGCCTCATGGCCGGCGCGCTGCAAATGTTCCAGCAGCCGGCAGAGGGTGGTTGTCACGCCATTCACGTCAGGCAGAAACGTTTCCGCGATCAGCGCCACACGCATGGCATCAGCTCCAGACGAAGAGCGGACATCCTACAATGTTGCCGACACAATACAATGCAGGTGTTAAGCCGGTATGCGCTCAGCGTTAAGTGTGCGCTAACCGCCGGCTAAATCTCGTGCAGAGATAGCCTTCCATGCCATCACCGGTTGCGATAAGCCGGTATAATAGTAAGGGTGAGGCTTCCCTCGCCCCTAGGTATGGCATCTTGGATGGAGGACACACCACTATGGCCGACGCAATGGCGGCTAGCCGCGACGCTTGCCACCAACGGCTGGCAACGATCTTTCCTGCCGGGGCGCTGGTCTGGATTGAAGCCGAAGAATATGATGCTGACGGTATGTTCTGGCGTGTAACCTTGCTCTCCCGGAATACATCTGGTCAATGGGAACGCCAACGGTACCGTTACGATATACCGACCGAAGTTGTCTTCTTTATGGGTTCGACCCCAATCAGCGATGAGGAAGCAGCTCGCATCCGGCGTACTGCGCCGCGGCTGCCTACCGGTCGCACCCTGCAAGCGAGGGCCGTATGACCTTACAACCAATGGACTCACCGCGCCGGTTTGGCAAGCGCAGCCTGATCGCGCTCGCGGTGCTGGGCGTGTTGCTCTTACTCATTTTGCTGGCGCTGAGTATGGATGCCGGCGAGCAGACCCGCTTCCTCACCGGCGGCGGCAGTGTACTGGTGTTGGCGCTGCCCGCTTTTCTGGCTGGCGTGCTCAGCTTTCTCTCGCCATGTACATTACCCATCTTGCCGGCCTACTTCGCCTTCACCTTTCAGGCTAGCGGCCACGGGCGGGCGCGGGTCGCCACCATGGGCATCGCCTTCTTCCTCGGCCTTGCCACCACCATGACCTTGCTCGGCGCTAGCGCCACCGCCCTCAGCGGTTTGCTCTTCGCCAACCGCAGCGCCCTCACGTTCTGGGGCGGGCTGGTTATCATCGCCTTCGGCATCATGGGCATGCTCGGCAAAGGCTTCGCCGGCCCCCAACTGCAAGAGCGTCCGGCTGCCACCTTTGCCGGTTCGTATCTCTACGGCGCGACCTTCGCCCTTGGCTGGACGGCATGCGTCGGGCCGATTTTGGGCGCGTTGTTGACATTGCTGGCCGCTACCAGTGACGTTGCTATCTTGCAAGGAGCGGTGCTGGCGTTTATCTACTCGCTGGGGCTAGGGCTGCCGCTCATTCTGATCGCCACCTTCTTCCAGCGGCTCGGCACCGGTTCGCGCGCATGGCAATTCCTGCGCGGGCGCGGCTTCACCGTCAATCTGTTCGGACGCGAACTCTTCTTGCATACGACCAGCTTGCTCAGCGGTGCGCTCATGGTTGTCATGGGTCTGCTCTTGGCGACCGGGCGGCTGGAATGGATTTCTCAGCAAGCGAATGCCACCCCCATGGCGCAGTGGTGGGTCGAAATTGAAGCAGCGATTGGCCGGCTGTTTGGGCTTTGAGGACGTATGACGGATACACCCATTCGCGCTGCCGGTTGTGTTGTGCTGGCCCGTGATGAAACGGGCCGGCATCTTGTCTTATTGATTCAAGATCAACAAGGCGTGTGGACATTGCCCAAAGGCCATGTTGACAATGGCGAGAGTGATGAAGCAGCGGCAGTGCGTGAAGTCGCCGAAGAGACCGGGATCCACTGCACGTTGGCCGAGCGGCTCGAACGGGTGACCTATCCGGTGTACCGGCGTGGACGCTGGCGCGACAAGCAAGTCACCTTCTTTCTGGCCAGCGCATCGCCCGAACCGCCGACTCCGGCGCTGGCCGAAGGGATTCGCGCCGCAGCATGGGTGCCGCTTAACGACGCCATCCGCCAGATCGGCTATCGCCAGTTGCGCGTATTGCTCCAGCGCGTGGCGCGCCGGGTAGGGCAGGGATTGGGGAGTGGCGAGTAGAGAGGGACGCAGATACATCCATCAGAGAACAACCATCTCTACCATACCCTGCGAAATCATCTCACTCCCGCCCCTTCTCGCATCCCGCAAGCAGACGTGCTATAATGCAACATACGGCGCGCCAGCATGCCCGCGTTCAACGTTGAGCGCCAGCGCCTTGATTGTTGCGCAAAGCGAATTGTGTTAAGGATACCACCGTGAAAGTTACGACCGAAAAACTGCCAAAGAGTCTCATCTCATTGCAGATTGAAATCGACCGAGATCAGTTCGAGCGCGGCCTCGATCAGGCGGCGCGCCGTCTGTCGCAGAAGTTTCCTATTCACGGCTTCCGGCCCGGCAAAGCGCCTCGCTTTATTATTGAACGCACCTTCGGGCGCGCGGCGCTGATCGAAGAGGCAACCGAGGATCTGATCAATAACGCCTACAAGAAGGCCATCCAGCAAGAGCAGATCGAAGTGATCGGCCCGCCGTCCCTCGAACGGATCGACTCGCTGGAGCCGTTCATCTTTACGGTTAAGGTGCCGGTGCCGCCGACGGTTACGCTCGCCGATTACCGCAGCATCCGCGTACCGCTGAACGTCGAGCCGGTGACCGATCAGATGGTCGAGCTTGAGCTGGAGCGCATGCGCGAAGAACACGTCATCTTGCAAGAGCTCGACGAGCCGCGTCCGGCCCAGCAAGGCGACCGGCTGCGGGTGCTGCTCAGCACCAAGGTCGAAGGCGACGAGGACGAGGCCAGCGACGAGTCCGAAGCTGAGTCTGAGGCTGCCGGCTCGGAAGAGCAGCTCGACCTTGAGCCGAACCGGCTGGTGGATGAGCTGTATCAAGGGCTGATCGGCATGAACGTGGGCGAGAAGAAAGAGATCGTCGCCACGATGCCCGACGATCATGCCGAAGAGTCGATCCGCGGCAAGAAAGTGACGTTCAAGGTTGAGGTGCTGGGCATTCAGCGCCGGATCGTGCCGGCATGGGAAGAGCTGCCGGGGTTGGTGAATTTCACCGGTACGCTCGATGAACTCAAGGCCAAGGTGCGGGCCGATCTCGAAGAGGCCGAGCGCCGCCGCGCCGAGCAAGCGTTGCTCAACGCCTACCTTGAGCAATTGGTCGAGCAGACCACCTTCGATATTCCCGATGTGATGATCCGCGATCTGGCGCACTCGATGCTGCACGACCAAGAGCAGCAATATGCGCGCTACGGCATCACCCTCGAGCAGGTGTTGCAGTATCGCGGCATTACCCACGATCAGGCGGTTGATGAACTGCTGCCCGAAGCCGAGCGGCAGACTAAGGTGACGCTGGCGCTCAGCGAGGTGATTAAGCAGGAAGGGTTGACCGTCACCGACGACGAGATCGCAGCCGAGATCGAGCGCATTCTGGCCGACTACGAAGAGGAGCGGCGGCCACAACTCAAAGAGATGCTCAATACCCAACTGCGCTCCTCGGTCGCGAATGTGGTACTTGATAAGAAACTCCGCGCTCGCCTCGCCGAGATTGCCCGCGGCGAACCGAGCGCAGCGCCGGACGCTGAACCGGCCACCGAAGCGACTGCAACGGAAGATCAATCCAGCCGTGCAACAACTGAATCGTGAGGAGTACCGTATGAATTGGTCAACGCGCTATAGTCACGACTGGCGCAGCATGCCGAGCCCGGAATGGCTCTCGCAACGGCCGGAATTGCTGATTCCGATGGTGGTCGAGAGCACCAGCCGCGGCGAACGCGCCTTCGATATCTATTCGCGCTTGTTGAAAGAGCGGATCGTGATTTTGGGCACGCCCATTGATGATCAGATCGCTAATCTGATCGTCGCCCAATTGCTCTTCCTTGAGAGCGAAGATCCCGATCGCGACATTTGGCTCTACATCAACAGCCCGGGCGGGTCGGTTACAGCCGGTCTGGGGATTTACGACACGATGCACCACATCCGCCCAGATGTGGCGACGGTCTGTGTCGGCATGGCCGGCAGCATGGCGACACCGATTCTGGCCGGCGGGGCCAAGGGCAAGCGCTACAGCCTGCCCCACTCGACCATTCACATGCACCCGGCTGGCGGCGGCGCCCGCGGCTACGCGCCCGATGTCGAAATC
This sequence comes from Chloroflexus islandicus, assembly GCF_001650695.1. Classification (GTDB taxonomy): domain Bacteria; phylum Chloroflexota; class Chloroflexia; order Chloroflexales; family Chloroflexaceae; genus Chloroflexus; species Chloroflexus islandicus. The sequence continues at coordinate 6,881 of NZ_LWQS01000085.1, forward strand.
ATGGCCCGTGAGCTGCTCCGGCTGCAACAGGTGGTACGCGAACTGCTGGCCAAAGACACCGGCCAACCGATCGAACGGATCGCGAAGGACTTCGACCGCGACCTGTTCATGACGCCGGAGCAAGCCAAAGAGTACGGCATTATCGACGAAATCCTCACCCGCGAGGAAAAGAAGTAACGACGCCCGGGCGGGCGCGACCGCCAGCGCCCGCCCGCTCGTCTGGAGAATCCCCCATGACTCGTACCCGCAATCCCGGCCGTGATCCGTATGCCTGCTCGTTCTGCGGGCGCGGACAGGATGAAGTGCAACGCTTGATCGCCGGCCCCGGCAATGTCTTCATCTGCGATGAGTGCGTCGCGCTGTGCAGCGCCATCATCGCCGAAGAGAGCGATCAGAAGACGCCGGCGTCGCGGCGCACGCCGCCCCCCGGCCCCGCTCGCTTGCCGACGCCGCGCAAGCTCCGCGAAAAGCTCGATCAGTATGTGATCGGGCAGGATCGGGCGAAGGTCGCCTTGTCGGTGGCGGTGTACAACCACTACAAGCGCGTGCGGGCCGGCGCCCGGATCGATGATGTCGAAATCAGCAAGAGCAACATTTTGCTGATTGGGCCGACCGGCAGCGGCAAAACCTTGCTGGCCCAAACGATGGCCCGCATCCTCGATGTGCCGTTTGCGATCGCCGATGCAACCGCCCTGACCGAAGCCGGGTACGTAGGGGAAGATGTCGAGAATATCCTGCTGCGCTTGATCCAAGCCGCCGATGGCGATGTCGAACGCGCGCAGACCGGCATTATCTACATCGACGAGATCGACAAGATTGCGCGCAAGTCGGATAACCCCTCGATCACGCGCGATGTGTCGGGCGAAGGCGTACAGCAGGCGCTGCTCAAGATCCTCGAAGGCGGCGTTGCTCACGTGCCGCCGCTGCCCGGCCGCAAGCATCCGCAGCAAGAGTATATTCCATTTGACACCACGAATGTGCTCTTCATCTGCGGTGGTGCGTTTGAGGGGATTACCAACATTATCGCCAAACGGCTGCGGGGTAAGCAGGCGATCGGCTTCGGCAGCAATCCGGTGAAGACGATCGATGAAGAGGGCGCGTTGCTGGCCCAGATCACTCCCGACGATTTGATGCGGTTCGGCTTCATCCCTGAATTTGTCGGGCGGTTGCCGGTGATCGTCGCCCTCGATCCGCTGAGCCGCGAGGCCATGCTGCGTATCTTGACCGAGCCGCGCAACGCGATTATCAAGCAGTATCAAAAGCTGTTCGCGCTCGACCATTGCGAGCTAGAGTTCACGCCCGACAGCCTTGAAGCGATTGTCGATCGGGCTATGAACGCTCGCACCGGCGCCCGCGCCTTGCGCAGCATTGTCGAAGAGGTCTTGCTTGAGGTCATGTTCGAGATCCCGTCGCAAGAGCATATCGGGCGCTGCATTGTCAACGCCGAGGTGATCCAAGGCCGGGGCCGGCCCATTCTGGTGCCGCGGGCCGATTATCGCCGCCGGCTAGACGAAGCCGTCTAATGTAGAGCCGCACGGCGTGCGGCTTCCGCACGGCATGCGGCCCGTGAACCGCGCGTAGCATGCGGCCCGACGTGAACGAACGAAGAATCCGTATGCCATTATTTCATCGCACATCACAACGCGCAGCCGATCAACCGCCGCCCAAACGCCGGATCTTAGTGGCCGACGACGACCCCTCGATTGGCCGCCTGATCCAGACGGCCCTGCCAGCGCAACAGTATGAAACGGTGGTGGTCGCGAATGGCATGGAGGCGTTGAACGCCTTTGAGAAAGACCAGTTCGATCTGGTCTTTCTCGATGTGATGATGCCCTTCGTTGACGGGTTCGATGCCTGCGAGCGCATTCGCGCCAAGAGCGATGTGCCGATCGTGATCATCACTGCCCGCGACGGCACCGATGATATTGTGCAAGGGTTCCGGCGCGGGGCCGACGAATACATTACCAAACCGTTCAAAGTGGCCGAGTTTGTTGCCCGTGTAGAAGCGATTTTGCGCCGGGTAGACATGCAAAAGGCGCGCACGGCGCCAACCTTCGTGCAAGTGGGTGATCTCGCCATTGATGCCATCGCGCACAAAGTGTCGGTGCGCGGCGCCGAGATTAAACTGACGCCGATGGAGTTTGAGTTGCTCTATTTCCTCGCCGCCAACGCCGGGCAGGTCTTCACCCGCGAGGTGCTGTTCCGCGAGGTGTGGGGTTATGAATACGTCGGCGAAACCAATCTGGTCGATGTCTGCGTGCGCCGTTTGCGCGAAAAAGTTGAGGTGGAGCCGTCCAAACCGAAGGTCATTCTGACGGTGCGCGGCGTTGGCTACAAGCTCGAACGATCATAGACCGGAGTGCGGGTTTATTCAAAGACGCCGAAGCGCAAAGAGGTTGATGGGCAAGCGCAGCGCTCCTTTGGCCCGCAACACTCTTGGCCGCTTCGCGTTTTTGCGTCACATATATATAAAGGCAGGAACTGAATATGCCCTCCTCACACGTGTTTGTCTCGCGCCATCCGCTGGTGCAACACAAACTGGCGCTCCTGCGCAGCAAGTGGACTGAGCCGAAGAAGTTTCGCGAATTGGTGCGCGAGATTGCCCAGTTGCTGTTTTACGAAGCGACGCAAGATCTGGCGTTAGCGCCGCTGACCGTCGAGACGCCGCTGGCCAATTGCGAAGGGTTTGAAGTAGCCGAGCGGATCGGCATTATCCCGATTCTGCGCGCCGGTCTCGGCATGGCCGAAGCGATTGTTGACATTCTGCCGACGGTGCATGTCTGGCACCTCGGCCTCTACCGCGACCACGAGACCTTACAACCGGTGACGTACTACAACAAGTTACCCAGCAAGCCGGATATCGATCTCTCCATCATCGTTGACCCGATGCTGGCGACCGGCGGCTCGGCCGTCGCCGCAGTGGATATTCTCAAGCGGTGGGGCGCTCAGCGGATCAAATTCCTCGGCCTGATCGCCGCCCCGGAAGGGGTGCGCGCGCTGTCGGAAGCCCACCCTGATGTAGCCATCCATCTGGCCGCAATTGACAGCCACCTCAACGAGCGTGGCTATATCGTGCCCGGCCTTGGCGATGCCGGCGACCGCCAATTCGGAACGGGGTAGCGGCCCTCACCCCCAGCCCCTCTCCTGTGCCGGCGGGCCCGCTTGCCATTGCGCGGGGGCGCAGCCATTTGTCATTGCGAGGGCGCGCAGCGCCCGAAGCAATCTCCCGCTTCAGCGGAAGGAATGCCTGAGCGCACCTCTCCCGTGCTCGGGGGAGATTGCTTCGCCGCCTCCAGCGGCTCGCAATGACAGGTGGGGGGGCGGGGTGTGCGTCGCCTCCACCCCAACCCTCCCCCGCTGGGGTTCAAGGGCGGACAGAACATCTGTCCGGCACCCGGCCCTAAAGGGCCGGGCTAGGGTTACGAAGCCCGCTGCGCGGGCTACTGCCCCCACCCCAACCCTCCCCCCGCTGGGGGCGGGAGTCGCATGGTCATTGCGCGGGGGCGCAGCCATTTGTCATTGCGAGGGCGCGCAGCGCCCGAAGCAATCTCCCGCTTCAGCGGAACGGATGTCTGAGCGCACCCATCCCGTGATCGGGGGAGATTGCTGCGCCGCCTCCGGCGGCTCGCAAGGACAGGTGGGGAGTGGGGCGTGCGTGGCCTCCACCCCAACCCTCCCCCGCTGGGGTTCAAGGGCGGACAGAACATCTGTCCGGCACCCGGCCCTAAAGGGCCGGGCTAGGGTTACGAAGCCCGCTGCGCGGGCTACTGCCCCCACCCCTTGCCCCCTCCCCCGCTGGGGGAGGGAGTCGCATGGCCATTGCGCGGGGGTGTGCGTCGCCTCCACCCCAACCCTCCCCCGCTGGGGGAGGGAGCCATATTGTCATTGCGAGGGCGCGCAGCGCCCGAAGCAATCTCCCGCTTCAGCGGAACGGATGTCTGAGCGCACCCATCCCGTGATCGGGGGAGATTGCTGCGCCGCCTCCGGCGGCTCGCAAGGACAGGTGGGGAGTGGGGCGTGCGTGGCCTCCACCCCAACCCTCCCCCGCTGGGGTTCAAGGGCGGACAGAACATCTGTCCGGCACCCGGCCCTAAAGGGCCGGGCTAGGGTTACGAAGCCCGCTGCGCGGGCTACTGCCCCCACCCCTTGCCCCCTCCCCCGCTGGGGGAGGGGTGATGAGGAGCGCAGCACGGGGCTTTACGGCATCGTACAGCGATCAACCGTTGTAATCAATCAAATGTTTTGTCCATACCTCAACCCGCTGGGGGAAGGAGTCGCATGGTCATTGCGCGGGGGCGCAGCCACAGCAGCAATCTCCCGCTGGAGCGAAGGCGCATCGTTGCGACGTTGCATTTCGACGGCTTTCCTCATATCATAAGCGGGAGGTTCGCGTTTTGAGGTAAAGCGACTGTTGCATGCTTGTCACATTGGCCCTGCTTGGCGCGCCGCTGATCGCCTTCGCCGTTACGGCGCTGCTCACCCCGCCGCTGATCCGGTTGGCGCGCCGTGAAGGCTGGGTTGCCAAACCCGGCCCGCGCCACATTCACCACGAGCCTACGCCGGTGGTGGGTGGGTTGGCAATGATTGCCGGCTTAGTCGCTGCGATCGTCGCCAGTCTCGCTTTTGAGTCGCTCGATCCCGCTTTGCGTCGCTCGCCGTTTGAGCATCTGCGCATTGGGTTGCTCTTGATCGGGCTGTCCATCATCGCGTTGGTGAGCTTGCTCGACGATCTCTACGACCTGCCGGCGTTGCCGCGCCTCGGTGTGCATATCATTGCGGCGCTGGTGGCGGTTGGGCCGTATCTGTGGGATCACACCCTCTACCCCGATGCGCTCGGCCAGCCGACTGAGGCGCGTGGGATTATTCTGACCGCGTTCAACTTTCCCTTTGTGAACCAGATTCATTTGCATAACCTCAGCCCATGGCTGGCGATCGCCGCTACCGTTTTCTGGATTGTGGGTATGCAGAATATGGTGAACTGGATCGATGGCCTCGATGGGCTAGCGGCGGGAGTGACGTTAATCGCCGGGTTGGTGCTGGCGCTGCACACGCTCACTCTCGACCCGCCGCAACTGACAGTCGCGCTACTGCCGCTGGCGCTCAGTGGCGCGTGCGCAGCGTTCCTGATTTACAACACCCATCCGGCTCGCATTTTTATGGGTGATGTGGGAGCGATGACGATCGGCTACACGCTGGGCATCTGTGCGCTGATCGGCGGGGCTAAGCTGGCGACGGTCTTGCTGGTGCTGGGGGTGCCGATCGTGGATATGGCGTGGCTGATTCTGACCCGCACGCTGCGGGGACGGTCGGCGGCGCAAGCTGGACGTGACCATCTGCACCATCGTCTGCTTGACCTTGGTTTCAGCCAGCGACAGGTGGTGGCCTGTTATTACGGCTTAAGCATCGCTTTTGGCGCGATTGGGTTGCTTGATTTCTTTACCCCGCTGATGAAGTTGGTAGCATTGCTAGTGCTGGGCGGGACGGTGCTGGTTGTGCTGCTGGTGTTGCAGCCGAAGCGCGTGCTGGCGTGATGGCGGAGGTTTTCTTACTGCAGAGGGCGCCGAGGACGCAGGGGGATGATCATACTTCCCAAACCTTTGCGGCCTCCGCGCCCCTCTGCGCCTTTGCTTGCTTTGCGGCTTAATCGTTGCCCCCACTCCTTTCCCCTCCCCCGCTGGGTTCAAGGACGGACAGAACACCTGCTCTGGAACCCGGCCCTGAAGGGCCGGCTAGGGGTACGAAGCCCGCTGCGCGGGCTGCTGGCCCTCACCCCGGCCCCTCTCCCACTGGCGCGGGAGAGGGGAGCGGAGAATCGAGCGTTGAGGCATTGCACAGCGATTAACAGTTGTATCGACTAAATGTTCTGTCCATCCCTCAACCCCGCTGGGGGAGAGGTTTGCGGTAAGAGGATATAAATCCGCCCTTAGCCGGTTGCTGCGCTTACCACAGCAGGTATCATACAGAGGGAAGCAGAGGTGATATCGCAGCAACCCATACGTAAGCTTTGCGCTAACCCAGACAGGCACCGCCTATGCGACGCTTTCTTGTGCTCGTCATTGCGCTTTGCCTGATCAGTGTGGATCACGCAGCATTCGCCGGCCCGCCGCCAACGCGCGCAACGATGCCGCAGGCGCGCACGGCGCCGCCAACTCGTCCCGGCCCGACGATCGAAGCATACGTGCGCCCCGAATTTGCGGCGCGGATGCGCCGTTTGCGCGGCGCGATCTTGGCGGCGGCGGCGCGGCATAATCACCCGCAGTTGTCAGGGATGAGCAACCGCGAATTTGCCGAAGTGATGGCTACGATCCTCTACAACGAGAATTTCGGGTGGGCAGAGGAGCTGGCCCCGCCGTTGCGCATAGTGACGCCGTGGTACCAAGTGGCCCAACAGCAAGCCAATTTGAGCGGCATGGGAGCCAATTTTAGCGTCTGGCCGGCCAATCTGCGGCCTTCGGTGGCCGCCGAAATACTGGCCGGCGAGGTACCGCTGGCCGATGGCAGTGTGCTGCGGGTACCGTTGCAGGTGGAAGGCAGCCGGATCGATCCGGCGCAATTTGCCGATCAGCGTGCGCTGTTTGCCGCGATCACCACCGAGATTAGCGACGATGAGCTGGCGATTAACTACCTTGCCGCCAACCTCGAACGGGGCATCTTGCGTGCGGCGATCGAAGGCCAGCCGATCTCGTGGCGCACGTTAGCGGCGTGGCACAATCAGGGCATCGTCGATCCGGTGGCGATCCGGGTCAACCCGACCGCTCGCGATTATGTGCGCCGCGCGTCGGCCTACCTGCCGCTGGCGCGGGCGTTGTTTGCCGCCACCAGCCGGGCCGAGGCGCGGGCGGTGTGAAAACGTAGAGACGGACGGCTGTCCGTCTCCATACCACGCCGCAAAGCACGCAAAGGCGCGAAGGGCGCAGAGAACGCAGAGGTTTTGGGATGGGGGAGATGAGAACGCTGGGGATGCTACGATGATATGGGTTCCTGTACCAGTATAAGAATGGAATCTATCCTTCCTTGCGCCCCACCCACAAAAACCTTTGCGCGCTTCGCGTCCTCTGCGTCTTTGCGTTTCCCGGTCTTTGCGTCTTGGTGTTGAGAGGCGCAGAGGTTTTTAACGCAAAGACGCAGAGGGCGCAGCGGTTTTGGGATGGGGGAGATGAGAACGCTGGGTATGCTACGATGATATGGGTTCCTGTACCAGTATAAGAATGGAATCTATCCTTCCTTGCGCCCCACCCACAAAAACCTTTGCGCGCTTCGCGTTCTCTGCGTCTTTGCGTTTCCCGGTCTTTGCGTCTTGGTGTTGAGAGGCGCAGAGGTTTTTAACGCAAAGGCGCAGAGAACGCAGAGGTTTTGGGATGGGGGGAGATGAGAACGCTGGGGATGCTACGATGATATGGGTTCCTGTACCAGTATGAGAATGGAATCCATCCTTCCTTGCGCCCAACCCACAAAAACCTTTGCGATCTTCGCGTGCTCTGCGTCTTTGCGTTTACGTCCTCTGCGTCTTTGCCCCCTTTGCGTCTAGGATCTACCGCGCTGCGCCGGGACTCGAACCTTTATGTTCAGCTTGGTATCTGGCGAAATTTTGGCCGGCAACTCCGGATCAATAGCCAGCAACTGGCGCAACAATGCTTCAGGATCAATCTCTGGTACGGCGACCTCCGGTACAGTCATTTCAGTCCGCACATGCTCAATGTTCACCTCGATAGTGAACGGCGGCGTGGTCGAGGACAGTTTTGATCCTTTGAGCCGATCGGCGAGCGTACTAACAATAGTAGCCAATACTCCGCTGATCATAGCTGCCAAAATTTCTTTATTCGTTGTCACTGCTTCGGCCAATTGGCGGATAACTTCGTAGACATCGCCTCCCATGGCGCCGGTATAGACCGGTTGCACGGTTAAGCCACGGCTACGGAGATCAGCAATGACCAGATCAGCGTAAGCGCTGACGGCAGCCGGATCGGGATAGGCCGGATCACGACTGACGAATTGAAGTTGTACCACGCACTGTATCGACATCGCTTACTTCCTCTCCCTCAACGGCGCAACCGATCCCGAAGGTAACGATAGAGTGCGCCATTGCCACGACGAGCCTTGCGCAATACCATGCGGAGCGGTGGTAAACGCTTGAGCAAGGGCCACCAGAGTCCGCAGGCGCCTGCGCCAAACAACACCAGTTGATAAAAGGGGGCTGGAAGTGCAGGCAGCGCCAGCCATGACCACAACCACGCCAGCACCAGCACAAAACTCACACTGATCCCGGTACGCCACGCCGCGCGAATGATCAACACGGCCCACCGATACCAAAAACCGGCAAGGCCCAACAGCACCAACAGTCCGCTGCCAACCAGATCAAACGGCGCCGGCAACAATAGCCAAGCTAGCACAGCGCTACTGCTAGTCTCGAACAACACGTTCAAGTACAGCCAAGCTTGGTCGTGCCGTACACGAACCGTATCGGTATGAGACTGTCCTAGAATCTCCTTGCGGATGGCTAAAACCTCTGCAACATACCGCCGCGCGGTGGCGTAGTCCCCCTCGGACTGCGACATCCTCCCTAACTTGTGCAACGTGAATGTCGTCTCGCGATGGCGGCGGCCCAGCACCGCCTCGTTGATCGCCAGCGCCTCCTCATAGTACCGCCGCGCGGTCGCGTAGTCCCCTTCGGCAGACGCTACATTCCCTAGCGCGTGCAGCGTCACCGCCGTCTCGCGATGGCGGCGGCCCAGCACCTCTTCTTTGATCGCCAGCGCCTCCTCATAGTACCGCCGCGCGGTCGCGTAGTCCTCCTCGTCATACGCCACATCCCCTAACGCGTGCAGCGTCACCGCCGTCTCGCGATGGCGGCGGCCCAGCACCGCCTCCTCAATCGCCAGCGCCTCCGCATAATACCGCCGCGCCGTCGCGTAGTCCTCCTCGGACTGCGACATCCTCCCTAACTCGTGCAGCGTCACCGCCGTCGAGCGATGGCGGCGGCCCAGCACCTCTTCTTTGATCGCCAGCGCCTCCGCATAGTACCGCCGCGCGGTCGCGTAGTCCCCTTCGGCAGACGCTACATTCCCTAACGCGTGCAGCGTCACCGCCGTCGAGCGATGGCGGCGGCCCAGCACCTCTTCTTTGATCGCCAGCGCCTCCGCGTAGTAGCGCCGCGCCGTCGCGTAGTCCCCTTCGGCCTGCGCCACATCCCCTAACGCGTGCAGCGTCACCGCCGTCTCGCGATGGCGGCGGCCCAGCACCGCCTCGTTGATCGCCAGCGCCTCCTCATAGTACCGCCGCGCGGTCGCGTAGTCCCCTTCGGCAGACGCTACATCCCCTAACGCGTGCAGCGTCACCGCCGTCTCGCGATGGCGGCGGCCCAGCACCGCCTCGTTGATCGCCAGCGCCTCCTCATAGTACCGCCGCGCGGTCGCGTAGTCCCCTTCGGCAGACGCTACATTCCCTAACGCGTGCAGCGTGAATGCCGCCGAGCGATGGCGGCGGCCCAGCACCTCTTCTTTGATCGCCAGCGCCTCCGTAAGGTACCGCCGCGCCGTCGCGTAGTCCCCTTCGGAATACGCTACATTCCCCAACTCATACAGCGTGAATGCCGTCTCGCGATGGCGGCGGCCCAGCATCTCTTCCCTGATCGCCAGCGCCTCCTCGTAGTACCGCCGTGCGGTCGCGTAGTCCCCTTCGGAATACGCTACATTCCCCAACTCGTGCAGCGTGAATGCCGTCTCGCGATGGTGGCGGCCCAGCATCTCTTCCCTGATCGCCAGCGCCTCCTCATAGTACCGCCGTGCGGTCGCGTAGTCCTCCTCGGCATACGCCACGAGTCCGCCGGCATGAAAGAGCGCGCCGGTCAAGGCATCGCGATCTCCGGTCGCTTGCACTAACACATGTTGGATATGCTTCCGAAAGGGCGCTGCGGTCAGTTCCCCGCTATCGTCGAGCCATTGAATGGTCTGCGCAATGGCTTGTTCTGCTCGCCGTCGATCGGCGGCAAGATCGGGACTGACACTGTGAGCATAGGCGATCAGTAAGCGGTGCAGCCGGTATCCTTCGTCGGCTCGTTCGATCATACCGCATTCAAGCAGACGGCCTAGTATCCGTTCACCAGTCGCACGCTGATCATCATGAGCCGGATCAAGATCACCCATCCGGATCAACACCTCGGCGAGGATCGGTTCCGGGGCCAATAGGGCGGCGGCGAGCCACACGGCGCGGGCAAGCTGATCGGTTGGATCGTTGCCGAGGCGATGGTAACTCAGCGCAAAGGTTGCGACAATGCTGGTGCGGTATTGGGGCGGCAATCCTTCGCGCAGCGTTTGATTAAGCGAGTGGTGGTTGATCTGCTCGGCGCGCAGCCGATCAACGAATTCGCGCAGAGTCACACTGGCGCCGGCTAGGTACTTGCCGGCTAGCGAAAGCGCCAACGGATGGCCGTCCAATGCGGTGACAATCGCTTGGGCAGCCGCAGCTTCAGCCGGGTCGGCCAGCAATGGCGCAAGGTCGCAGCGCCGGATGGCAGCAAGGGGTGTGAGCAGCAATTCAAGACTTGGCCGGTCAGCCAAGCTGGCGAGTGGCAAGGCTTGTACGCCATCCCCGACACTCCAGCTTTGGCGCCGGCTCGTGATGAGGATGCGGGCGCCGCCGCCGTGTGGACGCCACCGTTCAAGGAGGGCAGGGTCTCCAAGATTATCGAACACCAATAACCGCCGGCCCGGACTTTCCCAAATCGCCATGACCTGCTCGGCCCGTTGGCGCAGGCTGAGCCGTGCGCGCCGCTGGCGTGGCTCCAATGTCTCGTCGAGGCTGCTCGGCGACTGTTCGAGCGAGTCTGGTTCGGAGTCGGCAAACAGTTGCAGGCCGCGCTGCCCGCCGCAGGCGGCCACTTGCGCTTCGATCGTGTCTTCCCGTTCCATGCTGAGCCAAAACACGCCATCGGGGAAGTGTTGCCGGTAACGGTGAACAAACTCAATCGCCAGACTCGTCTTACCGATCCCGCCAATGCCGGTAATCGCAGGCATTACCGCCACACAGGCCGTCTCCTCGCCGATCAGTAACGCCGCCAGCCGTTCAAGCTGGTCGTCGCGGCCAACAAAGACCGGCAACGACGCATGCGGCATAACAAAGGGTTGGTGGTCAGGGAGACGCAACAAGACGCGATCAGGATAGAAGGCAAGCGCTACTCCTTCTGAACGGTCGAAGCCGTACTCACCGGGTTGATAATCAGCCAGTGTCTTCTGCAAGAAACTATGCAGGCTTTGCCACGTGACCCGACCGTCTTCCAGCGCAGCGGAACCGGCTAACCCGCGCAGCAATGCCGCGCTGTAATACGTCGCGCCGTCATGTTCGTAAGCGGCAAGATATGGACTAACCGCCGCTAGCGTTTTGCGCATGACACCAGTAGCGCCTTGATCGGGATCGGTGTGCTGGATATTCAACGCTTTCGCCAACCGCTGGCGCAAATTTGTAATCAATGGATCGGGGGCAGCATCACCGATAGCGCCGGCATAGCAACAATCGAGCACAACGAGCAGCCGGCTAGGGGTGTGGTAGCGCAGAACTTTCTCTTGCAGCCATTCGAGCGAAAGGTGTGCGCTCGGATCCTCACGGGCATCATCGGGGCGAAAGTTGTACGTTACCAGAAACACGTCACTATGGCCGCTCTGATCGGTGACATAGCGACCATGACCAATAAAGTATAACAATAGCAATCCATCGCTTGCCACCATGCGCCGGGCATTGAAGATGGCCTGCCGGACAGCATCAGTCGTTGCCGCAGCACCGAGTAATGGTTCATTGCCATACAGGGTAAAGCCGCTGGCAGGCGCGGTGAGCGCTGTCGCTACGCTACGCGCTGTATCTTCAGCGTAACGCAGTGGCGCCAGACCAGTCTCCGGGCCGCCATTGACACCGATGACCAATGCTAGTTTGTGTGGCTGTTCCCTCATTGTATAGAGCCATTGTATAGAGCAGGAATGGATTGGTAAATGATCGAATACTAAAACTATAACACAAAGCCAAGTAGGGCATTAACGCAAAGACGCAAAGCAAGCAAAGGCGCAAAGTTTTTAACGCAAAGGCGCGAAGAACGCAATCGTAGAGACGGACGGCCGTCCGTCTCCATACCACGGCGCAGAGGTTTTGGGATGGGGGGATGGGGGGGCGCTGGAGATGCCCAGATGATATGGGTTCCTGTACCAGTATGAGAATGGAATCTATCCTTCCTTGCGCCCCACCCACAAAAACCTTTGCGCGCTTCGCGTTCTCTGCGTCTTTGCGTTTACCCCTTTGCGATCTTTGCCCCCTTTGCGTCTTTATGTTAACCGCCGCAACACCCATTTCGCCGCTTCCAGCACCGGCACGACGGTCAGCGCCACCAGCACGACAATCAGCCAGTCATTCAGCGAGAGCGGGAAGGTGCCAAACGGTTCGTGCAGGAAGGGCAGGTAGACCACTCCCGCCAGTAGCAGCAGTTCCCAGAGGATGGCGAGGTTGAGCCAGCGGTTGGCGAAGGGACGGTGGAAGACCGAGAGGTGATCGGAGCGGAAGTTGTAGGCTTTGAAGAATTGGATGAGCACCAACGAGACGAAGGTCATGGTCATCGCTTCAACCATGCCGCGCCCGCTCTGCAAGGCCCATACGAAGAGCGCGATGTTGACTAAGGCTGACCAGAAGCCGCCGATCATCATGAGGCCGACTACCGGGCGGGTGAAGATGCCGCGGCGCGGATCGCGCGGCGGTTGGCGCATGAGGTCGTCGTCGGGCGGATCGACGGCGAGCGCGAGCGCCGGCAGGCCGTCGGTGGCGAGGTTGACGTAGAGGATTTGTACGGCGGTGAGCGGCAGCGGCAAGCCGGCGAGCGTCGCGCCGGCCATCAGCGTGATCTCGCCGATGTTCGATGAGAGCAGGTACATCAGGTATTTCTTGATGTTGCCGAACACGCGCCGCCCCTCTTCGACCGCCGCTACGATCGAGGCGAAGTTGTCGTCGGTGATGGTCATCGCCGCCGCTTCTTTGGTGACATCGGTGCCGGTGATGCCCATGGCAATGCCAATGTCGGCCTTCTTGAGCGCCGGCGCGTCATTGACGCCATCGCCGGTCATGGCGACGACGTAGCCTTTGCGTTGCAGCGCCGCCACGACGCGCAGCTTGTGCGCCGGCGCCACACGCGCATAGACATCCACCGTTTCGGCGATGCGGGCAAAGTCGTCGTCGCTGAGCGCATCGAGTTCACTGCCGGTCATGACCTTGCCGTGGCGCAGCAAGCCCAATTCGCGGGCAATGGCGGTCGCAGTTAAGGGGTGATCGCCGGTGATCATCACCACCCGGATGCCGGCCTGCTGGCAGGTGGCGATGGCAATTTTCGCTTCGGGACGGGGCGGATCGATCATGCCCACCAAGCCAAGCAGGGTCAAATCATGCTCAGCATCGTCTAAGGTGGCTGGGGTTTTGGTAGCGATAGCCAGCACCCGCAGGGCAGCGCCGGCCATCTCTTGCGCCGCGTTGAGCACTCTTGCCCGATCGGATGGGGTGAACGGGGCAGGGCCGGTTGGCGCTAGCCAGTGGCTGCACGCCGGCACAATCACCTCCGGCGCCCCCTTCGCATACGCTACCGTGACGCCACCTATGTGGTGGAGCGTCGTCATGCGCTTGGTTTCGGAGGAAAACGGGATTTCGGCCACCCGCGGCGCTTGGGCCACCAGTTCATCAACTGCCAAACCGGCCTTGGCCGCCGCCACCACCAAGGCCGCTTCGGTCGGATCACCCTGCGCCTGCCAGCGTTCGTCGCGATACACGACGCGAGCGTCGGAAGCAAGCGCCGCGCCGCGCAAGAGCTGGCGGACGGCTTCATCAGGCGGCGTCGGCCGATCATTCAGCCGGAACTCTCCCACCGGCGCATACCCCGACCCGGTAATGTCCCACCACTGGCCGGCCACAAACAACCGCCGCGCCGTCATCTCGTCTTTGGTCAAGGTGCCGGTCTTGTCGGTGCAGATCACCGACGTGCTGCCAAGCGTCTCGACGGCGGGCAAGCGCCGCATCAGCGCATTGCGCTTGACCATGCGCTGCACGCCAATCGCCAGCGAGATGGTGACAACGGCAGGCAACGCTTCGGGCACCACCGCCACCGCCAGCGCAATCCCAAAGATAATCATCTCGACCAGCGGCTGGCCGCGCCAGAGACCGAGCACGGTAATCACGGCGACGATCACCAGCGCCGCGCGCGCCAGCGTATGCCCCACCCGGTCGAGATTCTCCTGCAACGGCGTGCGCCCGGTCTCGATTGTCTGCAACATGGTCGCAATCGTGCCGAACTCGGTCTGCATGCCGGTCGCGACCACGATCCCGCGCCCGCGGCCATAACTCACTGACGTGCCGGCATAGACCATATTCCGCCGGTCGCCGACCGGCGCCGTCGCCGGCACGAGCAGATCAACCGTCTTCTCGACCGGCAGCGACTCACCGGTCAGCGCAGCCTCTTCGATCTGGAGATTCACCGCCTCGATCAGGCGTAAGTCGGCGGGCACCCGATCGCCGGCGTGTAACAGCACCACATCGCCGGGCACCAGATCGCGCGCCGGAATCGCTTGCTCAACGCCATCGCGCAGCACCGTCGCGTTGGGCGCTGCCAAGCGGCGCAACGCCTCAATCGCCCGCTCGGCGCGGTATTCTTGGATAAAACCAAGCAGCACGGCGAAGAGTACAATCACCATAATCGCAATCGACTCGATGCCGTGGCCAAGCAGCAACGAGAGACCGGTGGCGATGAGCAGAATGATAATCAGCACATTCTGGAACTGGGCCAACAAAATCGCCCATGGCGACACTCGCGCCGCCGCCTGCAGCTCGTTGGGGCCGTACTGGGCCAAACGGCGGGCAGCTTCGGCGCTGGTTAACCCAGCGGGTGAACTGTCCAACTCAGCATAGACTTCAGCGAGGTCACGGCTGTGCCACGGCAAGCGTGACTCGGTGCGAGACGGGGCAATGATGGCCATAACGGACGCTCCTTCGGCAAATGCAAAGGCGCCTGAGGTGAGGATAGCACATGGTTGCGAGCAAAACAATGATGAGGGGATAGCGAAAGGTTAATGAACTGCTCCCGGTGGGTGGGGTGATCGTTGTCCTCACCCCAACCCTCCCGCGCTGGGGGAAGAGGCCCCCACCTCCAACCCCTCCCCGCTGGGGGAGGGGGCCCCACCCCCAACCCCTCCCGCGCTGGGGTTCAGTCCGGTACCCGGCCC
This sequence comes from Chloroflexus islandicus, assembly GCF_001650695.1. Lineage (GTDB taxonomy): Bacteria > Chloroflexota > Chloroflexia > Chloroflexales > Chloroflexaceae > Chloroflexus > Chloroflexus islandicus. Next base: position 22,114 of record NZ_LWQS01000085.1, read on the forward strand.
TAAAGGGCCGGGCTAGGCTTACAAAGCCCGCTGCGCGGGCTGCTGGCCCTCACCCCCCAACCCCCTCTCCCACCTGACGGCGGGAGAGGGGG
>NZ_LWQS01000086.1 GCF_001650695.1 Chloroflexus islandicus
GTCGCGGTTGCGGTTGGCGTGGCGGTCGGAACCGGCGTGGCCGTCGCGGTTGCGGTTGGCGTGGCGGTCGGAACCGGGGTCGCCGTCGCGGTTGGCGTGGCGGTCGGGACCGGGGTCGCCGTTGCGGTCGGCGTAGCGGTCGGGACCGGGGTCGCCGTCGCGGTTGCGGTTGGCGTGGCGGTCGGGACCGGGGTCGCCGTTGCGGTCGGCGTAGCGGTCGGGACCGGGGTGGCCGTCGCGGTTGCGGTTGGCGTGGCGGTCGGAACCGGCGTGGCCGTCGCGGTTGGCGTGGCGGTCGGGACCGGGGTCGCCGTTGCGGTCGGCGTAGCGGTCGGGACCGGCGTGGCCGTTGGACTTGGATCGACATTTGTCAGGGTAAACCCAGCGCTCGAACTGCCTACAGTTGCTGTGACAGTGTACGTGCCCGCCACATTATTGGCTCGCACCGGGATTTCCACAATCCCATTCAGATCGCTCACGGCGCCATTGCCGGCGGGGAAGGTTGCGCTAGCCCCGCTGTTCGGCGCAGCGAAGCTCACGTAGATGCCTTGGAGTGGGTTGCCGTGTTCATCGCTAACCCGCACCCGCAAGGCTTGGACAAAGTCGGTGTTGAGCAAGGCGCTCTGATTATTGCCGCTTTGGATGGTCAGAACGACTGGCGGCAATGCAACCAGATACACCAGTTTTAGGTCGTAGATTATTTGGAAGGGATAGCCTGCCACGTCAATGACTGCGCCGTTGGGCAAGTCGCGGAAGGTGCCGAGAATACTTCCAGTGCTGTAGTGTTGAATGATTGGCCACACATCACCCTGCATGGGTGTATAACCGGGAACCAAAGCGAGCGCCAATTCAGCCCCGTTGGGGTTGCCGGCTCCCATCAGTTCAATATTGGCGTTTCTGGTCCGGTTATTTGTGGTGTTATTCAGCACCAGACTATCACCACCGGGACCGATCTCAAAGGTTAGGCGAATATTCGGCCCGTGCAGGCGAACCCCATCACCGTTTCCATTGATGCTGAGCGTGCCGCGTCCACGGATGATAGTACCGGTCGCAAGATCGCGCCGGTCGCCGATCCCGATCTCGCCGCCGCCGGAATCGGCGTTGTAGACGATCGCACCGACCGTACCGGCCCCATAGAGGTTGAGCCGGCCATTGCTCTGGTTGCGTACGAATGAGCCGATATTGGTGCTCGTTGTTGACAGATTGATTGTCAAGTTGCCGCTACCGTTTTTGCGCAGATCACGGCTATTTGTCGTATCGGTCACGCCGACGAACGTAACATCGCCTTCAACCGTAATCGCCCGGTTGCCGGGCAATGCAAATGGCGTGCTAAAGCTGAGCCGGTTAGCGCCGCTGTCGAATGTGAAGTCGTTGTTGAGAGCCGCTATCTGGTTGGCGATTAACCGGTCTCCGCCGGCGCCGATCAATCGCCCACTGTAGAGCTCGAGTTTTGATGTGCCAAACGCCTGATCGTCGGCCACAATAATCGCGCCGCCGCTGATCGCGGTTTTGCCTTTGTGTTCGTTGGGCGTGAGGAGGTAGAGAGCCCCGTCGCCGGTTTTGGTAATGCCGCCGCTGCCGCGGAGCAGATTGTTGGGGCTGGCGATGATGAGGCTGCTATCAGCCGCGGTGTCAAATGCAATGACTTTTTGGAGGTCAATCGACGCACCAATGATATGATTGCCTCGCAGAGTGCGGATAGTGCCGGCGCCGGCAGGCGGAAAATATAGGCTGCCGCTGCCGCTGCTAAACAGCCAGTAGGTCATATCACTGTCGAAGCGCACTTCGCCAATCTCGATCGCGCCGCTATTGAGGGTGACAGTGCGTGGATACGGCGTGTTGGGAAACACTGCAATATCATTCCGGGTCTGCGGCACGATCCCGCCGCTCCAGTTGGCAGGATCGTTCCAGTTTCCGTTGCCGCCGATCCATGTGCTGGTGGCGGCGAAGACTGGATTGATGACAAGCGACCAGATGACGAGCAGAGTGATAATGGGCAACAATGAGAGCGTTGCTCGCTGCATCGGGCGGGTCATGGCTCCTCTCCAAGACTAGAATGTAGTAGTGCAACTGAGCCGAATCATAACCGAAACCTGAACCGAAGTATTACCGAAACGGCAGATTTGTTGAGCATGCTACCTAAAATGAACAAAGTTTTAACAAAATAGTTTGTGATGAAAGGTAGTATGTATCTGTGCTCTTTGGGTGACGATAGAGCATCCTTGCTGCAATGGGATCGGTCATGAGACTGATGCTACGGTTGAGCTTGAGGTTTAAAAAAGATTCATCTGTATGTTGAACATTTTGTTATGAAAGGAGTGTACGGCGCAAGTAATTGTTAGGAATTGTCGTATTACTTATTGTAGTAAAAAGGTTCTTATGACGAACAAAACCGTATTGCAAGGTATTGGCGCGGCAGTCGCCGCCTATACGCTGTGGGGATTGTTGCCGGTCTATTGGAAGGCCCTCAATGGCGCAACCGCGACCGAGATTCTCGCCCATCGCATGATTTGGTCGCTGCTCTTTTTGCTCGCTGTGCTGGCGGTGCGCCGGCAGTGGCAATGGGTGCAGGTGATGCGCCGCCAGCGCCGGTTGCGTTTGACTTATCTGGCTAGCGCGACCTTGCTGGCCGCTAATTGGGGGATTTATGTCTGGGCAGTGCAGATGAATCGGGTGGTTGAGGCCAGTCTCGGTTATTTTATTAATCCGCTGGTCAGTATTGCCCTCGGCGTGCTCGTCTTGCGCGAGCGGTTGCGTCCGGCGCAGTGGCTGGCGATCGCCATTGCTGGCGCTGGTGTGGCTTGGCTGACCTATAGCGCCGGTGCGTTACCGTGGATTGCGTTGGCGTTGGCGCTGTCGTTTGGCTTTTATGGTCTTTTGCGCAAACAGACTCCGCTTGGCTCGTTTGAAGCACTCACTGTCGAGACGCTCTGGATGTTTGTGCCGGCAGTGCTTTGGTTAGGCTGGTTAGCCGGTAACAATGGCGGCATTCATCACGATGCCGGCTTGTGGCTATTGCTGCTGAGCACCGGCGTTATCACCGCGGCGCCGTTGCTCTTCTTTGGCGCGGCCACCCAACGCATTCCGCTCACTACCATCGGCATCTTGCAATACCTTGCCCCGACCTTGCAACTCTTGCTGGGGGTGGTGGTCTATGGCGAGCCATTTTCGACTGCGCAATTGATCGGCTTTGGCGCGATTTGGACGGCGCTTGCCATCTATACCGCTGATAGCCTGTTGGCGGCGCGCCGCTATCGGGCGACGCTTACCCAGCCGGCGGCGGATTGAGTGCAAGGTGGGTTGCTTAGGCGGGGTGTTCGGCGGCGCAGTATTGCCGCAGCCGTTCGCTGTCGTCGAGGTCGAAGGCGAGGGTTGGCGTCATGATCAGGCGCGTGCGCAAACCTAGGCGCGCTGCTGCCGCCAAGTGCCGGTTGGCGCTGTCGAGGCCGAAAAGGAAGGGCAGCGGTGATGGTAACCGGAGGGCGAGCGCATTCGTTCCCCGCTGCTGCTGATCGGGCGCCAGTGCGAGATCAGCTTCGCTCAACGCATCGTAGAGCGCCGCCACATCCGCTGCCGTTACCAAGGGTAGATCGCCGGCCAGCACGATCATCGTCTGCACGCCAGCGTTCTGGAATTGGCTACGTGCTTCGGTTAAGGCGGCGTTCAATTCTTCGCAACGGTCGGGCAACCATTCCACGCCACCGGCCTGCGCCAGTGCCGCGATGGCTGGATCGGCGCTGACCAGCCAGATTCGCGCCGGCATAGTGAAACCTGCGGTTGCTTGCCGGGCGGCATTGATGACGTGCTGGGCTAATGTGAGCACGAGCCGTTGCCGCGCTGCCGGAGCGAGGTCGCCGGCCAGCCGTGATTTGGCAAACTGGAGCCGTTTGATGGGGATGGCGATGCCGATCACGGATGCTGCTTTCTGTCATTGTGCGGGGGTAAACACTCAGCGAAGCTGTGTTCTCTTGCCCCTGCAACAATCGCTTGCGGATTAAGCGAATGCGAGCTCCAATGCTGCCCGTGCCAGTGCCATTTTTTCTGGCATGCCGCGCATAATCGTATCGGTCACGAATGGGCGAATGCCGAGCTGTGCGATGGCTGGCGCTAGCGCCGCATCGACGGTATCGATGACAATCCCGTCAATCAGATCGGCATACGCCTTGGCAACCCCCAACGCGGTCGGTTCCATCCCGGCGGCCCGCATCAGCGGCACTGCCGGCCCTTTAATCGCCGCGCCGCCGACAATCGGGCTGATGGCGACGACCGGCGCATTGGCGTTGGCGATCGCTTCCCGCACGCCGGGAATGGCAAGGATCGGCCCGACGCTTACCACCGGATTGCTCGGCGCGATAATGATCGCTTCGGCGCTGGCGAGCAGCGGCAACAGGCGCGGCGCCGGCGACACCGGCCCAGCGGCGTGCAGATGCACCCCGCGCACCGCCGGCTGGCAGCGTTCACGCACGAAATACTCTTCAAAGTGGAGTTCGCCGTGATCGGTCAGGATGTGGGTCGGCGCCGGATCATCGCTCATCGGCACAATGGTGATCGGCACTCCCAACGCCTGCCTCATCTCATCGGCGACCTGCGACAGAGTTGCGCCATCGCGCAGGCGGGCAGTGCGGTAGATGTGCAAGGCCAGATCACGATCGCCAAGCTTGAACCACGTTGGCGCACCGAGCCGGCCGAGCCACTGCATACATTCGTCGGTGTCGCCGGCAATGCCCCACCCCTGTGCGGTATCAATCACCCCAGCCAGCGTGCAGGTGACGATATCGAGATCGGGCGAGATATGCAACCCGTGCAGCACCATATCGTCGCCGGTATTGACAACGGCGGCGATTCGTTCGGGCGGCGCAACGGCAGCCAAACCTTCGAGAAACCGGGCGGCGCCGACGCCGCCGGCCAGCACAACAATCATAACAGTAGACATAAAGACGCAGAGACAGCTTGGCTGTCTCTGCGCCGCAAATTAGAAGAGCAGATTCGCCAGCCGGCGGCGGGCCGGCCCCACCAACGGATTCTCGTCGCCGAGCAGGGCAAACAGCGCCAGCAACGCCTTGCGCGCGCCATCATCGCGCAGCGCCCGATCCCGGCCAACGATAGTCAAGAGGTGCTCGATCGCCGTGGCGTAATCGCCGGCGCGCACCGCCGCTGCCGCTTGCCGGTACAACCCCTCGCTGCCTTCTGCCGGTTCAGCGGGTGCATTCACCAGATCGGCGATTGCCAACCCAGCGGTTGCCCGGCTGCTAAACGAGCTGCTTGCTGGAACTTGCTTCAGGGTCACAATCCCTTCCGGATCACCGCGCAGCGCCAGCAACCGGCCCAAATTGAACAGCGCCGTCTCGTTCTTGGGGTCTTGGCCCAGAATCAGGCGGTAGCGCGCAATCGCCTCCGCCGGATTGGTCGCCTCCAGCGCTTGCGCCATCGCCAGCAGGTCGGCGTTGCGGTCAGGCACCACCCGCTTCAGCCATGCCCGCACCTGACTCTCCGGCAGCGCGCCGGTAAACTCATCAACAATCTTGCCTTGATAGACCGCCTTGACCGCCGGAATGCCCTGTACCCGGAACATCTGGGCAAGGCGCGGGTTTTCATCAACATTAATCTTGGCCAGCACCCACGTGCCGCCGGCTTCGCGCGCCAGCCGCTCGAGCGTCGGCCCCAGCACGCGGCACGGCCCGCACCACGGCGCCCAAAAGTCGATCACGACCGGCGTCGTCTGCGAGCGCTGCAACACCTCGCGCTCAAAGGTAGCTTCGGTAACTTCAAGCACTGCGCTTTGGGCAGTCGTTGCGCTCACTCCAGTAGCCATGCTTGTTCTCTCCTTGCACCGATCGGTTATTGCTGTTGTGTAGTGTACCAGAAAGGTGTTGAAACGATGTCGGCAAAATGTAAGAAGAATGTCAACATTTACCGGCGCTGCACCTCTTGCCGCAAGAGCAAGAGATAACCGACGCCGACGATGCCGGCGAAGGTGAACCATTGCAGCGCATAGCTCAGATGCGGGCCTTCATCGAGCCGGTACGGATCGGGCGGACGTGGCAAGCCGGTGTTGCCGTCAGGCAACTGCTCGATAAACAGCGGTAATAGCGGCGCGCCAACCTGCTGTTGGATGGCTGGCACATCCACCCGCAGCCACGCATTGATCCGCGTCTCTCCCGGCAATGGCAGGTCACGCCCGGCCAGCGGGCTATCGGGACGCAGTTGCGGCGCTTGGGCAATCCCTTCAATCGTCACCGGTCGCGTCACCGCGTAAGCGGTCGCCGCCCCCTGCGCTGACGGCAGCCAACCGCGGTCAACCAGCACCGCATACTCGCTGCCCTCAATCTGCAATGGCGTCACTAAGTGAACCCCATCGACGCCGCTATCCGACCGCCTCCCGCGCAAAACGATACTTTCTTCATTGCGAAACACCCCGCTCACCACCACCCGCCGCCCGATCACCGTCGCTGGATCGGTCGCAGGCGTGAGCGGGATCGCCAGCTGGGCCAACGCCGCCAACCGGGCCGCATTCGCCGCTCGTCGCTGTTCGAGCCGGTCAAGTTGCCAGAACCCCAAAACGATCAATGTCGCTAAAATCACCAACGCAAACAGATGCTTCGCGATCCACCATCCACGGAGGAGGCGATGGGTGGCGGGTACCGTTGTCGTCGTCATACGCTGCCAGCTCGTTGCTATGCCACCGTCTAGTATGATGAGAAAAGGTGGCGAAACGTAACATTCCCCTGCCATCATACCATTAGTGGCGGCGGCGCTGCCAATGGCTCCTGCCTAGAATGGATACGCACCCTCGCTAGGGAATGTTGAGGGATGGACAGAACATGTGATCGCTGTGCAATGCTTCAAAGCGTAGCTTTGCACTCCCCTCTCCCGCGCCAGTGGGAGAGGGGCTGGGGGTGAGGGCTATCAGCCCGCGCAGCGGGCTTCGTGAGGATAGCCCGGCCCTTCTGTACTGTTCGCCTTTGAACTCCTGCATTCGTGGGAGCAGGGCATGGTTGGATTCCGCGCGAAGCGCAGCGTTCCGCATACACACGGTTGATTTGCCCCCACCCCCAACCCCTCCCCCGCTGGGGGAGGGGCGGGCCGATGGCCCGCGCAGCGGACTTCGTAAGGATAGCCCGGCCCTTTTGTACTGTTCGCCTTTGAACTCCTGCATTCGTGGGAGCAGGGCCGGGAGTGAGGGCGAAACGACGCATCTTGCAGATATCATTGATAGCTGCGCTCATGCGTTCTATTCGTCCTTGAATTATGGAATGCGGCAGTTTCACTGCCGCACTCCATACTTGTACGTGGCAGCGCCACTACCACACTCCACACCCCCATTCGTTTATTCGTTCTCCTATTCGTTGTCCATGGTATACTTGCGCTATGACTGCGAGGAGGAGGCCGCAATGAAGCGAGTGGTTAGCATCAGTCTTGGATCGGCGCAACGCGATTATCAGATCACGGTCACGGTGCTCGGCCAGCATGTGGAAGTGCGCCGGATTGGTACCAACGGCGATGTCGCGCAGGCGATGGCACTCGTGCGCGAATTTGACGGCAAGGTTGACGCGATCGGGTTAGGCGGCTTGACGCCCGTCTTTCGGATTGGCCGCGCTCGTTACCCGCATCAAGAAGCGATCCATATCGCTGCCCAAGCCCGCCGCACGCCCGTGGTTGATGGCGGTGTGGTCAAAGCGACGCTCGAACGGTGGGCGGTTGCCCAAGCAACCCGCCAGATTCCGTCACTGTTGCGCTATAAGCGGGTGTTGATCACGAGCGGCGTCGAACGCTACCAGCTCGCCGCAGCGATCAGCCAGTACGAGCCGGAGTTGCGCTTCGCCGATCCCGTGATCCACGCCGGTATCCCCTTCTTGCCGCCGCCACGCTCGCTCGAACAACTTGAACTGTACGCCGCCACCACTCTGCCCATTTTGGCCCTCTTGCCCTACCGCTTTCTCCATCCGGTGGCGCTCGGCCAAGAGGGCTTTGATAGCCGGGCAGCCGATCTGTTCCGCTGGGCCGATGTCATTGCCGGCGATTTTGCCTTTATCCGCCGCTTCGCCCCCCACGATCTGACCCGCAAGGCGATCATCACCGATGATCCATCACCGGCTGAGATCGAAGACCTGCGCCGGCGCGGGGTGACGACGCTGGTCACGATGACGCCGCCGCTCAGCGAAGAACGCCCATTTATCGCTGCCGATGCAATCGAGGCGGTGATTACCGCGATTACCGAAAGCCCGCGCCAACCCGGTGATGCCGAGGTGATCGATTTTATCGCGGCTGCCGGTTGGGGGCCGACGGTGCAAGACCTTAATCCGCGGCCGAAACCGCGCTTTGCCTTTGTGATCCATCCGCTGCGCACCGAGCTGATCGCTAATCACCATCTGTTCCGCTGGACGCGCTATCTGCCCAAGCGGTTGGTCGAACTCGTTGCCGCCGAGTTCCCGCCCCTCTACCTCTCGCGCATCCGCGGCATTCGCTCGAAAGCCACCGGCGAAGAGGTGGAAGGCATTCTCCTCACCCTCGGCGCGACCCCGCGTGAGATGATGCGCCGTCCGCCAAGCTTTACCTATCGCCGCTTAATTAAAGCGGCCCGCATGGCCGAACGGATGGGGGCGCAGATTATGGGTTTGGGCGCATTTACCTCGGTAGTCGGCGATGCTGGGATCACCGTGGCCCAGAAGGTCAATATCGGCATTACGTCGGGCAATTCGCTGACGGTGGCTGCTACGCTCGAAGCAGCCAAGCAGGCGGTGTTGTTGATGAAGGGTGGCCGGCCTGAGCATGTGCGCGCCGTCGTGATCGGCGCGACCGGCTCGATCGGCGCGGTCTGCGCCCGTTTGTTGGCCCAAGCCGTGCAGGATGTGGTGCTGGTGGCGCCGCGCGCTGAACGCTTGCTGGCGCTCAAGAAACAGATTGAAGCCGAGACGCCGGGGGCGCGGGTGGTGGCGGCAACCTACGCCGATGCTTATATCGGTGATGCCGATCTGATTATTACCACTACCAGCGCGTTGACCGGCAAAGTGATCAATATCGATAAGCTCAAACCCGGCGCCGTCGTGTGCGATGTCGCCCGCCCGCCCGATGTGAAAGAAGAAGATGCACGCCGCCGGCCTGATGTGCTCGTGATCGAGAGTGGCGAGATTGTCCTCCCCGGTGAGCCGGATTTTGGCTTCGATATTGATATGCCTCCCGGCACCGCCTATGCCTGCCTCTCTGAGACGGCCTTGCTGGCGATGGAGGGTAAGTTTGAGGATTATACGCTGGGGCGCAATATCGAGATCGAGCGAGTCAAAGAGGTCTATCGGCTGTGGAAGAAGCATGGCCTTGAGCTGGCCCGCCTGCGCTCGTTTGGTGTCTACGTCACCGACGAGATGATCGCCGAGAAGCGCCGCTTGGCCGAAGAGCGCCGCCGCCAGTTGGGGTTGCCGCCGGAACGAGTGATCGTGGGGAGTGGGGAGTAGGGAGTAGATCGCAAGTATCCTTAGCGAGAAGCTCAATGCTTGAATGGATCTCTGCCCAGCCGCACCAACCCCGTCCCGCTCCGCCAGTGTTGTTGGTGCATGGCGCATGGCACGGTGCATGGTGTTGGGCCGAACGGGCCTTGCCTGATTTGGCTGCTCGCGGCCTGACTGCGCATGCGATCAGCCTGCGCGGTCACGGCGCCAGCCCGCCGGCCAGCCGGTTGACGACCATCTGCGATTATGTGCAGGATGTCCGCACGGCAGTGGCTGCGTTGCCCCAGCCGCCAGTGCTGGTTGGCCATAGCGCCGGCGGTTACGTGGCCCAATTGCTGATGACCGGTCGTTGCGGGCCGCCGCCAGCCTTGGCCGGCGTCGTGTTGCTCTGTAGTTCGCCGGTCTCAAGCCCGGCCTACTTTCTGCGCCGCTGGCGCGAAGGCGCACCGATGGTTGATATCCGCGCCCTGTTGCGCCGTGAGCCGGCAGCCGTGCGCGCCGCCCTCTTCCGGCCCGACATCGCTGCCGCCGACCTCGAACGCTACCGCCAGCAACTGGTCAGCGAACCGCCACTGGTAACAATGACCAGTATGCTGATCCGCCCCCGCCCGTCCGCTTGCCGGACGCCGGTGCTCGTCATTGCCGCCGGCGACGATGCGATCTTCGATCTCGCTGCCCAGCAAGCGCTTGCCGCTACCTACCGTGCCGAGCTGTTTGTTATCCCTTCAGCGCCGCACGACATCATGCTTGATCCGGCATGGCCGCTGGCCGGAGCCGCGATTGCTCAGTTCGCAGTTGAGCTGAATCGTGCGGCGAAGGTGTAAGTGTTTTTACCGCCAAAAACGCAGCGGGAAGGATAGATATTGTGCCGCCGAGGGTTGCGGGCCGCTGGCCTACCGGGTTTTCGCTTATGGAAGCGGGCGGGCCGCCCGCGCTCCCCGCTCCCGCTTGGGGCGCGGGCCGCTGGCCCGCACGGGTTCACACTGGTGGAATCGGGCAGGCCACCGTGCTCCCCGCTCCCGCTTGGGGCGCGGGCCGCTGGCCCACACGGGTTCACACTGGTGGAATCGGGCAGGCCGCCCGCGCTCCCCGCTCCCGCTTGGGGCGCGGGCCGCTGGCCCGCACGGGTGTTCTTTGGTGGAGGTGTTGAGGGGTAGACCGACCAACTGATGCGTACAACCGTTGATCGCTGTAAAATGCTCAAAACGTAGCTCTGCTCTCTCGCTTCCACCTGATGGCGGGAGCGGGGCCGGTGGTGCGGGCCATCAGCCCGCGCAGCGGGCTTCGTAAGGATAGCCCGGCCCTTCAGGGCCGGGTGCTGGCCGCCCGCGCTCCCCGCTCCCGCTTGGGGCGCGGGCCGCTGGCCCGCTCCATGTCCGTTATCTGAAAGCAACAAGCGATGTCTGCACACATCCCTGCCATTATCGTCCGCGATCTCGTCAAAACCTACGAAGTCCCTGAGCGCGACCCCGGCCTGCTGGCGGCAATCCGCAGCCTGTTCCGGCGGCGGGTGCGCGCCATCCATGCTGTGTCTGGCGTCAGTTTTACCATCCAGCCGGGTGAAGTGGTCGGGTTTCTCGGCCCGAACGGGGCCGGCAAAACCACCACCCTCAAAATGTTGACCGGCCTGCTCCATCCAACCAGCGGCGAGGCGCTCGTGTTCGGCTACGTGCCCGCCCGCCGCGAGCCAGCCTTTTTGCGCCGGATCACGCTCGTCATGGGGAATCGCAACCAGTTGCAGTGGGATCTGCCGGCGCTCGATTCGTTCGAGCTGATCCGCGCCATTTATCGCCTGCCGCCTGCCGAGTTTCGCGCAACCCGCGATGAACTGATCGACTTGCTCGAAGTGGGCGATCTGGTGCGCAAGCCGGTGCGCAACCTCTCACTGGGTGAACGCATGAAAATGGAGATTATCGGCGCTCTGCTCCATCGCCCGCAAGCCCTCTTCCTCGATGAGCCGACGCTCGGCCTTGATGTGACCATGCAACGCCGCATCCGCGCCTTCGTCGCCGAATATAACCGGCGCACCGGCGCGACCGTGCTGCTCACCAGCCACTACATGGCCGATGTCGAAGCTCTCTGCCGGCGGGTGATCGTCATTCACCACGGTCGCGTGTTGTTCGATGGCCCGCTGAGCGCGCTGGTTGATCAGTTTGCCGCCTACCGCAAACTGATTGTCACGCTGGCCGAAAGCGGCGCCGATCTGAAAGGCTTTGGCGAGGTGTTAGCCCACGATGGTCTCCGCTACACCTTGCGCGTGCCCAAAGCGATGGCGCCGGCCATCACCGCGCGTCTGCTGGCCGAAGCGCCGGTCGCCGATCTGATGGTTGAAGAGCCGCCGATCGACGATGTGATCGAGCAGGTGTTTGCGGTTGGCACCCCGCGCTAAGCAAAGAGGCGCTCGCTATGACCCAATTGATCGATTTTTACCGTGCGGCCATGAAGCAGGCGATCCTCGTCCAGTTCCAGTATCGCGCCGCCAACTATTTCTATATGATCGGCATGATCGCCGAACCGGTGATCTATCTAGCGGTCTGGAGCGTCGTCGCCGCCGCGCAAGGCGGTTCAGTCGGCGGGTACAATGCCGGCGCGCTGGCTGCCTATTACATCGTCTGGACGCTGGTGCGCAATATGAATATCGTCTTTACTCCCTACGGCTGGGAACAACGCATCCGCTCCGGCGAGCTGTCGGGCTTGCTGCTGCGCCCGCTTCATCCGCTGCACTACGACATCGCCTTCTTCGCCGGTTGGAAGGTGGTCGTGATTGTGCTCTGGCTGCCGATTGCGGCGGCGCTAGCATGGCTCTTTCAGCCAACGCTGGCCCCTACCGCCATCGAGATTGCGGTCTTCGCGGTCGCCATCTGGGGCGCATTCCTGATCCGCATGATGTTTCTCTGGCTGTTGGGCCTGATCTCATTCTGGACAACCCGCGTCGCCGCGATCTACGAACTCTTTTTTGCCTTTGAACTGTTCCTTTCTGGCCGTATCGCGCCGCTAGCCCTCTTCCCCGATTGGGTGCAAACGCTGGCCGATTGGCTGCCGTTCCGCTGGACGTTCGGCTTCCCGATTGAAGCCCTTATCGGGCAGCTCTCGCTGGCTGGCTTGCTGGGAGGGCTGGCAATGCAAGCGTTCTGGATCGGCGTTGGCTTAGGGCTGTTGGCGGTGGTGTGGCGAAGCGCAATCCGGCGCTATACAGCGGTAGGCGGGTAGAAGATGGATGTTGCACGCATTATTGCCACCTTTGCCCGGATTGGCATCCTCAACGAGCTGCAATACCGGGCGAACTTCTTCTTTCAAGTGCTCGAATCGGCGATCGGGCTGGCGACGGCCCTGATCGGGTTGGGCCTTGTGTTCCGGCACACCACGGTACTGGCCGGTTGGACGCCGCCCGAATTGTTGGTGGTGATGGGAATCTATGGGGTGATGATCGGCATCGTGCAAGCCGTGATCCAACCCAATATGCTACGCTTAGCCCAAGACGTGTTAGAAGGCAAGCTGGATTATGCGCTGACCAAACCGGTTGATGCCCAATTACTGATCAGCATCCGCGAATGGCAGGTATGGCGTTTCACCAACGCCATCGCCGGCTTGCTGGTCATTGGCTGGGCCTTGCTGTGGATGCAGGCGAGTGTTCGGCTTGAGCAAATCATCGCCTTTGGCGCTGCCGTGTTGTGTGGTGTGATTGCAATCTACTCGTTTTGGCTGATATTAGCGACGACCAGTTTCTGGGTGATTCAGATCGAAAGTCTGATCAACCTCTTTGAAGGCCTCTTCGCCGCCGGACGCTGGCCGGTCAGCATCTACCCATCGTGGTTGCGCGCCCTCTTGACCTTTCTAGTGCCGGTGGCCTTTGCCGTCACCGTCCCCGCCGAGGCGCTGACCAATCGGCTAACCGGCTCAACATTGGCGTTAGCAGCGGGGGTTGCGCTCGGCCTGTTCGTCATAGCGCGCTTGTTCTTCCGCTGGGGCCTCAGCCGTTACAGCGGGGCTAGCGCATAAGGTAGCCGCTGCGGTGTGGAAAAAGCATCTATCCAGTACCGCCATCGTAGGCGCGCTGGGTGCGGCTGCGGCCTTAGCGCGCTCTGGCATGCAAGAGTGCTTCAGGCGCGGAAAAAGTATATATCCTGTCTAAACATCATCTCTCCCTGCTCCTGCTTGCGGGAGCAGGAGCAGGGGAAGATGAGCGTAGCTCTCCCGTACCGCCATCGTAGGCGCGCTGGGTGCGGCTGCGGCCCTAGCGCGCTCTGGCATGCAAGAGTGCTTCAGGCGCGGAAAAAGCATCTATCCTGTCTAAACATTTTGTTGCCTGCTCCCATTGGTGGGAACAGGGGCTGGGTTCCCTGTCCGGCCATGCCTGAGCTGGTTGGTTCCGCCATCGCGGGAGATTGCTTCGGTCGGGCGGCTCCCAGCCGCGCTGGGAGCCGACCCTCCCTCGCAATGACAACCGGAACGCGGGCGCTGGTGTACCTCAACCAGTGCCTGTCGCGAAGACATAGCAGCTCCCCCACTCCTGCCGTCAGGTGGGAGTGGGGGTTGGGGGGTGAGGGCCATCAGCCCGCGCAGCGGGCTGCGCTAGTCTAACCCAGCCCTTCAAACTGGGTCAGGGAATAGCCGCACAAACCCACTAAAGACGCAAACATAAAGTGTATTTTGTGCTTTTTGTGTCTCTTTGTGGCTATTCCCTAGCCCGCGCAGCGGGTTGCGCTAGTCTAACCCGGCCCTTCAAACTGGGTCAGGGAATAGCCGCACAAACACACCAAAGACGCAAACATCAAGTGTATTTTGTGCTTTTTGTGTCTCTTTGTGGCTATTCCCTAGCCCGCGCAGCGGGCTGCGCTAGTCTAACCCGGCCCTTCAAACTGGGTCAGGGAATAGCCGCACAAACCCACTAAAGCCGCAAACATAGTGTATTTTGTGCTTTTTGTGTCTCTTTGTGGCTATTCCCTAGCCCGCGCAGCGGGCTGCGCTAGTCTAACCCGGCCCTTCAAACTGGGTCAGGGAATAGCCGCACAAACCCACTAAAGACGCAAACATCAAGTGTATTTTGTGCTTTTTGTGTCTCTTTGTGGCTATTCCCTAGCCCGCGCAGCGGGCTGCGCTAGTCTAACCCGGCCCTTCAAACTGGGTCAGGGAATAGCCGCACAAACCCACTAAAGCCGCAAACATAGTGTATTTTGTGCTTTTTGTGTCTCTTTGTGGCTATTCCCTAGCCCGCGCAGCGGGCTGCGCTAGTCTAACCCGGCCCTTCAAACTGGGTCAGGGAATAGCCGCACAAACACACTAAAGACGCAAACATAAAGTGTATTTTGTGCTTTTTGTGTCTCTTTGTGGCTATTCCCTGTCCGGCCATGCCTGAGCCGGTATGTTCCGCCATCGCGGGAGATTGCTTCGGTCGGGAGGCTCCCAGTCGCGCTGGGAGCCACCACTCCCTCGCAATGACAACCGGAACGCGAGTGCTGGTGTGCCATCACCACCTTCCCCGCTCGCGCAACGCGGGAGCGGGGCGCTGCTGCCTGCCGCGAGCGCAATGACAGTGCCGCCAACCAAGCGGCTCACCCTCTGCGTCCTCTGCGCTCTCTGCGGTAAAAACGCTCCCCCTCTCCCGCCGCAAGGTGGGAGAGGGGGTTGGGGGGGAGGGCATCTATCCAGTACAAACATTCCCGCCGCGACACCAGTTACGCTCGATTGAGCAACGCTTCGATCATATGATCGGGCGCTTGTACCGCCACCACTTCGCCTTGCACCGTCGTCTCGCCATTCACCTCGATCCACGCCTCAACCACCACCTTACGACCGGCCATCTCTTTCACCCGCCCGTGGATGACCAATTCGGGGCCAAGCGGGGTCGGCTTCAAGAAATTCACCCGCAGCGAGGCGGTGAGGTAGCGCAAGTACGGGGCCGTGCCCGGCTCGCGGCCAGTCACCGCGTAAGCGGCTGCCGAAGCGGTGCCCGTGCCGTGACAGTCGATCAACGACGCGAGCAACCCGCCGTACACATAACCGGGCACGGCGGTGTGGTAGGGGCGTGGGGTAAAACGGGCAATGGCTTCGTTACCGTCCCAAACACTCTTGATCTGCAACCCGTCAGGGTTGAGACGTCCGCAACCGTAGCAGTGGCTCAACTCATCGGGATAGGTGTCTTGGATGGGTTTCATTGGCTACTCCAGATAGACAGCGCGATACCCAGACACAGTGATGCTGTACCGTTGTGGCTCAATAGTCTACTCTTGTCAGTGCGCGGGGGCGTAGCCCTCGCAGCACTCTCCTGCTCGCGAGCTAACGAACACTGAGCGGTGTGTTTCCGCTTTCACGGGGGATTGCTTTGTCTCGCTGCGCTCGGCTCGCAATGACCACCGGACGAGCTCGCTTTTCTACCGCTTTGTCTTTACATCCGTCGCAGGTAGATCCACGCTGAGGGGCCGCGATTGCCCATCACCACCGTCTCGCCGGGCACAAACTGCTCGACGGTGAAACGCTGGCGTAGGGCCTGCATCAGCGCCGATTGCTCAATGCTGGTCTTGAGCGTCTCTGTCTGATCACTATTGCGCAGATGGGCAAACAACACAAACAACCCACCCGGTCGCAGCAAACGGTGAACTTCATCAAGGTACGCATGCAGAGCTGGCTCGGCGAAGCCGTGGCCGCAGCCGACATCGATCGCCAAATCGTATGGCCCGCTGAGAAAATCGAGCTTGGTGACATCGGCGACAAACAGGCGCACCCGGTCAGTAACCCCAGCGGTAGCCACCCGTTCGGCGGCCATGGCAATCGCTTCGGGAATGAAATCGACCCCGTCAACCTGCCAGCCGGCGCGGGCCAACCAGATACAGGCACGACCGAGACCGCAGCCGAGATCGATGGCGCGGCCCGGCGGCAATTCACGGCTGAGCGCAATGATTTCGGGCGGCGGTTCGGGGTGATCCCACGGGATTTCGCCGGATAGGTAGCGATCGCGAATGCGCTGGAAACGGTCGGTCATAATGTGCCCTTGTAAGCGTAAGTACGGCGGTTTGATCCGTGCTTTTGCGTCTTTTTGCGGCTATTCCCATTTACCGCTCTTGCCGCGAACGCTTGAGCGCGCGGTCAATATCGCGCGCGGCATCACGGCGGGCAATATCCTCGCGCTTGTCATACATCTTCTTGCCACGGGCCACCCCAAGCTCGACCTTAGCCCGCCGCCCTTTGAAATAGATCTTCAGCGGCACCAGCGTCATACCCTTCATCCGCACCAACCCATTCAGCCGGTTGATCTCGCGGCGGTGCAGCAAGAGCTTGCGCGGACGCAGCGGGTCGTGGTTGAAGTATTTGCCCGATTGCTCATACGGCGCGATATGGGCATCATAGAGAAAAATTTCATCGTTGACGACGCGGGCGAAACTGCCGCGCAAATTCACTCGCCCGGCGCGCACTGATTTGATCTCGCTGCCAGAGAGAACAATGCCCGCTTCGATAGTCTCTTCGATGTCGTAATCGTGACGAGCTTTACGGTTGTCGGCGACTACGCCGGGATGGTTGTTTTTACTTGCCATGATAATGTGATTTCAAACTCATCGGTGTTGCCGTCGTTGGGGCGCTGGATTGCGTTGCCCTTACGCCGGCGGTTCGTTAATCAACCACTCGATGGCGCTGCCTAACCCGATCGTACACCAAAACAGCGTCGCCATGTGGCTAAACTCAATATTAAAGAAATAGTGATCGGCCAAGCCGACCGCGAGCGCGGCCACGATCGCGCCTTGGCAGCCGAGCAGCCAACTAGCCGCCTCATCATCGAGGTGCGGCAAGATGCGCAGGCTGCGGGTAAACCAAAATCCGATCAGGCCCAAAAAGACGGCCAGCCCGATCAAGCCCATGCGTTGGCCAATCGCGAGGTAAATACTGCTCACCCCCGCCGAGAGGTCGAGATCGGGCGCTTGGCCAAAGCCGATGCCAAACGCCGGATAGCGCTGGATAATCGCGATCGCGTTGGCGTACTCGTCGAGACGCATCTGTTGGGCCTGATCGCGGAACTGGACGCCGGAGAGCACACGGTTTATGAATTCGTCCGCATACCCTAGCCCCAAGAGCAGCACGCCGCCGAGGATGCCGGCGACAATCATATACCGCCACAACCGGCGATAACGCACGGTGGCCAAAAAGGCCGCCGCGATGATCAAGCCGAACAGGGCCGCGCGCGAGAAGGTCAGCAATAGTGCCAGCACCTGCAACCCGCCCAAAGTTGCCAACAACCAGCGCGGCAAGATCGGGCGCGGTGCGGCGAGTTGGGTCAGGGTCAGCACCGCGACGAGGGCCAGCATCCCGCCGAAACTGTTCGGGTCAACCCCCAAGCCGATCGCCCGTTCGAGGCCGTTGGGGTCATCTTCCACATACCGCAACACCCGCCCGCTGGTCGGGTACCCGATCCGGCCCAGCGCCACCAGCAGTTGCAAGGCGATCGAATCGGGCAAGGCCCACAAAATCAACCCGATCAGCGCCGACAAACCGCCAACCACAATCAAGGCGCGCACGATCAGCCGGGCGGTGTCGCGGTCACGCACACAATTGATCACGGTCAGGTAGCAAAAGACCCCCAACACAAACTTGGCGTAATTGTGGAGGGTTTGCGGGTCGGGCAACCCGCGTGCGCCGAGCACCAGCGAAAAGAGGGTCAGGCCGAGAAACCCGATCAGCGGCAAGCCCAGCGAACCAAAGCGAACATCATACGTATCCGAGCGCGCCAGCGCGCGCAAAAACCAGACCCCGTTGAGCGCCACCAACACCAGCGTTAGGAAATTCGGCGTAATAATCGCCTTAAACGGCAAGGTGCCAAACGGGATCATTGTGGCTACGGCCAAGGCCGCGATCAAACCGGCCTTGACGCTCACCAACAACGCGGTGGCGATGGCCAAGGCCAGCAAACCGGCGGCGGCGTACAACGGCCCCAACGCCGTCACGCCGCCGATCAGGCTGCCGGTGGCCAACGCCAACAATGCAATCAGGAATGGCGACTGCACCAGCCGGTCGCGCACCGTTGTAGGTTGCGCGGAAAGTTTAATGGACATACGGCATATCAGAGATGCGCATCAGCTTATCCCAGCGGTGGGTGGCATCGATGTAGCGCACCGTCCCCGAACGTGAGCGCATCACCACGCTATGGGTGCGGGCGCCGCCACCGAAATACTCCACGCCGCGGAGAAACTCGCCGGAGGTGATGCCGGTGGCCGCCACCACCACATTCTCGCCGCGCACCAGATCACGAGTCGTCAATACTTGTTTAGGATCGAGGCCAAGTTCAGCGGCGCGCGCGCGTTCTTCGTCGTTCCGCGGCCAGATTTTACACTGGATCTCGCCCCCCATGCACTTCAGCGCTGCCGCCGTCAGCACGGCTTCCGGCGCGCCGCCGATCCCCATCAAGATATCAGCCGGTGGGTTCTCAATGTTGGTCATAATCCCGGCGCTGACATCGCCGTGAGCAATGAGCTTAATACGCGCGCCGATTTCGCGAATCTGGCGAATGAGATCCTTGTGGCGCGGGCGATCAAGCACGACGACGGTCACGTCTTCGACTTGCTTATTGAGCGTGCGCGCTACCGCGCGAATATTGTAGGCCACCGGCGCATTGATATCGATCACGCCCTTGGCCCGTTCGCCGACGGCTAGCTTATCCATGTACGGGATGCCGCGCCAGTTGTAGAATGAATGGCGTTCAGCGACAGCAACGATCGCAATTGCGCCGGGCATACCTTCGGCGAGCAACGTAGTACCCTCAACCGGATCAACTGCGACATCGATCTCTTCACCCTCGCCATTGCCAACCCGTTCGCCGATATAGAGCATCGGCGCTTCGTCCTTCTCACCTTCACCGATCACCACAATACCGTTCATTGGCACACTGTTCAGTGCCATCCGCATCGCATCAACGGCGGCCTGATCAGCGCTATTCTTGTCGCCGCGACCCATCCAGCGCCCCGAACGCAGCGCCGCCGCTTCGGTGGCCCGCACCAAATCCATTCCAAGGTTGCGCTCCATCGCGAACCTCCGCTTTCTTGCTGGCGATCCTATTCCAGTGGCGCGCCAGCCTCGCGCCCTGCGTTACCTTGAATTGTAGCATAGGTGCAGAGGGGTTCGTATGTGCCACACGGTCAGGTTCACCAACCGCCAAAGAGCGTATACCCCAGCAGCACGACTAACCCCATCCGTACAATCCGGGCTAGAAAGACCGTCGTGGCGAACACCCAAACTGGCACACCAACGGCGCCGGCGATAATGCCGGCGATGTCGAAAAACGGGTTCGGCGGTGCCGAGAGGACGAACAACACGACCGGCGCGCGCCAGCGGTGCTGCATCTGGCGATGTACCCAGTCGTAGAACGCAGTACGCTCCATCGCCTTGCGCCCGCTCCTCCCGGCGTAAAAGGCGACTAGCTCGCCGAGTACCGAACCGGCAGCGGCGGCGACAGCGACGCCATAGGGATTAAAGGCCTGACCCAGCCGGATCAGGAGTGGATAATACGGCACCGGCACCACAATCGAAGCGTTAGCGATTCCCGCCGAAAGAAAAGCGCCCAAGTAACCGAGGGCGCCTAACCGTTCGACCAGATCGGGGGGTAACAAGATAAAGACGAGCACGTTTGCAACAGCAATCGCAATGCCAACGACAGCGGGCCATAACCATACCCGCCAAAGCGGCGGCTGTGTTTCGACAGACATACACCCTCTTGCTGATGGACTACAAGTACGTTAGATGTCGTAGCCTACATTCTCGCGAGAGCTTGTTCAGATGAGCCGTAGCCGGTTCAGCCAGCGTAACGGATACCCAAACACCCGCGCGCCGAGCGCGTCGCCACTGAGCAAGCGGGCGCGTTGCGTGGCGATGCGGTCAACCTGCTGGCGAGCGACGGCGCGTTCGGCGCCGTCATTTGTCACGATCGTCTGCATCGCTTGCTGCCAAACATCGTTGCGCCAGTTACGGATTAAGTGCGCCGTACACCATTCGTCGAGCGGGCCGAAGGCGCGGTCAAGGATGCGCATCGCGCGGGCGTATGGCGCGATCACCTCATCTTGCACCCGATCGATCGTGAGCGCAATCACCCGATTGACCGCGTCGTAGTCCGCTCGCCGGTGCTGGCGTTCACGTTCCGAGAGGTGCGACCATTCCGGGCGCAGCAAATCATCCAACACCAAGACCAGATCGTAGTTGATATGCGCATTCACCCCCAAAAGCAGATGTTGCACAATGGCTGTGTCGCGCCGTGTAGCGAACGCGAAGGTGTGTTGCCAGACCTGCGGCCCGCCGGTTGCTTGTTCCCACGCCGTAAGGGCGACAAAATAATAATCGGCAAAGTCGCCGATCAGCCGATGCACCCAAGCTGAATCGTGGAATTCATCGCGTTCTACCGCAGCGAGCATATGCTCAGTCATCCGCTGGTAACAGGCCAGAAAGATGGCCCGGCGGTCGCCGGTTGCATTCCACTGATCAACCAGCGCCAGCATACGTTCGGTTAAGGCGGGCATGCAATCTCCTTTCTGGCATGTGAGGTCACAGGTGACAGCAAAACCGTGACCTGCTCACAGTGTACCACGCAAATTCGTTGATTTGTGACGGCTCTATCATGCGCCGTATAACGAGAAATATCGCTTAGGAAAGCGGTTTAACTCGGTTACGCAGAGCCGCTTGACAAATCGGGCAAGAGTTGCTATACTCCCCATCGTCAATCGCACCGCGGTTGACACGGAGGACGGCCCG
>NZ_LWQS01000087.1 GCF_001650695.1 Chloroflexus islandicus
GGTAGGGGCATAGCGATGCTATGCCCCTACCCCGCCCTTAGTGTGGTATAGTACAAGAAACGTGTCATCCGCCTACCCTAGTAAGGAGGAGCGCAGCCCATGAGCGATGATCCGCGCGAAATGCTGCTGCGCCGCGTCGCCGCTGATAATGTCGCGTTCGTGAATTTGCAGTTCACCGATGTGTTGGGCATCGGCAAGACGGTGACCATTCCGGTTGAAGAATTGCCCGACGCGCTCGACCACGGTGTCTGGTTCGATGGCTCGTCGATCGAGGGGTTTGCCCGCATGGTCGAGAGCGATATGTACCTTGTGCCCGACCTCTCGACCTACGCTGTGGTGCCGTGGGATCGGCACGAGGGCATGATTACAGCGCGCTTGATCTGTTCGGTCTATACCCCCGACGGCAAACCCTTCACCGGCGATCCGCGCAATGTCTTGAGCCGGATGCTCGATCAAGCGGCGGCAGCCGGCTACCGCTTCATGGTGGCGCCGGAGCTTGAGTTTTTCTTGTTTAAGACCGATCCCAACGGGCATATTCTCGAACCGCATGACAAGGCGGGGTATTTTGATGTTTCGACCGATCTGGCTACCCATATCCGCCGCCAGATGGCGCGCACGTTGCAGGCGATGGGGATTACGGTCGAAGCGGTGCATCACGAGGTCGCTCCCGGCCAGCACGAGATTGACTTGCGCTACGCCGATGCGTTGCGCTCGGCGGATCATCTGGTGACGGCGCGGGTGGCGCTCAAGGCGGTGGCCCAGATCAATGGCCTGCACGCGACGTTTATGCCGAAACCGATGGCCGGCGTCAACGGCAGCGGCATGCATGTTCACCAGAGCCTGCTGGATGTCGAGAGCGGGAAAAATCTCTTTGCCGATCCCGATGATCCCTACGGCTTGTCGCCGCTGGCCCGCCATTTCATTGCCGGCTTGCTGGCCCATGCTCGCGGCATGTGCGTGCTGCTCGCGCCGCTGGTCAATTCCTACAAACGGCTCGTGCCCGGCTTCGAGGCGCCGGTGCATATCTCGTGGGGCCGCACCAATCGCTCGGCGCTGGTGCGCGTGCCGCGCATTACCGCCGGTCGCTATCAGGCGACGCGGATCGAGCTGCGCTGCCCGGATCCGGCCTGCAATCCCTACCTTGCGTACACGGCGATGCTGGCCGCCGGTCTCGATGGCATCAAGCGCAAATTGCCGCTGCGTGACGCTGCCGAAGAAGATCTCTTCCACGTCGATCCTCGTGCGCGCGGGTTGGCGACCTTGCCGACCTCGCTCGGCGCGGCGCTCGATGCCCTCCGCGAAGACGAGGTTATCCTCGAAGCGATTGGCCCCTCGGTCGCCGAGCGGTTCCTCGACGCCAAACAGCAAGAGTGGGAGAGTTATCGCGCCTACGTGTCGCAATGGGAAATTGACCGCTATTTGGCGATCTTCTAATTGCGCACCGCCGCAGCGGGTGAGCAATGATCACTCACCCGCTGCGGTCGTCGAGTTGTTCGGTTGGGCAAGGCCATCAAAGAACGTGGTGATGATCAGATCGGCAATCGCCTCTCCATGCTCGCCAATCTTCGCCTGCTCGGTGTGGAAAAAGGGATAGAGCATTCCCATGAGCAACCATGCAGCGACATGGGGATCAACCGGACGCAGCTCACCACGGTCGATGCCGGCCCGGATCATCGCGGTGATCGGCGCAATCAGGCCGTTGGCGTAGCAGCGTTCGACGCTCGCGCGCGCAGTTTCGCTCAGGCGCGGCAGATCGTGGTTGCTCAGCCGCACCAACGCCCGCTGGGCCGGCGCTTGGGCAAATAACCCGCGCACCAACGCCGCCAACTGCGCGCGGGTGTCCGGTTCGCGACCAGCCGCCGCCGCCAGCCCCGCCATCTCTTCGGCCCAATTGGTCAACACCGCCACCAGCAGGTCTTCTTTGTCGCGAAAGTGATGGTAGAGGCCGGCTTTCGACAAGCCCGCCGCTTCGGCAATTTCACGCATGGCGATGCCTTCGTAGCCATACGTGACAATGAGTCGCGCGGCTTCGTCGATGATCCGGTTACGGATGTGCTCAGAGTTTTGTTGCCGGTTCATAGGTGTGTATGGATGGGGCACAGCGTGCTATGCCCATACAGGAAGCTGGGGGCACAGCACGCTGTACACGTACAAGCTCGTTATGAATGGGCATGGGCCAGTGCGCTGGCGCGTTCGGCGGCCCGGCTCTTGAGGCCCAAGGCGGCCAAGGTCAAGAGCAGCATCACGACGCCAATGGCCAGAAATGCCAACCCGTATCCCGCGACCGCGCCGCCGCCGGCAGCCGCAATAATCCCGACCAGCACCGCTCCCAACAGTTGGCCGCTGCCCATCGTGACGGTTAGCAACCCTTGCGCCGCGGCCCGTTCATTGGCCGGCACCTCATTTAACAGAATATACCGCAATGCCGCGCCAAGCAAGATCGCAAGCCCAATCCCCATCACCGCTGAGGCAAGGTAGAAAGCGACGATGCTGGCCGGCCAGCCGCCAAGGATGATCAATCCGATCCCGCTTAAGGCGACGCCGATCGTCACCACGATGCGCGAACCGAACTGGTCGAGCATCCGTCCCGACACCGGCGAACCAACTGCCATCGCCAGCACCACCGGCAAGAGCATGAAACTGGCGGTTGAGCTGCTCACGCCGTAGGCCGAGGTCACAAGCGCTGGCACGAAGACGATCGCCGACTCAGCGATGCCGGCGCCGATCGCCAATGCAGCCGTCAGCCAGATTTGGCGGGAACGGAAGATTGTTGGTTGCAGAACCGGTTCTGCCGCGCGCCGTTCCACCGCGATAAAGATCGGCGCAAACACGATGGCGATGATCAAGGCGCCGATCGCCAGCCACGGCAATTCACCCGCGCGCAATAAGGCCGGATCGAGTTCAGTCAAGCCATACGCCAAACCGGTGAGCATGACCGCCAGCGTCGCCAAGCCGGCCACGTCAAATGGCGCTGTGGTGTCCCGTGTCCGTCCCGGCAACAGCTTGGCGCTGAAGGCGATGAGAATAGCCGCAATCGGCAGATTGATCAAGAAGAGCCACTGCCAGCCGAGCAGCAACAGCAAACCGCCAAGGATTGGCCCGATCAGGAAGGCAATGCCAAAGACGGCGCCGATCAGACCCAGCGCCGAACCACGCCGCTCAGGCGGGAAGGTATCGCCGATCACGGCGCTGGCGACCGGAAAGATGCCGCCGGCGCTGAAACCTTGCACGAGACGCCCGATCAGCAGCACGGTAAAGGAAGGCGCAATGGCAACCAATAATGAACCGAGCGCAAAACCGCTCAGACTAGCGATATACAGTGCGCGCCGGCCAAACCGGTCTGAGAGTGCGGCAATGGGCGGCGTGCCGATCAAGTTCCCCAACACATAGATCGAGAAGACCCACGA
Organism: Chloroflexus islandicus; assembly: GCF_001650695.1. GTDB lineage: Bacteria > Chloroflexota > Chloroflexia > Chloroflexales > Chloroflexaceae > Chloroflexus > Chloroflexus islandicus. Next base: position 3,408 of record NZ_LWQS01000087.1, read on the forward strand.
CAATGCTCGCTCATCGGCGCCAAAGACGTTTTGGATCGCGGGCAAGGCCGGCCCGACGATGGCAATATCGAGCGCGGCCATCAAGACGCCGAAGAAGAGCAGACCGAGGATTTGGTTGCGCTGGCGTTCGTTTGCCATACGTGGAACTACTCCTTTGTTGCATGAAAAACCGACCGACCGGTCGGTAAGCAGTATAGCACAGCGGTTGCGATTTGTCTACCGGCCGGCCGGTTGGGGAATAAACATTGCACTCCCAACGGTGCTTGCGCCGGACGCAATGGCCGGTGTGGTACAATCGGGCAAGGGTTGGTTATCGCACTATGGCTGGCCGATGCAGATCACACTCAACATTGAAGACATTCACGCCGATACGCCGCTGCCGCCGCTCTTTCGCGTGCGCCAGCGCTGGCAGACCGCGCCGCTGGCCGATGTGACGGCAGCGGTGCGGGCCGAGCTTGACCGGCTCGGCTTGGCGGCCCAACTGCGGCCCGGTATGCGGATTGCCGTCACCGCCGGCAGCCGGGGAATTACGAATATCGTGCCGATCACCGCGGCGGCGGTGCGCTGGTTGCGCGATCACGGCGCCGAGCCGTTTCTCGTGCCGGCGATGGGCAGCCACGGCGGCGCGACGGCTGAAGGCCAAGTGGCGCTCCTTGCTGCACTCGGCATCACCGAGCAATCGATCGGCTGCCCGATCCGGGCCACGATGGAGGTGGTTGAGTTGGGCCGGATCGCCGACGGCACGCCGGTCTACATGGATCGGTTGGCCGCCGAAGCTGACGGCGTGCTGGTGATTAACCGCATCAAGACCCATACCTCGTTCAAAGCGCCGATTGAGAGCGGTTTGGCCAAGATGTGCGCCGTCGGGTTGGGCAAGCGCCACGGCGCTGAGATTGTCCATCGCACGGCGGTGTATGGTTTGAAAGAGCAACTCGTGCCGATGGCGCGCATGGTGGTCGAGCGCGGCAAGGTGCTGGCCGGTTTGGCAATTCTCGAAGATGCGCGTGATCAAACCGCAGCGATTGTCGCGCTCCCTCCCGCCGAGATTGGCGGCCCCGGCGAAGCGGCCTTGCTGGCGCGCAGCAAAGACATGATGGCGCGCTTGCCGTTCGACCGGCTGGATGTGCTGGTGGTAGACCGGATCGGGAAGAACATCAGCGGCACTGGGATGGATACCAACGTGATCGGGCGGTTGCCCATCCCCGGCGAGCCGCCGCCTGAACGGCCCGTCATTAACGTGATTGTCGTGTTTGATCTCACCCCTGAAACCCATGGCAACGCCAATGGGATCGGGTTAGCCGATATTACCACCGCGCGCCTTGCCACCAAAATCGATTTTCACGCCACCTATGTGAATGTGTTGACGGCAGGTCTGGTTGGTCTCTGCAAAGGCGGTTTACCGATTACCCTGCCGACCGAGCGCGATGCGGTGGCGATGGCGATCAAGACGTGCGGCCAGCCTGATCCGGCGGCGGTGCGGCTGGTGCGCATTCCTGATACGTTGCATCTCGAAGAGCTGCTGGTCAGCGCTGCCTTGCTGCCGGAAGTCGCCGCTCATCCCGATCTCGATGTGCTTGGTCCCGCTGCATGGGTGCTTGACAGCGCCGAAGGATAGATTCACTATGCCGCATCATCTTCTCCACCATTGGGACGAACCGGCGATTGATGAATGGGAACGGGCAGCGCCGTTGCCCGCCGACGATCCGCACGCGCGGATTGCGCTGATCAGTCCGCCGCTCGCGGTGAATGAGGCGGTTGCCATCATTCCGAGTTGGGCCGCCGATACCCCGCCTGAGAGCTGGATCGAAGTGCAACTGCGTGTGCAGCAGGATGGCCGGTGGAGCGGGTGGTACCGCTTGGCAGCGTGGGATGCTGACGGCGCGCGGCGCACCAGTTTTGACGCGCAACGGAATGAAGGCGGTTGTGTCGCCACCGATACCGTGCAACTGGCGACCCCAGCGCACGCCGTGCAGGCGCGGGTGTTGCTCTGCGGCTTGCCCGGCGCCGATATGCCTGAATTGACCGATTTGTTTCTCTGTATCACGACAACCGCGCCGCCGGTTTCGCTTTCCCAGCCGCCGGCCCGTTCCGCCATTGCGCTGCCGCTCTTGCTCTGCCAATACGACTATCCCGGCGGCGACGGCTGGTGCAGCCCGACGGCGGTTCACATGGTGCTGGCCTATTGGTATGCCCAATTGGCCGATCCGCGCCTCGCGCCCTTCGCCGGTGGCGCGACCTTGCCTGATCTCACCGTCGCCGGCATCTTCGATCCGGGATGGGAAGGCACCGGCAATTGGTCGTTCAATACCGCCTTCGCGGCCCGCTTTGGCCTGCGCGCCTACGTCACCCGCTTCAATACGCTCGAACAAATCGGGCGCTGGACTGCGGCCGGCGTGCCGGTGATTGTCAGCTTGGCGTGGGAAGCTGGTCAGATCGACGATGCCCCGGGCCGCACCAGCGGCCATCTGACCGTGGTGCGCGGCTTTACCGATACGCACGCGCTGATCGCTGAACCAGCCGGTCGCGACCGGTTGTTGCGCGCGTACCCGCACGATCAACTGGCCGCGGCATGGCAGGCCAATTCAAGCGGGACGGTCTATCTGATCTACCCGCCCGATTGGCCGCGGCCTGTCCCCGGCCCAGACGATGCGTGGGTCTAGTCTTCCTCAGGAGGCGGTCATAGCGGCGCTATGCTCTTACGAGGCGGGCATAGCGGCGCTATGCCCCTACGAGATGGTATGCGGATTTTGATGCTCTCGCCCTATCCGCCGTACCCGCCGCGCGGCGGCGGCGCGTTGCGGATCTACCATCTGCTGCGCGGGTTAGCTGCTCGCCATGCGGTCACGCTGCTCTCCTTCGCCCCTGACGAAGCGGCGGCGGCAGCGATGCAGCCGTTGCGCGATCTCGCCGAGGTGCGGATCGTGATCGGGCCGCCGGCCCGCTCGTTGGGCCAGCGCGCGCTGACGACGCTGGCAAGCCCATTGCCGGATATGGCGCTACGCAACGCGAGCCCGGCCTATTCAGCCGCCTTCGCCGAGCTGTTGGCCAGCGCGCAGTTTGAGGTCGTGCTGGCCGAGAGCATCGAAATGGCGCCCTACTTACTACAAGCGCGCAAGCATCGCGTCCGCTTGGCGCTCGACGAATTCAACGCCGAGTACCTGCTCCAACGCCGCGCCGCGCTCAACGACCTGCGCCGCGCGCCGCGCCCCAAAGCGCTGATCGGCGGCGGCTACTCGTTGATCCAGTGGTTTAAGCTGGCCGCCTTCGAGCGGCGCGTGTTGCAGACCATCGATCGGGTATTGGTCGTGTCGGCGGAAGACGCCGCAGCCTTGCGCCGGTTAGCGCCAAACGCCCCATTGCACCTCGTGCCCAACGGCGTCGATTGCAGCCATTTCGTGCCGCAGGCTGCGCCCCCTTCCAACGATCTCGTCTTTATTGGCACGCTCGACTACCGGCCCAACGTCGATGCCGTCCTTTGGTTTGCCCACGAGGTCTTGCCGCACATCCGCCGGCACCATCCGGCCCTGCGCTTACGGCTCATCGGACGCCGGCCCCATCCCAGCCTGCGCGCGCTGCACGACCACCAGACCATCATCGTCACCGGCGAAGTTGATGACACTCGTCCGGCGCTGGCCGCCGCCGCCGCAGTCGTTATTCCTATGCGGATCGGGGGCGGTTCGCGGTTGAAGTTGCTCGAAGCGCTGGCGATGGCCGCGCCGGTGGTGAGTACCAGCATGGGGGCAGAGGGTATTCCCGGCCTGCGCAACGGCGAGCATCTGTTGCTGGCCGACACGCCAGCGGCGATGGCCGCCGCGGTTAGCCGGCTCGTCACCGACCGGCCCTTCGCGCAACGGCTCGGCCAAGCGGGCCGGGCCTTCGTCTGCGCCGGCTATGATTGGGCGCAGATCGTGCCCCGGCTCGAAGCAGCGCTACAGGCGTGACAGGGTAAAGGCCGCAGTAGAGCCGGACGGCGGTCCGGCTCCGCAAAGGCGCAGAGGATTCAAACGCAAAGACGTGAAGGGCGCAGAGGGCGCAAAGGTTTTTTATTTTTTGTGTCTTTTGCGTCTTTTTGTGGCTATTCGGCCCAATGCCCCCACCCCCAACCCCTCCCCCGCTGGGGGAGGGGTGTTCGGCTCCTCCCCCCCAGCGGGGGGAGGTTGGGAGGGGGGCCATCAAGCGAGAAAAGCGCAGAGACGCTTAACGCCAAGGCGCTGGCCGGACGGCTGTCCGGCTCCGCTCCCCCGGTTGTCATTGCGAGCCGCGCGGTAGGGGCAGAGCACAGCTCTGCCCGCCGCGCGGCGAAACCATCTCCCGCTCCCCGGTTGTCATTGCGAGCCGCCGGAGGCGGCGAAGCAATCTCCCACTTCAGCGGAAGAGGTGCCTCTACGCCATTGGGTTGCACCTCAGCGAGGAATTGCTGCGGGCACCGCCCCCAACCCCCCAGCGGGGGGAGGTTGGGAGGGGGGCCATCAAGCGAGAAAAGCGCAGAGACGCTTAACGCAAAGACGCGAAGAGCGCAAAGGGCGCAGAGGTTTTTTTATTGTTTGTGTCTTTTGCGTCTTTTTGTGGCTATTACACCCCCCCTGCGTCCTCCGCGCCCTCTGCGGTAAAAAAACCTAAAACCCTGCGGTCGCACCGGTTGCGATTCTCCCCCCGCATTTGCTATACTATCCACCAAGCATCACCGATTGCGCCATGACCATCGCTACCCTCACCCGGTACGACATGCGGCTGACCCTGCACGACGGCCATACCGACACCTCCCGCGGCCCCTTTGGCGCCGGGCCGTTCGATGACGCGGCCTTGCGCGCTGTAGCGCTCGATCCGGCTGCGTACGGCGCGGCTTTGTGGGCCATGCTGTTCGCTGAGGCCGCGGCGCTGGCCGCCTACCGCGAGTTGTACGCCGCAGCGGTGAATCGGGCTGCCGCGACGGCGCTGCGCCTGCAGTTGTTGCTGCCCGCTGCCTTGCACGGCCTGCGCTGGGAGATGCTGCGTGACCCGGCGCGCGACGTGCCGCTCGCGCTCGATGGGCAGGTCTGGTTGTCGCGCTACCTCGCAGCGGACGATCCGGCCCCGCTGCGCCGCCGTCCGCGCAGCGCGCTGCGCGCCGTCGTCGCGATTGCCGCGCCGCGCGACGCCGAGCGGTGGGGGCTTGCGCCGATCGATGCCGATGCCGAAACAGCGCGGGCCCAGCAGGCGTTGGCCGGGATCGATGCCGCGGTCGTACCCGCGACGTGGGACGCGCTAAGCGCGGCGGTGCGGGAGGGGTGCGATATCTTCTATCTGGCGGCCCACGGCGCGCTGGTGGAGCGCCAACCGTGGCTGTGGCTGGTGGATGAGGCTGGGCACGCCTCCCGGCGGGCCGGGGCCGATCTGGCCGCGCTCATCCGCAGCCTTGCCCCCGACCGCCGCCCGCGCCTGATCGCGCTGATCAGTTGCGCCGGCCTCACCGACGACCAGCCGCTGGCGGCGCTCGGCCCGCGATTGGCGCAGGCCGGCGCGCCGGCGGTGCTGGCGGCCCACGGCGCGTTGCCGCAAGCCGCCGCCGCCGTTGCGTTGCCGGTCTTCTTCACCGAACTCAGCCGCGACGGCCAGCTCGACCGCGCCCTCACCCTCGCCCGGCTGGCCGTCCAGCAGGCCGGCCACCCCGCGTGGTGGGCGCTGACCCTGCTCAGCCGGCTGAGCGATGGCCGCCTGTGGCCATCGGTCACGGAACCGGCCACCGCGGCGCCGTTCCGGGTGCCCTACCAGCCTAACCCGCTCTTTACCGGGCGCGAGCCGGAGCTTGCGCGCTTGGCCGCGATCCTGTGCGATGACCACCCCAACGTGGCGGTGATTACGCCGGTGGTGCAGGGCGTCGCCGGGATCGGCAAGAGCCAACTGGCCGTGATGGTTGCTTACCGCACCCGCGACCGCTTCCCCGGCGGCGTCTTCTGGCTGAATATGGCCGATGCCGACAGCATTGCCGCGCAAGTGGCCGCCTGCGGCGGCCCCGACGGGCTGAACCTGCCCGGCTGGGCGGGGTTGGCGCTGGCGGATCAGGTGGCGGCGGTGCGGCGAGCGTGGCAGGAGCCGGTGCGCCGGCTGCTGATCTTTGACAACCTCGAAGACCCGCAGCTCCTTGCGGCGTGGCGGCCCGCCGCCGGCGGCGCCCGGGTGCTGGTGACCAGCCGCAATGCCCACTGGCGGGCAACGCTGGGGGTGCAGCACGTCGCGCTCGCGCCGTTGCCCCGCGCCGATAGCCGCCGGTTGCTGCTCGCATCGCGCGCGCAGGCGCAAGGGGTGACAGCGGACAGCCTACTAGCCGATCCGGCCGCCGCCGCGGACGCCGATGCGATCTGTGAGCTGCTCGGCGACTTGCCGCTGGCGCTGGCACTGGCCGGGGCCTACCTCGAAGACCTGCCGAACCTGCCGCTGGCCGCCTACCGCCAGCAGCTTGCGCAAACCGTGCTGCGCAACGAGTCGCTCAGCGATGAACTGGCGCATGCGGCACTCTTGCCCACCCAGTATCCGCGCGGCGTCGCCGCGGCCATCCAGCTCAGCTACGACCGGCTTGACCCGCAGCGCGACGCGGCAGCGCGGGCGTTGCTCCACCGGCTGGCGTGGCTGGCCCCCGCACCCGTACCGCTGCCGCTGGTGGTGGCGCTGGCTGGCGGCGATCCGGCCGGCCCCGCCGCGACCGCCGCCGCCGATCCAGCCCTGCGCCGGTTGCGCGAGGTCGGGCTCGCCGAGCGCAGCGCGGCCGGCGTCGCGATCCACCGGCTGGTAGCCGCGTTTGCCTGCCAGCGCGACCCGGACCCCGGCGCCACCCGCGCCGCGACGGCCGCAGCCGCGGTGGCGGTGATGGATACGATCGAGATCGAGCGCGCGCCGCTGGCGGCCACGCCATACCGCCCGCACCTGCTGGCGTTGTGCGACCACGCCAGCGTGTTGGATGAACTAGACGCGGCGCGACTGCTGATGGCAACGGGCAACCTGTTGTATCACCAAGGGGACTACGGCGCCGCCCGCCCGTTGTACGAGCGGGCGCTGGCGATGACGGAACGGGCGCTGGGCCCCGACCACCCCCAGACCGCCGCCAGCCTGCACAATCTGGCGTATCTGTTGCAGCAGCAAGGGGACTACGACGCCGCCCGCCCGTTGGTCGAGCGGGCGCTGGCGATCACTGAACGGGCGCTGGGCCCCGACCACCCGGATACCGCCCTCAGCCTGAACAATCTGGCGTCTCTGTTGCAGCAGCAAGGGGACTACGGCGCCGCCCGCCCGTTGTACGAGCGGGCGCTGGCGATCCGGGAACGGGCGCTGGGCCCCGACCACCCCCAGACCGCCGCCAGCCTGAACAATCTGGCTGGGCTGTTGGAATCCCAAGGGGACTACGGCGCCGCCCGCCCGTTGTACGAGCGGGCGCTGGCGATCCGGGAACGGGCGCTGGGCCCCGACCACCCGAATACCGCCCTCAGCCTGCACAATCTGGCTGGGCTGTTGGAATCCCAAGGGGACTACGGCGCCGCCCGCCCGTTGTACGAGCGGGCGCTGGCGATCCGGGAACGGGCGCTGGGCCCCGACCACCCGGATACCGCCCTCAGCCTGCACAATCTGGCTGGGCTGTTGCAGCAGCAAGGGGACTACGGCGCCGCCCGCCCGTTGTACGAGCGGGCGCTGGCGATGACGGAACGGGCGCTGGGCCCCGACCACCCCCAGACCGCCGCCAGCCTGAACAATCTGGCTGGGCTGTTGCAGCAGCAAGGGGACTACGGCGCCGCCCGCCCGTTGTACGAGCGGGCGCTGGCGATGACGGAACGGGCGCTGGGCCCCGACCACCCGGATACCGCCCTCAGCCTGCACAATCTGGCTGGGCTGTTGCAGCAGCAAGGGGACTACGGCGCCGCCCGCCCGTTGTACGAGCGGGCGCTGGCGATGACGGAACGGGCGCTGGGCCCCGACCACCCCCAGACCGCCGCCAGCCTGAACAATCTGGCGTATCTGTTGCAGCAGCAAGGGGACTACGGCGCCGCCCGCCCGTTGTACGAGCGGGCGCTGCGGATTATGGAGCAGCGGTTGGGTGCGAACCACCCAAATACGAACATTGTGCGTGCGAATTTGCGAAGGCTTTTGGAACAGTTGGGTGAGGCATAGGTTCTGTCTCCTCCGGCGATGCGGGGCAGTTGCGAGGCGGTCAACGCCAAGGCGCTGTAGAGCCGGACGGCTGTCCGGCTCCGCAAAGGGCGCAGAGGATTCAAACGCAAAGGCGCGAAGGGCGTAGAGGGCGCAAAGGTTTGTATTTTTTGTGCCTTTTGCGTCTTTTTGTAGCTATTCGGCCCAATGCCCCCACCCCCAACCCCTCCCCCGCTGGGGGAGGGGTGGCTGGCTCCTCCCCCCAGCGGGGGGAGGCTGGGAGGGGGCCATCAAGCAGGCAAAGGGGCAGAGGATTCAAACGCAAAGGCGCGAAGAGCGCAGAGGGCGCAAAGGTTTTTTATTGTTTTGTGCCTTTTGCGTCTTTTTGTAGCTATTCGGCCCAATGCCCCCACCCCCAACCCCTCCCCCGCTGGGGGAGGGGTGGCTGGCTCCTCCCCCCAGCGGGGGGAGGCTGGGAGGGGGCCATCAAGCAAGCAAAGGCGCAGAGACGCTTAACGCCAAGGCGCGAAGAGCGCAGAGGGCGCAGAGGTTTGTATTTTTTGTGCCTTTTGCGTCTTTTTGTGGCTATTCCCCCTGCGTCCTCCGCGCCCTCTGCGGTAAAAACTCTTTCTGCCCTCTGCGGTAAAAAGCGCACCCTCCTCGCAAAATCAGCCAATTGCTGGTATGATACAGCTACGCACCGCAAGACTGAGAGCATCCACGCCATGGTATCTGACGCACTGCGCACCGCTAAAACGATCATGTACGAAGAAGCGCAACGGTATAGCGTTGGCGTGCAGCGCATCCTGCTCTTCGGCAGCCGCGCGCGCGGTGAGGCGCGGCTCGACAGCGATTGGGATTTTTTGCTGATCGTCGATCGTCCGCTGGAACGGGCGTTGCAGCGACGCTTGGCAACGGCCATCGGGGTGCGTCTGGTGCGAGAACGGATGCCCGCCGACGTGCTGGTGTTATCAGCCAGCCAATTTGATCAACATAAGAGCGATGTGGGCCACATTGCGTACTACGTCCATAAAGAGGGTGTGCCGTTATGATCCCTCCGAGTGTGCTGGCATGGGTGCGTAAAGCTGAGAGTGATCTCAAGGTGGCGCGTGACGAGCTGGCAACCTTGGAACCTGCGATGCCAAGGCGCAGAGCAAGCAAAGGCGCAGAGACGCTTAACGCCAAGGCGCGAAGAGCGCAGAGGGCGCAGAGGTTTGTATTTTTTGTGCCTTTTGCGTCTTTTTGTGGCTATTCCCCCTGCGTCCTCCGCGCCCTCTGCGGTAAAAAATCCCCTAGCGCCAGACGGCGGTCCGGCCCCGCTCCCCGCTTGTCATTGCGAGCCGCCGGAGGCGGCGAAGCAATCTCCCCCAAGAGCGGGAGTCATCCGCTCAGGCATGTGCTGCGCCGAAGCGGGAGATTGCTTCGGGCGCTGCGCGCCCTCGCAATGACATATTGCCCCGCGCCCCTCGTCCGCCGTCAGGTGGGCGAGGGGGCCGGGGGGTGAGGACCAGCAGCCCGCGCAGCGGGGCTTCGTACCCCTAGCCCGGCCCTGAAGGGCCGGGCAATACGGCGCGGCTGCGCAATGTACGGGTGTCGCGACGTTGTGCCTCGCCCGCATGCCCACCTTTCAGGCATCCTTCGCGCTGAAGCGGGAGATTGCTTCGGGCGCTGCGCGCCCTCGCAATGACATATTTGCGCCCTCCGCGCCCTCTGCGGTAAAACAGGCTTAGTGCAACATAGCATCCGATATGTTTCACTGAAGATCATTATAATTGACATAAGCAAGATGGGGGCTTTTCCTGCCTTCATGCTACAGTGCTGGCAAGCAATGACCATGACGCCGCGCAGCAACCCGACCACGCAAACTATACGGCTTCATCACTCAGCGATTGGAAGCTCGGTAAGCGGGTTCTGCAACATGTGCGCCTGTTGTGCGTTTTCGTGGCTATTCCTCCTTACCCCCCGCCAGCGTTAACACTCCTCAACCTTTGGGCTGATGAAACGTTAACATGGCTATGCTATGCTGATCATGGCGCATCGATGATGTCCGATGACCGTCCACCCGCCGGGGTTCGCCGGCTTGCGGCTGCGTGAAGCAGCGTGTGCGTGCAATGCCTTTCCCATCGTACCGTTCGATGCGCCGGGGGAAAGCGTCGCGCACAGGTGTCCGGTCGTCTACGAGAGGAGCAATGCCTATGTTTACCCGGATTCTGAACTTCTTGCGCCGGCTTGGCCAGATCCACCCTGCCGTGATCGCAATCGCGCCTGACCGCACATGGTAAGAGTAGGGTACAATTGAGCGAGTAAGGTATTCGTTCGTTGTACGAGGAGCGCACCAATGGCCCGTGTCGGTATTTATGGCGCAACCGGATACACCGGGATTGAGTTGCTCAAGCTGCTCTCCCGCCATCCGGAGGTGGAGATCGCTTTTGCTACTGCCCGTTCTGCTGCTGGGCAGCGTTTGAGCGATGTCTTCCCGATTGTGAGCGATCTGCGGCTGACCGCGGTGGAGGAGGTCGATCCGGCTGGTGTTGATCTGGTCTTCACCTGCCTCCCCCATAACACCCCTGACTTGATTCCGATTGTGCAGCGCGCGCTTGATGCCGGCGCGAAAGTGGTCGATTTTTCCGACACGTTTCGCATTGCCGACCCCGCAGTCTATGCGGCGCGGCGCGGCAAGCCGCATCCGGCGCCGGAATTGCTCGCGCTGGCGGTGTATGGTCTGCCTGAGCTCCATCGCGAACGCATTCGCCAATCCCGCTTGGTGGCGAATACCGGTTGCTATCCGTTGACGGCCATTTTGCCGCTGGCGCCGTTGGTGCGCGCCGGTTTGCTCGCCGATTCGACCGTGATTGTCGATAGTAAGTCGGGCGTCTCTGGCGCGGGACGTTCGCTGTCGTTGAAGACGCATTTCGGCGAGACGCACGAGACCTTTAGCGCCTACAATGTTGGCCGCATCCATCGCCATTTGGTCGAGATGGAGCAGGAGACCGGCTTGCATATTATCTTTGCCCCGCATCTGTTGCCGGTCTTCCGCGGGATTCTCTCTACAATTTATGTCAATCTCAAACCGGAAGTGGATGACGCGACCCTAGCCGCCGTCTACGCCGATGCCTACACCGCCGAGCCGTTTATTCACGTGTTGCCGGCGGGTAAGCTCCCCGAATTGCGCCACGTCCAGCACACGAATCATCTGTTGATCGGTCACCAAATGGTCGAGCCGGGCCGGGCAATTGTGGTGGCGGTGGTGGATAATCTGGTGAAGGGGGCATCGGGGCAGGCGGTGCAGAACATGAACTTGATGTTAGGCTTCGCCGAAACAACCGGTCTCCTGTAGAGCTGCACGGCCTGTAGAGACGCATGGCCGTGCGGCTCCTTATTGTGGAGCCGCACAGCCGTGCGGCTTTACTATGTCAACGCCTTTTCCGTCTCGCGGTCGAAGATGTGCATCTTCTCCATATCGAAGACCACGTCGATCGTGTGGCCGGTGCGCGCGTTCGAGCGCGGGTCGAAGCGACCGATGAACTCTTTGCCGCTGTTTTCGACGTAGGCGTAGATTTCGGCTCCCATTGGCTCAACCACGTTGACGGCGGCATGCACTTTGGCCCGCTCGTCAACGCCGCGCGGCACGTAGTGGGCATCGTGCAGGTCTTCGGGGCGGATGCCGAAGTAGACGCTCTTGCCGATGTGGCTGCTGACGTGATCGAGTTTGCTGGCCGGCACCGGCAAGACGAACTCTTTGCCGACCACCACGCTCACCCCGCCGTCGGTGCGCTCGAGCTTCGCCTCAAAGAAGTTCATCGCCGGGCTGCCGATGAATCCAGCTACGAACATGTTGGCCGGGTGATCGTAGAGGTTCTGCGGCGTGTCGATCTGCTGCAAGATGCCATCGCGCATCACCGCAATGCGCGAACCCATCGTCATCGCCTCGGTCTGGTCGTGGGTCACGTAGATGAAGGTGGTCTTGAGGCGCTGGTGGAGCTTGCTGATCTCGGCGCGGGTCTGCACGCGCAGCTTGGCGTCAAGGTTCGAGAGCGGCTCGTCCATCAAGAAGACGGCGGGGTCGCGCACGATGGCGCGGCCAAGGGCGACGCGCTGGCGCTGGCCGCCAGAGAGAGCTTTGGGCTTGCGGTCGAGCAGGTGGGCGATGCTGAGCATCTCGGCGGCTTCCTTCACCCGCCGGTCGATCTCGGCCTTGGGCACGCGGCGCAGCTTGAGGCCGAAGGCCATATTGTCGTAGACGCTCATGTGCGGGTAGAGCGCGTAAGACTGGAAGACCATCGCGATGTCGCGATCTTTGGGTGGGATGTCGGTCACATCGCGATCACCGATGAAGATGCGCCCTTCGGTGACTTCTTCCAACCCGGCCAGACAGCGCAGCGCGGTTGATTTGCCGCACCCCGACGGGCCGACCAGCACCAGAAACTCGCCATCGGCGATGTCGAGGTCGAGATTCTTGAGCACGGTGACTTCACCAAACCGTTTCCACACGTGATCGTACTTAATGGAAGCCATTGTCAAAGCTCCTTTGCTGGGCGAGATCGCGCTCGCCAATTGGCGTTGTATCCTCAACCGGCTGCGCGCGGCGCAGCGGTGGAGTGACGGACAATCAGGCGCACCGGCAGCAGGGTGACGGGTGGTACAGTGCGCCGTTCGATCAGGCTGATCAGATGGCGGGCCAGCGTTGCGCCAAGCTCGCGGCGCGGCGCGCGCAACGTCGTGAGCGGCGGGTAGGTATGCGCCGCCAGCGGCAGATCGTCGCACCCCACCACCGAGACATCTTGCCCGACGACCTTGCCGGAGTCGCGCAGGGCATGCATCGCGCCGAACGCCAGTGTGTCGGTTGCTGCCAGCACCGCGGTGGGCGGGGTGCGCACCGCCAGCAACTCTTGCATCGCCGCCATGCCATCGTCTTCGCTGCTGCCGGCTTCGATCACCAGCGTGGCATCACGGCGCAGACCGGCGGCGTGCAGGGCGGCGACGTAACCGGCATAGAATGGCTCGCTGATGCTGAGGTCTGACGATGTCGCCAGCAAGGCGATGCGGCGATGGCCGAGCCGGATCAGGTGCTGGGTGGCTTGTTCGGCGCCAGCGCGTAGATCGAAACCGGCAATCGGGCAGGTCACACCGGTCGCCGGCGCGCCGATAGCGATCGCTGGAATGCGCGCCTCGGCCAATACTGCCGGGCGCTCATCGGCCACCCGCAGATCAAAGAGCACAAGACCATCGACCCGGCCACTGCGGGCAAGGCGGAGATCGAGTTCGCCTTCGGCTTCGCTGTCAGTGGGCGCTGCGATCAAGAGGCAGTAACCGGCAGCCGTTGCCGCTTCGCTGAGACCGGCCAATATCTCGGCAGTTGCCGGATCGGCCAGCCGTCCGGCGATGCCGGGGGCGACGACGCCGAGGGTGTGCGAGCGGGTGCGAAGGGCGCGGGCGCTGTAGTTGGGCTGGTAGCCAAGCTCGGCCACAGCGGCTAGGACGCGCTCGCGGGTGGTATCGCTGACGACGCCGGTGCCGTTGAGCACATACGAAACCGTTGCGGTAGAGACTTGCGCGCGCCGCGCGACATCTTTGATCGTGGCCACAGCCCTTACTCCGCCTTAAACGTTTAAGCGGTTAATCGGTTAAGTGGACTATAGCACGTTCTTATCACGTTGTCAAGAGGTGGAAGGGGATTAGTCGAGGGCGGATCGCCCCTCCCCCAGCGGGGGAGGGGTTGGGGGTGGGGGCATTGGGCCGAATAGCCACGAAAAGACGCAAAAGGCACAAAAAATACAAACCTTTGCGTCCTCTGCGTCCTTTGCGCCTTTGCGTTAAGAGTCTCTGCGGCTTTGCGGAGCCGGACAGCCGTCCGGCTCTACAGCGGCTTGGCGATGACTCCCTCACCCCCCGGCCCCCACTCCCACCTGACGGCGGGAGCGGGGGATCTGCCGGATTGCAGGCAAGGCATTGCTTGAGCGGAACGCAGCAGCGCCCCTCTCCCGCGACGCGGGAGAGGGGTTGGGGGTGAGGGCCTATGTACCGCCGAGGCCGCAGCAATCCCCTCCTTCGGCGGCAAGGTTCCGCTTCCGTGCTCGCGGGGGATTGCTTCGCTGCGCTGCGCTCCGCTCGCAATGACAACCGGGGAGCGGCGCTTCCCCCAAAACCTTTGCGCCCTCTGCGTTCTCTGCGCCTTTGCGTGTGAAACCTCTGCGCCTTTGCGGAGCCGGACAGCCGTCCGGCTCTACTGCGCCTTGGCGATGACTCCCTCACCCCCCGGCCCCCACTCCCACCTGACGGCGGGAGCGGGGGAGCTGCCGGATTGCAGGCAAGGCATTGCTTGAGCGGAACGCAGCAGCGCCCCTCTCCCGCGTCGCGGGAGAGGGGTTGGGGGTGAGGGCCAGCAGCCCGCGCAGCGGGCTTCGTAAGCCTAGCCCGGCCCTTTAGGGCCGGGTGCTGGACAGATGTTCTGTCCGCCCTTGAACCCAGCATAGGCGGGGTTAGGGGTGGGGGCATTGGGCCGAATAGCCACGAAAAGACGCAAAAGGCACAAAAAATACAAACCATTGCGTCCTCTGCGCCTTTGCGTTTGAATCCTCTGCGTCTCTGCTGGCTTTGCGGCTTTGCGGCATCGCCCCCGCTTGCCGGCTTTGGAGTGCGGCAGTCAAACTGCCGCACTCCATATCTGTTCACCCTCAACCCGCGTGGGGGCGCATTGTTCCCGCCGCGGGTGAATAGCCACAAAAAGACGCAAAAGGCACAAAAAATACAAACCTTCGCGCCCTCTGCGTCCTTCGCGTCTTTGCGTTTGAATCCTCTGCGTCCTCTGCGCCTGTGCCTACCCCGCCAACCCCTCGCGCACTAAGCGCTGGTACTCGACCGGGTGCTCGATCGGGGGCAGATGGCCACACGCAGGGATGAACTCAACCTTCGCCGCTGGGATCAGCGCCGCCGCTGCCCGCACTTCGCCGGGCCGGATGATCCGATCGTCTTGCCCGCCGATCAACAACGCCGGCGCTTTGATCGTCTGCAAGCGGCTCTTCAAGGTTGGATCGGCGGTCATTGTCTGCATCGTGACATACATCCGGCCATCGGCGCGCGCATGATCGGCGAGGTACGCATCCCAGCACGCCGGATCGGCGGGCGGGCCGGCCAACAGCCATGCCGCCATCAGTTGGCTGGTGAGCGGCGACCCCAAGGCCCAGCCGGCCCATGTGTTGATCGCCGGACGGGCAAGACCGAGGAAGACATCAAACGGGGTGCGGGCCAGCGCGAGCGCCAGCGCGTCGGGAGTGGTCGTGCGCACCCCGAAACTGGTCAGGATCACGTGACCAACCCGCGCTGGCCGCGTCGCAGCGACCACCGCCGCTACGCCGGCGCCGAGCGCATGGCCAATCAGATCAAACCGGCGTAATCCCATAGCATCGGCAAACGCGATCACTTCATCCGCCAGCGTTGCCAACGTTGGCGCAGTGCTCCGCGCCGGCGACTCACCGCAACCGGGCAGATCGATGGCGTAGCCGGTGCGGATATCGGCCAACCCGCTTAAAACCTCGCGCCACAAACAACTGGAAGCGCCAAACCCATGCACCGCAATGAGCGGTGGCCCCTCACCCACGCGCAGATAGCGCAACGGGCCATTCATCGTGCGCACGGTTGCAGTCTGTACCGTGCTTGCTGCGGTTGAGAGCCGTAATCCCCGTCCGCGCACAATATCATCGTTCGGCGCCGAAGATTGCTCCGCCGCATCTTGGGCCGGCGGCACCGAGATACGTAATCCGCGTCCGCGCCGGATCGGTTCGTTCGTTTCATCTGCCATACCGTTCCTCCAGTTCAGTGGCCAAAGCGGCATACGCCTGCGCGCCGGCGCTCTGGGGGGCAAAGGTCGCAATCGAAGCGCCGGCTGCCGGCGCTTCGGCTAACCGGATATTGAAGGGAATGACAGTCGTGAAGACCAGATCGCCGTATTGCGCCCGTACCTGCTGCTCGATCTGCTGGCTCAGGTTCGTGCGCCGGTCAGCCATTGTGCAGACAATCCCGCCGATCCGTAACGGCGGATTGATCTCGCGCACCAGCGCGATCGTCGCTTCGAGCGGCGGCAACGCGCGCAAGGCGTAGGCGTGCAATTGCAGCGGCACCAACACCATCTCGGCGGCGGCCAGCGCATTGAGCGCAAACAAGCCAAGACTCGGCGGTGGATCGAGCAGGATGTAGTCGTACTGATTCTGGGCGGCGCGCAACGCCTTGCGCAAGAGCAATTCGCGCCCCACCCTCCCGGCTAGTTCGAGTTCGGCTCCGGCCAGATCGAGCGAGGCTGGGATGAGGTCTAACCCGTCGCTGAGGCTGCGGGTGGCGAAGGCGCTCCCGTGTTCGGGGTTGAGCAAGACTTCGTAGACGCTGTATTCCAACCCTGCCGGGTCAACCCCCAGCCCTTGCGTCAGGTTCGCCTGCGGGTCGAGATCAACCAGCAGCACCCGTCGCCCGCGCGCCGCCAACATCACCCCCAAATTCAGCGCCGTCGTCGTCTTGCCGACGCCGCCTTTTTGCATTGCCAACGCGATCGTGCGCGCCATAATCTGCACCATGCCATGCATCATTCCCAACACCATTGATTGTACCGCCCAAAGTAACATGTAGAGCCGCACGGCCGTGCGGCTCCCCCCATGCCCCACCGGAAGCGTCATCGGGCCGCCCCCATGGCCAGTGGCCGTGCGGCTCCCGCCCCCATGGCCAGTGGCCGTGCGGCTCCCCCCATGCCCCACCGGAAGCGTCATCGGGCCGCCCCCATGGCCAGTGGCCGTGCGGCTCCCGC
>NZ_LWQS01000088.1 GCF_001650695.1 Chloroflexus islandicus
GATGAAGCAGGCCGCGAAAGATCTAGCCTTTGAGAAAGCGGCCTCGTTGCGCGACCAGATCATCGAACTGCGCCAGACGTTGGCGTTAAGCGAGGTAGAGCACACCAGCTAAGGCGAGGGTTGTTGGCGAAGCAAGCATAATACGCGCTACCCCCGCTCCCACGCGGTAGGAGCACGAGCCGGGGAGCGCAGGCCGCTGGCCCGCCCCACCAACAGAGCGCGAGCCGGGGAGCGCGGGCCGCTGGCCCAAACACACTGGCCAATACAAATACTGGAGGAAGCCTAAAGGATACGCGAACCATTGTCATAACCCGCGATCCCCCGATCCTACCGTGTAGGAGCGATGATCGCCATACAACGAGCGAGTAACCCATGGCCGTTCAAGTCTGGATTGGCGAGAAGCCGGAACATCCCCAAGAGCGCCGCGCCATTCTGGCGCTGGCCCAAACCCTCGAAAAACTTGAGGGCTTGTTCCTGATTCTCTCCAATTTCAGCGTCGGCGGGCGCAGCATCGATCTGGTCATCATCAAACACGACGCGATTGTCATCATCGAGCTGAAACATTGCGATGGCCGCGTCATCGGCAGCGTCAACGGGCCGTGGATTGTGGAAGGCCGTAACGGCGAACAGAAACGGCTCAACCCCGGTCGCAAAAACCCCTACAATCAGGTCATTTCCTATTTTCACGCGCTGACCAACTTCCTCAACGAACACCGGCGCGAATTCCTCTCTGAGCAGAAGGCCAACACGATCGACTTTCGCACCTGCAAGCGGCTGATCGTGATCGCGCCGCGCATCGAAGAAGGATCGCAGCTCGATTTGGACTGGAAGGTGGAGGTGCGCGGGCTTGACGAGTTGCCGGCGTACATGATTACCGAACGCTCGTCAGAGATCGAGCTGACCGAAGAAGAGATGCTCGCTATCCCCAAGCTACTCCACTGCACACCGTGGACAGAGTTGAACGAGGTGGTGCAGGAGGAGAAGCCAGCCGCAGCTCCCCCGCCACCACCGCCGCTGCCGTGGCGCGAACGGATCTGGCGCGCCTTGCAGACCACCACGGGCCGGCTGGCAGCAGCCTTTGCCGCGATCGCACTGGTCTTGCTGCTCTTCCTTGTCTTCCGTCCACCCGCACCCATCCCGCGCGCCGATGCGCCGCTCGCCGTTCTCTCTGCCGGCACGCCTGCCGACGGTTCGATCATCGGCTTCAACGCGATCATCAGCCAATGCCGGTGGAATGGCTATCAACTCGTCGGCAAACGGTGGGATGCGCGCAGCCAAACGTGGCAGAATGTAGCTGCCGGCGAAGCCACTACCGGCGCTTCACCCGACATCATCGTGGCGCTCGAGCAGATCGATGCCTGCGGCGACCGGATCGAGCTGACGTGGAGCGTGCAAAACAACACGGCCCGTCCGGTCAGTTTGCCGTTGCGCCACGATAACATCAAGATCAGCGACGGGCTTGGCAACGACTATCCCATCGCCAACGACGACTCGCGTCCGGGGACTATCACCGCCCCCCCCGGCAGCCGGCAGCGCGGGGTAGCCGTCGTGCGCCGCCAACTCGCCGCCAACGCTAGCACCCTGCGCATTACCTTGCTCGAACAGCCGTTTGGCGAAGCGAGTTTTATCGTTGCGTTGCAGCCGTAGCAGGTCGATACCGGTTCCCCCATTGTCATTGCGCGCCGCGCCCTCGCAATGACAATACGACTCCCTCCCCCAGCGGGGGAGGGTTGGGGTGGGGGCCACGCACGTCCCCACGCCCCACCTATCATTGCGAGCCACGCGTAGGGGCAGAGCGCTACTCTGCCCACGCGCGGCGCAGCAATCCCCCCCAGCACGGGAGGGATGGTTGAGTGGGTTGGTCTCGCTGAAGCAGGAGATTGCTTCGGTCGGGTACCCCCAGCTACGCTGGGTGGTACCACTCCCTCGCAATGACAACGGGGAGCGCCCTCGCAATGACAATGGGCAACGGCCTGCACACTGACAGAGGAAAAGGACACGTTTACGACTGGCACCGGGTCGGGTTACGCGCCTGTTCAAACACCCGCTCAAACTCGGCCAGATATTCAGCCGCCAGCTTCGGGTCATCGATAATCAGCAAGTTCTCGTCGTTGGTGCGTTCGGCGCGGGCCGTGAAGTTGTACGAACCAGTAATCACGATCCGCTCATCAATAATGATCACCTTGTGGTGCATCGTGTAGCAATTGCCGTCTTCGAGCACCTCGACCCCGCCATCACGCAAGAGCCCGAACTCCGAACCAGTACCGCCAACATTGCGCCGCTCAAACACGCCGCGTACCGGCACCCCTGCCTGCTGGCGGGCAATCATCGCGCCAGCAATCTCGTCGCTGGTGAAGGAGAAGGCCATAAATAACACCGACCGGCGCGCGCCATTGATCAATTCAACAATCCGCGCGGCGGGTCGCTCCCGCGGGGTAAAGTAGTTCTCAATCGTCGCTTGCGCAGTGGTAATGCGGGAAAATGGCGTCTTAGCCTGCTTGCTGTTGCCGAACCGGCCCGCAGCCATCTCTGCAAACTCCACCCGATAATTCTCGACAATTTCTGGCATAGTGATGCGCAGCAGGTTATTGTTATTGCGATAGGTATCGTTGATGGTCGCATTCCACGAGCCAGTCCACACAATCTTGTTATCGATGATGATAAATTTGCTGTGGAGAAAGGCAGGAGAATCCTCCCAACTCACCGGAATACCTGCGTCTTCCAAAATTCCAGCAAATTTAGCATCAACCGGATCTGCCAAACTCTCGCGGTCAAGCGCCAACCGCACCTTGACGCCGCGCTGATGCGCGGCGACGAGGGCTTCCGCCAGTGGCTGCAAAGTATACTCAAAGGTCGCCATATCAATACTTTGGCGAGCTTGGGCAATATCGTTGAGAATATCGCGCAGGTACGGCGGCGTCACCCGGTTGCGCGGAATATCGGGGTACACTAGCGAGGGAGTGGTAAAGTAGACCGTCATACCCCCCATTTGCCCGCTGACGGTGGGGGTCGGCGGCGTTTCGATGCCAAGGAGCGATGGGTCAAGCCCAAACCGGCGCAGATCAATAATCCCGGCGGTAATCAGAAAGCCGAGCGCAAGGGTCAGAAAGAGCAAGATGATTTGGGTGCGATTGAGGCGCTGCGGCGAGCGCGATGAAGCTGGTTTTCGCGCCATAAGATCCTCACGATCGGGCAAAATGCTGTCTCATCATTATGTCATTGCGAGGGGGCGTAGCCCTTCTGTCATTGCGAGGGCGCTCCCCATTGTCATTGCGAGGGGGCGTAGCCCCCGAAGCAATCTCCCGCTTTGGCGAGAGCGAACCCACAAGCGGCTTGTTCCCGCGCTCGCAGGAGATTGCTTCGCCGCCTCCGGCGGCTCGCAATGACAATAGGACAGCCTGTCATTGCGAAGGGACGTACCCCTCTGTCATTGCAAGGGGACGCAGCCCCGTTGTCATTGCGAGGGCGCGCAGCGCCCGAAGCAATCTCCCCCTCTAGCGGAACCAACCCTCTCAGCCATCCCTCCCGTCTCACAGGAGATTGCTTCGCCGCGCCGCGCTCGGCGCGCAATGACATCGGAAAAGTGGCGGCGCGCAATGACATCAGGCAAGCGGTGCGCCATCCTACCGCCGGCCAAGGTGCGCCAACAGGCTGAGCGGCAACGCTTCCGGCCACCGGCTTGGCAAGCGGGCCGGACGAGAGGGAGATGGCGAAGTTGCGGGTGTGTCGTGCGAGACGCCTGAAGAGGCTTCCGCTGCGCTTTCCGTGCCAGTGATGAGAGAGGCCGCCGGTGGTTCAGTAACGCCAAGCGTGAGCGAGGCGGTCAACGCGGGGGCAGCCGCTGCAGGCAACGCCTTCGCCAGCGCCTGCTCAGCCGTCGCCACCGCGCCATCGGCCCGCGCCGCCACCCGCACCGCGCTGCGAATCGCCTGCGCCACCGCTTCGGCAGCCGCTTCATCAGTCGCATCGCGGGTAAGCTCAGCGGCCCGCGCTGTGGCCCAGCGCAGCAATTCCCCGGCCTGTGCATCATCTAACCCAGCGGTCAGCCGCTCATCCTCTTGGATCGCCTCAACCGCCAACTGTTGCAATGGCGTCAGGTGATGGGTCATAGTCGAGTTCCGGTGACAAACAACGCCTGTATCCCGGCATCATTGTACCTCACAACCGCGACCGCGGATCGAGCGCGTCGCGCAACCCGTCACCGACAAAATTGATGCTCAGCACCGTCAAAAAGATCAACCCGCCGGGGAACAGCGCCAACCACGGCGCTGCTTGCAGATACTGGCTGCCATCGGTCACTAGCCGGCCCCACGTTGGCGTGTCAGGCGGGAAACCTACCCCAAGGAAAGAGAGGGTCGACTCGGTGATAATCGCGCTGCCGACTTCGAGGGTGGCGGCGACGATGATCGGGCCAATCGCATTCGGCAGAATATGGCGGAACATAATGGCTGGACGGCTCACCCCCAGCGCCGTCGCCGCCTCGACAAACTCCTTCTCTTTCAGCGAGAGGAACGACGCGCGCACGATGCGGGCCGTGCTCATCCATGCCAGACAGCCGATCACCGTCACCACAATCGTAAAGATCCCGGCTTCAGGCGATCCCATTGCCTTGATCACCGGATCGCGGAACAGATAGACCACCAGCAAGGTAAGCGGAATCACCGGCAGCGAGAGGAAGAGGTCGGTAATCCGCATCAAAATCTGATCAACGATCCCGCCAAAAAACCCTGCCGTCGCGCCGATAATCGTGCCAAGCGAAATCGCAATTGCCATCGCCGTCAAACCGACCAACAACGACACCCTGCCGCCGTACAGCGCGCGGGCCAGCAGATCGCGACCAAGGTCATCGGTACCGAAGGGATGGATGGCGCTAGGGCCAGACAGAATGCTCATGAAGTCGAGATGGTCGATCGCCGTTTGCAGGTCAACCCGCTCTTGCAAAAACGGCGACCCGATCGCCGCAAGTTCGGCGGCCAAGCGTGGAATGTAGAAATACGGGCCAATAAACGACATCAACGCCAGTGTCAGCAACACGACCACCCCTAACATCGCCAGCCGGTGCCTGCGGAAGCGCCGCCACGCATCGCTGAGCAAGGTGCGTGGCTTGGCCGGCATCCGGCTAGTCATCTGCTGGGCGCGGGCGCTGGCAGAGAGACCGACCGCGCCATTGAGTTCTATTTCAGCCATCGAACGCTCACCCTTTCCGATGATGACCCTAGACAAAACCGTGTGGTGGATTACGAATACCGCACCCGTGGATCGAGCACGCCGTACAGAATATCGGCAATCAGGTTAAACACCACCGTTAGAATGGCAAAGATAAACGTCAAGGCCATCACCACCGGCGTATCAGAATTATTGATTGAGGTGATCAACAGCGCACCCAACCCATTCACCCGGAACAGGTTCTCGGTAATGATTGCGCCGGCAAAAATGGTCGGAATACCGAGCGCAATCAGCGTCACCACCGGAATCAGACTATTGACCAGCACATGGCGCAGCACCACCATGCGGTCGCTGAGACCTTTGGCCCGCGCCGTGCGCACATAATCAAGGTTCAGGTTATCGAGCATCGACGAGCGCATAAAGCGGGTCAGCGCCGCCGTCTGCTGCACGACCAGCACCATGACCGGCAGCGTCATCTGCCGGACTTGCTGGGTGAAGGTATCCCAGTCAACGATTTGCAACGTAGTATTGTAAACAATCGGAAACCACTTCAGATTAATCGCAAACACCAGCATCAAGACTAGACCGGTGAAAAACGAGGGCACCGAAAAGCCGACAAACGCAAAAAAGGTGGCGACGTTATCAAAAATTGAATATTGCTTAACGGCAGAGATAATCCCAATCGGGATGGCCAGCAAGACCGCGATCAGATAGGCGGTACCAACAACGATCAAGGTCTGCGGCAACCGCTGCCAAATCAGATCGAGCACCGGCCCGCGGGTGCCGAATGAAAAACCCCAATCACCGCGCAGCAGCGAGGTAAGCCAGCGCACGTAGCGCACCGGCCATGGTTGGTCGAGACCAAACTGAACCCGGATCAATTCACGGGTCGACTCAGGAATCGCTGGATTGAGCGCAAATTGCGCCAATGGATCGCCGGGGGCAAGCGCAAGCACAGCAAAAATCACGAAGCTGATAATTAAGAGGGTGGGAATCGCGATCAGAATGCGCCGAATGATATATTGCAACATAGTATATCGCCCCCAGGCCGCACACAATGCTACCTAATCACATATCGAACATGGCAGAGACGCACAATTGTGCGCCTCTGCCACCTCTCTAGTCAGCGTCACCGCTTAGGGTACGCGTCGCCACGTCGCAATATTCCAAATGCTGCTATCGAACGTATTGAAGGTCGGGCCTTCAAGGTTCTTCAGCTTGGCATTGGGCGTGCGACGATTGATCAGCGGGATCACCGCGCCATCATTCACCAGCAGATCATTCATCTGGATCGCCAGTTGCGCGCGGCGCTCCTGATTGAGTTCCTTCTTCAACTGCTCGAAGAGCGCGTCGTATTCCGGGTTGCAGTAGCGACCATTGTTGCTGCCATTCCACTGGTTGGCCGATGACGACACTTCAGCGCAGATCCAGCCTTGCAGGTATTGCTGCGGATCAGCCGAATTCGGGCCATTGGTGTACATTTGCAGGTCGGCGTAGAACTTGTTCAGCGTATCGGGGTTACCCGGATCGCCGCCGAAGAAGACCGCCGCGTCAATCGCCTTGACGTTCACCTGAATGCCGATTTCGGCGAGGTTCGACTTGATAATCGCCTGCGAGCTCTGGCGCAGCGTGTTAATGCTGGTCTGGAAGCTGACAATCAGCTTGACGCCATTCTTCTCGCGCACCGGGCCGTTGCGCACCCAGCCGGCCTCGTCAAGAATGCGGTTGGCTTCGGCCACGTCGCGATCACACTTGGTATTGGGTGAATTGACCGCTGCCGGCACCACCAAGATATTGCAGGTCGGCTCGCCGGTTGGGCCATAGAGCTGATCGTCAATCGCCTTGCGATCGATCGCCAGCGAGATCGCGCGCCGCACCGCCGGATCGGTCAAGAACGGATGCGGCTGATCCGGCTCGCTGCGCTTGTCACCCAAGGCCGGATCGGGGTTGGCAAAGTTGACCACGATGCGCTCGACACCGAACAAACCG
This sequence comes from Chloroflexus islandicus, assembly GCF_001650695.1. Taxonomy (GTDB): domain Bacteria; phylum Chloroflexota; class Chloroflexia; order Chloroflexales; family Chloroflexaceae; genus Chloroflexus; species Chloroflexus islandicus. The sequence continues at coordinate 7,156 of NZ_LWQS01000088.1, forward strand.
CCGGCAATGGCATCACACTTGCCGCTGGCCAAAATCGGCTCGAGCACTGCCTTCGGGATCTGCAAGTTCCACGCGAAGTCAACTTCAGCCGTCTCGCAGACCGCGCGCGCCGCCGAGGTAGCATCACCGCCACCCTTGATCTCGACCTCATCAAAGAAGACCTTATCGGCATCGCGGAAGAAGGGGTTGCGCTCGTAGATCACCGTATCGCCGGGGCGGAACTCGCGCAGCTTCCACGCATTGGTACCGATCGGGGCCAGATTAGCCGCTTGGCACTCGGCGCTGGTGCTGGCCGCCGCGCCAATGCAGTTACCAAACTGCTTCTGCTGCAAGATCATGCCGAAGGGGCCCACGAAGGCAATGTACGGATCGGCGGTCGGTTCCTTCCACGTAATCTTCAACGTGGTGTCATCGATCTTCTCGATGTTCGCAATCGGATCGAAGGCCGCCTTGGTAGTGCAGGCTGTCGCCGGCTCGGCGCAGTACTTCCACGTGAAGATAATATCGTCAATCGTGAAGTCAGTGCCATCCGACCACTTGAGACCCGGCTTGATCTTCCACGTCACGCTGGTGCCGTCAGCCGCAACGCCGCCATTCGCAATGGTCGGAATTTCAGCGGCGAGGAAGGGCACCAGCTCGTCCTTCTCGTTATAGCGAGCCAGCGGCTCCAGAATGACGGTTGCGCCGTCGAAGTCCTTGGTGCCGGTCGCCAAGTGCGGGTTGAGCGTCGTCACTGCTTGCCAATACAGAATCGTCAGCTTACCGCCCTGCTGTGCTGCCGGCGGTGTGGTCGGTTGCGGCGCAGCCGTCGGTTGCTCAGGTGCAGCCGTCGGTTGCGGCGCAGCCGTCGGCGCCGGAGCGGCTGTTGCCGGCGCGGCAGGGGCTGCGGTCGGCTGCGCTTGCGGTTGGCCGCTGCCGCACGCCGCCAGAATCATTGCTGCCACTGCCATCAGGGTCATCCATGCCCAAAGCCGTTTGTGCGACACAGAAACCTCCTCACTCCTAGAACGAACCACCCTCTATGATGACTAGAGCTGGCAGCAGCAACGATTGGCTCGCACCCGATGCGACGTTGCCCAACGCCGCAGAGTATCTGATGGTTCACTCCCGTGCTGCTCCCACCTCGCCATCCGTAACCAATCGCGCCAACATGGCGCTCAGAAACTGAGGTAGGCCAAATAAGCGGTCGATCAACCGTTGATGACTCCCGCTCGCGTTGCTTAGCACAACTTTGTGTGGCGCACTCGATTCACCATGCGCTGATTTGGAGACGTGCAGAATGCCTGAACAGTACCATAGGGCGGGCAAATTGTCAAGAAATCGAGTCATGTTGCACCGGAATGCGCTATTCTTCACGAAGTCGTCTGAAGCTGCGGGCAAATGTGGTGTAAATAAAAATGGGAAGGCAGTTACGATGGAATGCCACACGCGCGGGCGATTTCATCAATCAGCCAGCGGCTGATCTGGATTTCTTGATCGAGCCGGTGCTGGCCGGCGCGATTGAGCGTAAGATGGCCGGTCTCGATGCCGGTGGCGCTGGAGATGGCGAGAAAAGCGTGGTCAGCGCCGCGCCGTTCGCGATCGGTGATGATCGCCGCCGTGAGGCCAACTCCTAGCAACGGCCATTCACCATCACACAACGCTTGCGCTCGCCGGTAGGCCCACGCTGCCATCGCTTGCGCCGTTTCGGCGCTGACCGCCGGGGCATTGAGATCACCGGTGAGTGACAAGCGCGACCGGGTTGAGTAGGCGTCAATCGCTTCTAGCACGGTGCGCGATGATCCAGCAATCGCATGCAGCCACGCCAATCCTACGCTGCCGGCGCCGGCAAACGCCAGCACCAGCCGGTGCGGTGCGGCGTGAATGGCGGTAATCCGTTCGGCAAGATCAGACGGGATCATCATCAGTGTTGTGTATCTTCAGTTCTTGATGATTTCGACACCGGCATGATGCGCTGGCGATGAAGCGTGTGACGGGCAACCGGCCCCCAATACAGCGATGCGCCTGCCCGCGCAATGCCAGCAGGTTGTCCCCTCACAACGCAATGCTGCGGGCCAACAACGCCTGCCACGTCGCACAATCAATGCTATCCCCTGCTGGCAGACCGGCGGCGGCGCGGAAGGCGCGGACAGCAACGGCGGTCGCTGGGCCGAACAGACCGTCAATCGGGCCGGGATCAAAACCGAGCGCCGCCAGCCGGCCCTGCGCGTCGGCAACCGCCGGATCGTAGCGGCGCTCTGCCGCTGCTTGCGGGTTCAGCGGGGAGAAGAGCGCGCAATCACGCGCTGCCAGATCCGCCGCCGGCGCCCACGTGAGGGCAAACCCGGCGGCAGCGGTGATGAGCGGCGGCAGCGCCGGATCAGCCGGCAACCAGACTACCGGCTCACTATCGGCAAAGCGCACCAGCGCACCCCGCCCTTGCCAATCCCACAAGACCAGCACCGGTTCGTCGAATTGTTCTGGTCGCAGCGGCGTGATCACGCCATCATCGCTGACCTGCACCATCTGCGGGCGGAAGGGGTAGTCCCAGCTATATTCGCTGGCTGGCGCCATTTCCACAAACGCATAGATCACGCCATCGGCCAGCCGTTGCGGCGCGCGCACCAGCGGGATCGCTGTTTCACTGCTCGCAAGAACTGCGAATTCCTCGCCACTAATAGCGTCGATCCGGTAGAGACCAAACCGGATATCAGGGCCGGGGCCGCCGCCGGCCACCGTTATCTCGCGGCTATCAACGCTCCACAGCTCCTCTTCGCAACAACTAAAGGCGCGCACCGGCTCGTCTTCCGGCCCGATAATCACCGCTTCACCGCCGGGTATGCCCATTTCCGGCAGCATCACTGCAAACAGCAAGAGCTGTACTCCGCTTGGCGACCACGCAACCGGTAGGTAACGCCACGCCGGATTGGCGAAATCTGGTTCAGCCGGCTCAGGATCATCGGCAATCCCCAAGCTAGGCCGACCGCCAGTGATGTCACTGAAGTATACACCGCTCGGCGCATCATCCTGCCCAATGATCAAACCGGGGGCCGGATCGGTGAGATGGTAGACGACATATTGACCATCCGGCGAAATGCGGGGATGGCTAATAGCCCGTTCGCTCACGAGCATCCGCCGGCCCGCACCATCAAGGACAACCAGTTCATCGCCGGTGAGGTAGACCAGCGTCCCGTTCTCGGCGACGCTCAGCTCGCGCACCGGCTGCGGTTCGTAGGTGATCTGGACGAGGCGGTTGCCGTCAGGTTCGAGCCGCATGACCTGACCGTTTTGGATCACATAGACTGGGGCGGGAAGGGTCACGGCAGGGACAGGCGTAGGTGAGGCTGTTGCTGCCGTTGCGGTGGCTGGCGGCAGCGTGGGGATAGCAGTTGGCAGCTCTGGCGAGGGCAAGGTGGTGACAGCGGTTGGCAACTCTGCCACAGGCGTGGCCGTGGGCGAAGGCACGGGCGTGGGTGGCGCAGGAGCGCAGGACGCGAGCAGAAGTGTGATCATCCACCAGATAAACCAACGCTTATTCACAAACATGCTCCTGTAGCCGAACTACGACTGAGTGCCACACGCTAGGGGCTGCCGCTCGCGCCAATGATTTCGAGTATCATCATACGGCACGCCAGCGCAGTTGGCTAGGAGGAAGAGGAGGTTTTGTGACGGCGACGCAGTTCCCAATCGAGCAGGTGTTAGAGACGCTGGAACGCGAACTGGCCAAGTTTACGCTCCCGCTGATTGACCAGATGGGGGAAGTGAGCAAGACGCCATTCCGCATTTTGATTGCCACCATCCTCAGCCTGCGCACCAAAGACACCCTGACCGCTGTGGTGGCGCCGCGCTTGTTTGCGGTTGCCGATACGCCGGCAGCAATGCTGGAATTGGGTGAAGAGCGCATTGCCGAACTGATCTATCCGGTCGGCTTTTACCGGGTCAAAGCGCGCCAGATTGTCGCTATCTGCCGGATTTTGCTGGAACAGTACAATGGCGAAGTGCCGTCTGACCTTGATGAACTGCTCAAGCTGCCCGGCGTGGGCCGCAAGACGGCCAATCTGGTGGTGACCGCCGGCTTTGGCCTGCCCGGCATCTGCGTTGACATTCACGTCCACCGCATCTGCAACCGGTGGGGGTACGTGCAAACCCGCACCCCGGAAGAGACCGAAATGGCGCTGCGGGCCAAACTGCCGCAACAGTATTGGATCCCGATCAACCGGCTGTTGGTAACGTTGGGCCAAAACATCTGCCACCCCACGTCGCCGAAGTGCAGTATTTGCCCGATCCGCGACGTGTGCCCGCGAATCGGGGTCACGCGCAGCCGGTGACTCAGAGGCGCAGAGCATGTAAACGCAAAGGGCGCAAAGGGGATTAACGCAAAGGCGCAAAGGACGCTAAGAGCGCAGAGGTTTTGGAAGGGGGGCCAATAGGGAGGTTGGTGGTTTTACCGAGATCTACGGGCGGCATGATAGATGCTGGTGTACAGATCGAACCAGTATAGCCCCCACCCTATATCATCTCTGCGTCCTTTGCGCTCTCTGCGCCTTTGCGTTAGGCGTTCCCTGCGTCTCTGCCTCCTTTGCGCCTTAGTCTCGGTTGTGGCGCTCCGCCAGCCGCGCCAGCGTCTCGGCGTGGCTGGCTTTGGTGATCGGGTAGAAGGCGGTCAAGATCATGCCGCAGATCAAGATCACCGTCGGCAGCGGGCCAATCAGCAGGCGAATCGCCAACAACGCGCTTTCCGGCTGCTGGCCGGGTTGCAGACTTTCGTTGAAACCGGCAAATTGCAGAGCCAGACCGACCAAAAACAGACCGAGCGCCAACCCCATCTTTTGCAGCAGCACCATAAACCCGTAGAACATTCCCTCGCGACGCTGGCCGGTTTCTAATTCATCGAGCTCGATCACATCGGGCATCATGCTCCACGGAATGAGGTAGGCAGTGGCCACGCCGGCCCCGGCCACCACGCCAAGCACAATCGCCAACGCGATCTGTTCGGGTTGGAGAAAAAAGAGAAACGCTTGCACGCCAATCCAGATCAGACTACCGATCATATAGACCGCCTTCTTGCCGATCCGGCGGCTGACTGCGCTCCACACAAACAGAAAGACCAGCGCCGAGCCTTGCACGGCAAAGAGCATAATCGGGATCAGATCGTTGGCGCTGCCAAACGTGAGGCCGAAGGCGGAAGCCGGGAACTGGGGCACGCTGCCCAGCCAAAAGACGATAAAGAAGGTCAACACGCTCGACGTGACCTGCACCGCCAGCCACGAAAACATATAGATGCCGACCACAAAGAGGAACGGGCGATTCTTGAACACATAGCGAATCTGATCGGGCAGGCTAAGTTCTTCGGCGCCGGGTTCCGGCTCGTAGCGTTCGCGGGTGCCAAAGAAACACCAGAGGAAAGGCAGCGCGATCAGCAACCCAACCACCGCTCCCGACACCAGATATCCGGTCTGCTGATCGGCAAACTGGCCAACGATAATCTGGTGCAAAATCCCGCCGAGCAAGCTACCGCCGATGCTAAAAGCGAAACGGTAGGAATTGAGCGCGGTACGTTCGTCGTAATCGCGGGTCAATTCGGGCGTGAGCGCCGTATAGGGGACATTGACCACCGTAAAGGCCGTATCAAAGAGCAGCGCAATGACCAGATAGTAGATAAACTTGCCGGTAATATCAAATGGCGGCACCACCCACTGTAAAAAGAAGAGGATGCCAAACGGCGCAGCGCCGAAGAGCAACCATGGCCGCCGCCGGCCCCACCGGGTCTGGGTCTTGTCGGTCAACCAACCGATAATCGGATCGTTGACGGCATCCCAAATCTTGACGATCAGCAGAATGGTGCCGGCCAGACCGGGCGGCAATCCGGCAATGGTGGTCAAGAAATAGAGTTGGAAGAACGAAGCCACAATCGTGGCAATCGCCGGGCCGAGATCACCGGCGCCGAAGGCGAGGCGAGTAGCGAGCGGCAGACGCTCTGATGATGCCGGCGTCGTGGCGGCCATAGGGTGCAACTCCTTGTGTGCAGAACAACGAACGATGGCTAATATTGTATCATTGTCAACGCCGTTACGCGAAATGATAGGATACACACTATAGGCAAAAGCGCGCTTGCACAAGGGAAGGGTATGGCTATTCTTGAACTGATGCAGATCAATCTGCTCTCGCCGATGGTGTTGGCGTTTGCGCTCGGCATCATTGCCACGTTGGTGCATAGCGACCTGAAGTTACCCGATGAACTGTACACGACCTTGTCGATTTACCTTTTGTTAGCGATCGGCCTCAAAGGCGGCATCGCACTGGCCGAGACGAGTCTGGCCGTCTTTTGGGCGCCGGCGCTGGCAACCCTCATCTTAGGCGTGATCATCCCGCTGATTGCCTATGCTGCCGCTCGCCGGATCGGAAAGTTGAGCATCGCCGATTCGGCGGCGCTAGCGGCGCACTACGGTTCGGTGTCGGCAGTGACGTTTGCCGCATCGCAGACGTTTCTCGATACGATCGGGATCAAGTTTGAAGGCTTTATGCCGGCGCTGGTAGCGATTCTTGAGGTGCCGGCGATTGTGATTGCGCTGCTGATTGCGCAGATGGCGGGCGGGCAGCAAGGCGGCGACTGGAAGGCCGCTGTGCGCGAATTGCTCACCAGCAAGAGCATTTTGCTCCTCGTTGGCGGTATGGCAATCGGCTGGCTGGCCGGCCCGCGCGGCGGCAAAGAGGTCGCGCCGCTGTTTGTTGATCTATTTAAAGGTGCGCTCACCTTCTTTCTGTTGGAATTGGGCATGGTCGCGGCCCGCCGGTTCCGCGATTTGCCGGCGGCAGGCTTGTTTCTGCTCGGCTTTGCGATTATCATGCCAATCATCAACGGCACGCTCGGAGTCTGGCTCGGACATCTCGCCGGTCTCTCGCTCGGCGGTAGTACGATTTTGGGAGTCTTAGCTGCCAGCGCCTCGTATATTGCGGCGCCGGCGGCGGTGCGCATCGCTTTGCCGCAAGCTAACCCCGGCTTCTACCTGACTGCGGCGCTCGGTATCACCTTCCCGTTCAACCTTGCCATCGGACTACCCCTCTACTACACACTGGCGACATGGATTACCGGCGGGGCATGAGGAAGGATCAGCATTATGGAGTTAACTACCGTCAAACTGGTCACTATCATCTCTGAAGCAATTCTGGAAGAGCGCATCTTGCACGACCTACGCCAGCTCGGTGCGCGTGGCTACACTGTCGGCGCAGTGCGCGGCGAGGGCACCCGCGGCGTGCATGCCAGCGAGTGGGAGGGGAAGAGCCTGCGGATCGAAACGCTGGTCGCACCAGACGTCGCCGAGAGTATCCTGCAACATCTGGCCGCAACTTACTTCCCGCACTTCGCCGTGATCGCGTATATGACTGATGTGCAAGTGGTGCGCGGCGAGAAGTTTCGTGGCCAGCAATGAAGGTTCACATCCACGAGCTGTCAACGAGCGATTACGCACACGTGATCGCATTGGCCCGACGGAGCCTGAGCGATCCGGTTGATGAGCGGCTGATCAGACGTCTGTTGGCCGCCGAACCCGCTGCGCGGCCTGAGCTGCATGTGGCAGCGTGGCGCGGCCAGCACCTGATCGGTGTAGCGTTAGGGAGTGTGCGCCGGCATGATGACCTGCTCACAGGCGGGCCGCGCTTGTTGGCGGTTGACCCAGCGTGGCAACGTCGCGGCATTGGCGCCCGCTTGCTGAGTGAACTCGAACAGCGGCTGCAAGCCATCGGCGTACACGAGCTGCGGGTAGGCAATCTCGCGCCTAACTATCTTTGGCCGGGAGTGCCGGAGACGAATCTGGCGATGCAGGCGCTGTTGGCCCAACAAGGGTACGAGCTGGCCGGGGAAACGCTCAATATGACCGTTGAGCTGAACGGGCGCGACTGGTTAGCCGGCATCGATCCGAAACAATGGAGTATCCGGCGCGCCCGCTATGGCGAGACAGACCTTGCGGCGTGGGCAGGTGAGCGTTGGGGCGCGGCATGGCAGTGGGAAGCCATGCAAGCGGTGAGCGTCGATCCCCCGACTGCACTCGTCGCCGAACGTGATGGGGAGTACGGCGGCTTTGCGTGCTGGGATGTGAGCGGGTTCTGGGGCACCTTTGGGCCAACCGGTGTTGATGAAGCGTTGCAAGGCCATGGTCTTGGCCGCACGCTGCTCTGCGCCACATTGGCCGCCATGGCGAGCGCCGGCTATCGCCAGATCGAAATTAGTTGGGTCGGGCCGCAAGCATTCTACACCCGCATCGCCGGCGCTCGTCCCGGACGGATCTGTTTGCTGTATCGCAAGCCAGTCACCAGCTTAGCCGGCCCGATCGAGCGCGATCTTCCACAGCGCCAGCCCTAACGTCTGGGGATCATGGCGGATAGTATCAGCCTTATTCCACAACTCACGCGGGCCGGGGTCAGATTCAGCCAGCTCGCGCACCAGCGGCTCAACCCCAAGTGTACGAATCGCCTGCCGGTCAGCATCAGTCACCAGCAGCGGGTGCAGACCGGCGGCGCTATAGCGGGCCGCCACCGCCGGGTGCAGCGCATTGGCATCGTTGATCAGAGCCACATCGAGCACACCGGGGCCGAGCACTTCAACCAACCGCGCCACATGATCGGCGATCGTCATGCCATCGGTCTGGCCGGGTTGGGTCGTAGTATTGCAGACAAAGACGACGGTGGCCGGTGTGGCCCGCAGCGCCTCGACCACCCCATCAAAGCAGAGGGTGGCCAAGAGCGACGTGTAAAAACTGCCCGGCCCGATCACAACCAGATCGGCGGCAGCGATAGCCTCTAGCGCCGGCGGGTGTGCGGCAGCCGGCGGATCGAGGAACAGCCGGCGGATCGGCGGCTTGCCCAGCGCGCGCACCGCCGCCTCTTCGACCACGATCCGGCCATCGGCCAACTCAGCGCACAGGCGAGTATTCGCTGTCGAAACGGGCAGCACCTGCTCAGGGCAAGCCAGCATCTGGCGGGCCATGGCGACTGCCGTTGCCAGATCACCCTCCATCTGGGCCAAACCAGCCAAGATGAGATTGCCCACCGCCATGCCATCGAGCAAGGGCAGAGCGGAACTGCGCAACCGGTACTGCATCAACCGCGCCAACGGGCTATCTGGATCAGCCGCCAGCGTCGCCAACAGATTCCGCAGATCACCGGGAGCGGGAATATCGGCGATCATCCGGGCAGCGCCGGTGCTGCGGCCCGAATCGGTCACCGCGATGATCGCCGTCCGTCCGGCAAAAAAGGGCCGCGCGCCAAGCAACACCTGCGCGCTGCCGCCGCCGCCGCCGAGCGCGACAAGGCGAAGGGAAGGGAGATCGGGTTGGGACATGGGAGGCTCCTTGTAATAAACTTGACAGCCATTAAACCATACTGTATACATCAACTACGTTCAAACGCAACCAATTCGGACGTGCTCCTTATGGATAAGACAATCACCTTCATTGACCTATTTGCCGGCATTGGCGGCATCCGGCTAGCCTTTGAACGAGCGGGCGCAACCTGCGTCTTCTCGTCTGAATGGGATAAGATGGCCTGTCGCACATACGAAGCGAATTTTGGTGAAAGGCCTGCTGGTGATATCACGCAAATACCAGCAGAGGACATTCCTGATCACGATATCTTGACTGCTGGTTTTCCTTGCCAACCTTTCAGCATCGCTGGAGTAACAAAGCATAATGCACTCGGCAATGCGCACGGATTTGCTCATACCACCCAAGGCACTCTCTTTTTCGATGTAGCGCGTATCATCGAACGTAAGAGACCGCGCGCATTTTTGTTAGAAAATGTCAAAAACCTTATCAGCCATGATCGAGGAAAAACCTTCCGGATCATTTACGAAACCCTTACAGAAGAACTAGGCTATTTTGTCTACTATAAAGTCATTGATGCACGCTTCCTTGTACCACAACACCGTGAGCGAATCTATATCGTTGGTTTTTCGGATCCGATCGCATTTGAATTTCCAACTATTCATGATCAAAAACCAAAATTAAGAGACATTCTTGAAGCTGATGTCGATCCGAAATACACACTTACCGATCATTTATGGAGCTATTTGCAACAATATGCTGAAAAACACCGATCCAAAGGTAATGGCTTTGGTTTTGGCCTAGCTGATCTCAATCAAGTGACCCGTACATTAAGCGCCCGCTATTATAAAGACGGTTCTGAAATCTTGATCCCACAAGAAGGCAAAAACCCGCGCCGTCTCACGCCGCGCGAATGCGCCCGCTTAATGGGTTTTCCAGAGAGTTTTAAGATTGTCTGTAGCGATACAAGCGCCTATCGGCAATTTGGCAATTCTGTGGTTGTACCAGTAGTTGAACTAATTGCAAAAGAGATGATAAAAGCCTTGCATAATCCCGCTCCAAAGCGCGAGCAAGCTTATAATTTGCGCTTGTTTGAATTATGTGAAACAAGTTAGCTTAACACTACAAGCAAGGATACCAACCAAATGCCAAGCCATTTTTCCACCGACGACGCAACGGCATATTTGCAAAGTGTGATAGTAAATAATAAAGCGCGAGGCATGATTGCCGAGATCGAATTAGAAAACTTCGTGCATCCATCACAAAAATTTCTTTCAGGAGCTTGGATTATCTCGCCCAAAACACCGCAATTTTACCAGTATCGCTATGCGGTTTTTGTTCTCCCTGAGCTTTATCACGATGATCAAGAAATAACTCAAGCGGTTGCTAATTGGAATAAGAACAGGGGTTTTCAAGCCATAGCCACATTTCTTAACGAGAGTGGAATCGGAGTAATCGTTGCCGGAGCGATAGGCTCACCAGAAAATATCGATCAACTATCTTGGCAAAACTACCTATACGCCAATGAACAGCTCACCCCTTCCGATCATCTGTTTGCCCGTTGGCCAGAGCGCGGACGCAGTGCGCGCGGCAACATTTGGCATGAAGACATCAAAAACCGATTCTCGCACGCAAGTGAAGCTCAACTTACGGCCCTTACGCTACGACAAGCCTTCTATTACAGCTATCTCAAGCAGCATCTACACAAATCATTAGCTGATCCCTATGATGTCGATCTGTTCATCGCCGGTTTTCGCGGTACTGTATTACCGGTCGAGGTTAAGGAGAAAAGCCCAACCGAGCGCGGTGATTTCGGGCTAGATGCTGGTCGCATATTAATGATGCTGCGTCTATGTCTTGCGACCCAAAGCAACGGTATGTATGTGATCCGCCAAGTGCATGCTGACGAACAACGGAGTTTTGTTGGGTGGCGTTATACTCTGTTATCCGATATTGTCATGGGTTGTAGCTGGAACTTGCAGGCTGGCGGGAGAGGAATGCTTGGCGGTATGACCCAAACAGTGATGCTATCAGGTGAACTATTCAAGCCTTTTCATCCAGATCTGCTGACTGAAGATTGGCTGCAACGCTACGGCAATTTAACCAATTCAGTTCGTGAGTTGGCCGGAGTTTTCGCTAAGCAATTATCAGCTTTTCTGCCATAGCGAACTGTTTTGGTATTTATATCCAGTGTGAACAGCTGATAATCCAGTTTAACTGCAGCGCACCTTTTTGGCTACCAAGAAAGGAAGGAGAGGGAGGGTTAGCTATTTCAAACACACCACAATCTCGTACAGTAGTCCCCCATATCCCGCCACGAGGTGCTACGGATGAACACCCCCCAAACCGCTTACCAACGGATCGACCGCTCGGTCTCGTTTGCGCAAGCCAACCTTGGCGCGCTGATG
>NZ_LWQS01000089.1 GCF_001650695.1 Chloroflexus islandicus
CAGCCGTACTCTAGCCCCCCCACCACAACCAACCCTTTGCGCTCTCTGCGCCCTTTGCGCCTTTGCGTTAAACCCTTTGCGCTCTCTGCGCCCTTTGCGTCTTTGCGTTAGCAGAGGCGCAGAGAACGCTAAGGTCGCAGAGGGTGGTTGAAATGGGGGGATCTAGTACAGCCGTACTCTAGCCCCCCACCACAACCAACCCTTTGCGCTCTCTGCGCCCTTTGCATCTTTGCGTTAAACTCTTAGCGCTCTCTGCGCCCTTTGCGTCTTTGCGTTAGCAGAGGCGCAGAGAACGCTAAGGTCGCAGAGGGTGGTTGAAATGGGGGACTCGAGTACAGCCGTACTCTAGCCCCCCACCACAACCAACCCTTTGCGCTCTCTGCGCCCTTTGCGCCTTTGCGTTAAACCCTTAGCGACCTTTGCGCCCTTCGCGTCTTTGCGTTGAGAGTCTCTGCGCCTTTACCCCCTCTGCGCCTTTACCTTCTGCGCCGGGCAACGAACAACCCCGCGCCACCCAACGCAATCACCGCCAACACGATCCACAACCACCACGGCGCGCCACTACCGCCGGCAACCGGCGCTGGCTCGGCGGCGGGGGTAGGAGAGGGAAGCGCCGCGGTTGGCGCCGGCGCGGCGGTCGCCGTTGGCGCCGGTGCGGGTGCGGCTACCAGCGGGCGCGGGCCAACAAAGACAGCAGTGGTGCGACCGGGCACGCTCAACGTGCCATCGGCGCTGTAGCGCGCTTGCGTCACCCGCTCGTCGCTCGAAGCAACCTGCACATCGTGCAAGCGCAGATCGCCGTTGGCCAATTCGGGAATAGTGATCGTCACCGGATCGGGCCGGGCATTGAACAGCACCACCACCTGCCCGATGTTCGGATCAAGCCGCGCCGGGCCGTTATCGCTGATGCTCATCACGATCAGGCCGGGGATTTGATCCGGCCCGTTATTGAAGAACGAGACCATCCGCTCGACCTCTTCAGCGGTGCGCAGCCGGAAGAGCGGCGTACTGCGGCGAATGCGCAGCATCTCGCGGAAGTGGTCGTAGGTCGCACGCATCAGCGCCTCGTCCGGCTTGAGGGCAGGGTTGGCCAGCAACGGGGCCATAATCGGCCAATTGCTCTGGTTATCCCCCGCCGGCGGCAACCCCGAACCGAAGGTATTCTCTTGGCCGCGCCAGTCAATCCGGTTGAACCAGTCGGACGAATTGTAGCTGTTGCGGTCGAGCGATTTCGAGCGCAGCAGCTCATCGCCAGCGTGGAAGAAGGGAATGCCCTGCGCCAGCGCGGTCAGCGACAGGCCGAGCTGCGCCATGCGCGCTCGCTCGGCGATCGGCGTGGCGGCCGCCGCTTTGAGCTGCACCGCATCGAACAGCGTCTCGTTGTCGTGAGCTGATACGTAGACGATCTGCTCTTGCGGATCGAGCGTGTAGCCGCCGGCGGCGCCGCGATACTTGATCTGCTCGCCGGGCACGGTGCGGCCTTCGTAGTTGACCATGCGGTAATGCTTGAGATTGCCGGCCAACCCCAGCTTGATCAGATCGGTCTCGGCCAGCAGTTTGACCCGCTGCGCATCGGGTGTGCCCTGCGGGAAGTCGCTCGGATCAGTGGCGAGGCCGGAAATGAACCCTTGCAAGCGCGGATCGTCGAAGGGGCCGCCGCCGCGGGCCGCATCGCGCAGCCGGTCAGAGAAGGTGCCGATGCCGGTGCCGGCCATATTGAATTGGGTCGCGTTGATGCCGCGCGCATTGTTCGCCACTTCGCCAAAGTTCCACCCCTCGCCGTACACGATGATCGATTTGCCATCCACGCCGTCGCGTTCAAGCGTCAACGCATCGAGCGCCTCCCGCACCGCCAGCATGTTGGATTTCATGTGGTGGCCCATCAGGTCGAAGCGGAAGCCATCGACCTTGTAGTACTTCGCCCACAGCACCACCGAATCGATCATCAGCTTTTCCATCATGCGGTGCTCGGTGGCGGTATTGGCGCAGCAGGTCGATGTGGTCACATTGCCGTCGCCGTCGAGCCGGTGGTAATAACCGGGCACAATCCGGTCAAGCACCGAGCGCGGGTTCTGGCCGCTGGCGTTCGTGTGGTTGTAGACCACATCCATCACCACGCGCAACCCGGTCTGGTTGAGCGCCTGCACCATCTCACGGAATTCGAGAATGCGCTGCGGGCCATCAGGATTGGTGCTGTAGCTGCCTTCCGGCACCGAATAGTGGTAGGGATCGTACCCCCAGTTGAAGCCATCGAGATCGCGGATCGGCTCGATCAGGGCCTGCTGTTCGGGCGAATCGGGCGGCAGCGCGCGCAGTTGCTCGTAGGGCAACGGCACTTGCCGCTCGCGAATCTCTTCGATGGTGGCAATATCGAACGCCGGCAACAGATGGACGTGGGTGACGCCGGCGGCGGCCAATTCGGCCAGATGGCGCATGCCAACGCTGTCGCGCACAGTGAAGGCGCGGAAGGTGCCGCGCAGATCGGCAGGCACCGACTCGTCGAGAATGCTAAAATCGCGCACGTGCAGCTCGTAGAGCACCACATCTTCGGGCGCGGCCAGCGGCGGCTTTTGCAGCGTCGCCCAACCGGACGGCTGCAAGGCCGGATCGTTCAGATCGATAATCTGGCTGCGAGTGCTATTGGCGCTGAGCGAAACCGAATACGGGTCAGTGACCAGATTCGTCACCACCCGGCCCACGCTCGGCACATAGACATCAACCTCAAACAGATAATACTGGCCGATCCAGCTCGCCTCGCCACGAATGCTCCAGACACCGGTCGCGGCATCGAGCGTCATCGGCAAGACCACCGCGCGCGTATCGGGATTAGCATCGGCGAAGCGATGCAAACGCACTTGGCGCGCCGTCGGCGCCCACACCCGGATCACCGGCGCCCCATTCTCGATCGTCACACCGAGCGGGCCATCGTAGGGAAAGAGCGCATCGAGCGCACCGGGAATCTGCACGCGGGTGGCATCGAGCGGCTGGCCATTCTCATCGTACATCGCCACCACTAACTGGCCGCGGGTAAGGCCGATCAGACGCGCTCGGTCGAGCGGCGGCAACTTAAAGGCGCTAAAGCCGGCCAAATGGGGGAACGTAGCCAGCGCCGGGCCGGGGCCAGCCGGCGTAAAGGTCAGATCGATCCGTTGCCCGCCCGATACCCCTTGCGGCGTCAGCTTGATCGCGCCCGACGGATCGCTAAACAGGGCATAGCGATAACGCGGCGTACCAATCACATTCCAGACGATCGTCTCGGCATCGACCCAATAGGCGCGAGCGCGCGAAATATCGCCTTTGGGCGCGCCAGCGGTAGAAATCGTCACTTCACCACTCCCTGCGTTATAGCCGACGTACACCTCGCCGCCTTCGTCCACCTTGATCACGAATGGCGGGCCATTCGGGCCGCCCTCGCCAATCGCACCATCCAGCGTCTCGCCAATCGCCAACCGCAAGCGGTACTCGCCGGCGGGGATGCGGTTAGTGGTGAAGGTGTACAACCCATCGCCATCAGGGTCTTGCAGCCACGAACCGAGACAAGTAGGATCATCGGCGGCGGCGCAGCCAAGGGCGGGTTGGAAATCGCCCACCGCCACGATCAGCGGCGTATTGATGCTATCCGTCACCCAGTGGGTCTTGTGGTCGTAGACAAACCGTACTGTTGCCGGTGCGGGCACCTGCAACGGAATGTTCGGCCCATCACGGCGGGCATTGAGGCCATAATTCTCGGCCCAGCTATCGTTCAGCGCAACCTTGTATTCGTAGGAGCCTGCCGGCAAGTCAAACCGCGCGCTCCAGACATCAACCGCGGGGTCGTAGGTCAGGTAGGTAATGTTGCACGACGGCTGCCAATCGCCGGGGCAACCAAGCACGCTCTGGATCGTGCCGGGAATAGTGACGGTTTTGGGATCAGGCGTGGTTTGCGCCGCGATCGGCAAGGCAGCCAGCGACCAGACCAGCCACAACGAGACTGCGAGCGCCAACTGCGCGCGCCGGTGCCACACACGAAGCTGCATAGCGTCCACCTATGATAGTTGGCAGCGAAACTATTTGCGCGTAGTATAGCAGGTTGCGGGAATAATGCAACTGCAATCAGAAAACGTAAGGGCGGGTTTGCAACCCGCCCCTTACAATCCGCCCGCACGCAATGCCCTATGAGCGTGCGCCTGCCTTGCGCGTACTATCACCCATTGCCGCCAATCCACGCATGGAAATCAGCATCGATAGCGCGGGTAAAACCGGTGATCATGTGGTTCATCTTATGTTCCATCGCCCGCTCGCCAATCGCCTGCAACACGTTGCTAGGCATGACCCACAGCACCCGCGGCACCGGAATCGTCATCGCCAATTCGACGGTATATTCGATATCGGTACCATGGGCATGCGGGTAAAAGACTGCCTCGGCGAAGAGCTGGCCGGGAAAGACAAACCCAGTCAGATCAATCGGCGGGCCATCATCGACCGGCATAATCCGGATGAGGCGGTGCGGCTCGAAGATTGCGGTCACATCGAAATAGCCGGCCATCGCATGGCCATGGCCGTCGGTCGCGCCGACGACAAGGCGATAGCGGTTGGGGGCATACGCAAAGACCTCGATCGCATCGGGCAACAGGCTAAACACCGCTGGAATGTCGCAGAAATACTCGTAGGCGAGATCGAGCGGGCCATTGAAGCGGAAGAGATGGACAGCAGCGCCATTCAGATCGACGGCCCGGCGGCGGTCGTCACTGGCAACAGAGGGTGTGTAGGGCGCCGACATAGACGCTCCTCGGCGCAGCTTCGTCACCGAAACCACGCGAATTTCATATATGACATCAATCACGGCTAGTATAGCATCTCCATGCGGTTTGTGCAAGCGAGAACCCGCCGGCAAGGATTGACGTTTTGCTTTTTGCGTAATAGAATGGGAAACAGGACCGCGATAACAGCGCCGCAGCCGGGCTGGCGGCGGGAAGGAGCGATCAATGTCAGTCAAAGAGAGCGGCGGCATCTTTAGCATGATGTTCCGTGAAGTTGGTCTCTTCTGGGAGCAGGCGTGGAAGTGGGCCGAAGATCAGGCTAAAGCCGATCGTGAACAAGAGAAGGTCGATCAACAGCGCCGGCTGGCCGAAGCGCAGGCCCGCCTGCTCGAGCAGATCCGGCTTGCTAAAGAGGCCGGCGTTGATGTTGATCGGATTATGGCCGTGATGCAACAAGAATTGAAGAAGTAATTCCGTTAGGAATAGTGGCGGAATGGCGGGGCGGCGATGCGCCCCGCGTTTTGTGTTTTTGTCGCCGCACTCTCTTTGCGCATGTCGGCTATAATAAGCCGGTAGGAATCAGCGCGCCGCGCTGAGCATAAGCGTTGATAACCAGCCCGAGGAAGCGGCATGCCCAAAGATGTTATTACCCAACGCAGCGTTGATTATAACCAGTGGTACCTTGATATTGTGCGCGAAGCCGATCTGGCCGAAGTCGCCGAAGTTGTGCGCGGATGCATCGTGGTCAAGGCGCACGGCTGGGCCATCTGGGAATTGATGCAGCGCGCGCTCGATGACCGGATCAAAGCCACCGGCCACTCGAACGTCCAGTTCCCGCTGCTCATTCCCAAGAGCTTCATTATGAAAGAGGCCGAGCACGTCGAGGGCTTCGCCCCCGAAGTGGCCGAAGTCACCCGCGCCGGCGGCGAAGAATTGGCCGAGCCATACATCATCCGCCCCACCAGCGAGACGATTATCGGCTATTTCTACAGCAAGTGGATCCGCTCGTACCGCGATCTGCCGCTGCTCTATAACCAGTGGGCTAACGTGATGCGCTGGGAAATGCGCACCCGCCCCTTCCTGCGCACCGCCGAGTTTTGGTGGCAAGAGGGCCATACCGCCCATGCTACCGAAGCCGAAGCCGAGGAAGAGACGTTGCGCATCCTCCACGAGGTCTACGCCGATTTTGTCGAACAAGAGATGGCGGTGCCGGTGATCCGCGGTCTCAAGACCGAAAAAGAGAAATTCCCCGGCGCGCTCCGTTCATATTGTATCGAGGCGATGATGCAAGACGGGCGCGCATTGCAGGCCGGCACCTCGCATAACCTCGGCCAGAATTTCGCCCGCGCCTTTGATATTACGTTTACCGATCAGAATAATACTATCCAATATGCGTGGACGACGAGCTGGGGCGTGAGCACGCGCCTGATCGGTGCGCTGATTATGACCCATTCGGATGATGAAGGGTTGGTGCTGCCGCCGCGCTTGGCCCCGATTCAGGTGGTGGTGGTGCCGATCTACAAGAATGATGAAGAGCGCAGCGCGGTGATGGCAGCCGTCAACCGCATGACCGCCGCGTGGAAGGGCCGGCTGCGGTTTAAGGTTGATGACCGCGATAACTATAGCCCCGGCTACAAGTTTAACGAGTGGGAACTGAAGGGGGTGCCGGTGCGGATCGAGATCGGGCCGAAGGATGTCGCCAAAGAGACGGTCGCTCTCGCGCGCCGCGATATGCCCGGCAAAGCCGGCAAGAGCTTCGTGCCGCAGGCCGGCCTGACCGAGCGGATCGAGGCTCTGCTGGCCGAAATGCAGACCGGTCTTTTCCAGCGCGCACTTGCCTTCCGCGAGGCCCATACCGCTGATGTGAGCACCTACGACGAGCTGAAAGAGCAGGTCGAACGCGGTTTCGCCCGTGCGTTCTGGGCCGGCGATACTGCCGACGAAAAGCGCATCCAAGAGGAGACGCGGGCAACCATCCGCTGCATCCCGCTTGAGCAACCCGGCACGGTGGGCCGCTGCATCTACACCGGTCGCGAAACTGATCGGCAAGTCATCTTTGCCCGCGCCTATTAGTGAGTGTCGCCGAGGAGCGCCATGAGCACAACGTTAACCAACTTAGCCGCCTTCATCCGCGAGCGCATACCACAAACGCGCGACCGTTTGTGCCGGGCCGTGCAAGCCGAGAGCAGCGGCTATGCCGCTATCCCTGCCAATGAATTAAGCCCGGCCTTGCAACGCTCGGTTGAAACGATCTGCGCGCTCTTCGGAGACAACAACAGTGCGCCGGTCAACGAATGGGCGCCCCAAATCGGCGAGCGCCGCGCTCGCATGGGCCTCTCGCTTGACGATATGATGACCGTGGTGACGCGCATTCGCGAGTTTTGCTGGCAAGAACTCGACGCCTTCGGCAATGAGAAGGTCTCGATCGGCGATGTGCGGCGCTTTGAGGATGCGATCAACGAGTTTAACCGGCTGTTGCTGCTCGGTTATAGCCAAGCGATGCTGGCCCTCCAGCAAGAGTTGCGCGATCAGGCCGAGCAGATCGAAGCCCAACAACAGACCATCCGCGAGCTGAGCACACCGATTTTGCCGCTGTACGAAGGCATCTTGGTCTTGCCGTTGGTTGGCGCGATCGATAGCTTCCGCGCCGGCCAGATTATGGAACGCCTGCTCACCGCCATCGCTGAACGGCAATCGGATATGGTGATTATCGACATCACCGGCGTGCCGGTGATCGATACTGCGGTCGCCAACTACCTCTTGCAAACGGCGCGCGCGGCGCAATTGATCGGCGCACAAGTCATTTTGGTGGGCATTGGCCCCGAAATTGCCCAGACGATTGTCCAGCTTGGGGTTGATCTGCGCAACATCCAGATCGGTGCGAATTTGCAAGCTGGGATTGAATTAGCGCTCGGCCAGTTGGGATACGCGATTCGCTAGCTGATTGCCCGGTGATGCTGCTATGCCGAAAGTCTTTGCCGATATCGTCGCCTTCGCCGAAGCTCATCTCGCCGCTACCGCCGAGGCATTCGTCGATCGCTTGCGCGCGCAACAACCGAATTACGCCACGATGGATCGGGCGACGCTGCTGCAAGCCGTGATCACCTCGTTGAAAACCTTGTTGCATGCGATTAGCACCGACGATGTCCAGCCATTCCTCAACCATGCCCGCGCGGTTGGCGAAGCGCGCGCGGCCAGCGGCTTTATCGCCGCCGATATGTTTGCTGCCCTGAACGAATTGCGGCATGTAACATGGGATATTGTGGAAGCGTTTGACCGCGACCGCCACGTCGTGACAGTCAAACATATCAGACGGATTGAGGATCTCTTGCAAAAGTTCGGCGAGACGCTGCTCACCAGCTTTAGCGCCGTCTACCGCACCATGCAGACCCAGATTCTCGATCAGGCCGAGCAGATCGAAGCGCAGCAGCAAACTATCCGCGAGCTGAGCACACCCATCTTGCCGCTCTACGAAGGGATTTTGGTCTTGCCGCTGGTTGGCGTGATCGACAGCTTCCGCGCCGGCCAGATTATGGAACGCCTACTTACCGCCATCTCCGAACGCCAATCGGATATCGTGATTATCGACATTACCGGCGTGCCGGTGATCGATACCGCCGTCGCCAATTACCTCTTGCAGACGGCGCGAGCGGCACAATTGATCGGCGCGCAGGTCATCTTGGTGGGGATTGGCCCCGAAATCGCCCAGACGATCGTCCAGCTTGGGGTTGATCTGAGTGGCATCGCCATCGGCGCCAACCTGCAAAACGGCATCGAGCTGGCCCTGCGCCGCATCGGGCGTGCGATCAAGCCAGCAGCATAGTCATACACGCCAAGGCGCGCAGACAGCGCGGTGTGTTCTGGTCATGCCCAAGGCGGGAGTCTGATCATTGGGTATGCCAGCGCGCGGCTGCGCTCACCAATGAGGGCGACGAGGAGGTCGCGTGACTACCGTTTTTACTGAACTTCAAGATTTTCTTCTTGCCCGCCGGGCCGAGATGCTGGCGGAACTGGCGCAGAGTGTGCAGCGACAGAGTGCGGGGTATGCCCGTCTCGCGCAGGAAGAGTTGCTGCCCACGATGAGCATGACTATTGAAGCGCTCGCCGAAGCGATTGGCAACCAAGACCTGCTGCCATTTATTGCCCACGCCGAGGCATTGGGCGAGATGCGCGCCTACGAAGGGTTTATGCTCACCGATGTGCTGGTGGCAGTGAATATCTTCCGCAACTTGACGTGGGATGCCCTAGAAGACTTTGCCGCCCGCCAACCTGCCTGTACGATTGAGATCGCGCGCATCGTGGAAGACATGATCGGGCAGTTTAAGCGGGCAATGGTCACCAGTTTTAGCCAGACGTACAATCAGTTGTATGACCAGTTGCGCGATCAAGCCGAGCAGATCGTGGTACAGCAAGAGACCATCCGCGAGTTGAGCACCCCAATTTTGCCGCTGTATCAAGACATCTTGGTTTTGCCTCTGATTGGCGCGATTGACAGCTCCCGCGCCGGCCAAATGATGGAACGCCTGCTCACCGCCATCGCCGAACGCCAATCGGATATTGTGATTATTGACATTACCGGTGTGCCGGTGATCGATACCGCCGTCGCCAATTATCTCTTGCAAACGGCGCGGGCAGCGCAATTGATCGGCGCGCAGGTCATCTTGGTGGGGATTGGCCCCGAAATCGCGCAGACGATCGTCCAGCTTGGGGTTGATCTGAGCGGCATCGCCATCGGCGCCAACCTGCAAAACGGCATCGAGTTGGCCCTACGCCGGCTCGGCAAACAGATTAGGCAGCGATGATGCACGGCTTTCGCACTGTTTCTGCCCAACATCACAGTTGTACCGCCCGTTGCAATCGTAACTCGGCTATGCTAGAATAATCCACGTCTACAGCAAGGTTTTTTCCACTATAACCAGCGCCCCGCGTATTGCGCGCCGCGCCGGCAATCACATCGGGTCGTGCATTCGTGCAACGAAGGAGTTGGGGTCATGCAGGATCTGAACGCCGTCCAAAGTCTTGCGGTCTGGGCTGTGCTCGTCGTTTCGCTGCTCGGGATTGGGTACGCTTTCTTCATCCGCAGCCAGATCCTCGCCCAAGATACGGGAACACCCCGTATGCGCGAGGTCTGGGGGTATATCAAAACCGGCGCCAATGCCTATCTGAGCCAGCAATTCCGCACCATTTCGATTTTGATCGTGATTTTGACCTTCGTCTTGGCGGCGAGTGTGTTTATCATTCCGCCAACGACCGAAGCGGTCGAGCGGTTCGGCAGCAAAGAAGCGGCGACGCTCTGGGTGGCAATTGGGCGCGCAGTGGCCTTCCTGATGGGCTCGCTCTTTAGCTACGCGGTTGGCTTCGTTGGCATGAATGTCGCGGTCGAGGGCAACGTGCGGGTGGCCGCAGCGTCTCGCAAGGGCTACAATCCGGCGCTGCAAGTGGCGTATAAATCCGGCTCGGTGACCGGGATGCTCACCGTCGGTCTCGGCCTGCTCGGCGGCACGCTGATCTTTATGGTCTTTGGCATTGCCGCACCCGATGCCTTGCTCGGCTTCGGCTTCGGCGGCTCGCTGATCGCACTCTTTATGCGCGTCGGCGGCGGTATCTATACCAAGGCGGCTGACGTCGGCGCTGACCTCGTCGGGAAGGTTGAGGCCGGCATTCCCGAAGACGATCCGCGCAATGCGGCGGTGATTGCCGACCTCGTGGGCGATAACGTCGGCGACTGCGCCGGTATGGCCGCCGACGTGTTCGAGAGCTTCGAGGTGACGCTTGTGTCGGCGATGATCCTCGGCATTGTGCTGGGTGATGCCGTGGCCGGCGTCATGGGCGATGGCCAGTATGACCTGCGCTTTATCATCTTCCCGCTGGTGCTGCGCGCGATCGGCGTGATCGCATCGGTGATCGGCAACCAGTTCGTCACCACCGACGAGCGCAAGCGCAACGCTATGGCGGCAATGAACCGCGGTTTCTACATCGCGGCAGGCTTGGCCATTGTCGCGAGCGCCGCGGCGACGCCGGTCTTTATGGTTGATGCTGCCGGCAACGTTGATTGGCGTCCCTTCTTCGCAACCCTGTCGGGTGTGATTTTAGCGATTGCGCTCGACAAATTGACCGAGTACTTCACCAGCACCCATTTTAGCCCGGTCAAAGAGACCTCGAAGGCGTCGCAGACCGGCTCGGCCACTAATATCCTCTCTGGTCTGGCTCTCGGGATGGAGAGCAGCGTTTGGGCGATTTTGGTCATCTCAGCGTCGATCTTTACCTCGGTGCTGATTTACTCCGGCGAACCGGCGGCAACGCAGTTCACCGCGATTCTGTACGGCGTGTCGCTGACGGGCATCGGTATGCTGTTGCTGACCGGCAATACGATTTCGATGGACAGCTTCGGCCCGATTTCTGATAACGCGAACGGCATCGGCGAGATGGCCGGTCTCGATAAGAATGCACGCAATGTGATGGATGACCTTGATGCGGTCGGTAATACGACCAAGGCGGTCACGAAGGGCATTGCGATCGGTTCGGCAGTGATCGCGGCGGTGGCACTCTACGGTTCGTATTTCACCGATGTGAATAAGGTGATCAAGCAGATGATCGATGAAGGCGCCAAGGGTATCGAGCTGCTCTCGTCGATCAACGTTGCTGCACCGGATGTCTTTATCGGTTTGTTGATCGGCGGCGCGGTGCCGTTCCTCTTCTCGGCGCTGACCATTCGGGCCGTGTCGCGCGCGGCGGCACAGATTGTCAACGAGGTGCGTCGGCAATTCCGCATCCCCGGCCTGATGGAAGGCAAAGTAGTGCCTGACTATGCGCGCGCGGTGCAGATTTCGACCACGGCGGCGCAGAAGGAGCTGATCAGCCTTGGTCTGATCGCGGTGATGGTGCCGATCATCGTCGGCTTCACGCTTGGGGTTGAGGCGTTGGGCGGCTTCCTCGCCGGCATTATCCTCACCGGCCAGTTGATGGCGGTCTTCCAAGCCAACGCCGGCGGCGCGTGGGATAACGCCAAGAAGTATATCGAGGAAGGCAACTTCGGCGGCAAGCATAGCGAACCGCACAAGGCGGCTGTGGTCGGCGATACGGTCGGCGATCCGCTGAAGGATACGTCTGGCCCTGCGCTGAACCCGATGATTAAGGTGATCAATCTGGTGGCGCTGATCATTGCCCCGATCATCGTCACGATCGAGCCCGGCAACCCCGGCGTGATTGTCGCCATGATCATCTGTGTCGCGGCGCTAGTGTGGGCGATCTGGCAGAGCAAGCGCGAGAGCGAGGCGCTGAAGGAGATTGCGCAGGCGCCAGCATCGGCGGATTAGTTGCGGTGATTGCTCTCAGAGCAGCTTCGGCAAGGGCGGGTTTGAAACCCGCCCTTACTTATATCTCTCTTGCCACCATCGCCCCCCGGCGCACCACGACTTCGTTAACGCCGGGTAATCAACTCTTTTCGCCAAAATAGTTGCATATCGATTAGTATCAGAGTAGCGTTCGCTCATCAGTCAGGGAGATGGTCAATGACGACATCCACGACCGAGACCGCTGCTGACCGGGGTGCGCGCCCTGCCGGCGATAACCGGCGCAAGATCCTCGAAGCCACTATGAAACGCTTCCAGTATCAGGGTGACGCGCTGATCGAAGTCCTGCACAAAGCGCAGGAGCTGTACGGGTTCCTCTCGCCGGAGCTGCTGAGCGACGTCGCGCAGCGCCTCCGCTTACCGCCGAGCCGCGTCTACGGCGTCGCCACTTTTTACCACTTCTTCTCGCTTGCCCCGCAAGGCGAACACACCTGTACCGTCTGCTTAGGCACCGCCTGCTACGTGCGCGGCGCGGCGCTCTTGCTGCGCGAACTAGAAGAGCTGAGCGGCGTGAAAGCCGGCCACACCAGCGCTGATGGCCGCTTCTCGTTGCTCACGGCCCGCTGCCTCGGCGCGTGCGGGCTTGCGCCGGCAGCCGTGGTTGATGGCGAAGTGGTCGGCCATGCCGACCGTTCCGATTTGGCAGCGCGGATTCAGGCGCTGCTTGGCCGCGAGAGGTGATTATGGATCTCCACGAACTTGAAGCCATCGCCGAACGCGAACTCGCGCAGCGCCCACGCTTGCGCATCCTGTACTGCTCTGCCACCGGCTGTCAAGCGTCAGGCGCATTAGAGGTCAAACGCCGGCTCGAAGGCCTGCTGGCCGAAACGGGCCGGCAGGTTGAGATAGATGTCGGCGCCGTCGGATGCCTTGGTTTGTGCGGGCGCGGGCCGATTGTGCGTATCGAACCGTCAGGCGCGACGTTCGAGCATGTAAAACCAGATGATGCCGGCGAGATTGTTGCGGCGCTCGATGGTCACGCATGCCATGTTGCCCGTTGCGACCAAGACCATCCCTTCTTCACCCGCCAGTTGTTGATTGTCCGCCGTCATTGCGGTCTGATTAACCCTGACCGGATCGAAGATTATATTGCGGTAGGCGGCTATCGCTCGCTATACCACGTGATCCACGAGATGACCCCCGCTGAAGTGATTCAGGCGATTACCCGCAGCGGCCTGCGCGGACGCGGCGGCGCCGGCTATCCGACCGGCCTCAAGTGGGCCACGGTGGCCAAAAGCCCCGGCGAGCGCAAGTTTGTGATCTGCAATGCCGATGAAGGCGATCCGGGTGCGTTTATGGATCGCAGCATCCTTGAGAGCGATCCGCATTTGGTGCTGGAGGGGATGGCGATTGCCGCGTATGCGGTAGGCGCCGAACAAGGCTTTATCTACGTGCGCGGCGAGTATCCGCTGGCAATCGAGCGGTTGCAAAAGGCGATCGCGCAAGCTCGCCGGCATGGTTTGCTCGGCGCGCAAATCTTCGAGAGCGGGTTTAACTTCCGGGTTGATATCCGCGTCGGCGCCGGCGCGTTTGTCTGTGGTGAAGAGACGGCCCTGATCGCCTCGATTGAAGGCCGGCGCGGCCAACCGCGCCCCCGCCCACCCTACCCGGCGGAGAGCGGCTTGTGGGGGATGCCAACGTTGATTAACAACGTCGAAACGTTCGCTAATGTCACCGCGATCATCGAAAACGGCCCGGAATGGTACAGCAGCATTGGCACCGAGAAGAGCAAAGGCACGAAGATTTTTGCGCTCACTGGCAAGATCCGCAACACCGGCCTGATCGAAGTGCCGATGGGCATTACCTTGCGCGAAATTGTCGAAGAGATGGGAGGCGGCACACCTGATGGCACGCCGGTGAAGGCTGTGCAAACCGGCGGCCCGTCAGGCGGCTGCATCCCGGCCAGCCTGTTTCACACGCCGGTCGATTATGAGTCGCTGGCTGCAGTTGGCTCGATTATGGGATCGGGTGGCATGGTGGTGATGGATGAACACACCAACATGGTCGATGTCGCCCGGTTCTACATGGAGTTTTGCAAAGACGAGTCGTGCGGGAAGTGCATTCCGTGCCGGGTAGGTACGGTGCAGCTCCTGAATATGTTGACCAAACTACGCAACCGGCAAGCGCATGCCAGCGATCTAGTCAAGATTGAAGAACTCTGCGAGTTGATGCGCGAGACGAGTCTGTGCGGGTTAGGCCAATCGGCCCCCAACCCGGTACTCAGCACCTTGCACTACTTCCGGCACGAATACGAGGAGTTGATCGGCGCGGAGGGCGACCATGGCAGCTAAAACCCTTACCATTGATGGACATCTCGTTTCGGCCCGCCCCGGCGAAACGCTGCTGGAAGCCATCCGCGAGGCCGGGATCACGATTCCGACACTCTGCCACCTCGATGGTCTGTCTGATGTGGGGGCTTGCCGGCTGTGTCTGGTGGAAATTGAAGGCCAGCGCCGGTTGCAGCCGGCCTGTATGACGATGGTCAGCGAAGGGATGGTCGTGCATACCAACACACCGCGCCTACAGGCTTACCGGCGGCAGATCATCGAACTGCTCTTCGCCGAGCGCAACCACGTCTGTTCGGTGTGTGTCGCCAGCGGCCACTGCGAACTGCAACGGCTGGCCGGGATGGTGGGGATGGATCACGTGCGCTATGAATACCTCTCACCCGACTGCCCGGTCGATATTTCGCACATGCGGTTCGGCATCGATCACAACCGCTGCGTGCTCTGCACCCGCTGCGTGCGCGCCTGCGACGAGATCGAAGGCGTGCATACGTGGGATGTGGCCGGACGTGGGGTTGATGCACGGGTGATTACTGATATGAACCAACCGTGGGGCACATCAACTACCTGCACCAGTTGCGGCAAGTGCCAACTCGCCTGCCCAACCGGCGCGATCTTCCCGCGCGGCGTCACGGTTGGCGAGCGGCCCCTTGCCAGCGAACGAATTGCGTTGATTGTCGAAGCGCGCAAACAGCGCTGGTAGGCGCGCAAGGAGAGATGCATGAGCCGGCTACGTATTGCTACCATCTGGTTAGGCGGCTGTTCGGGCTGTCACATGTCGTTGCTCGATCTCGACGAATGGCTGATCGAGCTGGCCACGCGCGCCGATTTGGTCTATAGCCCGATCGCTGACGCCAAACGCTTCCCGCCCGATGTTGATCTGACCCTGATCGAAGGCGCGATCGCCAACGACGAGCATCTCGAATTGGCCCATACGGCGCGCCGCCATAGCAAGATCATCGTCTCGTTCGGCGACTGCGCCGTCACCGGCAATGTCACCGCGCTGCGCAATCCGCTCGGCCCGGCCCAGAACGTCTTGCAACAGGTCTACATCGAGCACGGCGATCCGGGTGGCGTCATTCCGCACGATCCGGGAATCGTGCCGGTGCTGCTCGATAAAGTGGTGCCGGTGCATCATGTCATTCCGGTTGACTACTACTTGCCGGGGTGCCCGCCTTCGGCGCCACGGATTCGGGCCTTGCTGGAAGCTTTGATTGAAGGGCGCGAACCGGCGGCTGATATTCGCTATGGATAGACTCACAGTGGCAGTGACGCGACCACTATCGTCACCTCGCGACGCTGCCATCACCATCATACAAGGAGTGCGCGATGGGCCAACGTATCGTCATCGATCCTGTCACGCGCATCGAGGGCCATGCCAAGATTAGCATTCACCTCGACGAAGCGGGTGATGTCGCCGAGACCCGGTTTCACGTCACCGAGTTTCGCGGCTTCGAGCGCTTCTGCATCGGGCGTCCATTCTGGGAGATGCCCGGCATTACGGCACGCATTTGCGGCATCTGCCCGGTTAGCCATTTGCTGGCCTCGGCCCGCGCCGGCGACGGTCTGCTAGCGGTGCTCATTCCGCCGGCAGCCGAAAAGTTGCGCCGGTTGATGAATCTCGGCCAAATTATCCAATCGCACGCGCTGAGCTTCTTCCATCTCAGCGGCCCCGATCTCATGCTCGGTTTTGACAGCGATCCGGCACAACGCAACGTCTTCGGGTTGATCGCTGCCGATCCCAACCTTGCCCGCAACGGCATCCGGCTGCGCCAGTTTGGGCAAGAAGTAATCGAGTTGCTGGGAGGGCGCAAGATTCACCCGGCATGGGCCGTGCCGGGAGGAGTGCGCAATGGCCTGAGCCAGAGCGGGCGCGACCAGATTCGCGCCAAGATCCCTGAGATGTTAGCGATTGCGCTCGATGCGATCGGGCGGCTGAAACATCTGACCGAACGCTACCAGCGCGAAATCGAGACCTTTGGCGTCTTTCCCAGCCTGTATCTGGGCATGGTCGGGCCGGGCGGGCGCTGGATGCACTACGGCGGCAAGTTGCGCGTGATCGATCATACCGGCAAAATTCTGATCGACGAACTCGATCCGATCGATTATCACGATGTTATCGGCGAAGCGGTCGAACCGTGGAGCTACCTGAAGTTCCCCTACATTCGGGCACTCGGCTATCCGGGTGGGATGTACCGGGTCGGGCCACTGGCGCGGATTAACGTCTGCTCTACCATGGGAGCGACGCGGGCCGATACCGAGCTGCGCGAACTGCGCGAGCAAGCCGGGCCGGTGATCGAGGGTAGCTTCTACTACCACCATGCCCGGCTGATCGAGATTATCGCTGCGCTCGAACGCATGGAGATGCTGGTCGAAGATGACGATCTGCTCTCGAATGAGCTCCGCGCTGACGCCGGCGTCAATCGCCGCGAGGCGGTCGGCGTGAGCGAAGCGCCGCGCGGCACGCTCTTCCACCACTACAAGGTCGATGACAAGGGTTTGATCACAGATGTGAACTTGATCATCGCCACCGGCCAGAACAATTTGGCCATTAACCGCACGGTCGGCCAGATTGCCCAGAGCTACATCCGCAATGGCCAATTTGATCAAGGCATTCTCAACCGGATCGAAGCCGGGGTGCGGGCCTACGATCCGTGCTTAAGCTGCTCGACCCACGCCGTGGGGCAGATGGCGATGGAAGTCGAGCTGTACGACGCGCAAGGCGAGCTGATTGATCGAGTAAGCCGTTAGGACGCTGGTAAAGGAACGCGGCTCGCGATCGCGAGCCGCGCTAATCATCGTATCGTTGCTGCGGACGGGATTGGGCAACCCGGCGTCATTCCAAGTTCGTCTACAGCCATTGATGCACGAACCAACAGCCAGTGATAGACGAGAAGGCATTGCATATATAGGATAGGGAGATCGGAGAGAAGCGGAGCAACCACAAAGATATTATTCACAGACAGCAACGTTCAAACAGTGGAAATTTTACAACGATACTCTATCGTCATCTCAAGCTTTTTGCGTTATAATTGTTACTACTCTTACCAAGCACCTCGCGGAAAGGGTTGGCTATGGGGCACATCTGCCAGCGTCGATGCCCGGCAGTAGCGCCGCAGGGTCTGATCATCGGGTACGGCAGTCCGGTGCGTGGCGATGATTACGCTGGGCAAGCCGCAGCCGAGCTGATGCGGCAATGGCGTGTGACCGGCTTACGAGTGATCACGCAGGCCCAACTGACACCGGAACTAGCGGCGGTCATTGCTCGCTCACGCCGGGTCATCTTTCTCGATGCCGCCGTTGATCGCACGAACGTCGAAGTGCGCCTCATTGAACCGGCCACTGTCCTCACCTCGAGTCACCAGAGTGATCCGGCAGCGTTACTAACCCTTGCCCGCATCCTGTATGGTCACGCGCCGCGCGCAGTCTTAATCACCATCCCCGCCTACGACACCTCGCTTAGTTTAGTGCTCAGCCCTGCTACGGCGCGAGCGGTCGCGCATGCCGCCCGGCTCGCGCGGGCTTATCTCGGGCGGCGCTACTGGCCATTGCAAGCGCGGGCCGTTGGTTGAGCAGTGCTGTGATGGCACATCTTGAAACTAGCTCTCTGGGCGAAGCAATCCCCCGCGAGTACGGGGGGATGCCTCAAGGCCATTGGTCTGCGCTGAAGCCGGAGATTGCTTCGGGCGCTCCGCGCCCTCGCAATGACAGGGGGCACGCCTCGCTTTCCAGTTGTCATTGCGAGCCGCCGGAGGCGGCGAAGCAATCCCCCGCGAGTACGGGGGGATGCCTCAAGGCCATTGGTCTGCGATCGAGCCGGAGATTGCTTCGGGCGTTCCGCGCCCTCGCAATGACAAGAAGCCACGCCCCTCTGCTCCCCCGCTATCAGTGCGAGCCGCATACCGCCCGGCGATGCCATCCCCCGCGAGCACGGGGGCACCCCTTCAGCATTTGCCTGCGCTACAGCCGGAGATGGGATGGCCGTGGCTTGCATCCGTGAGTCATGACCGGGAAACACGGAACAACGCCCCACCAAACACAACACCCCCCAGCCAGTAGGCTGGAGGGTGTTGGTTGGTACCTAAACAGGCACGCGTGGTGATGGGCCGCGCCGTAGTAGGATTGAGCAGTATGTGGGATTTGCTCCCTAGAAAGGAGGTGATCCAGCCGCACCTTCCGGTACGGCTACCTTGTTACGACTTCGTCCCAGTCGCGGCTCC
>NZ_LWQS01000090.1:0-344 GCF_001650695.1 Chloroflexus islandicus
GGGCTGATGGCCCCCCCCCCCGGCCCCTCCCCCGCTGGGGGAGGTTGGCCCCCACCCCCAGCCCCTCCCCCGCTGGGGGAGGGGGGGATGGGAAGGGGATTTCCTGTCTGGAGGAGGGTTGGGGTGGATGACACGATTCACCCAGCCTCACAACCGGCGCTACCCCTGCGCCCCAACATAGCCTTGCAACCATTCAACCAGCAGCCGCACGCCAATACCGGTGGCGCCACGCGATTGATACGCGCGGGCCGGCTTTTCCACCCATGCCGTGCCGGCAATATCGAGGTGCGCCCACGGATAATCGCCGACAAAGGCGGCGAGAAAGCCAGCGGCGGTAATCGCAC
>NZ_LWQS01000090.1:354-17737 GCF_001650695.1 Chloroflexus islandicus
GGGGGAAACCGCACCGCCATAGCGGCCACCGGTATTCTTCAGATCGGCAATCTCGCTCTTCATCGCGTCGCGGTACTCTTCCCACAGCGGCAATTGCCAGACCCGCTCGGCAGTGGCTTCACCGGCAGCAATGAGGCGGTTGGCTAGCTCTTGGTTGTTCCCCATCAAACCAGCCGCATGCGGGCCGAGCGCAACCATGATGGCGCCGGTCAGAGTGGCGAGATCAACAATCGCGGCAGGCTGGTAGCGCTGCGCATAGTAGAGACCGTCGGCGAGCACGATCCGGCCCTCGGCGTCGGTATTGAGCACCTCGACCGTCTTGCCGCTCAGGGTGCGGATAATATCGCCGGGCCGATACGCGGTACCGCTCGGCATATTTTCGGCGGCGCAGACAATCCCGACCACGTGGAGCGGCACTTGCAACTCAGCCACAGCTTGCATCGCGCCAAACACCGCGGCGGCGCCGCTCATATCCATCTTCATCTCGTCCATCTTCTCGGCGGGTTTGATGCTGATCCCGCCGGTGTCGAAGGTAATCCCTTTCCCGACCAGACAGATGGTGGGGCCATTCCCAGCAGCGCCGTGCTCCATCACGATAAAGCGCGGCTCGTTGGCCGAACCTTGGCCGACGGCGAGAATGCCACCAAAACCTTGTTCGACAAGCTGCGGCTTATCAAGCACCATCACCTTGAGGCCAAGGCGTTCGCCCATCTCAAGCGCGGTCTGGCCGAGGAAGGCCGGCGTAACCTCGTTGCCGGGGCCATTGGCAAGATCGCGGGCAAACGCGGTAGCGCGGGCAATGATGTGACCGTGCCGGACGCCGGCGGCGGCAGCTTCGGCATCAGTACCAGCCTGCAAGATAGCAGTCAATGACGGCGGCTCTTCGCGATCGCTCTTGTAGCGGACATAGCGGTACGAGCCGAGCACACTCCCTTCGGCAAACGCTTGGCCGAACACCGCAGGCGCTAGCGGCAGATTGCCATTGTAGCCGAGGTGGTAGGTCGTAACCTTCAGCTCTTGCGCGCGCTGGGCCGCTAGTGCCGCTGCTTGGCGAACGGTATCAGCGGTCATCGCCGAGCGCTTGCCCATACCGATGAGCAACAGCCGGCGAGCCGGCAGCGTGCCGCGCGGATAGAGCAGCGTCTGCTGCTTCCAACGCCCGGTTGCATCACCCGCCTCGCACAGTTCGGCGACAGGAGCGGGAAGCGGTTCGTCTTCGGCGTACAACAAAACGGCAAGATCGGCTGCGGCATCGAGCAGGCTGCCGCTCTGAACTTCACATTGCATAGTACCCTCGAAAAGGTGACAAGTCATTAGTTTCAGAATAGTATTGTACGGTGGAGCAGGCCGAGCGTCAAATGAGGAGAGAAGGCGGCAAGAGGGCCGTGACACGCCACCCAAAGCCTATGGTAGAATAGGCGAACACATACAGGCAGTGCAGAGGGGCAACCATGACACCCATCATCCAACTCGGTCTCGGTGGCGTAGGGCGCGCGCTAGCACGCCAGATTCTCGCTGTAGCGCCTGCCATTCGCCGCCGGTACGGGATAGACCTACGTTATGTAGCTGTAGTAGACAGTCGCGGCGCAATGGCCGGCGATCCGGCCTTGAGTGAAGGGCAGGTGCGCCACATCCTCGCCGTGAAAGAGGCTGGCGGCGGAATAGATAGCCTTGCCGGCGCCATCATTGACCGGCACTGGATCGAGCTATTTCCCGCCGCGATGGCGGTTGTCGTGGATGTAACGGCGGCTAGCGGCCATGCCGCGCCATTGGCAGCAGCCATCTCGGCTGGGCATCGGGTGGTGTTGGCGAACAAACGGCCACTGTGCGAAGGGTACGATCTCTTTGCTGCCTTGACCGAACGGGGGGCAACCCGCTACGAAGCAACCGTTGGCGCTGGGTTGCCGGTGATCAGCACGTTGCAAAGCCTGCTCGATAGCGGTGACGAAATCGTATGTATTGAGGCGGCACTGAGCGGTACGCTCGGTTTTCTGATGAGCGAGCTGGAAGCGGGAAGCAGCTTTACCGACGCAGTGCGCACGGCGTACCGCTTGGGCTATACCGAGCCGGATCCGCGCGATGATCTGAGCGGCGCTGATGTGGCGCGCAAAGCGTTGATTCTGGCCCGCACCTGCGGGAAGCATCTACCGGCTGAGGCAGTGATCGCCGAACCGCTCTTCCCTCCCCATTTGGCTGACGTGAGTGTTACCGAGTTCCTCCAACGCCTCGGCGAGGCGGAAGAAGAGGTGATGAACCGCTTGGCTGCGGCCCGCGCCAACGGCAACGTCTTGCGGTACATCACGCGCATTACGCCAGAGAGCGTCGAAGTCGGGTTGCGCGAAGTCGCCGCCAACCATCCGTTGGCCAGCTTGCGCGGCCCTGACAATCTGATCAGCTTTACCACCCGCCGCTATCACGACCGGCCATTGGTCGTGCGCGGGCCGGGGGCCGGCGTCGAAGTGACGGCAGCCGGCGTGTTGGGTGACATTATTGCTACCGCACGAGAATTATGAATACGCTTGCCGAACCTGCTGCCGGCCCAGAACCGATCGCCCGCGATCTGCCGTTGATCGACCTGCACCGCCATCTCGATGGCAATGTCCGGCTAACGACAATCCTTGATCTAGCCCGCGCCTACGGCATTCGCCTGCCAGCAGATACGGTCGAAGGATTGCGTCCGTATGCGCAAATCCAAGGCGTCGCCGCCTCGGTGATGGATTTTATCGCCCGCTTTGAGTTGCTCAAGCTGATCTGCGTTGACGAAGACGCCGTTGCCCGCATTGCGGAAGAGAATGTCGAAGATGCCGCCCGCGAGGGCATCGACTACATCGAACTGCGCTGCTCGCCGGCATTTATGGGTGAGCGGTACGGCCTCGACCCGACCCGCGTCTTGGCCGCAGTCTGTCGCGGGGTGCAAGCCGGCATGCAACGGTACCCGGTACAAGCGCAGATTATTGGCATTATGTCGCGCCACATGGGTGAAGAGAGCTGCTGGCGCGAACTCGAAGCGGCCATTGCGCTGATGGGTGAAGGCGTGGTCGGAGTCGATCTGGCCGGCGACGAGGCCAACTTTCCCGGCACGCGCTTTGTCAAGCATTTTGCCCGGGCCCGCGCCGCCGGTCTGCGGATCACGGTGCATGCCGGCGAAGCAGCGGGGGCATGGAGTGTGCGGCAAGCGATTGAAGAGCTAGGAGCGGAACGGATCGGGCACGGCGTGCGCGCAATCGAAGATCCGGCAGTGATGCAGCTACTAGCCGAGCGCGCGATTCCGCTTGAAGTGTGCCCGACCAGTAATGTGCAAACCCAGACCGTCAGCGGGTACGATACGCACCCGCTGCCGCAATTATTGCGCGCCGGCCTGCGCGTCACCCTCAACAGCGACGACCCCGGCATTAGCGCGATCGATTTGCCGCACGAATATCGGGTGGCCCGTGACCGGCTCGGCCTGAGCGCCGCCGAATTACGGACTGTGCAGGCCAACGCGCTTGCGGCAGCATTCATTGACGATGAGCGCCGGGCAGCATTGCTGACCAACGCGCAGCGCCGCGGATGAATGCACGCCACCGGCGTATGGTTCAGGTTCACGCGCCATGATGTCAGGGAGCGCAGCGTCCGAAGCAATCTCCCGCTTCAGCGCAGCGCATGCCTGAGCGGGCAGCATCCGTGCTCGGAGGAGATTGCTTCGCCGCTGCGGCGGCTCGCAATGACAACAGGGGTGTGGGGAGTGCTTCGCCGCGTGCGGGCAGAGTGGTGCTCTGCCCCTACGCGCGGCTCGCAATGACAGCCGGGGAGCGGGGCGTGCCCCTCTGTCATTGCGAGGGAGCGGCGGCACCCAGTGCAACTGGGTGTCGCCCGACCGAAGCAATCTCCCGCTTCAGCGCAACGCATGCCTGAGCGGGCAGCATCCGTGATCGGAGGAGATTGCTTCGCCGCGTGCGGGCAGAGCGGTGCTCTGCCCCTACGCGCGGCTCGCAATGACAAGTGGAGAAGCGGATTTGCCCAAAAACCCTGCGCGCCTTTGCGTTCAAAGCCTTTGCGTCACCCTACTTGAGTTTTATGACGCGGCGTGTTACACTATGACGCACAGCGGCATCTTTATTTTCACCCCCGCCAGATAAAGGAGTCTTGCAATGAGGCACGAACACTCCCCGGAAGGGTTGCCCCACTATGACCTGTACATCGACGGCGACTGGCAGCCGGCGAGCAACGGTCAGACGTTTACTGTCTTTGATCCGGCGAATGGCCAGCCGCTGGCCACTTGCGCCAGCGCGACCCATGCCGATGTGGATCGGGCGATTGCCGCCGCCCGCGCCGCGTTTGATCAGGGGCCATGGCCGCATACCAGTCCGGCGCGCCGGGCCGAGATTTTACACGCGATTGCTGATGCGCTTGAAGCGCGCAATTTTGAGCTAGCCGAGATCGAATCTCGCGATGCCGGCGTGCCGCTGCGCAAAACGACCTATAATGACATTACCCTTGGCCTTGAAATCTTGCGCGGTTGCGCCGAGATGGCGCGTAAGCATCCGTATGAGCCGCTGCCGTGGACTGATCTGCCCTCGGTGTCGTGGAATTTTGTCTGGCGCGAACCAATCGGCGTCTGCGCGCAGATTATTCCGTGGAACTATGCCTTTTGCATGGCGGCGTGGAAGCTCGGCCCGGCACTAGCCACCGGCAATACCGTGGTCTTTAAGCCCTCGTCGCTGGCCCCGCTCAGCACGATTGCGATTTTCCAGACCATTCACGAACTGAACCTGCTGCCGAAGGGGGTGATCAATCTCGTGCTCGGCCCCGGCGGCGAGGTCGGCGAATATCTGGCGGCCCATCCGGCGGTTGATAAGGTCGCCTTTACCGGCAGCACTGAAGTTGGGCGCAAGATTATGGCGCTGGCGGCGCCGCAGATCAAACGGGTGACGCTCGAGTTGGGTGGTAAGAATGCGATGCTCGTGTTGCCGGACGCCGATCTCGATCTGGTGATTGATGGCGTGCTGTGGGGTGCGTTTTACCACTCCGGCCAACTGTGCGAAGCCGGTTCGCGCCTCCTTTTGCCACGTAGCTTGCACGACACCGTGGTCGAACGGTTGGTCGAGCGGGTGCGCGGGATGAAGATCGGCGATCCGATGGATTTGGAGACCGACCTTGGCCCGCTGATCAGCGAACGGCAACGCGAGAAGGTTGAGCGCTACATCGCGATTGGCCGCGAAGAGGGGGCAACGGTTGCGATCGGCGGTGGCAGGCCGTTGGGTGAAGCGTTTGCCAACGGTCATTATGTCGAACCGACCATCTTCACCGGCGTGCGGCCAGAGATGCGCATTGCCCGCGAAGAGATTTTTGGGCCGGTGCTGGCTGTGCTCGCCTACGATGAGATCGGCGAGGCGATCCGGATTGCGAACGACAGCATCTACGGCCTTGCCGCCTCGGTGTGGTCACGCGATCTGCAACAGGCGCTGGCCGTCGCCCAACGCATCCGCGCCGGCACCGTCTGGATCAACGAGCACCACGTGCTCAACCCGCGCGCACCGTTCGGCGGTTATCGCCAGAGCGGGTTTGGCCGCGAAATGGGCCAGTACGGTCTCGACGAGTATACGGAAGTGAAGCATATTCACGTCGATCTGATGCAACGGCGGCAAGGCCGGCTGTGGTGGGATACGTTGCTGCCGGAGTAATCGTGACGGGCGCGCTCGATGATGACAACAGGCATCACCCTCAACCTGCAACGCCATCACCTCACCATCGCCGAGAACATGCGCACGATTATCTCGTTCGATGGCGAAGGCCGCCTGATCGTGGCGTTTCGCCACGGCGCCAACTACGTGCGCGGTCTCAGCGGCGAGGTCTTGCGCAAGCGCGCGCTTGCCCCCGGCCAGAAAGAACGGCAAAAGCTCGCCGATGCCGAGCGGTGCGCAGTTTTGGCCGAGCTGCTGGCTGAGGCCGCACGGATGATCGAGCAGATCGAAACCACCGCGCCGCCAGCGGCGCGCGACTGGTTTGAACGGATCCGGCGCTGGGATGTTGAGCGGCTCGAAGCCGAGCGTGAACGGTTTCGCACTGTCTACAAGCCGATTAGCATCTTGCCGCCGGATCAGTACCGCGCGCTGGTGTTGCAAGCGACTGAGGGGTGTAGCTGGAACCGCTGCCACTTTTGCACGTTTTACCGCGACCGCCCCTTTCGCATTCATTCACCGGCCTCATTTCGCGAACATATTCAGCGGGTGAAGGAGTTTGTCGGGGCCGGCTTGGGGTTGCGGATGGCGATCTTTCTCGGCGATGCCAATGCGCTGATCATCCCGCAACCGCGCCTGCGCGAGCTGTTGCAGGTCGTGCATGAAGAATTTACCATTGGCCCTGATGCTGATTTCAAAGGCATGTACGCCTTTCTCGACATTTTTGGCGCGGAACGCAAAACGCTAGCCGAATACCGCGAACTGGCCGCCGCCGGTGTGCGCCGGATCTACCTTGGGCTCGAGAGCGGTGATGAGACAGTCTTTCGCCTGTTGAACAAACCCGGCTCGCCGGCGGAAGCGATCGACGCAGTACGCACGATCAAAGCCGCCGGGATCGCGGTTGGCGTCATCTTGCTGGTCGGGGCCGGCGGCGAACGCTTTGCCGCCGGCCACGTGCAGCATTCACTCGCGGCACTGGCAGCGATGCCGCTCGGCCCAGACGATATCGTCTATCTTTCACCCCTGATCGTCTCATCTGATAGCCCGTACCTTGCCCAACTACAGGCCTATGGCAGCACCCCGCTGACTGAACCCGCCATCACCCGCCAGCTCGCAGAACTCAAGCACGGCGCGCGCACCGTAACCGGCCCCGGCGCAAAAGTGGTGATCTACCACATTGAAGAGTTTGTGTATTGACGAGTACCGGCGTACTACCATAGCCCAACACAATTGGACTGCCAATCCCGGCTTGCCTCTGCTATAATGAAGACGAAACGCAGTGATGATCGCTTGCCAACCAAGCTAGCCATACACAGGATCGGCCTGCCGATGTCTGAGCATCGCTTCATCCAGATCGATCGCAACCGCATTGCCCGCTACCTCGGCGCCGCGCAGGCTCAGGCGCTGCTCGGCGGCAACATGCGGCCACACGAACTGTATGCCGCTTGCGCCCACCTTGCCAATGCCCAATACGCCCTGACAACTTACCTCCCGCGCCGGTTGGTCGCGTACCGGTTAGCCACAACTGATGACCAGCCGTGGGTGGAATGGGTTGACGGCTCGCTGCTCTTTGCTGATGTGAGCGGTTCCACCGCCTTGGCCGAACGGTTGAGCAGCCTTGGCCGCGAAGGAGCCGAGATTGTCACCGACACGCTCAACACCTACTTCGGAGCCTTGATTCGCCGCATCCAACAGGCCGGCGGCGATCTGATCACGTTTGGCGGCGATGCGCTGCTCGTGCTCTTTACCGGCTCTGATCACGCCTACACCGCCACGGTAGTGGCCCGCGATATGCTGGCCGCGCAGGCCGGCTTCGTGCGGGAAGTGCCGGGGATCGGCACGTTTCCGCTTACGATGCACATCGGGGTCGAGAGTGGCCGGGTGGCGCTGGTCAGCGCCGGACGGCCCGAGTCGCTGCGCTACAGCGCGATGGGAGCCTGCGTTGAGCGAGTTGCCCGCGCTGAGGAATTGGGTGGACGCGGCGAGATTGTGCTCGGCCCACAGGCATGGGCAATGATTGAGGGGCGCGCACAGGGGGAAACCCTTATTGATGGTTATGTAAAATTACATGCGATTAGTGGCGATCCACCCCACACACCACCGCCTTCACATACTGATCCGCCGCCGCCAAGCCGTGAGACCGCTTTCCATTTAATCTGGACGCTGGAGCGGCTCAGTCCATACTTGCCGCCGATTTTGGTTGACCGGATCATGGCAGAACCACGGCGGCCCCAACTGGAAGCCGATCTGCGTCCAGTCTCGATTTTGTTTGCGCAGATTGAAGGGTTAGCGCCACTGGTCGAGGCGTTGCCGCCTACCACCACGGCGCAAGTCATTGACGCTGTTTGGCGGGTCTGTTTCACCGCGATTGAACAATACGGCGGCTATGTCAATAAGATCGACTTAGCGACCGAAGGCAGCAAGCTGCTGGCCATCTTTGGCGCACCAGTCGCGCAAGAAGATCATCACGAACGCGCGGCGCGGGCAGCACTTGACCTCCAGCGCGCCTTCCATACCCTGACCACCGCCCAACCAGCCGGCATCGCCCTCGATCGCTTGCGCCTGCGGATCGGCTTGAACAGTGGCACCGTCTTCGCCGGCAATGTTGGCGACGTTGAGCGCAAAGAGTACACCGTGATGGGTGACGCGGTGAATGTCGCGGCGCGGGTGATGGTGCATAGCGATTGGGGTGAAATCCGGGCCACAACCCCGTTTGCGGTCAGCATCGGCGCCACGATGGTCTTTGCCGACTCGCGTTCGGTCAGCGCGCGCGGCAAACGCGAGCCGCTCGAACTCTTGCGGTTGATCGGCGAACGAGAAGCGCCCACGCCGCAATTTCACCATGCGATTGTGGGCCGGCGGCACGAGCTGGCATGGCTGCGCGAGCGGCTAGAACTGGCGTTGGCCGGTTATGGCCGGGTCGTGCGCATCAGCGGCGAAGCGGGCATTGGCAAAACGCGGCTCGCTGCCGAGCTATTGGTGACGGGTGCTCCCCGCACGGCCAAGATCGTGACAGTACGCTGCTTGGCATACCAGCAAAGCACGCCATACGCGCCGTGGAGCGACGCGATGCAGGCGGTCTGCGGGATCCCTGCCGGCGCTGATCAAGCAACCCGAGCCGCCCAGTTGCGACAGGCCTTCGCCGCCGCTGCCATTGCCGACGATTGGACGCCGATTGTGGCCGATTTGGTCAAGCTGGATATTGACGACAACCCGTTAACGCGCACACTCGATCCGAAACAACGGCAGGAACGCCGGTTTGAGATCATCCGTTCCATCATTCTCGCTATGGCAGCCGGACACGGCCTGATCCTCATGTTTGACAATTTGCAATGGGCCGACCGGATCTCGCTCGATCTCTGGCGGTATATCGCAAGTGCAGTAGCGCAAGCGCCGATCTTCTTGCTTGGCTTACATCGCGACACCTTGCAATGGGATAACGACCCGCTCGCCGACAAAGCTGAGGTACTCACGCTGAGCGAACTACCGGCCAGCGATAGCGCAGCATTGATTGCCGCCATTCCCGCCGGAGCCCGGATCGATCCGCAGGTGCAAGCGCAGATCATCGCCCGCGCCGCCGGCAATCCGCTCTTTATCGAAGAACTGGTGCGGGCCGTGCAACACGGCAATACAGCGCTCGACGAGCTGCCCGACAGCTTGAGCGGCTTGCTGCTCGCTCGCGTCGACCAGCTTGACGAACGTTCACGGGCGTTGCTGCGGGTGGCCGCCGTAGTCGGCCAGCGCTTTCCGCTGCCGGTGCTGCAATCGGTCTACGGCGAAGACACGCGCCGGCTGATCGAACATGTCAGCCAGCTCGATGCGCAAGAACTAACCTTGCTCGAACGCGAAGCGCCCGAACGGGTTCATACCTTCCGCCATGCGTTGCTGCACGAAGTGACCTATCAGAGCATGCTCTTCGCCCGCCGGCGTGAACTGCACCGGCGCATCGGCGAATACCTTGAGCAACGGTATGCAAATGAGCTGAGCCAGCTCCGGCACGATGTGAGCAATGCACGCCAGTTTCAGTATGTGCAAATCGGGCGCAACGGCCCAATGGTGACACGCGCCGTCCGTGCCATTGCCAGCCCAATCTTCCTGTTGGCGCACCACTACCGGTTGAGCGATGCCCCGGAACGGGCCATCCAATACCTCTTGCTGGCCGGCCATCTGGCCCGCGATGAATACGCCAACGAGCAAGCGATCACCTATTATCGCTGGGCGCTTGATATTCTCGGCGAACGGGGCGACGATCCGCGGCTGTGGGAAGCGATGGAGTCGCTCGGCGACACCTTGGCGGCGATTGGCCAATATGATGAAGCGCAGCGCACGTACCAACGCTTGCTGGAGGTGGGAGGCGAACATTTACCGCCGGTCGTGCAAGCGGAGACATTGCGCTCGTGGGGGGCTGCGCTTGAAAAGCAAGGCCGTTATCAAGAGGCGCTAGAACGTTTACGCAGTGCAGAAGCGATCGCCAGCGCCGTGATCAATCGCACGCCGCCGCTATTGCTGGCGGCGATTGCCGCCGATCTGGCCCAGACCCTTACCCGGCTATCAGCCTTCGACGAAGCGCTGGCGATGTGTGAAGCCGGTTTAGCCCGTATCCGCAACGATCAACGCAGCATCGAGGATGAACGGATCGAGGCCGAACTCCAGCAACAACTAGGCGTGATCTATGGCATGCGCGGACGCTACGATCTGGCCCGCTACCACTTTTTGAATGCGTTGAGCGTGCAAGAGGCGATTGACGACATCTACGGCTGCGCCCGCACCTACAACAACCTCGGCTACTTAGAGCAGTTGCAGAGCAAATACGCAGCGGCGGTCGAACTCTATGCCCGAG
Source organism: Chloroflexus islandicus (assembly GCF_001650695.1). GTDB lineage: Bacteria > Chloroflexota > Chloroflexia > Chloroflexales > Chloroflexaceae > Chloroflexus > Chloroflexus islandicus. The sequence continues at coordinate 10,855 of NZ_LWQS01000090.1, forward strand.
CTGAGGAGCTAGCGCGCAAGGTCAGCGCAAAATATCCTTTGGCTAGCGCATTGCTGAATGCAGCCTACGCTCATTACCGGCTGGCCAACTACGATGCCGCCGAAGCAGCGTGCCACGACGCGCTGGCGCTGTGTGAAGAGATGGGTGATCAGCTAGGGATGGCCCAAGCCGATGACACGCTCGGCATTATTGCCTACGCGCGCGGCGACTATCAGCGTGCGTTACAGGTGTATCAGCAAGCGTTACCGATCTATGCCAAACAGGATAACCAGTACCAATACGGGAATACACTCGCATTGGCGGCGATGGCTGCCACTGCCAACGGCGATCCAACAACCGCTCTCTCCTACGCCAATCAGGCTTACCACATCGGCGAGCAGAAGCGAGTGCCGCAATTAACGGTCGAAGCCCTCTGCGCTGCGGCGGAAGCGCTGTTGGCCCAAGCCCGCCAAGCTGTTGAGAGTGATGAACGCGAGCAATTGCTGCAAACCGCCGCCGATCATGCGGCGAAAGCCGCTTCGCTCGCCGAACAGATTGGCAGCCGGTTTGATTATGCGGTGGCTTTGCGCCTGCGCGGCGAAATTGCCGCTGAGCGCAATGAACCATTTAGCGACTACTTTACGCGCGCGATGGAAACCTTCGCGGCGATTAACTGTCGCTTTGAACACGCCTGCGCTGCCGCTCGTTTTGGCAATGCGCTGCAACGACGCAACCTTCCAGCAGCTCATACGTATTTAGAATTGGCCCGAACTGAATTGGCCATAATTGGCGCCAACGGCGAACTTCGCCGGCTGGCCGAACAAGCAGGGGAGGTGTAACATGTCACAGTCAGCCGTTGAGCAGGTGATTGGTCGCGCCGTCATTGATGCTGAGTTTCGCGCCCAATTGATTGCCGATGCCCGCGCCGCCTGCGCTGGTTATGATCTCACGGAAGAAGAACTGGAAGCGCTGGAACGGCTCGATACCGAGAGCTTGCAAGCCTTTGCCGGCAAGCTTGACCCGCGCCTGTCGAAGAGCGCCGGTCGCGGCTTTTTCTAAACAATCCAAGGTGAGGGCCACTGTCAGGGAATGACGATATGCACGAGCGGAGCGCCGAACGTCCTGAACTCCATTTTGTGCCGCGCGCGCTCCGTGATTTGTTTTTACCGCGCCGGATGCCGCGTAACGTGCGCGCAGCCGTCGAACATTGGCTCACGAGCGAACCGTTGGCGCAATTGCTGCCGGCAGCATTGGAGGCGCCGTTCGGGATCGATCTCGATCTCGCCGCTCTCTTCGCCGAGACAAACCAGCTTGCGATCATCGGGCCGCCAGCCAGCGGACGCAGCCTTGTCCTTGCTCAGATTGCCCAGCGTTGGCTCACCGATCAGCCAAGCGTACCGCTGGTGCGATTATTGCTCTCGGAACTCGATACACCGAGCTTGACGCCGCGCGCAATCACGGTGCGTGCGTTGACCAAGCTGAATCTGGCGCCGAATCCGCTCGAACACAATTTGTCTTGTCTGCTGCTGATCGATGATTGGGAAGATTTGCCGCTTGCCCGGCGCGGAATCTGGCAACGCTTCTTGACCGGCCTCGCCGAACGTTGGCCGCAAGCGCGGGTGGTCATTGCGTTGCCGCCGGGTGAATTGTGGCCGGGATTTCGCCATCACGCCATCGCGCCGTTGCCTGCCGAACGATTGATCGCATGGATCCAGCGCCTTTTTCCCCACAGCGATCCACAAGCCATCGTGCCGCTATTCGAGCGCGATCCGCTGATCTTGTTGCGCGAGCGTCCGGCTGAAGTGATGTTGTTGGCGCTGACGCAACCGCTGAGCGGTTGGCCCGTCTCGCGCGCTGCACTGTATGAACGAGCGGCAACCTTTGCGGCGCCGCTGTTGGCGAATCTTCCCGATCAGGAGAGCTGGCGGATTGGGCGCACCGCCTATCAGCGCTACCAACAAGCGATCGAACTCGCGGCCCAACCGCGCCTCGATCCCGCCGCATTCCGCGATGCCGGCCCGCACCGGCGCGCGCTGGTGATACCATTAGCCTTTGGCGCCGCGCCGGATCCGCACCCCCTGATTACCAGCCTCTACAACAGCGAGCTGTCACCAGCAGAGCGGTTGTTGTTGCTGGCCCGTTCCCTCCGTGAACGGCCACGGCTCGATCCGGCCTTGAGCCGGCCTCTGATCGACGAGATTTGCCAGCACGGCGGTGAACCATTGAGCACCCTTGCGCCGGCGTTGCCGGTGATGCTCATAGACATTAGCCGCACCCAACCAGATCAGCGCAACCCATTATTGGAACGGATCGTGAGCCAGCTCGCGCCGGCGGCTGGCATCGCATTGTTGATGACGTTGCTCGACACTAGTGATGCCCCACCGGCTCTGCGCTGGCACGCGATCGATCTGCTCTGCCGGCAACAGATTCTGCCGCCGCCTTTGCCCGCCTACGCCGATCTGATCAGCCAAGCCGGTCGCTGCCTCCTCGCTGTGAGTCGCGCTAGCACCATCGATCAGTTAGCCAATCCGGCAGTGCATCTTGGGTTGCGGTTGCTCCTCAGCGGCGCAGCCGGCGAAGAGCGGCAACAGCTCATTGCGCGCCATGTGCTGCGGCAAACAACCCTGCCAGCCAGCCTGCGCGCGCTCGCGCCGGCGGCGTTGCCCCGCGACGAATTGCAACAGGCCGCTATTGATCAATCCGCCGAGGTGCGGCAAGCGGCCCGCGCGGTCTGGTTGCGCACCGGCCATCTTGACCAACTAGCCCGCTTTGTCGTTCAACCGAGCCATCCATGGCTGGCCCGTGATGAAGCGCTCGCCGATCTGGCCGCCACCCCTGCCGGCCATCCACTGCTAGCCGGATTCGCATTGAGCAACCGATTGCCGCTTGATCTACGCTTGCGCGCCATCTGCCGGCTGCATCGCTTGCCCCATGGCGTTGACCTGCTCAGCCGCTTGCTGCACGCAGCCGATGAACCGGCGATTATCCGCGCTGCCGCGGCTCGCCAATTGGCTCACTTCCCACATGCCGTCGCGCTGCTCAGCCCCTTCTTAGGCCAACAACACCCGCCGTTGGTGCGCCGGGCAGTAGCCCACACGCTCGGCGCGTTGGCTGCGCCCAACCATCCATCAGCGCTAGCCGCGCGCACAACCCTCCTCGCTGCGCTCGATCAGCCTGATCTTGACGCCACGTTAACCACGACCATCATCATGGCACTGGGCCAACACGGCGGCAAGCAGGCGTTGGTCACGTTAGGTCGCTTGCTCGCGCCAACGTATGGCGTCCACTTGTTGGAAACGTGGATTACCGCATTACCGGCGCTGATCGGGCCAGCCGATCAATGGTTGCCCCAAGCTGAAGAGCCAGCTACACGCGCCCTCTTGGCCGATGTGATGGTGACAACCAACACCTTAGCTGGTGCAATGGCAATCCCGCTCGACCGGCCTTCGGCCCTGATTGCCCGTCACGTGTTACGGATTGCCAGCGCAACAGCGCACGCCATTGGGATGATCGGTCGCAATCAACCCACGTTGGCCCCAGCGATTAGCGCCTTGATCAGCATCGCGCTGCACGACACTAGTGTGCCGCGCCCGCTCGATGAGTTGTTGGCTGCCGATCCTTCCATTGACCTACCCGCCATTGCGCGCAGCGCCCAACATGATGCCCCCTTGCGCGCCGTGGCGCTGCAAGCGATTGCCGGACGGCCTGATGGCGCAACGACGTTGCTGCACCTCGCGGAAAAAGCTGACGGAGACCTTGCCTGCGCTGCGCTTGACCGCCTTGCGCCGCCATGTACTGCACCGATGATCGAGACGCTGTTGCGCCTTGCCGGCGCAGATAGCGCCGAACCGGTGCGGCTGGCAGCGTTGCAAGCGTTGGGTCGCAGCGCCGATCCCGCGGCAACGCCGGCGCTGATGGCCATCGCCACCAACGAACAGGAGCCGCCAGCCATCCGCGCCGCGGCGCTCGATGCCGCAGTCGCTGCACCGGTGGAACAGCTCATCGAATGTATTACCACGCAACCTGATCCCATCCGCAGTGCGGCGCTGCGCGCGCTCAGTCGCAGCGATCGCCCGGTGCCAGCCAACATGCTGCACCGGCTGGCATTTGACGCTGATCGGGTCTGCGCACTCGCTGCCGTCAACGCCCTCGCTGCCCAAGCCGAAACCACAACGCCAATTCTAGCCCGCGTCATGCGGAGCCACCCCGATCTTGCTGTGCGCCTTGCCGCCGCCGCTGCCCTCAGCCCAACCGCGGCCAACGAAGCGATACCGGTCTTTGTCGAAGCATTGCTCGCGCCATACCTCGCCTTGCAAACGCAAGCGTTCAGCTTACTCGCCGCCGCCGATCCGCACTATGCGACGCTCCGGCAACCACTCATCGATCCGCATGCCCCTGATGTGTTGAAGGTACTCGCTTTGCAGCATCTTAGGAGCGTAGCGCCAGACGATCCGCTCATTCGCGCGGTGGCTAGCGATCCGAACGCCGCCGAATCGCTCCGTTGCCATGCGATTGCCGCGCTGAGCCAGTCCGCCGATCACGATGTGATCCAGTTCTTGGCCCATATAGCCGTAGCCGGTGACCAACCCCTCACGGTGCGCCACGCCGCAGTGACGGCGCTCGACCAGCACTGCGCGGGGTTAGCCAACGTCGCTGCATTGCAGGCGCTGGCTGCACTGGCTACTGCGTCTATCCCAGAGGTGGCGCTGTGGGCTAGCGAAGCGTTGCTGGATAGGGTAGCAAGCGCAAGTCTGTAAACGCCACGACGCAAAAGCATGCGAGCAGGCAGCAGTATAATAGCGACTACGACCAAACCTGCCACTATGCCTTTGCGCTGTATCCCGCCGCACCGATATGTTTGCCATGAGAGGAGAACGGGATGGCTCACACCGATTTCATCACCACCAGCCGCGGCTTGCGCCGCAATAGCCCGCCGATGCGCCTGTTTGAGAAGGCCAAACAGTTTGGCATCTGGAACCCCTCGCTGATTGATCTGAGCCGCGATCGCCACGACTGGGAGCAATTGCGCGACGAAGAGCGCGACCTGTTGCTGCGCTTGACCGCGCTCTTCCAAGCCGGTGAAGAGGCCGTCACCCTCGATTTGCTGCCGCTCATCGGCGCTGTCGCCCGCGATGGCCGCTTGGAAGAGGAGTTGTACCTCACGACGTTTCTGTTTGAAGAGGCGAAGCATACCGATTTCTTTGCCCGCTTTATCAACGAAGTCGCGCGCGCTCACCCCGACCTCAGCCGCTACCACACACCGAGTTACCGCGCCTTGATCTACGAGGCGCTGCCGGCAGCGATGCACCGGCTAGAGCAAGACCCCTCGCCCTTCAACCTCGCCGAAGCGTCGCTGACCTACAACATGATCGTCGAAGGAGTGCTGGCCGAGACCGGCTACCACGGCTACTTTACCATTCTCGACACCCACAACCTCATGCCCGGCGTGCGCGAGGGTATTCGCCTGCTCAAACAAGACGAGTCACGCCACATCGCTTACGGCATCTATCTGCTTTCACGCCTGATCGCAACCGATCAGCGGATTTGGGATCACATTGTCGAACGGATGAACGAGCTGCTCTTGCATGCGATGGGTGTGATCGACGAGATCTTTGCCAGCTACGACGAGATGCCGTTCGGCTTGCAAGTGGAAATGTTCAGCAATTTCGCCCTCAACCAATTCCAACGCCGTTTGAACCGGCTTGAGATGGCGTGCCAGCAGAGCCTCGCCGAGATTGAAGGACTGGCGACTGATGACGAGGAAGCCGTATGAGCGCATTTGCCCGGCGGGTTGTGTTGCTGACCGGCGCCGGCGGCGGGTTGGGGCGCGAGTTTGCCCGCCAATTGCTGGCCGCCGGAGCCGATCTTATTTTGAGCAGCCATAGCCCCCAACGTCTCACCGCAGCCGCCGAGTTTGCCGCGCACGGCCAACCCAGCGGCAAGACCGGACGCATCCGCGCGCTGTTGCCCGCCGATCTGAGCGATCCGGCCAGTTGCGATCGCTTAGCCCAGCAGGTCACGCAGGTTGCGCCTGATCTCGACCTAATCATTCACAACGCCGGCATCGGCCTGTACGGGCCACTCAACGCGATCCCGGCGGAAGCCGCCGAACGGCTGCTCCGCATCAACTTGCACGCCCCTATCCGGCTGACAGCGGCGCTCTTGCCCGTCTTGCGCAACCGGCCCCACAGTCAAATTGTATTTATCTCGTCGATCCTTGGCCGCGCCGCGCTCCCGAACATTAGCGTCTACAGCGCAGCCAAATTCGGTTTGCGCGGTTTTGCCAGCGGCCTCACCGCTGAAGGGTATAGTGTTAGTACCGTCTACCCCTTCTTCACGCAAACCGACATTCTCGATGCACCCCAATACGGTGAAGGGCCAAAGCGGCGCGTACCGGGATGGTTGGTTGATCAACCGCCGCCGGTGGTACGGGCCAGCCTCGCCGGCATCGCCGCCCGCCGCCGCCATATTTACCCCAGTTGGAAAGCGCATCTCTACGCGATAGTAGCAGACATCGCGCCTGATATCTTGCCGCCCTTCAGCCGGTTGGTCGCAGGGTGAAGCGGATATGGAGTGCGGCAGTTAAACTGCCGCACGCTATGCGTTTCGTGGTCATTGCGAGGGGCGAGAGCGTACAACCACCTTTCACGGGCGAACAGAACCTTTGACCGGCACCCGGCCCTGAAGGGCCGGGCTAGGAGTACGAAGCCCGCTGCGCGGGTTGTTGCCCCCACCCCCTTGCCCCTCCCCCGCTGGGGGAGGGGCAAGGGGGAGCACAGCACGAGGCTTTACGGCATTGCACAGCGGACAGTTGTGATCAACCACAGGTTCTGTCCGTCCCTCAACCTCCTGAGGGGGAGCCGCCGGATTGACGGCAACGACATTGCTTGCGGCGAAACAGGGC
>NZ_LWQS01000091.1 GCF_001650695.1 Chloroflexus islandicus
ACACCGGCTCATTCCCCCCTTCGTGCATCCGTCCCGGCCCCATCGGGGACCGCACCGCCGTGCGGCGCGCCACACCGGCTCGTTCCCCCATTCATTCACCCGTCCCGGCCCCATGGGGAAACCGCACGGCCATGCGGCGCTCCACACCGGCTCATTCCCCCCTTCGTGCATCCGTCCCGGCCCCATCGGGGACCGCACCGCCGTGCGGCGCGCCACACCGACTCGTTCCCCCATTCGTTTATTCGTTCCCCCCATTCGTTGTCACGAAAGCCCCATGCACCGCCCGCACCGCCTTATCGGCGTCTGCTTCCGAGACGACCAGCGAGATATTGTTCTCGGTGCTGCCCTGCGCAATTGCGATCACGTTGACCCCCGCCGCGCCGAGTGCGCCAAATACCCGCCCGGCAATCCCCGGCGTGCCCCGCATGCCCGACCCGACCACAGCCACGATCACAACCGGCGCAATTGTGCCGATATGCTCGACATCGTGGGCGGCAAATTCGCGATCCAGCTCGCAGCGCAGCTCATTCACCACCTTCGCCGCTTCGTCACCCGGCACCGCAAAACAGACGCTCTGCTCGCTACTAGCCTGCGAGATCAGCAACACATTCGCGCCGGCCCGCGCCACCGCACCAAAGATACGCGCCGCCACGCCGGTCAAACCAAGCATACCCGGCCCGCCGACGGTGATCAGACTCAACCCTTTGATCGCCGTAATTGCCCGCACACTCTCGCCATCGCCTTCGGCGTCAATCAACGTCCCCGGATGGCTGGGGTTGAAGGTGTTGCGGATGCGGATCGGGATGCGGCGATGCACCAGCGGCTGCACCGTCTTGGGGTGCAGTACATTCGCCCCGTAGTAGGCCATCTCACCCATCTCGGCATACGACAGCCGGGGCAGCGTGCGCGCTTCGGGCACAACTTTCGGATTCGCCGACAACACCCCGTCCACTTCCTTCCAGAACCACACCTCGTCGGCATCGAGATCGGCGCCGAGGATGGCGCAGGTGTAATCAGAACCACCCCGGCCCAGCGTCGTCGGCACCCCGGCCCGCGTCGCACCGATAAAGCCGGTCACCACTGGCACCCGCTTCGCCGCCAGCAACGGCAACAACCGTGCCCGGCTGCGCTCGCGCGTATCCGGTTCGATCGGCGAAGCGTTGCCGTAGCGGTCATCGGTCACAATCAGCTCAGTAGCATCGATTGCTTCAGCGTCAATTCCGGCGCTGCGCAGCGCCGCCGCAATCAAGCGCGCATTGATCCGCTCGCCCAACCCGCTGAACAGGTCAAGCGCGCGCGGCGTCAGCTCGCCAAGCACCGCAATGCTGCGCGACAGATCGCTCATGTAGTCGAGCATAGCCCGAATTTCCGGTTCAAGCGCCGCGCGCTCTTCCGGCGTCACCAGTTCATTCGCCACCCGCATGTGTAGATCGAGCAGGCGCGGCGTGACCTGCGCCGTGGCATTGCCATCACCCGCCGCCGCCGCCTTCGCCGCCGCGATCAAGGTGTCGGTGGTGCGCAGATCAGGCGCATTCATCGCCGATACCACCACTACTACCTCATGATCACGGGCATACCCGCCGACAATCTCTGTCACCCGCCGGATCGCATCGGCGCTGCCGACCGAGGTGCCACCAAATTTCATCACCAGCCGCATAGATGTTATCTCCTTCTCACGCTAACAAAAACGTCGCGGCGCGCAATGTGCGCTTCACCGCGACGTGAATACCGTTATGAATGCTAACGCAAAGACGCTAAGGTTTTTTAACGCAAAGACGCTAAGGTTTTCGCGCAAAGACGCTAAGGTTTTCGCGCAAAGACGCTAAGGTTTTCGCGCAAAGACGCTCAGATATGACATAGTAGAGATCAGCGCACTTTAGGCCCCCATCAAACCCTCTGCGTCCTCTGCGTTCTCTGCGCCTTTGCGTTTAATCCCCTCTGCGTCCTCTGCGCCTTTGCGTTTAATCCCCTCTGCGTCTCTGCCCCCTCTGCGCCTTTGCCTCATCACGGGATGAGCAACAGCTTCCCGCTCGTCGCCCGGCTCGCCAAGGCGATCTGCGCCTCGGCTGCCTCGGCCAGCGGATAGCGCCGGTCGATCCGCACCTGCAACTCACCCGCGCCGATCCACGCAAACAGATCGCTGGCCCGCCAGCGCAACTCGTCGGGGGTCGCGATGTAGTGAAAGAGGGTAGGCCGGGTCATAAACAACGAACCCTTGCTGCTGAGGGTCAGCGGCGAAATCGGCGGCACCGGCCCGCTGGCGTTGCCAAAGGTGACGAACATCCCGCGCGGACGCAAGCTGTCGAGGCTACCTTCCGCCGTGCTCGCCCCCACCGAGTCGTACACCACATCCACCCCGCGCCCGCCGGTAAAAGCCCGCGCCCACTCGACAAACGACTCGCGGGTGTAGATGACCACCTCGTCGGCGCCGGCAGCGCGGGCCAGCTCCGCCTTTTCCTCGGTCGAGACAGTGCCGATCACCCGCGCCCCCAGCCGTTTGGCGATCTGGATCAGCAACAACCCCACCCCGCCGGCAGCGGCATGCACCAGACACGTATCGCCTGCTTTTAACGGAAACGTGCTCAAAGTGAGATAGTGCGCCGTCATGCCTTGCAACAGCACTGCCGCTGCGGTTTCCAGATCGACAGTATCAGGCACCCGCACCAGCTTATCGGCTGGCGCCAGCGCATATTCGGCATAGCCGCCGATCGCAGTCACGCAACCCACCCGGTCGCCAACTACCCACTCGCTGACACCCGCACCGACCGCATCAACGATGCCGGCCACCTCCAGACCCAGCGTAAACGGCAACGGCTGCGGGTAGAGACCACTCCGATGGTAGATGTCGATAAAATTCACTCCCGCCGCTGCCACCTTCACTCGTACCTGCCCCGGCCCCGGCTCCGGCATCGGAATCTCGACCAGTTGCAACTGCTCTGGCCCGCCGGTCTGGTGGATCTGGATCGCCCGCATCGTTGCACCTCGCTGAAAGCTCGCCCTTGCGCTTAGATCAAAAACCGACCTATACTATAACATAGCGTCGCTGCTCCGGTGTTAGCCGGTGCAGATAGCGACTGATGGATTGCGACAGCGTACCTGCCGCGTCCATTTCCGTCGCCCAAACGAGCAGGCGCGCGTAACATCGGGCCGGCTTCTCTAGCGAGGCTGTGGCAGCTCGGCTGCTGCACACCGCCGAGGTGCTAGTCTAGGCAGCATAGCTGCTGCATCCTTCAGCAATCATCATTGGTCAATCCGTTCTGTTCACAGACTGTAACCAGAGAGATGTTCGCAACCGTGGGGAATAAGCAGCATCGCTGGATGAGCCAATCTTTGTGCAATGACTAACCAGATGGGGGCAATAGTGCGTCAAAGCGGTCTTCCACCCGAATATTTCGAGCGGTACGATGAGAGCGATGATCGCCTCTTCTACCTCTACCCCCGTCTCACTGCCCATATTGATGAACTGGCTTGCTGCGCCGTAACTCAGTTAATCCGCGAGGAACTGCCCAACGGCGGCTGCCTGCTCGACTTGATGAGCAGTTATGTCAGCCATCTGCCAACTGATATTCCGCTGACCCGCGTGGTTGGGCTTGGTCTCAACGAAGAAGAGCTGCGGCTTAACCGGCAGCTCCACGAGTATGTCATCCACGACCTTAACGAAAACCCGCAGTTGCCCTTCGCCGACGCCACCTTCGACGGCGTCATCTGCACCGTCTCCGTCCAATACATGACGCGCCCGGTCGAGGTCTTCGCTGAAGTGGCCCGTATCCTCAAGCCGGGAGGCCCCTTCATCGTCACCTTTTCCAACCGCTGCTTCCCCAGTAAAGCCGTGCGGGTCTGGTTAGCCACTAACGACCGCCAACACATGGAGTTGGTGCGGTACTACTTCGAGCTGGCCGGCGGTTTTGAACAGATCCGGTGTCTTGACCGTTCGCCTCATCATTGGCTGAGCGATCCTCTCTACGCCGTTGTTGGGCGACGAGTGGTATAATCAGCGACGAACGAAATGGTAGACACTGGAGAAGATCAATGCCTTCGGCCCCTCCTCAACCGGTTCAACTCGCCTGCCCATCCTGCGGCACTCGCTTCCGCTCGCTGGTCTATACGATTGTCGATGGCGGCGAGCAGCCCGAACTCAAAGCGGCGCTGCTCACCGGCCAATTGAATGTCGCCGTCTGCCCCGGCTGCGGACTGGCCAGTATGCTCAGTGCGCCGTTGATCTATCACGATGCCGGCAAGCAGCTCTTTCTCGTCTACGTACCGCAAGAGCTGAATAGCCAGCCCAAAGAGATTGAGCAATTCGTCGGCGATGCCTCGGCGTTTATGCTTCGCGCCTTGCCTGCCGACGCGCCCCGCGGCTATCTGCTGGCGCCTCGCCGCTTCCTGACCCTGCAATCGCTGATCGAAGCCATTTACGAAGCCGACGGTGTCTCTGCCGAAGACTTGCGCCGCCAGAATCGCTATGTTGAGATTTTGACCGAGCTGGTCAATCTGGTTGAAGACGATGCCCAGTTTACTGAGGCGGCCCAACGCTACACCGCCGAGCTTACGCCAGAGTTTTTTGCCACCCTCGACGCATTTATCAACGCTACCAATGACGCGCAGGCCCACATGCGCACGATGCTGATCAAGGTGCGCGAGAAGCTGCAAGCGCACGTCGCTCGCGCCGCCGCCTTGGCCGCCGCCGAAGAGGTTAAGGCCGCCATCGAGCGCCTCCGCACTGCCAGCGACGATGAGCTGCCGGCCGCTGTCCACGAATTGCGCCCGCTGATCGATTACGGCTTCTTTGAATTGTGGACTGAACAGATCGAGGCGGCTGAAGCCGCTGGCGACACGGCTACGGCCCAGATGCTCACCGCGCGGCGCACGCGCATCCTTGAGCTGGTCGAAGCGATTGACCGCGCCGCGCAAGAGCTGTTCGAGCGCGGTAGCGCCTTGATCGACGCGGTATTATCCACGCCCGATCCCGTAGCGGCGCTGCGCGAACGGGCCGCTGAAGTGGATGAAGGCTTGCTGACAGTCATTTCGGCCAGCATTGCCGCCGCTCATCACGCCGGCAGTGTAGAACTGGTCGAGCAGCTTGAAAAGCTGGCGACCGCTGCCCAAGACATTATCGAGTCGCGGCTCTCACCCGAAGATCGCTTTATCAACGAGCTGCTCGCCCAAGAGACAACGGCTGAGGCCACGCGCTTGTTGCGCAAGAACGTGACCAAGATCACGCCTGACTTGGCTCGCCGCCTCAACGAGCGGGCCGCCGAGGAGGAGAAGCGCGCCAATCAAGCGGTTGCCGAACGATTGCGCCAATTGGCCCGTGAAGCAAGTGCGTTACTCTTCTAAACACCGTGCCGTTGTCGCCGTCATCGCCGCCGTCGCTCGCCCATTGGCGCGCCGCGCGCCGGCTGATCCGCCGCACCGGGTGCTGATCATCAAACCCGATCACCTCGGTGATCTGTTGCTGGCGACGCCGGCGCTGGCCGCACTGCGGGAGGCGTTGCCCGCAACGCACCTTACGGCGCTGGTCGGGCCGTGGGCTGCCATGATGTGGCAGCGCTTGCCCGACCTCGACGCGATCGAGACGCTGCCCTTCCCCGCCTTCGATCGCACCGCTGCCAAACCCATGCCGCTCGCGCCGTATACCCTCTTGCTGCGCGCGGCATGGCGGCTGCGCCGGCAGCGCTACGATGCTGCCCTCATCATGCGCGATGACCATTGGTGGGGCGCGGCGCTCGCCCTGCTGGCCGGCATTCCCCACCGGATCGGCTTTGCCCACCCGCTCTGCCAACCGCTGCTCAGCGCGGCATTGCCCTACGATCCCCGCCAGCACGTGACCCAACAGGCGCTCGATCTCGTGGCAGCTCTCACTGGCGCCAAACCCACGCCGGGGCCGCTGCGCTTCCCGCCCACCCCCGCTGCACAGGAATGGGCAGCGACATGGCTCCACCACCATAGCGCACCGGATGCGCAGGTGATTATCCTCCATCCCGGCACCGGCGGCCCCACCAAACACTGGCTGCGCGAGCACTGGATCACCCTGATCCAAGGGTTGCGCCAACCGGGCCGGCAGATTGTCCTCACCGGCAGTCCCGCCGAAGGCGCTGAGCTAGCCGCGATTGCCGCCGCCCAACCTGATGTGTTGGCGCTGAGCGCCGAACTCACCATCGACCGGCTCGCCGCGTTGCTTGGTCGCGCTGCACTGGTGATTGGCGTTGATAGCGGCCCGCTCCATATCGCTGTCAGCCAAGGCGCGCCCACGATCCACCTCTTCGGGCCAAGCGATCCGCTCCGCTTCGGGCCGTGGGGTGATCCGGCCCGCCAGCGCGTCATCAGCGCCAACCTGCCTTGTAGCCCCTGCGGCGTCTTCGCCGCCTGCCCGCGCGCCACCAACCCGCCCGAATGCATGGCGGCCATCCAACCGGCCCATGTGCTGGCCGTCGCGGAAACGATATTGCAGCACCGGCGTCACCACACGCCGGCCCCCCGCTGAACCGGCGATGTCCCTGCCACTGCGCCTGTCACGGTTTCGTCATGGCGAAACCGCATTGACGTCGATTCGACCGCCTGCTACAATGATTCGTTGTGACCGCAAAGGTGCCAATAAAGGGGGTGATTGTGGTGCGCCAACTGTGGGTTGGGATAATGGGGGCGCTCATTTTGTGCGCTAGTATGGCATTGACTGCCTGCCTGCCCGATCCGCCGCCGCGCAATCTGCCCACGCTACCGGCCATTCTCGACATTACGCCCGCGCCAACCCTCGATATCGACGCTACAGCGACAGCCTACGCCAGCGCCCCGCGCCCAACGCCGACGGTAGCGGCATTGTATATCGTGCAAGCCGGCGATACCCTCAGCGCCATCGCCGAACGTTTCAGCGTCACCGTTGATGAGCTGGTCGCAGCCAACAACCTCACCGATCCCAACTTCATCCAACCCGGCCAAACCTTGCTCATCCCGTCGCTGATCGGCACCCCGCGCCCAGCCCTCACCCCAACGCCATAAACGGGGCATCGCCGCACCCCAGTTGTCATCGCGAGCCGCACGGTAGGGGCGCTGCGCGGCTCTGCCCGCCGTGCGGCGCAGCAATCTCCCCCAAGAGCGGGTTGAGGGGCGGACAGAAATCTGGTCACAGACAACCGTTAATCGCTGGGCGATGCCTCAAAGCGTAGCTCAACACTCCCCTCTCCCGCGCCAGTGGGAGAGGGGATGGGGGTGAGGGCGTCAACGCAAAGCCGCAACGCGAGCAGAGGCGCAAAGATTCTTAACGCCAAGCCGCAACGCACGCGAAGATCGCAAAGGTTTTTGGGATGGTGATGATCCTCCACGTCCTCTGCGGTAAACCTACCCCCAAAAGGGGGCGGGGGGGAGGGCGGCTGGCGTCCGGCAGTCCCACTGCCGCATCTTCATCACCCCTGCCGCACTGCCAACACCAACCGCCAACAATTGAGATTACGGAACCGGCGGTACTGCAACGTATCAAGGATCGCGCCGGCAATCGCCAACCCACGCCCGCTCTCGTGCCAATCTTCTGGGAGCGAGGTTGCTAGTGCCGGCCTCTCCCATGCGCGCCCTCGATCAACCAAGCGGGCCTCGATTCGCGCCGGGGTAGAACGTAACCGCAACTGAATCGGCCCATCACCCGGCCCCACCGCATACTGCAAGATATTCGCCACCACCTCGGCGATCGCTGTGTTAAACCGTATCTGCGCCTCAGGCGCCACCCCGGCTTCATTCCAAAATGCAGCCAGTGCGGTATGCAACTGCTCAATCCCTTCCGACGGCACGACGCTGAGTTCATACTGGCGCTCGATACGGTTCATAGCGCATCTCGGAACTACAAGTTCGCCTGCAAAGCCTCAGCCACATTAGGGTAGGGACGTAAGACCCGGTTAAGCGTGGTCAATTCCAAAATTGCCTGCGCCTGCGCACCCACACTGGCCAGCCGTAGATCACCGCCGGCCAACCGGGTCGCTTTCAAGCCGCCGATGAGCGCGCCCAGCCCTGAACTATCAACAAAACTGACTTCGCTCATATCAACCACTAATAGCCGAAAGCCTTCGTTGACGGCCTGCACCAGCCGTTGCTTCACCTCTGCGGCGACTAACAGATCGAGCCGGCCCCGTAACTGAACCACTGCCGTGCGTTCGTCCACTGGATTGACCGTAATCTCCATCAACGCCCCCTTCACAAACTCTGGCGCCATACACTACTACTGCTCCTCGGTAGGTTGGTACATTGCGGCATCGATGACTACACTGAGCATAACCAGATCATACACGGCCCAAAAGACATTGACCACCACTGGCAATCCATCGCTCCGCCAGCCCAACGCCAATTGCCCTAGCCCCACTACAATCGCTATCGCAAGCAATGCCATCATCATGAGCTGCCAGCGCACCAGCCCAAAATAACGTCCCGCTTGGCGGGTCTTCGGCGTCACGATAAAACCGAGTTTTTTACCGAACCACACATTGGCTGCCGCGGTCGTCACCGCCTTGATCCAGAGCGGAAAGAGCGCCAGACTGTATTGCTGCCCGCGCCATGTTGGCCGGCCCCAACTGATCACGGCAAAGAGCAATTGGTTGATGATCAGATACGGCGCCAACCGCCAGAAGAATTCATCGGATAACGCATTGACTGGCAATAACCCAAAGACGAGGTACAGCACCGGTGAGATCAAATAAATAATCGTCGGCACCCCCGACAGATAGCTCCACATCGTATCAAAATAGGCGAGGCGCTGGCCCAAACTCAAACCCGGCAAGGTCAGCGGATTCTCTCGCAGCATCACTTGAATCGTACCCTGCGCCCACCGTAATCGCTGTTGCAGCGCGCTGCGCAGATCTTCCGGCGCCAACCCATGGGCCAATATTTCATCATGGTAGACCGAGCGCCAACCGGTTGCATGCATGCGCATCGCCGTGGACATATCTTCGGTGACCGAGATCGTCGAAATCGGCAGATAATCCATCGCCTCATTCACAAGCAGCGGGATGAGTTGCCGCACCGTCTCGATCGCCGCCAATGGCGATCGATCACGTGCTGCCAGTTCCGCCAAGAGTGCTTCGTCATTCAACGCGCGCATAATCTCGGCAGCTTCGACCGCTTGAATCTCGGCCAAATCAGCCATGATTTGCTGTAAATCAGCCGCCACCACCATCCGCGCCGCTTCTTCGGCCCGCCGCTGAAACCGCTCAGTCACTTCCTGAAACGTATCACCACGATCCAGCTCGCGCCGCGCTTGCGCCACCGCCCTACGCAGCTCGCGCAGGGCCGGCGCTATCCGCTGCCGATCCGCTTTGGTCAAGCGCCGTTCCGCTTGCCGGATCACCGTATCCGCCTCGCGTAACGCCCGCCGGATCCGCCGCTCGACATCGCGCACAAAGAAGCGCAAGCCGGTACGGGCCAACGCTTCGCGGCGCAAAACGGCATTAGAACCACAGAAAAACGCTGCGTTCCAGCCATCTTTCCCCTGTTGGATCGGGCCGTAAAAGAGCGGCGCTTGGCTGCCGAACGGATCGCCCGGCGGCACATTGATAAAGTATTGCGGCGTCTGCACTAACGCGACCAGTGGATCGGCAAAATAACCGAGGGTGCGATCAAGGATCTGCGGCAACGGCACCTGATCGGCGTCAAGGATCAACACAAAATCACCGGTTGTTTGCTCAAGTGCATTGATTAAATTGCCAGCTTTGGCGTGTCGATCAAATCCCTTCCATACCGCCGAACGGGTGATATAGCCACATCCCTCTTCCGCTGCCATCGCCCGCATTGCCGGACTGTTGCCATCATCGAGCAGATAGGTCTGGTGCGGATAGCGAATCGCGATCGCCGCCCGCACCGTCTTGCGCACCAGTTCGACCGGCTCGTTATAGCAGGTAATAAAGACATCAACCCGCAGACCGGAAGGAGCCGGCGGCGGTTCGCCCCGCTCGCGCAGCCGAAAGACGGTGAGACCAAAGAGGAAGCTGCCAATATAGCTGTACAGCTCAGCGCCAAACAAGGCTAACGCAAACAGCCACGCATTCCAATTGAGCGAAACGGCTCCCCGCCAGAGCAGGTAGTACGCACCGAGTATCAGGTTGGTAATGACCAGAATCTTGATCAGGCCACGCCGGAACGCCGCCCATTCCGCCGGCCCCCAACTGGTGCCCAGTACGATTGTGGTGAGGTGCGAAGACTGCATAGGCGTAGCCAAACCAAAGCGCTTTACGGTTTGCGCAGCCAACGAATGCGAACAACCAACACCGCCGTTGCCAGCAAGGCAATCAGCAAGATCCCGCCGACAAATTGCCACGCCGGAATGCGCTCAAGCAGCACCACTTCAATCCGCGGCGTCAAGGTTTGCGGTGGCGCGGCTAGCGGCGGCGTCAATGGCACAACCGTACTGTCGCGATCACCCGTGATCTGGGCCTGCGCACCCCGGAGCACACGCAGCAACGCCCGTTCGCGCAATGCCCGCACCCCTAGCCGCATACCGGCGCCATCAGCAGCATCAATCAACAACACCCGCGCCCCGGATTGCCACGGCGACGGGATCAGGCGCAACGTCGCTTGTGCGCCACGACCGGGTTGATACACAAACGGCGTGTTCGCAGCGGTATTAAGCGTTGTTGTCAACTGATTACGGTTGCGATCGCCCAAAATAGCTAATGGCCCATTGCGGTCGTCACCGATCGCATCTGCCGTGACGAGAATTGGCGGTAGCGTCTCAGGCGTCGCGCTCCAACGCCCCATTGCTGCCGCTAACTCTAGCCCGGCTTGGATCTCTGTGGCAGTTGGTTGCGCCGGTAATACCAATCGCGCGCTCGTATTACCAATGAGTGCTGCGGGAAACCGGCCCAGATCGTCTGTGGCTGCCGAATCATGGGGTAAACGCCACGCCGAGGTCGGTTCAATGATCGCCCACGCCGCCGATGTATTGACCTCTTCACAGCCATTGTTCGGCAGATCGAGATACAAGCGCGCTTGGAGATCAATTTGGCGCAACGGCGTACCGGCCAGATCACTGTTGAGCAGATCGGCGGGCAGCTCAAACCGATACCGCTCGATCGCATTGGTTTCTACCCGCAGCCGCTGCGAACCAAGGGTAATGCCATTGACCGCTACTGCCAACCACGATGTTTCCGGCACGAGGCCAGCCGCCGCCACCACGTGCAATTCGAGGGTCGCACCCACCCGTAGATCCCATCCCGGCGGACGCTCGAAGGCATAGTCGATCTGGTGTTCACCCGCACCGCTTACCCGGCGCTGCGCGATGCCCAACTGGGCAAAACTGGCCGCGCCCTCCCGCCACGCTGCGGCCACCGGCGCCGGTGGCGCTTGCGGCACCGCCAAGACCGGCGCCGCCGGCAACACGGTCGTCAACGCCTGCGCGGCATACGTTAATGCGGTCGGAGTTGCGCCTGCCACCAGCAGGTGCGGCGGCGCAGTAGGCGCCAATGCCAAAATGCCGTGATCGACCGGAATAGCCTGCCCATCCACTTCATAGGCAGTGCCATTCCAGCGCACCGTCCCCCAATCTCCTGCCGGCAACGGCCCTAAGGCGACCACTATCGCAGGAGCTTGGGCAGGAAGCACGTCTGCCACCGTCAAGACCGGATCTTGCCCGGCCAGCGCTGACCATTGCCCAACCGCAAAGGCCGCAATGCCGCCTGCCCGTAAAATCGCCGGATCGGTGGCCGGTGATAAGACCAGTGCCGGCGGCAACCGAGTGGTAGGTGCGCTGAGGGGCAACGGCGCAAACAATGCCGCCAGATCGGCCAAGGTTCCTTCCGTTACCGGTTGCAAATCCAGCCGGAGGGTTGAATCACCGCTCACGACTGTCCATAACGCCGGATTCTGCACCTCTTCGCAGGCGTCATCGGTCAAGCGCATGTGAACCTGCACCTGCACAAACAACCCCGGCCCGGTAAAACCGGCCACCGGCAATGGCACCGCCAACGCCCCATCCGCAGCGTTTTCCGCCGTCAGCCGGGTGCTCGCCAGCGACTGTCCGTTCAACGCAACCGTGATCGTTGATCGATCAGACCGTAACAATGGCGAGTGGCTAAATCGAAGTGTTAACAAGCCATCACTCGCCGGACGCAACCCGGTCGGGATCGGAAAGTAATAATCGAGCACCGCATCGATCCCGCGCGCTGTGCGATCGCCGTAGCCAAGGTCGGCAAAGCGTTTGGCCGCGCTTTGGCCTTGGACTGGCGCCGGAGCGATGACCGTGAGCAAGATCACGAGCAAGACTAGCCACCATCGCATCCACAGGCTCATGCTGCATCCTCTGACAATCCATCCCGCACGAGCACCACCACTGTTAAGTCATCGGTCAATGGGCCGAGCAAAGCCGGGAGTGCCAATAACCGGTCAACGATCGCCGTCGCCGACATCCCATCGGCGAGCAGGTCATTGATCTGGAGCGGTTCCCGCGCTAACGCCGGCCACGGATCAAGCAACCCATCACTAAACAAGATCAAAGCATCACCGGGGTTCAGCACCGCTTCACCCTGCCGGTACGGCTCGTGCGAGAAAATGCCTAGCGGCGCACCCCGTGGTTCGAGCCGATCACATTGCCCGCCATGGCGACGGATGAAACCTAACCCATGGCCAGCATCGACAAAGGCTAGGGTATGGGTCATTAAGTTTAACTGCAAATGGCACAATGTCACAAAGCTGTTGGTGCGGTCAAGATCGGCATGCAAGGCATTCACTGCATACCGCATATTCACTTCTGGCGATGTATCGCGCGCTACCGAACGAATCACCGCGCGCGTGGTCGTCATCAACAACGCCGCCGACATCCCCTTGCCCATCACGTCGCCAAACGTTAGATTTAACAAATGCGGCGCCGGGAAGTGCCAATCGTAGAAGTCACCGCCAACCTCACGCGCTGGAATGCAGCGAGCCGCAATCGTGTACCCCGGCAGACGCGGCATCTGCTGTGGCAGCATTTCCGATTGAATCTGCGCAGCATGTTTGATTTCGGCTTCCAATTCGCGCCGCTTCTCGTCGAGCCGGCGTTGCAAGGCGGCATTCTCGCGCCGTAGCCGGAGATTCGCCAGCGTGCGCTCGATGACGACCAACAGCTCTTGCCGATCGATCGGTTTGCGTAGATAGTCGTCGGCGCCGTGGCGTATCGCATTCACTGCAATCTGCTCTGAGCCAAACGCGGTCGTCATAATCACCGCCGGCTCCGGCCCCATCTGGCGCACGTTATCCAACACGTCGATCCCACTGATTTCCGGCATCAGAATGTCAATTAACGCAACGTCAATCCCACCTTGGGCAATCCGCTGCAATGCCTCAAAACCGTTGTGCGTCAATTCAACCCGATAGCCGGCATCAGCGAGCCAGAGTTGCAACAACCGGCCCACATCCGGGTCATCATCAACCACCAACACCACCGGCGCATTGTGGAGCCGATTGGAGGCTAACGGCAAGACGCGGCGCTGCGGCGGCTGCCCAATCTGCGCATCGGCGATCAAGACCTGATTGCGGCCATGCCGCTTGGCCTGATACAGCGCCGCATCAGCCTTTTCAACCAACCCGCTGGCATCAATCCCCTGCGCCCATTCAGCAATGCCGGCTGAAAACGTCACCCGCAACGGCTCGCCCTCGCGCTGATGTTCGATATGGGCAAACCGCTCGCGCAAGCTGTCAATGACCATTGCCGCACTCGCCGCCCGCGTTTCCGGCATCACGATCAAAAACTCTTCCCCGCCATAACGACCGATCAAATCAGTCGCGCGCAGCCGCTGCCGCAACAACCGGGCCAAGCTCTTCAAAACCCGATCGCCGGATTGATGGCCGTACCGATCATTGACCTGCTTGAAATGGTCAATATCGATCAACACCACCGACAACGGCTGGTTGCTCCGGCGCGCGCGCGCCACCTCGCGGATCAGTAAATCTTGGGTGACGCTGTGATTAAACAACCCGGTGAGGCTATCACGCACCATCAAGCTACGCATCGCCCGCGCTCGCTGAATGCGTGAACTGATCGCGGCCACCAGATGCTCTAAATTGATAGGTTTCGTCAGAAAATCGTCGCCACCTTGCGCCAACACCGCCAACTGCGCCGAGCGATCGGTTTCTCCCGATAAGAAGACAATCGGTATACTGTGGTTTTCCGGCTGCTGGCGAATGACTGCGGCTAATTCCTGCCCGTTACAGCCGGGCATATAGACATCGAGCAAGATGAGATCCGGCGGCTGTTCGGCCAATAACATCGGCGCTTCCAGCGGATCGGTTGTGGTCACCACCCGCATCCCAGCCGCCCGTAACGCCAACGCATACACCTCTGCCATTAACGGCGAATCGTCAACGATCAGCACCGTATACGGCTCTGCAATCACCCGCTGCGTCATTTGATCAATCTGATCAATCAGCAAGCCGACATCGATCGGGCGCGTGAAATAGCCGCGCCCGCCGGCCCGCACCGCAGCGAGGCGCAATGTGAAATCTGATGAACTGGCGGTAAAGAACATCGGCAGCGCTTGGCCGTATCGATCATACAAAAGGGCAGCCGCAGCTATCCCGCTCTGTTCCCCTTCTTGCAGATCAAGATCGAGAATGAGCACGTTCGGCATCTGGCGCGCGACTGCCGCTAACAGTTCGGCGCTGCTGAGAAACTGGGCCGTGGTATAACCGAAATACGCGATTTGGCGCGCTAATTCATCTGTCTCGTCTTGATTGCGCCCGGCCAGATAAATCAGCGTCGCGGCTGCCGCCGATTGTCCACGGCTGAGCGATTGCGGCGCTGGTGTGCTGCGATTACGCATCACATCAAGTAGATGTTCCACCAGTGACGCCAGACTCGCCGCTGCCGCATTTGCATCGGCCCGCTGGATCACCGGCTGCAGGGCAGCGTCAAGCGCGCGCGCCGCATCACTGACCGCTGCAAGCCCGAATGTCGCTCCTGAACCGGCCAAATTGTGCGCAATCCGTTGTAGCTCGTACAGATCATCTGGTTGCAATGGGCCGTCTTGCCATCGCGCCCAAATTGCTTCGATCTGCCTGATCTTTGCCTCGATCTGGGCAAGATACTGCTGTTGGAGATCTGTGAAGAGGGAGTGCGCCTCGTTAGGATTTGCCTTCATACCATCTCACGCTCCCTCAGCCGTCTGATCCGGCGCATCACGCGCCCTCAGACGATCCATCGGTTACGTATTATCATACTCGATTGAACGTTTTTCTTACGAACCGTGGTGGATCGAACCGAGCAATTCGGATTAAGAAATCCTAACAACATTGGTTGCGACCCTTTCCTACAGACGGCTGGGTTCCGGCGGCGATATGACCACTAACGCTACCCCAACCGAAGCGATAACCAACCCGCCAACCGCCAGCCAACCGAGCCGCTCGCCAAACAAGAACCATGCTTCAACTGCGGTTGCCGGCGGCACCAGATAAAACAGGCTGGACACTCGCGCTGCTGAACGCGAGCGGATCAAGAGCATCAAGAGCAAAATCGCACCAATTGATAAGACGAGCGTCAACCATAGCAACGCTCCGATCAGGGCCGGCTGCCAATCAATCGTATGGCTTTCAAACACCAGCGCCAGCGGCGCTGTCATCAGCAACGCCCCCAGATATTGGGCCCACGTACCGCTCAGCAACGGCAATCCGGCGCCAAATCGTTTTTGGTACAAAGTGCCGGCAGTAGTGGCCAGCAAGGCGATGATCGCCGCTGTCAGCGTAACCGGCGTAACCAGCGGCGGCCCAGCTACCATCAGTTTATCACTTACGACCGCCGCAACGCCAATCAGCCCAAGCGCCAACCCCAACCATTGCCGCCATGCGATCTGCTCGCCGAGCGCCCACTGGCTGATCAGTGCGGTCAAGATCGGCTGCAAACTGACGATTAGCGCCGTGAGACCCGCCGGCATGCCGCCATCAATCGCAAAAAAGACCCCGCCCAAATAGCCGCTGTGGAGCAGAATTCCAACGATTGCGCTGTGCCCGTAGGCACGAGGTTGCGAGAGCCATGGCTGCTGAAACATCACTGTCAAGCCGCCCAGAATCAGTAACACGAGGACAAAGCGGATGCTAAGGAAGGTGAATGGTTCGATGTACGGCAAGCCAAAACGCGCCCCTATAAATCCGGTACTCCAGAGCAGCACAAACAGGAACGGGGCAATGGTTGCGAGACGGGAAGAAACGGCGATGTGGCTTTTCATGCAGAGTCATTTTCTTTCAGTATAAAACCCTTGTTCATCAAGCTCTCATTTTATGCTAAACTATGGTCTGTGCCGAATATCACGATATCAGGCCAAATGACGAGGAGGTTCCAGATGAGCTGGCGAGGTTCCGGACAGAGTAGTTTTCGTTCGCGCAGCAGCGGTAGTAGTAGCCGCAGCAGCGGCAATGGCGGCTCAAGCTTCTCAGGCGGCAGCGCCGGTGGGCCGCCCCTCAGCGTGATGATCGGGTTGGCGTTTGGCCTTGGGTTCATCGCACTGATCATCATGATCGCCTTCAACGCCAATCAGGGTGGTTTTGTCGCCGCCGGGCCGCGTCCCACCGCTACCCCCCCCCCCCCCCCCCCCCCCCCCCCCCCCC
>NZ_LWQS01000092.1 GCF_001650695.1 Chloroflexus islandicus
GACAGCGCGTGGTATGGCCTGCGTGCGTGGTGCGAACAGGGCTTCACATGCACCAAACGCGGTGGCTGGCAGTGGCAAATGACCCAGATGACCGACCCCGACCGCGCTGCACGGCTGTGGCTCGCCCTCGCGCTGGCGATATTCTGGATGGTGACCATCGGCACCGATCGGGAAACTGGCCCGCCCGAATCCTGCCCCGACCTGCCGGATCTCCGCCCGTTGGTGGGTGGTGTCCGCCACGGCCGGATGCGCCACATCCGGCTGGTGCGCCTTGGCTGGTTGTGGCTGCTCGTCCAATGGATCCAGCAGGCGCCGTTGCCGCTGCCGCAGCAGTTGGTTCCCGAACCGTGGCCGATCACTCCGCCCCCACGCGCACGGGATCACCCGCCCGCACCGCTGGCATCCGACGACCGGTGCTCGCCGCAGGAGGTGAGCCGATGAAATACCTACCCCCGAAAGGCGTCCCACCCCCCGCGGCTTGGACGAGGCTAAAAGACCCTTGCCAAAAAAATTATGTTTAGCAGAAACGAAATTATACCGAAGATTTGATGATATTAGTGAAAATACTTTATTCGCTGTATATAACATAACCGTTCTCAATGCAACCTACGAATCAGTCTTTCTATCCTCAACCTATTTCCTATTTGCCAGAAGTTGAAGATGTCAATAAATATTTTTAACATTTTAAATTGTGTTTGTTTTATTTTTATTTTATGCAGTATTTGCTTAAAATCTATCTAATTTTTACTATTGAAAATGATATTATTTTTTATATCTAATGAACAGTGACACCAACAACGATATTGCACTCATTCCGACTTACTGAACGACATACTTATCAAAGCAACTATTAGCAACTTATTTCATCATGAGCTAACTACCGCCATTTGGACATTTCGCACAACATTAATGGGCACATATCTTAAATTTAAGATATTGCCACAATTATATGAAAGAACCATACTACGTAAGAGAGACCATTATCGAACTATATCAGCTCAGTGAAACACTACTCGCTTAGCCTACACCTGCTGCACAAGAGCATGGCCTTGCTGCTGCACAATGATCCAGAAGTGCAACGGCAGGCGGCTGAATTGCTGCTCACTACAGTTGGCGCGCATATCTTCACGGTGTTGCGCCGCCAGCTTGCTTCCGCCGATGAAGCGGAAAAAGCCAATGCATTGCGCGCATTGCAGACCCTTGAACAACACGGGAGGCAGCGGGTAGAGCAACGACCGTTTTCCGGGTTGCATTTTGAGACGTTGGGCGCGCTACGGATATACGTCGGCAACCACGAACTCACAGCGCACGAGTGGGCAGCTTTTAACCGCAGCCATGCCGGATGGCAAAAGGCGCAGGCGCTCCTAGCGTATCTCTTCCATTACGGTCAACGCGGGATGACGATTGAAGCGGCGCTGGCCGCTATTTGGCAAGATCGAGCGACGGCCAGCGCTATTTCACGCACCTTGACTGCGATTCGCTATGTGATCGGTGAACTAGGCGGCGCCGATCTCGCCAAGCGAGCGCTCATCTCAGAGCAAAACCGGCTCTGGCTATCCCCGATGGTCTGTAGCAGTGATGCTGCGTTGTTTGAACGCGCCGTGCAGTATGCGGAACAAATCGAAGCCGAATTTGACTTCGAGTCGGCTCTGCCTCATTACCAACATGCCTGCTCGTTGTATGGCGGTAATTATTTGGTAATGGTTGATCTCTATGATGAAGATATTGAGGACTACCGGCAACAATTAATTACTACCTATTTATATCTTGTGGAACGTATTTCTGAGTATTATTTTTCTCAGCAAAATATTCCACGTTGTATTGACTGGTGCCTCCGCGGATTGCGCATTCGCGCGACCGATGAACAGCTCGTCGTGCGCTTGCTTGAGTGCTATGCCCGCCAGCGCCGTTCCGCCGATATCGAACGGTTGTATCAACGTTACCGGCGCCATCTGGGTGGTATGCCGGACGATGACGACGAAGTAGAGCGATGGATGCGCCAGTGGCGGAGGTAATTTTATGTAAATGTAATCCGAAGTAAAGGCGAAAACTGTTTGGTACAGTTAGATAAGCGACGTATAGTTATATTGCAAGGTGTATTCTGGTGAGATAACCTATGCCATCTATCACGATTGAAATTCATTACGGGCCCCAGCTTTCTAAAGAGGGCAGCATTGAACGCAGCACGAAAATTAGTGAACTTATTAACGATTTAATAACAAAACTTAATAGACCAATGTTTAATGAAAAAGATCAAAAAATCTGCTACGGCTTGTTTTATCAGGATGGCACTCGGATCCCCGATGATGCACCAATTGGCGAGAAGGTCAGGTCTGGCGCGATTGTGTATTTCTCCGATGTCAACAATCTGTGGTTCTTATCACCAAGCCCGCAATTGCCGGGTACAGCCCCGTTGAAGCGCAAACCGTCGCGCACTGACTCTGAACCGCCGCCCCCGCCGCCGCCCCCGCCAACCTATGGATGCCGGCTGCATTTGGCGCACGGCGTGATCCATGCCGTTTCTTATGACAAAGTAACGATTCATCGCCAGTTTCTCCTCAATCACTTGCCGTCCGGCGAACGGATCCGGCAAGATGTCCAATATCGCATGACTGGCGATGCGCCAATTATGCATGTGAGCCGGGATCCCCATTGCGAGATCGTCCGGCAAGGCAACCAATGGTATGTGCGTGCGCTCCAGCCGGTTTATGTCAATGGCAAGCGCTACGACCACGGCGCCACGTTGGCCGTGCAGCCGCCGCAAATGACCGTCGTGGTTGGCCGGAATGGATGGCCGATTACGATCGAACTCTTTTCTCCCTAGCGGCTCTCGCAGCGCATGGTGCTGCGGTAGCTATATCGTTGGGCAATAGTCTCAGGATGAAGGAGGTATCCCCCTTATGCCAGCCATTAGTCTCGATCCGGATCAGGCACGAGCAACTGCATCTGCCTTTGACAGCAGCCGGAGCAACATCGAAAGCTCGCTTAGCACCATGATGAGTTCGGTCAGCCAAGTGCTGTCAACATGGAACGGCCAAAGCCGCCAGCAATTTGAGAATGAATGGGAACAGTGGTCGCAGCGTCTGCGCAATATGATGGAGGAGTTGCAAGGCTTGGCGAATGGCTTGCGCCGCGAAGCTGATGAATTTGAGGCGGCGGATCGCTCATTCCTCAGCGCTTAGCATTCAGGCCGGCGTTATCAGGCGTCGTATCGGGCGAGGGTTGCCCGCGCGCGCAACCCTCGCCATTGCATGCCAGTGGAGATGTCAGCATGGCTAACGCATCCGTGCAATCCTTCAATCGGCCACCGCGCATTATCCGGCCCTTGCCGCGCGAGGAAGTAGAGATCCCAGCGCCGCCGCCGCCGCCGAATATCTCCATGAGCCAACCGCTGGCGATGATTCTCCTCCCAACGATGACCGGCGTCTTCTACCTGATCGTTGTCCTTGCCCGCGGCAACCAAGGCGGCAATCTATGGTTGTCGCTGCCGATTGTGCTGATTTCGTTTGTCAGCGCCGGGATCGGGTGGTGGATGTATCGCGAGCAGCAACGGCGCAATGAAGCAGCGCAGCGCGCATACCAAAATACGTATGCCGAGGCGGTGCAACGGGTGCGCAAGCGGCTTGAGCGACTGACCGAAGAACAGCGGCGCATCTATCATGCAAACTACCCTGATCCGCGCGCAGTGATCGAGATTGTGAAACCGGATCAGTTTGAGGCATTGCCTGACACCCGGCTATGGGAGCGCCGTCCGAGCGATGAGGATTTTCTGTTCCTGCGCATCGGGATCGGGAGCCTTCCCACTTCTTTGCAACTAAAAACGCCCCGCATCAACGAATTTCAGTTTTCGCCCCAATTAAAAGAATTGATCCAACTCGCTGAAGATTTTGCGACCGTCAAAGATGTGCCGATTGCGCTGCCGTTGCCACAGCTTGGCGCAGTTGGCATTGCCAGCAGCGCTGATAAGAAGCGGATTGAGTTTGCTTATTGGCTGATCTGGCAAGTGACCGTCCACCACGCGCCGCAAGATGTGCGGTTAGCCGTCTTCTGGGATCACGCCGATGACCAGTTTTGGTCATGGTTGCGCCGGTTGCCCCATACACGCCCGTTTGATGATGATTCGTATCGCTTGCTCGCGCGCTACAACGGCGATCCTGATCACCTGCAGCAAGTTGCGGCAGTGCTGCAACGTGAACTGCAACAACGGAGCGAATATGGCCTCCAGCATCAACCGCGCATTGTGGTCGTGCTGGATCAATACGACACTTTTGCCAACGCCCATCCGGTCTTCGATGCCATCATCGAGCGTGGCCGCGCATTGGGGATGTACGCGCTCTGTCTCGTTCCGGAAACGCGCCTCACACCTTCGGCTGCTGGCGGCTACGTTGATCTCGATCGGGGACGTTTGGCGATCGCCGGCAAAGAGGGTGGCGAGCGCCAATTCACGCCTGATTATGCTGCCAGCCAAGCCTGTGGCGACCTAGCGCGCAAGCTGGCCTCGCTCGGCGACCAAATGGCTGTGTCAAGCGGTGAATTGCCGCGATCGGTGCGCTTTTCTGAATTGCTTCGTCTTGGCGATTTGAAAACATTCGATCCGGACGCCACGTGGCAGGATCCCACCGAACCAAACAAAAGCTGGAATAAGGTGGAAGTCGGGCTAGACGGTCCAGACTCGCCGCTCTTCATCGATCTCAATGAAGGGATTCATGGCGTGCATGGCATTATCGCCGGCACGACCGGTTCCGGCAAAAGCGAGTTTCTACTCACCTTCCTAATGGCGCTGGCCGTTCGCCACAGTCCTGACCGGCTTAACTTGCTGTTAATCGACTTTAAGGGCGGCGCGACATTTAAGGATATTGCCGGCTTACCGCATACCGCCGGGATGGTGACCGATCTGAGCGGCAATGAGGCCGAGCGCGCCCTGATAGCGATGAACAGCGAGCTTGACCGGCGCAAACGCCGCTTGCAAGAGGCGGGATGCGCGAATATCCGTGAATATCGCCGCTTGCAACAACGTCGGCCAGAATTGCCGCCAATACCCAACCTGATGATTGCGATTGATGAGTTTGACGAAATGATGCGGGATTTTTCCCGAATTTGGCGATGAACTGATCCGGGTCGCCAAGCAAGGACGCAGCTTAGGCGTGCATCTGCTGTTCGCCACCCAACAGCCGTCATTAGTGAAAGAGGGTCTGACTCGTAATTTGACCTACCGCATTGCGTTGCGCCTCACCTCGCCCGACGATAGCAAAACGTTGCTCGGCATTCCCGACGCCGCCTATCTCACCACCGACACCCCCGGGCGCGGCTATTTCCGGGTGAATAAAGATGTCCAACAGTTCCAATCGGCGCGGATAACCCTCCCCTACCAGCCGCCCCTGAGCGGCAGCGGTCTGCGTGAGATAGATGCTACTGGCCGGCGAAGAGTTGAGAATACCAGAATCGAACAATTTTTGCATAGCCTCATCGCGCAATGGGAACGGGCCGTCGATATCGAAACGCTGGAACAACTGATTAATGATGAGTTTCGGAAACTGTTTCCACGCGATCTCACCGAGCAAGAACGGCAAACCGTGGCCAAACGTCTCTTACAGGTGCGCAGTCCGGATGGCCTGCGCGAAACGGTGCGCAGCCTGTTTGAGCAGATTCAACGCACTGTCGATACTGAATTGTCGCTGATTGTCAGCGCGATGCAACAGCGGCAGCCGGCCAATTATGCAGCGCAGAAGTATCGGGTCTGGACGGCGCCGCTGCCGTCATTATTGCCGTCGCACTGGTTGCCATCAGCAGTCACCAGTGCGGGGATGCAGGTTCCGCTTGGCCTGCTCGATTATCCGGCGCAGGCCGAGCAACGGCCGCTGCTGTACAACCCCTTAGGCGCTGATGGCAATCTGCTGATCGTCGGTGCGGCGCAATCCGGCAAAACGACGGCGCTGCGCGCGTTGATGCTGGGGTTGGCCGCGCGCTATGGCCCTGATCAACTCTGGATATATACCATTGATCAAACCGGTCGTGGTTGCGGTTTATGGAATCCGGATCAGGCTAGTTTGCCCCATATCGCCGGTGCGATCACACCGCAGGAGTCAGCCGCACCCGGCGACACCCGCTCACACAGCGCGAGTTTGCCCCATATCGCCGATGCGATCACGCCGCAGGAGGATCAGCGGCTGGAACGGCTGCGGGTTGAGCTGGAAGATATGCTCGATGAGCGACGTGACTTGCTGCGTCGCTACGGAGAAGAGAACCTGCTGGCCTATTGGCGTCGTCGCCAAGATGACCCATCCCTGCCGCCACCGCCGCCGGTCGTGTTGGTGGTCATTGATGGGGTAAGTGCGTTGGCAGAAGAATACAGCCAAGCTTTGATCGCCTTCTTGCGTGATGCCCGGCCCTACGGCATCGTCGCGGCCATCACCGGCGCCACGTACAAAGAGGTGCAGAAGTGGTTAAGCGTGTGCGAGACCCGGATTGTATTGCGGGTCAATGATCAAGAAGACTCTGATCAGTTGCTTGGCAAAAAATTCGCTGCCCGGATTCCGCCTAGCTTGCCCGGACGGGGTTTTTGGCGCTCAACCGAAGGGGCGGTTGAAGTGCAGATCACGTTGCCAATGGCGTCAGAACTGCCACCCGAGCAAGCGACCGATGCCGAGACCTTTGTCGATCCAGTCGACGAAGCGAAGGCATTGGTAAAGCAGATTCGCGATCGGTACGCCGGCGCGCCGGCACCGGTGCCGCTGCGCCTGCCTGAGACGTATATCGATCTCGATACACTGCTCGCCGAGGTGGCCGCGCCGGCAGCGCCCTTTGCCCGCGATACGCTGAAATTCACGCCGCTGGTCTTCGATATTGATAACACGATACCGCATCTATTGATTGCTGGCGGGCCGGGAAGCGGGAAATCGGCGGCGCTGCAAACGCTGCTGACAACGATTGCAGCGCGTTCGCACCCTGAAGGTGTGCAGTTTGCGCTGATCGATTATCGCAAACGCACCCTCGCGCCCTTCGCTAACAGCCCATTTGGACGCGATTGGCCGGTGACCGTGCCCGATCCAGTCCCATTGGCGCCTAATCCACCGACGAACCGCCAGAATTGGAAGGGAGAAGCAGAAACGATTCGCATGGCGGTGAGCGATGGTCAGGCGGCAGGTTTGTGCATAGCGCTCTACGACGAGCTACGCAACCGCGTGCAGCATGGCCGCTCGCAGCCGCGCCTCTTTTTAGTGGTGGACAATCTCGACTTAATGACTGGCAACGAAGCCGGCTATCTTGGCTTGTTAGCCGGATTTTCCATGCGGAGCGGTGATATTGGCTTTCACGTCATCATAACGGCCACTGAATTTAATACCTCTAACCAACTCGTCAAGGCGATGCTTGCCCAACGTTGCGCGCTGTATCTGGGCAAACCGAGCGAGCCGAACAGTGACATTTCTAATTTGGCAGGCACCGGCGTGAAATGGATGAAGAAATGGGCAATGGCGCCATTCCCGCCGGGACGCGGCTTGCTGCGTTTGCCTGATCGCCAACTGATGGTGCAGGTCGCGCATGCAACCGATGCAACTATAAAGCGTTACGTAACATCGCTAGCGCCAGCCAGTATGTCGCAACACAACGGTCATGGTGCGTCTGTAACCGATGGCGCAGCACCCGCTGCCGCGAGCAATGACGTAGCATAATAAGGAGGGAATGCTCATGAGCGATTACCAACTGTGGCGTTATCTTGAACAGTATGCCGAATTGCGCAATGGTTGGTGGTATGGAATCGCAGCATTGCCGGCCATCATTTTGGCCATTTCCGCGTATCTGTTGATGATTTTGGCCATGCGCCGGCAAAAGAATCTGGCCATTGCCGGATTATGGCTACTATTGGCCGGTATACCGGCAGTGTTGATTGGCCCCTCATTCTATGTCAGCCTCAGTCTGGGTGCGGCAGCGCAGCGGATTGGCTTTAACACGCCAGCCAATGAGCAAGGCATTGCGCGCGCGCAAGCGCTGCAACTTAGCGCCGCGCTCGATCAAGTAGCAACCCTCGGCATTACCGGCGCCGCTCTGTCAGTAGCCGCAATGTTGGCGGCGGTCATCCTTGGCGGGTACGCGCCCCAATTGACGCGCACCATTACCGAAACGTTCGAGAAAGTGTCTGAAACCGTCACCAAAACCCTGACGTCGGTCGTTGGCGGCGGCGGCCGTAAACGAACGGTGCGTTCGCCTTACGGCAAGTTTAAGGTGGAACGCAGCGCAACGCACTCAGGCACCGAGCACGCCGTGCGAGATGGGATCGTGATCGGCAAGATGAATGCCGATATCATCATCACCGATCCGTTAGTCTCGCGCCGGCACGCGCGGGTGCATGTGCAAGACAGCCGAGTATTGCTGGAAGACCTTGGCAGTACCAATGGCACCTTCGTCAGACGCGACGGGCGTGATGAAGAGTTGAACGGCACACCTTTTGAACTGCGGCACGGCGATGAGGTGTACCTTGGCCCGCCCGACGAGCCGGACGCGGTAGTATTGCGCTATATCCGGGAGAGCTAGCGATAGGGCCTGCTGAGTAGATAACCGCCGATAGCAGGATGAACGAGCAACCATCATACGTGTTCTTTCTTCATAACCGCTACGGAGTATCGCTATGAAACTGGCGCGTTTCCTCGGAGCAGTGATAGCAATTGGATGGTGGGTAATGTGGGCAGGAACGAGTTTTGCCCAAAGCAGTCTTTGCTCATCACCCGGGCTCAATGTGCTGGCGGCCACCCAAACCCAGCGCACCGTCACGATCCAATTCAGCGTCTGTGACAATAATGGCGTACCCCTGAGCGGTTACACCCAAAATGCGGTGCGGCTGAACGAAGATGGCCGCCCCTTGGCGAATGTTTCCTTTCAAGCGTTG
Source organism: Chloroflexus islandicus (assembly GCF_001650695.1). Lineage (GTDB taxonomy): Bacteria > Chloroflexota > Chloroflexia > Chloroflexales > Chloroflexaceae > Chloroflexus > Chloroflexus islandicus. Next base: position 8,882 of record NZ_LWQS01000092.1, read on the forward strand.
ACGGCCGATCAGACCAATCCGGCCTTGATAGCGCCGCTCGCCAATGGGAATGCGGTGGCGCTCAGTGCAATCCCGGCCAGCATCGGGATCGTCTTCGACGCCACTCAATTACTGAACGGAAGCGGGAGCAACCTTGGTGATCATATTGGCGCCGGCCGGATCGCGATCGAGTCGTTCCTCCTCGAATCGGGCGACCCGCCGCCGCCGCGCACGATTGTGCCGGCCAATCCTGAACGGGTGGCAGTCTTTATTCCGGCTGACCAACCCGGCCAATCGCTGCGACCGAATGACCTGCCTGACTTTACTGCCGATCGCTACCTTGTGATTAATACCTTGCGGGTTGGGTTGCCGGTGCGGCAAGGCAAGACCAATCTTTTCGCCGCAGTGCAGGCCGCGATTGAAGCGACTGCGCGCGATGCGCGCCAGCGCGGCGCGCCAGCCTTGGTGCTCGTGGTCAGCGACGGCGGCGATGCGCTGACCGGCGATGCCTTCAACTCGCTCGTCAGCCAAGCGACGCAGCAGAATGCGCGCATCCTGACTTTTGGCGTCGGCACCGATCGCGCCTTGCAAAACAACGGCTTCCGCTTGCAGCAACTGGCCGAGTCAACTGGCGGACGCTACTGGCAACGGCCGAGCGCAGACGATGCCGGCGCCGCGTTTGCCCAATTCATGACGGCCAATCCAACGTCGATCTATACGGTTAGCTATGAGACTGCAATCATTGATGATGGCCAACCCCATCAGGCAACGCTCGAAGTGGCGACGCCAGCCGGCAATCTCACCTACACCATGCCGATCAGCGTTACCGGCAGCGGCAACAGCGAACTCTTGCCGGTGTGGGACGTTCTCATACGCCAGTACTTCCTGCTCGCCGTGCCGGTTTTGATCTTGGTCACTGCTATCGTCGTGCTCATCATGGCCCTATTCCGAGGTGGTATCAACTCGGTTACCCAAGCGCCAACGAAGAGGTAAGGTATGGTTTCGCTGCCAAGCCGTTATAGCTCGTCGGAACTCATCGGCAAGGGTTTATCCGGCGCAGTTTATCGAGCGTACGATAAACAAACCCATCGCGATGTCGCCATTAAGGTGTTCGTGAAAAAACCGGAAGGAATCGTATGGCAGTATTTCACGAACGAAGCGACTACCTTGCGCAAGCTCACCGAACACCGGCGCCATCCGCATATTCTTGAGTATATCGACAGTAATTTCCAGAAATCGCCCTACTATTTAACCACCGCGTTTGTCGACGGAGTCGGCCTGCATGAACAGATCGGCGGCAGACCGCAACCGGCGTGGTTGGTCGCTTCCGTGGTTGACCAAGTTGCGAGTGCGCTTGATTATCTGCACCACGGCCACCCGCAGATGAGCCCGATTGTGCATCGCGACATCAAGCCGCAAAACATCCTGCTTGATCGTCGCTACAATGCGGTCGTGATCGATTTTAGCATTGCCAGCCACGAGGGGTTTGGCATTGAAGACGAAAAAAACATCGGCACTCCCGGCTATATGGCGCCTGAGCAGTATGCCGGCGCCGGCCATGAAAAGCCGGCGTCAGATCAATTTGCCTTGGCCATCGTGGCAATCGAGATGCTTACCGGCAAGGCGCCCTTGCCCAACCACACGAAAACGGCGCTTGCCAAATTGCAGCAGTGGCAGGAAACCGATTATGCCGAGATTAAGCGTTCGCTCGGCGCGCGGCTCCCACGCGCGACAGAGGTGCTGATCAAGGCGTTACACCACGATCCGGCCCAGCGTTACCCCAATTGCGAACTGTTTGCCGATGAGCTGCGCCGGGCATTAGCAGCCGACGGCGAGGTTGTGACCCCGCCAGCGAACCTGCCGCCGATGAAAGCAGCGCCCGGGCGGACAGCCAGTGTCGAGCGAGTCGATCTCCGGCGTCCAGAGAGGGTTGTGTTTAGCTTGTTGGTTGTGGCAGCAATCGTGGTCTTGCTGATTGGAATATGGATCGTCTCATCACCAGTGACGGGAAGCGCCAAAACGACTGCAGCCACGACACCCGCCCAACCAACCCTAGCGCCATCACCCACCTCGCAAGTTCCGATCACCGGCGGGCAAATAGCTGTTACGCCAGCAAGCATACCCACGCTGGCCCCCATCGCCACGGCCACGACAGTGCTAGTTTCGCCAAATACAACCGTGATTATGAAGCAGCGCGAACCATTGCGGGCAGGGCCATCCACCGATACGAAAATTATACTGTGGATGCCGCAAGGCGCGACAGCCGAACGAACCGGGCGTGAAGAGCGGACCAGCTCAGGCTTGATATGGTACGAAGTTGTCTATCAAGGGCAAATCGGCTGGTGTCGCAGCATCTTTTGCCAACCACAATAAGGAGCGCGGCATGAGTTTCAACACCAGAGAAGTTGATATCGATGCACGCACCGATCAGGGGCGGCAACGCACGAGTAACCAAGATAGCGTTGGCCGCGCTGATGAAGCGCAGGTTGATCGCAGCCTGCGCGAACGCTATGGCCGGCTCTACCTCGTCGCTGACGGCGTGGGCGGGAATGCTGACGGCGCCGATGCGAGCCGGCTGGTCGTCGAGCACGTCATAGACACCTTCTACTATGACCCCGATCTGCCCGACAACCCGGAAGAGCGATTGCCGGCAGCCATCAAGCGCGCGACCAACATCATCCATGACGAAGCGAACCGCCGCCGGAACAATATGCGCTCGACCGTGGTTGCGGCGGTCGTGCATCAAGACCGGTTGATCATCGCAAATGTCGGCGATAGCCCGGCTTTCTTGATTAGACCCGGCCAAGCGCCTAAGCAATTGACGGTGGCCCATATTCATCGGGGGAAAAACGGCAGCAAAGGCGCGCTGGCCCAAGCAATGGGGGATGAAGAGGTCTTCCCGGCCAAATTTGCGACCGCGTTTCAGGCCGATGATATTGTGGTGTTATGTTCCGATGGCCTGACCGATTTGTTGGCGCCGGACGAGATTGCCGCAATAGTCACGCGCTATCCGGCCGAACAGGCCACCAAGCACTTGATCCGTGAAGCGAACAAGCGCGGCGGGCACGATAATATCAGTGTCGTCGTGGTGCGCAATGGCCCGCCGCCGGCAGTGGTCGCACCAGAGCCGCAGACAGCGGTGAATCCGCACTGGTTGCTGGTTGGCGGCGCTGTGGTCATTGTAGTCGCAGCAATGATCGGCGCGTTTCTGTTATTCAATTTCCTAGGCGCTGATGAGGAATCACCGCCGGTAGCGCCACCGGGGAACGGCGCTCCCACGATCGCCACCTCGGCGGCGAATCCGGATAACAACCCCGGCGCGTCAATCTTTGGCGGCCCGCCTACGGCGACACTGGCCGGAATGCCCTCACCGACTCCCTCCCCTGAGCCGCCAGTACCGACCAAGCCACCATCAGGACCGCAAGGCCCTAACCGCACGCCGCGTACTAACCCGACGGCAACACCCATCCCGCCAGCGCCGGCCAACCCGCCGGCAGCAACTGACACACCGGCGCCGCCGCCGGCTCCCACTGACCCGCCGCCAGCGCCCACTGACCCGCCGCCGGCACCTACCAACCCACCGCCGGCACCTACCAACCCACCGCCGGCACCTACCAACCCACCGCCAGCGCCTACCAACCCGCCGCCGGCTACGACCGGGCCGACAACGCAGCCGACGCCTGAGACGACAACGCAGCCGACGCCTGAGACGACAACGCAGCCGACGCCTGAGACGACAACGCAGCCGACGCCATAGATGTAGGTGAGTCGGGCAATGAAGCGCAACGATCGATGACATCGAAAGGTTCCGGTTATGGCTCGATATACTCTTCATCTCAGCGAACAACGGACCGAACAAGGCCCATTAGATGATAACGCGCCGGTCTGGTTGGTGATAGAAGCAATTGTCGCAACCTATCAGTTGCCGCGCCATGATGCGGATGACCGGCCCATCCACTATGCCTTGTACACCCAAGACCGGCGCCGGCTGAGCGGTGAAGTGACACTGGCGCAAAATAACGTCGCCCCCGGCAGCGAGTTGTGGGTCGCCGACCGCCGGCAGCCGTGGTGGATGGCGCAGGCGAGCGATGCGCCGCCGGCGCCACTCCCGCCGCCGCCGAGCCGGCCATGGTGGCAGCAGGGCCAGACCTTGCCCCTCATCGGGATGGGAGTACTGGTATTTGTTGCCATGGTCGGCGTCCTTGTATACATCTTGTTGCAACCTGCCACGCGAACTTCCGCCAGTGTAGCGTCAACTGGCCCCGGCGCCAGCGTCGCCGCCGCTTCACCGCCGACAGCGACGTTAGCACCAGCGGTAAGCGCTCTCGCCGCCGGATCGAGGCAGGCTACGGCCACATTAGCGCCGGCTAGTACGGCTACGCCAACCGCAACCTTAGCGCCGACCGCCACGCCGGCGCCGCAAGTTCCCCAGCTTACTGTGAGCGGCATCCGGCGCGAATATATTCCGATCCGGCCGAGTTATTTCTTTCAGGGCCGGACGAGCCTTGGGGCATACTTGTTTGCCGACGACCAGTTGCTTAACCGTTTGCCAGCTACTCAGGGTAACGTTGTGTTGAGCGAGGGCGATACAGTTGAGCTCTTGCAGGATCTTGGCGCAATTTACCAAGTGCGTGTGAGGACAAATAAACTTGACCCTGATGACCCGAAAGTGATCGGTGCGATTGGGTATGTTTCTGCATGGATTGTCACCAACGAGAATGTACCGCCTATTCCAACACCCACCCCGCGCCCGACGCAAGAACCGCCACGGCTGAGAGTCAGCAAACTTAACTCGAATGATAGTCCAAGTTGCTTCTCAATGCAGATCAGAGGAATTAATGCCACTGGTTGGAGGATGCGAGTTGATGGCACGAATCTTAGCGGTACGTTTGATGGGGCTGGCAATGCCCGCATCTGCGGTTTGCGGAATTATCAAGAGGGGACCTATACCATCTATGACCAATCAGGTCAAGCAGTACCCGGCGGTCGCGGCATTCCGGTGCGCGGCGGCGACATTATGATCGGCGACTGGCGCTAGCGGAAGCGAAGCATATTTGTCGTACAGTTGGCTGCTATGTAAGAAAGGAGGTTCACCATGGGCCTGATTGGCGCCGATATCGACCAATTGCGGGCAACCATCGCCACGATGCGGCAAGGGAGCGCAACCCTGCAAGAGGCATTGCAGCGAGCGATGCAGGCGATGCAGGCGATGCAGAGCGGGCCATGGGCCGGCCAGCATCGCCAGCAGGCCGAAGCGGTGTGGGAGCGGATTCAAGCCCAGTTTACCCCAACGCTGAGCGCGCTTGAGCACCTCACAGCGCGTACTGAACACTTTGCGAACAATCTGGCCGAAGCTGGACGCAGTTTCTACAACCCGGCCCAGTTGGTTTATCCGGTGGGCACGCATCAGCATGTCAGCCCACCGGTAGTCACACACCAGCATGACACCCAGCCGCCGGGTGCAACCGCGCAGGAAGCGATCAGCGATGAATTATGGCTCATAGAACGGACTGGTGAACTATTCGACGGCTTCCTGAAAGCAGTAGAAGGTCTCGTTATTTTGGGAAAAAGCATTGTTATTAGGAAAGGACTATCGGTCAGGCCAGGAACCTCCTATCCAAAACAGCTCAAGATATTTGGCACAAAAGAGACGTTAGAGTTAACGTTTCTTAATCCACATCTTAGGCACATGAAGGGTAATATTGGCAACATTACCAAACATTTTATTGCCAACCCTACATGGAAAGCTTTTAAGGAAGAGTTTAAAAACGCTCCATCAACTTTCGGGATTTCGTTTGCATTTGGCCTCGCCACGAATGCCTACGATAATTGGAATGAATACAAAAATGATTCGCAAGCTGTGCAGAAAATGGTCGTTGGCACCACGATTGACGCTGCGGTTGATGCTACCTGTGTCACAATCGGCACAGCGGCGGGCACATTCGTAGGCGGCGCTATCGGCGGTACACTGTTAGGAGCATGTAGCGGCGGCTTGCTTGCACCGCTTGGAACAGCCATTGGGGCGCGGGTCGGCGGGTGGTTGGGAGGTTGGGCTGGAGAATGTGTAAGTGAAAACATAGTGAGGAAGTGGGATAAGTATCAAGATTTTAAGCAGTATTCTGTTCAGCAAGGGGCCGATTTGATTGATAAAGCGGTTGAAAACACGACGCAAATGGCGGCGCAAGCGAGCCAAACCGCCCAACAAGCGCTCGAAACGACCAGCAAAGCCGCCCAACAGTTGATCGAGCAAGGACAGCAAGTGCAGCAGGCGGTCAGCTATTGGGTCGATGATAAGCTGAAATCGTGGCTGAACTGGAAGTGAACGGCAGCGATGCACGGTATGTTGGAATCGGTTTCGACCGTCGATCCGCGCAGTTGTTGGCTTGCCGGCGCCGGCCAAGCACTCGCAACTATTTCATAAGGAGTCATTTCTATGGTTTCAACCATTCGTCTTTCGACTGATGAACTGGCATTTGCTTTTCTCGTCAACGATCAGCCGGTCGCAGCGCAGCAGATGCTCTTGAGCAGCGTTGGGCGCGAGTTGAGCAAAGAAGAAGCGCAGGGGCGCCTAGCCGCGGCGGGAAATATCTTGTTTGGGCAGGGGTTAGTTGATATTCGCGAGGATGGCTCGCTGATTTCGGCGCCGATCTTGAGCGAAGTGGCCCGGGTATTGACTGCGGCTGCGGCGACGTTGCGTTTTTCCCTTTCTGCCCCAGCCGGTCAGGCGGTGTTGTCCTACCATTTCCTCAATGACGCGATCTATGAACACTGGCTCGAACGCGGGATCGTGCATGTAATAGCTCGGGTGAGCGATGAAGCGATTGGGGAAGGGTGCGTCAATTTCTTTGCGCTCGCCGAACGGCCAGAAAGCCCGACTGCTGACGCGCTGCTCCCTGATGCGGTGTTTCGCCAAGCTATGCGTCAAACTGAGGTGGCCGCCGCCGCTGATTTGTTGCGCAGCCACGGAGTTGCGGAAAGCCTTTGCGCGTTGTTGGCGGAAGATATGGTGCAGACCCAAGCGATCGGTGATATGCTGGCCATCTATTACAGCGGCACCGAGCGGGCGCCAATGTCGGATGAGGGCCGGCTGGTTGTGCTGGGCCAGCAGCGCTATTGGCTCTTCCAACCGCTGCGGCAAGGCGATGAGGTGTGGGTAAAACTGCTGCCAAGCACGATAGCGTCAATGCGCGAGCACGCGCAGCAGTTGGCGCAGGTGTGCCGGCAGATTGCAGCTCAAGCGGCATTAGCCGCCACCAACGGCGCCAAGGCTGTCAACGCAGAGACGCAAAGCGAGCAGAGGCGCAGAGACGTTTAACGCAAAGCCGCGAAGACCGCAGAAGGCGCAAAGGTTTTTGGGGATGGCGATAGTAGAGCCGAACGGCTGTCCGGCTCCGCCAAAACGCAGAGACGGTCAACGCAACGACGCAGTAGAGCCGGACGGCTGTCCGGCTCCGCAAAGCCGCAGAGACGGTCAACGCAACGGCGCGGTAGAGCCGGACGGCTGTCCGGCTCCGCAGAGGGCGCAAAGATGTTTTGTGGGATGGCGATCATCCACGCTCCCCTCCCCCAGCGGGGGAGGGGCCGGGGGTGGGGGCACAGCTCCCCTCCTCCAGCGGGGGAGGGGCCGGGGGTGGG
>NZ_LWQS01000093.1 GCF_001650695.1 Chloroflexus islandicus
ATCATTGCCCGCGCAGCGCAGCCATCCCTCCCGAACATGGCAGCGGCACGCCCCTCTCCCGCGCTAGTGGGAGAGGGGCTGGGGGTGAGGGCCAGCCCGCGCAGCGGGCTTCGTAAGCTTAGCCCGGCCCTTCAGGGCCGGGCGCCGGATCACGCACCCTTTCCGCCGAAGGCGGAGCTTGCTGCGGGGGTAGGCAGCGCGCCGCGCTGCCCCTACGCCCCCTCGCAATGACAGACGAGGCGACGGGCCTTACCCCACCCCCTACCCAACCGGCGGGCACTCGTGGGTTTCACCGCGCACACAAGCCCAAAATGCGCTACACCGCCGCCAAGCGGCCCGTCGATCGGCGGCGGGTACCGCCACCATCACCCGCGCTGCCAGCGCGGGCGCAAGGGCCAGTTGGTGTTCGCCGGTTTGCACGAGCACTGATTGATCGTCGCTGACCGCTAATACCTCGATGGTAGCGCCGGGAGCCAACCCTTGCCGGGAGAGAAAGGCGGTGGCTGCCGGTTCCGCGTCAATCGTCGTGATGACGCCGTGCGTGCCGGCGGTGCAGGCAGCGAGCGGCTGCGGTGTCGCTTCGGCATTGATCCGCGTTGCGGGGTCGCGCTCCAGAAATGCTTTCAGTGCCGCATCGAGCCGCTCTGAGGTGATATGTTCGAGCTGGCACGCCAGCGCATCGGCCTCTGCTGGATCGATACCAAGGTTTTCGACTAGAAAAATCACCCACATCCGCCGGCGCGAGAGGATCCGCTGCGCCCACTCTTCACCATCAGGCGTGAGTGTGACGCCGCGGTAGGGCTGGTAGCAGAGCAAGCCGCGTTCTTGCAAGCGATGGCACATTTCGTTGGCCGAGACTTGCGACACTCCGAGCCGGCTAGCCAGCACCGACAGCGGTACCGGCTGATCGGGCGCTTTGCGCAAGAGGGCCGTCATCACCAAATACATTTCGACGCTTTCGCTCATCGCTTGCTCCGCCATGTTTAGGTTAGCCATAACATCTGGCTCTATTGTACCATAGAGTAAAGCTAGGCGGCTTGTGCCGCCATCGCCGCGATTGCTGCGTCCAGCAGGGCCGGTTGGCCGCCGCCGCCTTGGGCCATGCGGGCATTGCCGCCGCCGCGCCCGCCTAACACGGCCATGCCCGCCGCGAGGATCGCGCGCGCATCGGCGTTGGCGTCGGGGTGGCAAGCGACCACCACCTGCACTCGTTCTGCGCCGCCGGTCACGATCGCGATGCCTCCCGGCAGTTCGGCGATGACGTTGGCAATAGCGCGTAGCCGGTCAACGCTGGCGGTGGGCAGCGTGGCTGTCACGATCCGCCTCCCGTTGATCAGCGGCGCCTGCGCGTACCATTGCGCCGCGCGCAGCGCATCGAGGTCACGTTGGGTCTGCGCCAGTTCGCGTTGCAATGCCTGTTGCGCCTCTTGCAGGCGAGCCACTGCCGCCGGCAGTTCGGCCCACCCCACGCTGAGCATCGCCGCCGCAGTGCGGGCCGCTAGGTCACGTTCGCGCAGAGCCGCGACGACGCGCCCGCCGCAGGCAAACTCCACCCGGATCATGCCGCGTTGCCGTGACCACCCGAGCACTGCAATCGCGCCAACTTCGCCGCTGCGGGCCGGGTGGGTGCCGCCGCACGCCGAATAGTCAATGTCGCCGATGCTGACCACCCGCACCGCACCGCTCACCGCCGGCGGCTTGCGCAACGGGATACTGGCGATCTCGGTTGGGGTGACAAACCGGGCATGCACCGGCAGGTTCTGCCAAACCGCCGCATTTGCCCACGATTCGGCAGCGCGGACTTGCGCTTCACTCAACTCGTCCACGGCCAGATCGATCGTGACACTGCGCTCACTGAGGTGGAAGGAAACCGTCGGCGCGTTGCAGGTGGCAATGAAGGCAGCGGTTAAGATGTGCTGGCCGCAATGCTGCTGCATGTGATCAAACCGGCGTTGCCAGTCGATCTGGCCGGTGAGGGTCGCGCCGAGCGCCGGCAGCTCATCGCTCGCCGCCAGCAGATGCCAGACCACGCCGTTATCGCTCTGCACATCGCGCACTTCCCAGCGGCGAGCGGCGGCAACGTCGTGCAACCAGCCGCGGTCAGCCGGTTGGCCGCCGCCTTCCGGGTAGAAGGCGCTGCGATCGAGCGCCAGCGCCGGCTGGCCATCACGTTCGGCAACCGCGATCACCTGCGCGGTAAACTCGGTGAGGTATGAGTTGTCGTAGTAGAGGCGGAGGGTTTCGTTCATGAGTTGAGTAGGGTTTCAAAGATTTGGAGATCGATACTCTTATTGATGATAACAGAAATGCGGCAGTGGCACCGCCGCACGCCATAGTTGCGCACATTCTGAATTACCGTCGAGAAACTGCCGCACGCCACAGCAGGATCGCATCTCATGCGGCAGTTACACTGCCGCACGCCATAGAGAGGTTGCGTCCGTTCGCGACAATATCACTGCCACACGCCACAGCAGGATCGTATCTCGCGCGGCAGTTCCACTGCCGCACTCCATAGAGAGGTTGCGTCCGTTCGCGATGCCCGCCGAGAAACTGCCGCCACTCCCCAACCCCTACTCCCTACTCCCCATTAAACACCTTCACCGGCTGCCAACGAGCGCCGTCGCGCTGAAGCAGCGCGATCAGTTTGCCGGAGGGGTCGTGAGCGCGGGCCCGATCAGCAGCGGTTGCGCCGGCGGGAATGGCCATGCCGTGCCGCACCCGACGGGCATCAGGGTCATCGAGCTGCAGGATCGGCCAGTCGAGCAGAGCGGTTTCCGGCGGCAAGAGGTGCTGCAAAAGCACGGAACGGTCGGTCAACGCAGCGAGCGGCACGGACTGTTCCAGCCGGAATGGGCCGACAAAGGTGCGTTGCAGCGCAGCCAGATGTGCGCCGCACCCCAAGGCTGCGCCAATATCGCGGGCCAGCGCGCGAATGTAGACGCCTTTGCCGCATGCAACTGCAATCGTCAAATCAGGCGGCGTCCACGCCAGCAATTCGAGCCGGTCAATCTGCACTAACCGCGGCGCAAGGGTCACTTCATTGCCAGCACGGGCCAGCGCGTAGGCGCGTTGGCCGTCAATATGGAGTGCGGAAAATGCCGGCGGCTGTTGCAGAATCTCGCCCTGAAACCGGTCAAGCACCGCCACGATCTCAGCTTCGGTCAATACCGGCACTGGTTGCGTCGCTAGCGGCTCACCTTCGGCATCGTCGGTGGTGGTCTGCATGCCAAGCCGCACTACTCCCACGTAGCCTTTGCGCGCATCAACCAGTTGATCGATCAAGCGGGTCGCACTGCCCAACGCCACCGGCAACACTCCAGTCGCCGCCGGGTCGAGCGTACCGGCGTGACCAACCTTCACGGCCCGCCCCACCAACCGGCGCACCCGCGCCACCACATCGTGCGAGGTCAAGCCAGCCGGCTTATCGATCACCACAAACCCAACCAGCTCAGCCATGCTGCTGCCGCTCCACTGCCTGCCGCAAGGCCGGCAACACCGCCGCCACTGCCGCCTCAAGGCTCATCTTTAGTGTTGCCCCAGCCGCCTGCCGGTGGCCGCCGCCACCCCACATCTGCGCTACCGCAGACACATCAACACCGGGTACCGAACGCAAACTAATTTTGACCGTACCGTCAGGCCGTTCACGGAAGAGAACACACGCGCGCATGCCGGCCACCCGCTGCAAGCGGCTTACCGTATCATCGGTCGCCTGCTCATCGGCGCCAGCGGCGCGCAACATCTCCTGCGTCACCACCGTCCAGAAGATGCCATCTTCCTGCTGCAAATGGGCCATCGCTATACCGGTCAAGCGCAACGTTGCCGGCGGGATCGAGAAAAAGACCGCATCAATTACCCGCTGCTTATCGGCCCCGGCCTCGAGCAAGGCTGCGGCCCGGCGCAGCGTCGCCGGATTGACGTTTGGCGTTTGGAAACTCTGAGTATCGGTCATCATGCCCAAAAACAGGCAGGTCGCCGCGTCAGGCGAGAGCGGCCAGTCAAGCGCAGCAAACAGATCAACCAGCACCTCTGCGCACGACGGTTCATGTGAGCGGATCAAGCTCACCGTACCGCCGCCATTGTTGGTAGCGTGATGATCAACAATAATCAGCGGGCGCGACAGCAAGGCCTCTTTGTGCTCATTGTAGATCGCACCGGCCCGCGAAAGATCGGCGACATCAACCATCCAGATCACGTCGCACTCAGGCAGAGCCTCGCCTGATTGATAGACGTGCAGCGCATCATAACCGGGCAACACGGCGCAATAGTCGAGCGGCGGCGACGTAACCAACGCAATCGTCTCCTTGCCCAACGCGCGCAAGACATGCATCGTGCCCAGCAACGACCCGATCGCGTCACCATCAGGATTCACGTGGCTCAGCAACAAGATGCGCTGCGCCTGCGCCAGTGCATTGCGGATCGGGCCGGCGGCCTGTTGCGGATCAGCGTAGATCATAACCCTCCGGTCGTAGACGCCGGCGCCACAATCCGGTAGACCGAATGGCCGGCGCGCTTCTTGATCTCTTTCAGGCGCAAATTGTGGCGCGGCCCCAGCCGCGGAATGAGATGGTTCAAGCCGCTCACCACCACAAACCAATACTCGCCGCCGGGACGCAACTGGCGTAGCGGCGCCAACACAAATTCGTGTTCGATCGCGTAGTCGCCGATTTTAGCCGGAATGTTCGAGACGATCAAATCGTAGGGGCCGGGAGGCGCATCACTCAGACCCACGCTCCCCAACACGCGCACATTCGGCGTGGCATTCAACGCGGCGTTATGACGGGCATAACGCACCGCCAGCAGGTCTTTATCAACCAGCGTCACATCGGCATAGGGAAAGCGGCGGGCAAGGCAGATCCCGATCACCCCGCAACCGCAGCCAAGGTCGAGGATGCGTTGCGGGTCGGGTTGCGCCGGTTCAATCAGGCGCAAGAGCAGATCGGTGCCTTCATCGACTTGAAACGACGAAAAGATGGTATGGCCAACATCGAAGGCAAACTGCTGGCCGCGCAGGGTATAGGCAATCCGCTTCTTATAGTACGGATCGAACGGAACGGCATCACTGCTCATCATCAAGTTTCGGCGGATTGACTAACCGCTCGTGCTGGATTTCGCGGAACACCTGCTCAAGATGCATGCTGTAATCAAGCGATGTATCTTGGACAAGGCGCAATTCAGGAATAAAGCGCATATAGCCCATCTCATCGGCCAAGCGCTTGCGCAAAAAGCCACGGGCATGGGTGAGAGCGGCCATCGTCGCTGCGCGCTCTTCCGGCGTGCCCATCACCGAAATGTACACTTTCGCGTGCTGCAAATCGGCGCTCACCTCAACGCGAGTCACTGTGGCAAACCCAACCCGTGGATCTTTCAACTCTTTCTGGATCACCTCGCCGAGAATGCGTTGCATCGTATCGGCTACTTGTTGCAACCGTTGTTTTGACATAGGCCAAACCGCTTTCTAGGATGCGGGTACGGGCGTGGCGCTGCTATACCCATGGGCATAGCAGCGCGATGCCCCCATAGGCATAGCAACGCGATGCCCCCCATGGGCATAGCAACGCGATGCCCCTACAGCGTTGCCGCGACCTGTTCTTGGCGATAGAACTCAAGCGCGTCACCGGCTTGAATATCGTTAAAGCCTTCGACAATCAAACCGCACTCGTAGCCGGCAGTCACCTCGCGCACATCGTCCTTAAAGCGTTTGAGCGATGAAATCTTACCGTCGTGGATCACCACGCCACGGCGCAACACCCGCACATTCTGACCGGTGCGAGTAATCTTACCATCGGTGACATAGACGCCGGCGACAATCTCGCGGGTCGGCAAGCGGAAGGTCGTGCGTACTTCGGCATAGCCCTCGACCACCTCTTTGAAGGTCGGCGCGAGCATACCGGCCATCGCCTTCTTCAAATCATCTTGCAGTTGGTAGATGATATTGTAGAAGCGAATATCAATCCCGTGCTGCTCGGCATGGCGACGGGCCGCCGGGTCAGGCCGGGCATTAAAGCCGATGATAATCGCGTGGCTGGCCAAGGCAAGGTTAACATCACCCTCGGTAATTGCCCCCACGCCGCGGTGAATGATACGCGTCTGCACCTCATTCTGCGACTGGTTCAACTGCTCGATCAGGTGCGCGATCGCGTCGAGCGAACCTTGCACATCGGCCTTCAAGATCAGGTTCAGCTCCTTGACCTGACCCTGCTTCACCTTGCCAAACAGCTCTTCGAGGCTGGTGCCGCGCGCGCTAGCCGCCATCGCCTCGGCGCGCTGCTGGCGCTGGCGCTGCAAAGCGATTTCACGCGCCACCACCAGATCGTCCATCACCTGCAAAATATCGCCGGCTTGCGGCACCCCTTCCAGACCGACAATCTCGACCGGCGTCGAGGGTTCGGCGTGGCGCAGGCGCTTGCCACTATCGCTAAACATCGACTTAATCTTGCCGGCGACGCTACCCACCAGCACGTTATCTTCAAGGTGGAGCGTGCCATTCTGGATCAACACCGTCGCCACCGGACCGCGGCTCTTATCGAGCTTCGCCTCGATAATCGTCCCCACTGCCGGCGCATTAGGATTCGCGCGCAGATCTTCCAGATCGGCCACCAGCAAAATCATCTCCAACAAGCCATCGATATTTAGCTTCTGGCGGGCCGAAACATGCACACACGGCACATTACCGCCGTATTCCTCAACAATCACATCAATCGCCGCCAACTGCTGCTTAATCCGGTCAGGGTTCGCCGTCGGCAGATCGATCTTATTAATCGCCACAATCATCGGCACGCCGGCGGCCTTGACGTGAGCGATCGCCTCCTCGGTCTGCGGCTTCACGCCATCGTCGGCAGCCACCACCAGCACCACAATATCGGTCACTTGAGCGCCGCGGGCACGCATTGCAGTAAACGCCTCGTGGCCGGGCGTATCGAGGAAGGTAATCTTGCGATGGTTAACCTCGACCTGATACGCACCGATATGCTGGGTAATCCCGCCGGCCTCGCCTTCGGCCACGCGGGTCGAACGGATCGCATCGAGCAGCTTGGTCTTGCCATGGTCAACGTGGCCCATAATCGTCACCACCGGCGGACGCGGGCGCATCTCTTCCGGCGGTTGGGCCTTCAACACCTCTTTAATATCTTCGACAATGCCCGCCATCTGTTCGGGCACAATCTCGGTCGTCTCAATGCCAAAATCGCTAATAATCAACGCTGCCGTCTCATAATCAATCTGCTGATTGATATTCGCGATCATCCCGGCCTTTAGCATCGCCTTCAAAATATCGGCAGCGCCAATCCCGGTCGCTTCCGACAACTCGCGCACCGTCATCACCGGCGGCAACGCCACCGGGCCGCGCGGGCGCACGACTGGACGCGCCGGCGGCGGCGTTTGCGGACGGCGCAGGGCGCTATCGCGCTCGCGCTCGCGTTCTTCGGGTTGCGGACGGCCACGAGACTGCTGTGAACGGCCACCGCGGGCACTCGTACCGCCACGGGCCGGGGCAGGCGGAGGAGGAGCGCCGCCGCCACGAGGCGCCGGCGCGCCGCCACTCCGGGGGGAGCCGGCAGCCGGCGGCGAACCGCGCCCAGACGACGCCGGCGGCGAACCGCGCCCAGACGGCGCTGGCCGCCCGGATGGCTGATTCGCCGGTGGCCGGTTCCCGCCTGCCGGCGGGTTCGGGTTACGGCCAGCGCCACTCGCCGGCGCGCCATTTGTCGTCCGGCTACCACCCTGCTGGCCGGCGCCGCGGCCACTACCCGTTCCCGTACCGCCTGTATCGCGTCGTGGTTTATCACTCATTATCAACTCCCTTTCTGGGGAGAGCATCGCTCAAGTTGACGTTCTCCCATTAAGCTTAGGCGCACGGACATCAACGGCGCCGGCGGCAGCAAGCTTTCATACAGGCGCCAATGCAGCCGAACACGTCTCAAGAAGACGCCGTTGACATCGTCTCCTGAAGTAATTGCCGCCCCATCTGTTCAATTGTCGCCCGATCATCGGGATGCAGCGCGGCAATCTTCAACGCGCGTTCCACCGCGTGGCGGCGCAAAGCCTGTGACCAGCACTCAGGGTTATGGCAAAGGTACGCCCCGCGTCCGGGCCGTTTACCGGACGGATCGATCGCCACCCGCCCGCTCGCATCGCGCACCAAGCGGATCAGCGCCCGCTTAGCGTCGCTTTGCCGGCACACAATGCATGTGCGTTGTGGCACATGGCGCGGACGCGCCACCCCTGACTTGGCTTGAGCCGCCATCGTCTCACTCCTCATCGGGCGAGGCCTGCCCGCCTTCCAGCAAGATATAAGAAGCGAACAGGCGATTGTTGTAGTAGATAAAGATCTTCTGCGAAGTGGCCCGCACCTGTACCGTCTGGCCAACCAGATCATTGCCCAGCGGGCCATAGCGGTGACCGCGATAGCGGATCGTGCCATCAGCCTGCACTACCCGCTGCTCAACCGGCGCACTCGCCAATTCGGCCTCGATCGCCATCTGCTCGGCCTCAGCTTCGGCACGCGCCTCAGCAGCGGCCCGCTCCTCTTCAAGCAGCGCCGACGCGCTCTTGATATCGATCCGCCAGCCGGTCAACTTCGCCGCCAACCGCACATTCTGGCCTTCCTTACCGATCGCCAGCGACAATTGCTTATCGGGCACAATCACCAGCGCGGTATGGTCGTGATCGTTCAGATGCACCTCCACCACTTGCGCCGGCGAGAGCGCATTGGCAATATACTCGCGCGGATCGGACGACCACTGCACGACGTCGATCTTCTCGCCATTCAGCTCGTTCACGATATTCTGAATGCGAATGCCGCGCATCCCCACACACGAACCGACCGGGTCGATCCCTTCTTGGCGAGCAGCGACAGCAACCTTGGTGCGCAGACCGGGTTCGCGCGCCACCGACTTAATCTCAACCGCGCCGTTGTAAATCTCCGGCACTTCCATCTCAAACAGGCGGTTGATCAGATTCTTGTGCGCGCGCGAAGCGATCAGACGCGGCCCGCGATCATCCTTCTTCACCTCCATCAGCAGCACCTTCAGGCGCTGGCCATGGTAGTAGCGATCGTTCGCGACCTGCTCTTTGGGCGGAATAACGGCCTCTGCCTTACCCAGTTCGAGAATGACATTGCCGCGCGGGCCATTATTGCGCTGCACAGTGGCGGTCAGCAACTCGCCCTCACGATTCTCGAACTCGCTATAGACGTAGTTGCGCTCGATCTCTTTAATCCCTTGCAACACCACCTGCTTAGCGGTTTGGGCCGCGATCCGGCCAAAATCGCGCGGCGTACTCTCAACCAGCACCGTCTCGCCGATCTGAGCATCGGGTTTAATCCGGCGCGCCGCGGCGAGATCGATCTCAAA
Source organism: Chloroflexus islandicus (assembly GCF_001650695.1). Taxonomy (GTDB): domain Bacteria; phylum Chloroflexota; class Chloroflexia; order Chloroflexales; family Chloroflexaceae; genus Chloroflexus; species Chloroflexus islandicus. The sequence continues at coordinate 9,351 of NZ_LWQS01000093.1, forward strand.
CCGCTCGTCGTACACCTCGTCAACCACCTGTTTTTCGGCGTAGACCCGCGCCACCCCGCTCACCGGATCGAGCTTCACCGTCACCTCGACGGTTGGCGGGTTAGGACCGAGCAGGCGCTTATACGCGCTGACCAGCGCCCGTTCCATCACATCAATGATGGCCTCTTTCGGAATACCGCGTTCGGATGCAATCTGAGTAATCGCCGCGTAAAAATCGCTTTTCATCGCTGTAACTCGTCTGACAATAAGAAAAGTGGGTATGACCCACTTTCCACTCGAACAACGCAGACTGCTGCGCCAGACCGCTGCAACAGCAGCGGAAGCGGCTTTCTAGCGGTACTCACAGACGGTTCATCGCGCTTCCCTGAACGGCCTGATGAGACTGTCGCCCATTTCGACAGCAGCGAGTGTCAAGCAGGCGGTTGCCCATGCCCACGGTTGGGGCAACCTGACTCCACACGTCAAGTATATCACCACCGATCGGCTTTTGCAAACCGTTTTTGAACGGATTTTCGCCCCGCACACCGAACATGTGTGCGAAAATCAACGACGCCAGCGGGCGATCTGTGGTATAATAGAGCGTGATGATGCGAGCACCTATGCGAGCGAGACGCATGCGCCAACCATTCTATGTTATTGACGCCTTGGCTGCCGGTTACGCTACCGTTCACCGCCAGCCATTCATCTTGCTTTTCTCGATCGGGTTGAGCGCATACCTCTGGCTCGGCAGCGCGATCACGTTGGCGCTCCCCTCAACGAGCGATCAAAGCATCATCGCGCAGTGGATCGGTACCTTACACGCGATTGATGCGCGCACCTTGCTGGTGATCACGAATCTGATCCCACTCCTCACGCCGGGAGCGGAGGCCGTCACCCCGCCGCCGCTCGTGCTCGCAACCGGGCAGTTTGGGTTGGCGGTGATTGGGTTAAACGCCGTTGCACTCGCGCTCAGCAGCGTCTTTCTGGCGTCGCTCCGCCAACTGATACGCCCAGAACGGCCATGGCTGCAAACAACGTTGGCGCACAGCGTCGCGATCGGCATCCGGCTCGCCGGCGCGGTTGGTATTGCGCTGAGCATCGTGGCGCTGCCGCTCGTGCTCAGCATCGTGACGGTATCGATCATGCCGGAAACAACACTATTTTTCTTCATCGGCTGGATTGCGCTCAGCCTGATCGGGCTGGTCATCTTTGGCTTCACGCCCGAAATTATCACGCTCCAGCGGTACGGGCCACTCGCTGCATTGCAGGCAAGCTGGCACTTCGCCCGCCGGCGCTGGTTTCCGATCGCGACCTTCTTGGCCATCTGTACGGTGATCGAGTTTGGTTTCGCCAATCTATGGCGAGCACTGGCGATGCAGCCGGGATGGTTAGCGCCGGCAATCGTTGGCAATGCCTATATCGGCAGCGGCTTGCGCGCCGCACGCTTGCAGTTTTACCAGTATTACGCCAAGATGTAACGCCAATGCCGTTCTTCACGAACCGAGGCGCGCTGAGCGCTCCGCCATATCTTGCTTAAGGAACACAAACGATGACGAACGAGACTCCGGCAACCTACGACGAAAGCCAGATTCAGGTGCTGGAAGGCATGGAAGCCGTCCGCAAGCGCCCCGGCATGTATATCGGTCCCACCGACATCAACGGCTTGCACACGATGGTGCGCGAGGTGGTTGACAACTCGGTGGATGAGGTGATGGCCGGGCGCGCGACCAGCGTCAGCGTCACCATTCACCGCGACGGCTCGGTAACGGTCAGCGATGACGGCTCTGGCATTCCGGTCGGTATTCACCCCAAAGAGGGGATTAGCACCCTCACGCTAGTCATGACCCGCTTACACGCCGGCGGCAAGTTTGGCAGCGGCGGCTATAAGGTCTCGTCCGGCTTGCACGGCGTCGGCGTCTCGGCGGTCAACGCCCTTTCCGCCTATATGCGGGTGGATGTCTACCGCAACGGACGCCACTACTACCAAGAGTACCGCGCCGGCGTGCCGGTGACCGATGTGATCGATCTCGAACCGACCGACCGCCACGGCACCACGACCCGCTTTTTGCCCGATACGTCGATCATTCAAACCCTCGACTATAACTTTGATACGCTCGCCCAACGCTTCCGCGAGATGAGCTATCTCAATAAGGGGCTGCGGTTCAAGTTTGTCGATGAACGCACCAATCGCGAGCTCAATTTCTACTTCGAGGGCGGGATTGTCTCGTATGTCCGCCACCTCAACAAAGACAAGGTGGTATTGCACCGCCAGCCATTTTATGTCGAGCGCATGGTTGATGAGGTGATGGTTGAGGTGGCGTTGCAGTACACCGATTCGTTCGATACTGATAATGTCTACACCTTCGCCAACAATATCAACAACTCGGATGGCGGCGCGCACCTGTCGGGTTTCCGCACTGCGCTGACCCGCGTGATTAACAACTATGCCCGCGCCAAAGGGTTGCTGAAAGAGAACGAGAGCAACCTGACCGGCGACGACGTGCGCGAGGGCTTGACGGCAGTGATCAGCGTCAAGCTGAAAGACCCGCAGTTTTCGTCGCAAACTAAAGAGAAGCTGGTCAGCCCGGAAGCGGCTAGCGCAGTAGCGACGGTCTTCGGCGACGCCTTCAGCGCATGGCTCGACGAGAACCCCACCGAGGCGCGGCGGATTATCGAGAAGGCGATTTCGGCGGCCCGCACCCGTCTCGCGGTGCAGAAGGTGCGCGAGACGGCGCGCAAGAGCGCGATGGAGGGCTTTTCGCTGCCCGGCAAGCTGGCCGACTGTTCAGACCCCAATCCGGCCCGTTGCGAGTTGTACATCGTTGAGGGTGACAGCGCCGGCGGTACGGCCAAGCAGGGTCGCGACCGCCGCTTTCAGGCCATCCTGCCGCTGCGCGGCAAGATTCTGAACGTCGAGAAGAGCCGGCTCGACCGCATGCTCTCGAATGCCGAAGTGCGAGCGCTGATCACGGCCATCGGCGCTTCGATCGGCGATCAGTTTGATCTGAGCAAGCTGCGCTATCACCGCATCTTCCTGATGACTGACGCTGATGTAGACGGCAGCCACATCCGCACGCTCTTGCTCACCTTCTTCTTCCGCCACATGCGCCCGCTCATCACCAACGGCCACCTCTTCATCGCCCAACCGCCGCTCTACCGGATCAAGCACGGGCGCGAGCAGGTCTATACCTATTCCGACGCCGAGCGCGACGCGTATCTGAGCAAGCTGCCGCCCGGCACCAAGGTCGAAATCCAGCGCTACAAAGGGCTGGGTGAAATGAACGCCGAGCAGCTCTGGGAGACGACGATGAACCCGCAAAACCGGGTGATCTTGCAGGTGACGCTGGAAGATGCGGCCCGCGCCGATGAGACATTCACGATGCTAATGGGTGATCTCGTGCCGCCCCGCCGCCGGTTCATCCAGACCCACGCCAATGAGGTGGTGGAGCTGGATATTTGATGAAGTGGTGGGAGGGGCAGAGATTGCCCCTCCCGTTCAGTGGCGAAGTTGGATATGTGACGAGGTAGCGGGAGGGGCAGAGATTGCCCCTCCCGCTGGTTGCGCAGATCAGTTGAACCGTTTGGTCGAAGCGTCTGATGAGCGCGACTCCGAACGCTGCTCGCCATACAGTGCCTTTTGCTGCATCCGCCAGAACCAGATGATGAGCAGCACCGGAATGAACCAGACCGGCGCCCACACGATGATCACCATCACAATGGTCAGCACATTCTGGAAGAACCCCAACAAGAGGGCGATCTGGTCGCTCAGCACCTTGCCGAGATTCCACCCTTGCGGGGCAGACTGCGGCGAATTAGCCACCAACGGCAGCGGGTGCAATTCGACAGTGATGGTCGAGTAGGTGGAATTCTGGTCGAGGTAGCGCATCCGCCCCTTCACCTGCTCGATCTGGCCCTGCACTTCAGTGAGCGCCTGATTCAGGCGAAGGGTCTCTTCAAGGCTCACCGCCCGTTGCAGCATAGCAGTGATGCGATCGCGGGTCGCTTCAAGGTTTCGCAAGCGTGACTCGAGATCGACGAACTCTTCGGTGACATCCATCCCATCGATCGTGCGGCTGATCACCCGTTTGGCGAGCGCCTCGGTATCGGCGAGCACCTGCTCGAAACGCGCAGATGGCACGCGAAACGCGATGTACGACGTTTTGCGCTCGCCTTCGCCGGTCGTGCGCACGCGCAACAGATAGCCGCCGGCCCGATCAACAATATTGCGCAATTGCGCCTCGGCCTGATCAACCGACTCAACCTCCATCGCCAGATTCGCGGTCATAATGACCATCCGCAAACCGTACTGCAATTGGTTGCCCTCAGCCGGTGCATTGGCGCTATCACCGGCATTACCGCCCCCCGCCTCGACAGCCGCATTTGATGCTGGAACAACCGCTTCCGCGCGCGCCGCCTCCCCCGGCGCGCCGCTCACCGGCGCGCCCTGTGGCGCTGAGGGAGCTGCAACACCTTCAACCGAAGAAGCCTGCGAAGGCGGCGGCGCTGTCGGCACTTGCGCACCACATGCCGCCAACACAAAAGCTGCCGCCGCCAGCACAATCATCACCAGCCGTGCCATACGATGACCTCCTCGAACCTGAGAATCTGCTGATAACCAGTGTTTGATTAGAGAAACGGCACGGGGCGGGATTTAGTTCCCGATCGAATGATGAAACTTTTCCGCAGGAGGTGCGTAAGGTATAGCGGGCAACAAGCCTGCTTCCTACACATGGACACCGGTTATGCCAACCAAGGAGGAGGTTCATGACCGCACCCGACCCGTTTTCGTTGCCGCCAGCGCCGCCTGCCGAACGCCGCAGTCCATTGCCGTTGATCATCGGCGGCGGGATTGTTGGGTTGCTCTTGATTGTGATCGGCGCCGGCGCGCTGGCGTTCACCCTGCTCAGCCAGCGGGCCAGCGCCATCCCCGAACTGTTGCCGGCGGAAACCCAGATCTACGCGGCGATCACGCCCAATCTGAGCGATCTGCCCAACATCGACCGGCTGCGGCGGGCCTTTCCCGAAACGTTCGACTACCAGAACACCGACGAAACGGCGGACTTTCTGCAAGAACGCTTTGGCGTGACCTTCGCCGACGACATCGCGCCGTGGATCGGCGCTGAAGCGGCGGTGGCGGTCTATGGCTTGCCAATCGATCAGCTTGGGGGAGCCATGGGCGAATCGGCCAACCCATTCAACCCGCCGGCCACACTCGACCCGCTAGAGGATGTTGACCTCAGCAACGCCAATGTACTCTTGATCGCAGCCGCTCGCGATCAACGGGCCGCGCAAGCCTTCCTCGACAAGCAGCGCGCTTTTCGGGAAGGACAGGGTGAGCGTTTCACCAGCAACACCGCCAATGGGGTGACGATCTACGCCAGCGAGAGCGACGAAACGCCGTTTGCCGCTTTTGCGCTGGCGCGGAATATGGTGGTGTTTGCCAGCAACGCGGCTAGTATCACGAAACTGATCGAACAGCGCAGCGAGAGCGCGCTGGCCCGCAACGCCCAATTCCAAGCGGTGACCCAAAGCTTACCGAATGACCGGATTGGCACGATCTACATCGCGGGGGAAGCGCTGGCACGCTTTTTTGACAGCTTATTCGAGGCAGGCTCGCTTGATGAGAGCAACCCATCCATCGCCGATGCCCGCTCGGCGGCGCAGGCTATGCAAGGCGTTGGCTTCACGATGGCGGTGATCGACAGCGGATTACGCTTCGATGCGGTCACTGTTTTTGATCAAACCCGGCTGAGCAGCGAACTGCGCGAACAGCTCAGCAGCTTTCGCCCGACCGTCTCGCCCGAACGGGCCGGCGAGGTCAGCAGTGCGGCGATCGGCGTGTTCAGCTTCGCCATCCCTGCCGATTGGGGCGAGCGGCTGCGCGACCAGCTCGATTCGGCGCCTGAAACCGCCAATGCGCTCCGCGATCTCGAAGGCAATCTCGGCATCGATCTCGACCGTGATCTGTTTCGCTGGTTCCACGGCGAAGCAGTGATCGCCGTCTTGCCGAACGAGAGCGCCGAGGCGCCGGTAGGCGGGTATTTCGCGCTGCGCGTGGCTGATCAGGCTGCCGCCGAGCGCGGCATGCAACGGTTGAGCGAACTGGCCGAAGACCTGACCGGGATTCGCTTCCAAGCAACTTCGCTCGGACGCGCGCAGGTGCAAGCGGTGGAAGAGGGTGACATCTTCTTTGGCTACGGCTTCAACGGCAACGATCTGGTGATCGCCGTGGGCCGGCAAGCGATGGAAGCGGCCTTCGGCGCGGAACAGAAGCTGGCGAGCTTTGCCACCTACACCAATGCACTGAAGGCGTTGCCGTCACCGAACAGCGGAGTATTGTACGTTAACCTCAATGCCGCCCGCGATCTCGCCAACCGGCTCGGCAACGATCCGATTGATCCCGACACCGAACAACGGCTAGCGCCCTTCCGCGCCATAACCAGCAGCGGCACCGTGGGGATCGACAATCGCGGCGCAGTGCGGGGAACGTTGTTGTTGAGCATTGAGCCGTAAAGTTAAACGGTTTGCGTTCCGTAGGCGTAAATGCATGATGGTTTGAGAGGGGGACGCGGATGAACACGGATCGGGACGGATTTACACCGACGGCATGAGCTGGACGCGATGGAAGGTTAGGTTCAAACCTGACCTTCCATTTCACTTCTACATCTTCGATCTTACAGGTAAACTCTGCAGTCTGCACTGCGCATCGATGCGCTTGCAGTGAGACCGGTCACATTTTTAACCTAAGCTCAGCTATGGTACGATGGAGCAGGAACCTGCTGAACAAGGGAGCACACGTATGGCCGCAGCTACGCTACATCGTTACCTTGGCAAAGGGCGTAAATTAGTTGATGGGATCGAGAAAGTGACCGGGCGCGCCCGTTACGCCGGCGACGTCCATCTACCCGGTCTGTTGCACGGCAAACTGGCGTTGAGCATGTATGCCCATGCCCGCATCGCCAACATTGACACGAGCGCGGCCCGCGCCGTGCCCGGCGTGGTGGCGGTGCTGACCGCGGCGGACTTGCCCACCCGTGGCCGCCAGCCTGCATCGCGCCAAACCACCACGCTGGCCGATGGAGTGGTGCGCTACCGCGGCGAGCCGGTGGCGCTGGTGTTGGCGACGAGTCTGGCTGCTGCCGAAGATGGCTTGGCGGTGTTGCAGATCGACTACGAGCCGCTGCCCGGCCCGGTCACGCCGGAAGCGGCGCTCGATCCGGCGGCACCGGTGATTTGGCCGCAGGGTGCGCCGAAGGGTGATGCCGACCTGACGGCTGCGCACGCGGCGGTGGCCCGCGGTGACGATCAGGCGGATCACGAGGCGTCAAACATCCACGAACACAAACAGTTTAGCCGGGGTGATGCGCTGGCGGCCTTGGCCGCCGCCGAGGTGGTGATAGAGGGAACCTACCGCACGTCGATCGTGCATCAAGGCTACCTCGAACCGCACGCCGTCGTGGCCGACATCGATCCGGTGCGCAAGCAGCTCACGCTCTACACCAGCACGCAAGGCCAGTTTGGCGTGCGCGACGAAGTCGCGCGGTTGCTCGGTCTCCGCCCCAGCCAAGTGACCGTTATCCCAATGACGGTTGGCGGCGGGTTTGGCGCGAAGTATGGCATTCTCGAACCGCTGGCGGCAGCGGCGGCGCTCGCCGTGGGCCGGCCTGTGCGGATCACGCTCGACCGCAGCGAGGATTTTCTCACCACCACCCCCTCGCCGGCCAGCACGATCACGCTCAAGCTCGGTGCAACCCGCACTGGCACGCTGACCGCGCTGGTGGCCGAGATTGTGAACGATAACGGCGTGTATCCGTTTACCTTGGGCGGGATTATGAGCACGCTGCTCGGCGGCTACTACCGCTGCCCCAACGTGCAGATCGACGTGATCGAGGTGCTGACCCACAAGCCGCAAGCCGGCGCCTACCGCGCCCCCGGCGCGCCACAGATCACGTTTGCGATCGAGTCGGCGATGGACGAACTGGCCCGTAAGCTCGATCTCGATCCGCTGGAGCTGCGGCTGCGCAACGCAGCCACCACTGGCGATCCGATGGGCAACAACGATCCGTGGCCATCGATGGGGTTGACCAAGGTGCTCGAAGCCGCCGCTAACCACCCGCTCTGGCGCGAACGCCAGCCGGGCAGCGGGATTGGATTGGCGATTGGCGGCTGGCCGTGCGGTATGTCGCCGGCGGCGGCAGTCTGCCGGGTTGATACCGATGGCATGGTGCGGGTGCATGTCGGGTCAGTCGATATTTCCGGCGTCAACAGCAGCTTTGTGCTGGTGGCCGCCGAGATTCTGGGGGTGCCGCCAGAGCAGGTCGAGATTGTGGCCGGCGACACCCGCAGCGGGCCGTTTGCCGGGCCGAGCGGCGGCAGCCAGATTACCTACAGCGTGGCCGGTGCAGTAGCCGCCGCCGCGCGCGAGGCGCGCCGGCAGTTGTTGGAGATGGCCGCCGATATGCTCGAAGCACGGGTTGATGATCTCGACATCCGCGAGGGGATGGTGCAGATCCGCGGTGTGCCCGGTCGCACTATTCCTATTGGCGAGGTGGCCAAACGCGCCGAGGAGCAGGCCGGCGGGCCGGGGCCGATTGTGGGTGATGGAAAAGCTGCCCCCGCCGAGAATGCGCCCGGCTTTGTCGCCCATATCGTGCAGGTTGAGGTTGATCGTGAGACGGGACGGGTAAAACCGCTGCGCTATGTCGCCATTCAAGATGTTGGCTTCCCGATTAACCCGCTGATGGTCGAGGGCCAAATCCATGGCGGCGCAGCGCAAGGGGTAGGCTGGGGTCTCTACGAGGCGCTGCGCTACGATGAGCGCGGCGAGCTGCTCACCGCCAGCTTGATGGACTACACCCTGCCGCGCGCTGCCGACCTCCCTACCTTCGAGGCGGTGCTGGTAGAGAACCCGGCTCCGAATGGCCCCTTCGGCGCGCGCGGTGTCGGCGAACCGCCGATCACCGCTGGGGCAGCGGCGATTGCCAACGCCATCCGCGATGCGACCGGCGTCCGCATCTACGAGTTGCCGATGCGCGATGAGGTGGTGTGGCGGGCGTTGCAGCAAGTTTGAGCAAAGGCGGTAGCGAGGACGAGGGCGGGTTTGAAACCCGCCCTTACGCTACCTACACTTGGCGATAGGAGGCAGATCAACACCGTTGCGAGAGGACGGGGCGGGTTTGAAACCCGCCCTTACCAATCACCCTTACGCTGATGTACGCCCAACCCGCTCTCATCCCCGCGCAGCGCGAGCTTGGCGGACAATCTCTTCGATCTGGCCGAGATGGTCGTAGGCGTGAGCTAGACCGAGCGCATAGCGACCACGGGCATCAACCGGCGGCGCGCCGGGCCACGGCTCAACCAGATAGTCGAGGTGGGGTTGGTCAGGCCACATCTGCAACGAAGCGTGCAACATGCGCCGGCTCTCGGCCAAGCGCTGGCGCACTTGGGCCATCGTCGTCACCGTCTCCCACGGCACTTCGTAGCGCGACCGGCCATGCAGTTTGACGCCACGGGCCATCTCGGCGGCCAAAAAGGCCGACTCTTCGCACGACGCGGTGAGGTGAACGATCACGTGGCCGAGTGTCCACGCTTGGTTGACCGCGCCCGGATCGCTGGCGAAGGGATCGTTAGCATTGGGATCGACCGGTTGGAAGGTGACGTCGGCGTCAACACAATCGGCGATCAGCCGTTCGATAGTGTCGTACATCTCGTCGGTTTCGGCGTGCAAATCGGCGACGGTGATGTCGCTGACGATCTCTTGCATGGTGCGCTCGCGACGGTAGAGTGCGGCATAGTCAAGCATAGGTGTCTCCTTCGCAGGTGAGATGTTAGAATAGCCACGAAAAGACGCAAAAGACACAAAATGAATATTGTGCCTTTGGGAGTTTTAATTGTGGTTGAAGGCTTTGGGGAATCGCGATTCCCCTCACCCCCAACCCCTCTCCCGCTTTGCGGGAGAGGGGCGCTGCTGCATTTCGCTCCTGCGATCCCTTACCCGCTAGCCAGCGGCTCCCCCGCTCCTGCCGCAAGGTGGGAGCAGGGGCCGGGGGTGAGGGACGTCAGTCCGCGAGTCAGACGTTAGTAGTGCCGGAAGCCCCACTCCCGCCCTTTCGGTAATAGCCACGAAAAGACGCAAAAGACACAAAATGAATATTGTGCCTTCGGTCTCGTCTCATCGCCGCGCTCTGCGACCTCTACAGTAGATCGCCCCTTCATCTATCCTCCCCCGCTGGAGGAGATTCAAGAGCGGACAGCACCTCTGATCCGGCACCCGGCCCTGAAGGGCCGGGCTAGGGGTACGAAGCCCGCTGCGCGGGCTGATGCCCTCACCCCCAGCCCCTCTCCCGCTGGCGCGGGAGAGGGGCGCTGCTGCGTTTCGCTCCTGCGATCCCTTACCCGCTAGCTAGCGGCTCCCCCGCTCCTGCCTGACGGTGGGTGCAAAGGGGGAATGAGGGCACATTGTTTCCCGCTGGGATCATATCAAACCCTTTGCGTTCTCTGCGATCTTCGCGCCTTTGCGTTTACCCCCTCTGCGCCTTTGCTCGCTTTGCGCCCTTGCGTTGCTCCCTCGCTACCGGCCCAGCCGTTCGAGCAGTTTGCAGTAGGCAATTTGGCCCTTGCGGAAACTGCTGAGGCGGAAGAATTCGTCGGGTGAATGGACACGCTCGTCGTCGAGACCGAAGGCGAAGCTGCTGGTGTACGCGCCAAGCTGGCGTTGGAAGAGCGTGCAGACCGGGATCGAACCGCCGCTGCGCACATAGTACGGTTCACGCCCGTACATCTCGACCAGCACCTCGCGCACCGCCACATTCCCCGGATCGTCTTCGGGAATGAGGTAAGGATAGGCTTGGAACGCGAGCGGCGTGACCGTCACCGTCACGCCGGGAGGAGTATGGCGCTTGATGTGGGCTTGCAGCAGTTCGAGAATCACCTGCGGGTCTTGGTCGGGCACGAGACGGCAGGTGATCTTGGCGTGCGCTTCGGCGGGCAGCACCGTCTTAATCCCCTCTTGCTGGAAGCCGCCCCAAATGCCGTTCACCTCAAGCGTCGGGCGCACCCACTCGCGCTCGCGAGGGGTGAAGCCGGCTTCGCCGAACAGCGCCGGCACGCCGAGCGTCTCCTTCAGCTTCTCCTCATCAAAGGGGATGGCGGCGATCCGTTCTCGATCGGCTGGCGTCAACGGGCGCACCTGATCGTAGAAGCCGGGGATCGTGATCATGCCATCGTCCGAACGCATCGAGGCCAGAATCTGCACTAGTGCGTGAATCGGGTTCTGCACTACGCCGCCGTACATCCCCGAATGCAGATCCATCTTGGCCGCGCGCACATCAATCTGAATGCCGCAGCCGCCGCGCAACCCGACCAAAATCAGCGGCTGCTCTTCGCTCCACTGGCCGCCGTCGGAACTCAGCACCATATCGCAGGCGAACCGTTCGCGTTCGTGCTGGAGGAAGGCGGGAATCTGGGGGCTGCCGATCTCCTCTTGGCCCTCGAAGAAAAACTTGACGTTCACCGGCAGCGCACCGCTGCTCTGCAAGAGGGCCTCAACCGCCAAGATCGGGATCAGCATATTGCCTTTGTCGTCGCTCGCGCCACGGGCATAGATGCGGTCATTCTCGATATGCGGCTCGAAGGGCGGGTGCGTCCACAAGTGGAGCGGATCAACCGGCTGCACGTCGAAGTGGCCGTAGATCAAGACGGTCGGCTTGCCGGGAGCATGGAGCCAATCGGCATAAACCACCGGATGACCGCCGGTGGGCAGGATGGCAACGTGCTCCATCCCAGCGGCAGTGAGACGATTGGCGACCCATTCAGCGGCGCGCAACACATCACCGGCGTGCTCCGAGATAGCCGAAACGCTGGGAATGCGCAGAAAATCGACCAATTCGGCCAGAAAACGGTCTTGATGTTCGGCGAGATAGCTCTTCCAGTCTGGCATAGCGGTCAGCTCTCCTCTACAATACAGATAGGCGGACGCACAGCTTTCGCCCCATTATCGACATTATACCGGAGAATGAGATGGCGACATTGCTTGCGCGTCCAATATTTCAATTGCAACAGATCGGTACGATCGTCGCGCTAGCGGCGACAGTGACCGTGAATGCACTGGCCAATCTTCTGCCGCTCAACGGCCAGACGACCGCAGCGATCTCGGATCGCTATCCGCTCTTGATCACGCCGCCGGGGTATGTGTTTGCGATCTGGGGGCTGATTTACACCGGCTTGATCGGCTACGCCATCTATCAAGCGCTGCCGGAGCAGGCTAATAACCCGCGCCTGCGCGCCGCGGCGCCGTGGTTTTGGTTGAGCTGCGCCGGCAATATCGGGTGGATTGTGGTGTGGCACTACAACCTGCCACTCCTCTCGCTGCCGGCAATGCTGATCGTCTTGATCGGCTTGATCGGCGTCTACCTCGCCCTGCGCCATCCCGGCGCACCCGCCGCCGGCGAACGCTGGCTGGTGCGGCCCGCTTTCAGTGTCTATCTGGGTTGGATCTGCGTGGCCACGCTGGTCAACGGCGGCGTTTTTCTGTACGAACTGGGTTGGCGCGATACCGGCGTTGGCGGGATTGCCAGCACCATCGTGTTGCTGGTACTGGCCGCCGGACTTAGTTGGTGGTTTGCCCGCCGCTGGCGTGATGGCGTGTTGCCGTTAGTGGTGGCATGGGCCGCCAGCGGGATTGGGCTGAAGCAGGCTGCGATTGCGCCGCTGGCTGTGGTCGCGTGGGGCGTGGCGGCGGTGGCGTTGATTGCGGCAGCGTTGATTGCGGCAGCGTATGCGGCACAGAACGGACAGACGCCGAGAGGGCAAAGGCGCAGAGATTCGTAACGCAAAGACGCAGAGGACGCAAAGGGCGCGGAGAGATTTTGGGGAAATTGTCACCGCTTTCGTTGTCATTGCGAGGGGGCGTAACCCCGAAGCAATCTCCCACGAGAGCGGGATGCGCCTCTCACCGCAGAATAAGCCTCAAAGATGCCCAAACGACGCAAACCATACGTTTTGCGGCTTTTCGTCGCCCCCATCCCCGGCCTCAACCCCGCTGGGGGGATCGTGCCCCCACCCCTTGCCCCTCCCCCGCTGGGGGAGGGGAGTAGAGCTACGATTTGAGGCATTGCACGGTGATCAACGGTTGTACTCGCCTACCTTTCTGTCCGCCTCTCAACCCCGCTGAGGGTTCAAGGGCGGACAGAACTTCTGTCCGGCACCCGGCCCTGAAGGGCCGGGCTAGGCTTACGAAGCCCGCTGCGCGGGCTGATGCCCCCACCCTCGGCCCCTCCCCCGCTGGGGGAGGGGTGCCACTATACCCGGCCTCTTCCCCGCTGGGGGATCGTGCCCCCACCCCTTGCCCCTCCCCCGCTGGGGGAGGGGGGATTTGCCCTCACCCCGAGGATGATCAACACACCCAAACTCTTTGCGCCCTCTGCGTTCTTTGCGTCTTTGCGTTAAAACTCTTTGCGCGCTGCGCGCCCTTCGCGCCTTTGCGTTTGAATCCTCTGCGCCTTTGCACCCTTTACGGCTGTTGGTATGCCCCCAATCCCGTCAGCTTCCCGTAATCTATCGGTTGGCAAGCAACCAGCGCGATCATCGTTCGTAAGCGTGGAAACGTTGATTGTTCGTCACAACGGAGGCGCGTATGCCGATGATCAACCGCTCGTTGCTCACACCTTTTACGTTCGTCTTTGCCGGCGCGCTGGCGCTGATCATTGCGATCTGGAGCTGGCCAGCCGGCGCGCAAACTGCCAGTTTAACCGTTTCGCCTGCCGTGGCGCGCCAGAATACGACCGTCACCCTCAGCGGCAGTGGCTTTTTGCCCGGTGAGACGGCCAGCATCTGGATTACCTACCCTGACTATACCGTCTATGGCGTGGCGGTGGTGACGATCGACGCGCAAGGTCGCTTTAACCACCCTTACCTGTTTGACTTCCTCGGCGCGACCTTCACCCCAACCGGTCGCTACACCTACACGGCGCGCGGCTGGCAGAGCGGACGGGAAGCGTATGCCAGCCTTGAGGTTGAGATGGCACCGGCCCCCGGTGTGACGGCTGGGGTGCAGTTAACGGTTGATAAGCCGGTGCAAGCGCAGGGCGCAACGTTTGCCTTCAGCGGCAGCGGCTACCAACCGGGTGAACAGGTGGCGCTCTGGTTGCGCTACCCGAACAACGCCGTCGCCGATCTAGGAACGCAAACCGCCGACCGGCAAGGCCGGATCGGCCTCGCCATCGTCAGCAACGGCATCCCGGTCGGGCGCTACGCGCTGACAGTGCGCGGCTTGCAGAGTGGCGGCAACGGTATTGCCGATTTCGAGGTCGTGGCTGGCGATACACTGCGCCCCCACGGCACGGCTACACTTACCGTCGGGCCGGGCAGCAGCCAGCAACGCAGTGCGGTGAGCTTGCAGGGCAGCGGCTTTCTACCCGGTGAAGTGGTCACGGTCTGGGCCACCTTACCCGATTACTCGACCGAATGGCTGGGTGATGTGACGGCAACCGGCGATGGCAGTTTCACCGCCGAACTCTACCTGAGCGAGCAAGACCCGGCGGGCCGCTATGCGATTAGCGCCTTCGGCAACCGCAGCGAACGGCGAGCAGTGGCCGAGTACACCTTGTTGCCGGGACGATAGTGGCCACCGTAGGGGAGGCAGCGTATTGACGATGCTCTGCGACGCTTTACCTGCTCTTCATCTCGGCTTGACCTTGCCATGATGCCGGCTTCATCTAGGCGGGATACACTCGTTACGGGATTGGTACCATGGGGAAGGAGTGTAACCCGTGACCTTGCTATACAACGCTGCCGACCTACACATCCATACCACTGCCAGCGACGGCGCCGCCTCTCCTGAGGCGGTGTTGTCGTATGTAGCGGAAGAAACTGATTTGCGCGTGATTGCGATTACCGACCACAACACGCTCGAAGGGGCGTTCGCGGCGCGCCGGTTAGCGCCGCGGTATGGGATTGACGTGATTGTGGGATGTGAAATCTCGACTGCGATCGGGCACGTCTTGGCCCTGTTTATCGAGCAGCCGATCCCTGCCGGTCTCGATCTGGCCACGACCGTCAAGCTGGTGCATGAGCAGGGCGGGCTGGCGTTCGCTGCCCATCCCTTCGGCGCGCTGGTTGCATCGGTGGGACGGCGGCACCTGCTCGGCCCCGAACGCACCGATCTCGATTGGCATCTGCTTGACGGCCTCGAAGTGTTCAACGCCAGCCTGTGGAACCCGGCCAACAACCGGCGCGCAGCACAGAAAGCGCAAGCGCTGGGGTTGACCCAAATCGGCGGCAGCGACGCCCACGATCTCGCGATGATCGGCTATGGCCGCACACTGTTTGCCGGGACGAGCGCCGCCGACCTGCGGCGGGCATTGCAGCGCGGCGAGACGCAGGTGATCGGGCATTATTGGGGATGGCGCGGAGTGGCCGGCGTGGTGCGGGAACGGGCGCTACGATCGCGCCCATTCGCCGATAGCTGGGCCGGTTTCAAAAAAGATGGTCGGCAACAGGTCTAACCGCCGGCTGAGCCATGGCAGGGCGGTTTGCAACAGCCGCCGGCGCAAACGAGTAGGGAACAGGAAGCTGAGCAACGCGCGTGCGCGGGCCGAGCGCGGCGGTTGGCGACGGGCCAGCGCCACCAGCCGCGCCGCCAGCCGGGCCCGGTTCCAGACCACCCGCGGCGACCGTTCCCAGCGCACCAAGAACGTTTCTAGCTCATCAAGCTCAAGCGGCGGGAAATCAGTCCGGCCAGCCCAGCGCGCGCGATGCTGGTGCATCGCCGTGCGCAACGCCGCCGCTTCGGCACTGAGATCACGGCGCTGCTGGCTGCGCGCCTGCGCCGCCAGCGGCAGCAAGAGCGCGCGCACCCGCCACGCAATGGTCAGCGCATCGACTAGATAGTCGAGACTCGTGACAAGCTGCTGCGCCAGCTCGTCACCCCCCGGCGCCGCCGCCGCCACGGCAGCGCGCAGTAACTGCGCGCGCTGCACCGCCCGCTCTGCCTGCGCGATGACTGGCTCGACATCACCTACCAACTCAGCTAGGTAGACCCAGACCGGCAAGGCGGCAGTGGGGCGCATCCACCAGACCCACAACAGCGAAGGCACGACAATGCCGCCAATCCGCCGCATCCCCGGCGCGTAGCCGAAATACCACCCCTGCTCGATCAACCGCTCTGACTCTATATAGGCTGCCGTCACCGCGCGCATGAAGGTGGAATCATAGCCGGCTAACCGTTGCTGAAACCACTCACTCACGAATTGCTCGGCGTCACGTTCGGGATGGATGGCGAGAGCCGCCGTCAACGCACTGCCGGCCTCCGTCCACAGATTCCAGCCATTTGGCCCAATCGACGCACCGCCGCCGCCCCAACCGCCGGTGCTGTTCCAAGCCCACATTCCCACACACTGCGGATCGCGGGCAGCGCGCCGGATGACGGCACTGTGCAAGCCGACCAACCCAGAAGGCACGAGACCAAACAACTCGTACTCGCGCCGGTTTTGCAGCTCGACGATCTGGCGCGGGCCGGGCAGGCCCAACGTCGGATTGGGCGGCAACAGCCGGAAGAAATCGGCGGGCGTGTGCTTGATCGACACCAGCAGATGCGGATCGCGCTGATCGGCAAAGACGGCGGCGTAGCGTTCCGGCGAGCAGAGCAAATCACCCGCCTCGCCAATGCCGAGCGTCCACGTGCGCATGATCAAGTGCCGGTCAAACTGTGCGCACACCGGCAGCAAGGTTGCGATCAGATGGCGAATCGCGGCCACCTCGTGGTAGATCAGATGGCCGGTATAGCCGGCGACATCATGCGCACCGCCCGTCTCGCCGATCCGCACTATCACGCCGCTCACCATCGGCAGCGCCGTGAACAGATCGATCAGTGCTGCCCGGTTCAACGCCGCCACCTGCGGGTTATCAGCCGCAATTGGCCCGACGACGCGGCGCAAGTCGTCAGTCAGCCACTGCATATCGCAAGTGACATAGACCTGCATCCCGCGCGCCGCGGCATCGTGCAGCAACGGCAGTAAGGCGCGGCGGTAGGCCAGCGCGCGCAGGCGGAAGGGGCTATCGGGCGCATAATACATTTGGGGTGCGTGATCAAACGTCACCAGATGAGCCAGATTATCAATTACGATCCCGGTATAACCCTGCGCTTGCACCGCCGCCAGATAGGCCCGCGCCCGTGCCACGCCACACTGCAAGCGCGCCTCATCGACATACGGCGGCGCCGGCAGATCGATCTGGCAAAAGGGGAACGATGACCAATTCCGCACCGGGGCGGATGGATCGATAAACGGGCCATTGATATCGACGAGACGAAGCGAGAGCGCCATGGCAGGAACCTTTTCCACTACGGGCCGAGCAGTCTAACAAGGGCAGAGCGACGCTCTGCCCGCACAAGCCGGTATCAAGATTTTGTTAAATAATGATTATATCCGGTTGAAGAAAAAGCTCAAGGGGAAAGTAGGCAACGGTGGGGAGAGGAATTATCTAGTGTTCGGTGTGAGTGCATCTTCTGGAATGCGGCAGTCACACTGCCGCACGCCACAAGGGCCAACCTGCCACCCTAGCACACATCACACTGGCGCGAACATGGCATGCGGCAGTCACACGGCCGCACGCCATACGAGCTACGACACATCAAACTGGCGCGAACGCGGTGCGGGGAGGCCATACGCACGATGCGCCGCACCACTATGGAATGCGGCAGTCACACTGCCGCACTCCACAAGGGCCAACCTGCCACCCTAGCACACATCACACTGGCGCAAACATGGCATGCGGCAGTCACACGGCCGCACACCAGAAGATCTACGACCCATCACACTGGCGCGAACGCGGTGCGGGGATGCCATACGCGCGATGCACCGCACCACTATGGAATGCGGCAGTCACACTGCCGCACGCCACAAGGGCCAACCTGCCACCCTAGCACACATCACACTGGCGCGAACATGGCATGCGGCAGTCACACTGCCGCACGCCAGAAGAGCTACGACACATCAAACTGGCGCGAACGTGGTGCAGGGATGTACTCGACCGAAGGACGGCGCTGGGCAGTTTGCGGGTACAGCGCCATAATCTGGTAAATCTCGTCGGGCATTTCGGTGCTGATCGGCAAACCCAACTCACGCGCTTCGTCCACCGTAATCGGGTAATCGTGCGTCCAAACCCCGCTCGCCAGCGTATGGGCCACTTCTTCCGCCTGCTCAACCGTCATCTTATCGCGCAGCAGCTCACAAACAGCCCGCTTCACCTGCCGGATCGCCTTCTCGGCGATGTCGGCCATCATCAGCGTCTCATCATCAACTTCGCTAAGCGGCTTACGTTCGAGCACGCGCAAGATCGATGCCGCCGGATGCTGGCCCAACTGCGGGTCAACCGGCCCCAACACCGCGTTCTCATCCATCACAATCTCATCGGCAGCGAGCGCAATCAGCGTACCGCCTGACATCGCATAGTGCGGCACAAAGACCGTTACCTTGGCCGGATGCTTCTGGAGCGCGCGGGCAATCTGTTCGGAAGCCAGCACCAAACCGCCGGGAGTGTGCAGGATCAGGTCAATCGGAATATCGCGATCGGTCATCTTAATTGCGCGCAGCACCGCCTCTGAGTCTTCGATGCTAATGTAACGCACCAACGGAAAACCAAGCAGGCTCATCGTCTCTTGGCGATGGATCAGCGCAATCACCCGGCTCTTGCGCTTGCGCTCCAACTGCTCAAACAAGCGCTGGCGAGCGGCATCGAGCATACGCTGCTTAATCACCGGCTGCAACGACGTGATGATGAAAAAGAGCCACAACAGCGAAAAGAAGTCCATAGCTCACCTCTGCACAAGCCGTCACCACGGATAATACTGATCGCGATAGTAACGCCGCTCGTAGCGCCGTTGCCGGAAGAGCGGCGCCAGCACCAAGCCAGCGACAAAGCCGCCGATATGCGCCCACCACGCCACGCCACCCATCGCCTGCACGTCGATGAAGATTGAAAAGACGCCATTCGCCAGTTGCGAAATGAACCATAGCCCAAGGTAGACCACTGCCGGAATTTCAAAGAGCAACGGCAAAAAGAAGACGGGCACGAGCGTAATCACACGCGACGAAGGAAAGAAGATGAGATACGCTGCTAGCACGCCGCTCAGCGCCCCACTAGCGCCAACGGTGGGAAGCATGGAGGACGGATTGAACAAGACGTGGGTCAGCGCCGCCGCCACACCGCAGAGGAGATAGAAGATCAGGTAACGCTGGCTGCCCATACTGTCTTCAACGTTATCGCCAAAGATATAAAGCGCCAGCATATTGCTGAACAGGTGAAACCAGCCGCCGTGTATAAACATCGAGGTAAAAATGGTGAGCAGCTCAGCCGGATCGAGCGGGTTGGCCAAAAAGCGCGCCGGCACCAGCGCCAGCTCGTTAATCCACGCTGCGGCGAGACGGGTATCACGGACCATGAAGAGAAAGACCACCACATTCGCCGCGAGTAAGGCCCAGTTGACCGCCGGAAACGAGCGTGAGGGAATCGTGTCTTTCAATGGGAACATAGTGGCTCCGTTGACCGCGCAGAGATAGCGCTGCGAGGGCAGTATACTACATCTTACAACTGGCGTGTAGACCCTCTTGCATCCAAACGGAAAACGATACACTCCATCGTGAGGCGAACGGGCTTCATTAGAGTACCACATCTTGGGCGTGTCTGCACGACAACCGCCTCGGGCACGGATTGGCACAATAGGCAAGGCCAGCGAATCTGCGCTCATCCGTCGCATCCGTGCGTATCCGCGTCCCTTGCCCACACCTCAGAATAGGACACGGATTGGCACAGTTAGGCGAGAGCGGCAAGTCGGTGTGCATCGATCACATCCGTGTTCCATTCACCTTACCCCCGCTCGCACACATCCTTCAACCGCTGCATCTGCGCTTTCGCGTCGAGCTGCATCAGCGGCGCGATGGTTAGCGGCCAGATCAGATCGAGACCGGGCACCTTGAGCCGGTACTCGACCCGGTTTTGGATGAGGGTCTGATCGGCGCGGCCCTGCCACGGCAGCCAGTGCCACGCATCAAACCCCTCCCAGAAGCCATCGAAGGCCCACAACACTAGACCGGGCCGCCGTTCGGCCACCACATAGCCAGCTTCAAGCAACGGGCCAACGCCGGTGAGGCGCAAACGCCACGGCGCACCGGTATCAAAGCGCCAGCCATCGAGCGGCGTAAACTGCACTGCCGGCGACATCCACCGTTCCATCAGCGCCTGTTCAGTCATCACCCGCTCGACCCGATCCATCGGCGCGTTGACGACGACAAACTCCTCGAGCAGGTGGGGAAAGGGAGAGGACATCGCGTTTGTTCCTTTCAGGTGGAGATGCACGGCCGTGCGGCTTTACTAGGTGTGGCGACGCACTGCCGGGCGTCTTGACATGGTGACATACGACCGTGCGGCGTGACATGATATGGAGACGCACGGCCGTGCGTCTTTACTTGGTTTGGAGACGCACGGCCGTGCGTCTTTACGTGGTTTGGAGACGCACTGCCGTGCGGCTTTACGTGGTTTGGAGACGCACTGCCGTGCGGCTTTACGTGGTTTGGAGACGCACTGCCGTGCGACTTGACATGATGACATACGGACGTGCGGCGTGACATGATATGGAGACGCACTGCCGTGCGTCTCTACGGTTAAACGTCTGGCAATGACCAAATGCCGAAATTATCGAAATGCACCTCGACCCCGCCCTCCTCGCGGTAACAGGTGGTCGAAACGCCGATCCGCCCCGACGGATACGTCGCGTCACGGAGATCACCTACTACTACGCCGTTGATGAACAAACGGATGCGATCACCTTGCTTGATCACGCGCAGCCGGTTGACCTCGCCGATCGTGGTGAAGAGGCGAGGATCGCCCTCGACCAGCGTCACCAATTCACCCTCAGCCGGCACGATAAAGAGCCGGAAATAGTCGATGAAAAATTCAAACTTGTAAAAGCCAACATTGCGCTGCTGGCTAAACACCAGACTGCAACTGCCATCGCCACCGCCGCGCGCAATCCGGCAATCAACTTCGCTGATGAAATTGGTGAATGAGCTGAGTTCATACAACTCATACGACGTGCCGCGTCCCGTCCAGATGACTTTGAAGACGCCGTCTTCAATCAGATCGAGTTCGATCTCTTGGAAAACGCCGGTAAACCATGCGTTGCGGTTATCGACGAACTCATCGTAGAACACCCGGCGCGAACTAGCAAATAAGCCGCTCACTTCAGCCTCTACAGCCTGCGCGGTCTGGGTAGGAGCTAGCAACGCCTGCGCCTGCGCGGTCTGGGTAGGGGCCTGCGCCTGCGCGGTCTGCGCTTGGCTGGTGCGAGCCAGCGCCGCGGCGCCAAGCGGAGTCGGCTGGCCGGCGACGCCAACCACCGGCGTGGCGGTTGGCAACGAGGTAGCGTTGACCGCTTGGCGCGGGGTAGCAGTGGCAGTGGTAGTCGAGGCAGTGATGGTTGGGCGATTCAGCAAGACCAGCCAAATCCCCCCACCTACGATCAGCAAGCCGATCAGCCCGATGGCAACGAAGAGCACGATCTTGCCGGTTGCAGGCGATGGTGTTGTGGCTGGCGGGGATGGCAAGGGCGTAACAGGGGGTGGTGGCGCCGGTATCGCCGGTTGCGCCTGTTCCGGCATCCGCGCGCCGCAATTGGCGCAAAACCGTTCGCCTGCCGATACCGGTGACCCGCACTGCGGGCAATAGCGTGATTGAGACATGAAATTGCTCCGTGAGCAGCGTTTGCGGCTACTTGCGTAAACTTAGCATAGATTACCATTGCCGTGACACGCTCAGGATAGCATAAAGGGGGACACAACCTTGCAGGAGGGATTGGCCGCAATCGGTCTGTAGCGCCCGGCCCTGAAGGGCCGGGCTACCATTACAAAGCCCGCTGCGCGGGCTGACGGGAGCGATGCTGACGCAACGTCCGGTTTTCGCCTCCGCAACCTGCTGTGCGGGCTGGGACGGCGCAACTGTCCTTGCCCGCCCTGCATGCGCCCGCCCCGTTGCGCCCGGCCCTGAAGGGCCGGGCTACCATTACAAAGCCCGCTGCGCGGGCTGACGGGAGCGATGCTGACGCAACGTCCGGTTTTCGCCTCCGCAACCTGCTGTGCGGGCTGGGACGGCGCAACTGTCCTTGCCCGCCCTGCCTGCGCCCGCCCCGTTGCGCCCGGCCCTTCAGGGCCGGGCTACCATTACAAAGCCCGCTGCGCGGGCTGACGGGAGCGAGGTTGATGCGGAGCCCTAACCGGAAGGGTTAGGCAAGAATTAAGAAACTTGCAATGCAAACCAACACAATCTTAATCGATAGCAATCAGATTTCAAACGCATCATACGTTGTTGAATTTTGGTGATGTTCCTTTTGATTATGGATATAAGCAACAATATCTGCTAATGAACGCTTATCAACAGTAAGAGCTCCGTATCCGCTTTGCCATTTAAAAAACGTCTCTGGCGCAAGCTTGTGCGTCACAAGGTGAGTGCTAGCGCCTTTTACATTACCGGCTAGTTTTGCGATCGTTATGGTAGCGGGAAACGTTGTTAGGAGATGCATATGATCAGCAATACCACCAATCGCAAGCGGTTCGCAACCAAGTGCGCGGCATTGTTCAGCGATAGCAGCGTAGAGGGGTGTCTCAATCTCAGATGTGATTAAAGGAATGCGTTGCCACGTTGTCCATACGAGATGTACGTAGAGTTGAGTGAAGGTTGCCACAATGATGCTCCGATGTTCACTAGTTATAGAAATTTAACAGGAACACACGTCTCATTCCTAATTATTCCGTGATTAGGAATAGAGACTGTTAGATGATCTGATTATCGTCCCCAGCCCACGCAGTGGGCTTCGTAACCCCAGCCCGGCCCTTCAGGGCCGGGTACATCAGGACAGCCCGCCGCAGTTGCCAGCCCGCCCAGCGGGCTGCGTAACCCCAGCCCGGCCCTTCAGGGCCGGGTACATCAGGATAGCCCGCCTCAGTTGCCAGCCCGCCCAGCGGGCTGCGTAACCCCAGCCCGGCCCTTCAGGGCCGGGTACATCAGGACAGCCCGC
Organism: Chloroflexus islandicus; assembly: GCF_001650695.1. Classification (GTDB taxonomy): domain Bacteria; phylum Chloroflexota; class Chloroflexia; order Chloroflexales; family Chloroflexaceae; genus Chloroflexus; species Chloroflexus islandicus. Next base: position 32,395 of record NZ_LWQS01000093.1, read on the forward strand.
CGCAGTTGCCAGCCCGCCCAGCGGGCTGCGTAACCCCAGCCCGGCCCTTCAGGGCCGGGTACATCAGGGCAACCCGCCGCAGTTCCCAGCCCGCCCAGCGGGCTGCGTAACCCCAGCCCGGCCCTTCAGGGCCGGGTACATCACGACCACCCGCCGCAGTCCCCAGCCCACGCAGTGGGCTTCGTAACCCCAGCCCAACCCTTCAGGGCCGGGTACATCAGGACAGCCCGCCTCAGTTGCCAGCCCGCCCAGCGGGCTTCGTAACCCCAGCCCGGCCCTTCAGGGCCGGGTACATCAGGACAGCCCGCCTCAGTTGCCAGCCCACGCAGTGGGCTTCGTAACCCCAGCCCAACCCTTCAGGGCCGGGTACATCAGGATAGCCCGCCTCAGTTGCCAGCCCGCCCAGCGGGCTTTGTAACTCCAGCCCGGCCCATCAGAGCAGGCTCCCCCTCACATCCGCGCCACCCGCACCGCCACACCGGCCCGTGCTTGGTAGGCCGCGGCAATGCGCTGCACCTCAGCTTCGGCATCGCTGCGGCCAAAGACGAGCACAGTGGCGTGCGTAGTCGCCACCGGCTGGCGCGCGCCGAAGATGGCCGGTGCGGCGAGCTGTTCGATCAGGGCATCGGCGTGCGGATCGGTCAAACCGAGCGCCGCCTGCTCCCAGTGGCTCTGGGTGAGGAGTTCACCCACTAAGTGGAGGTCGTCATCACGCTGGGCACGGCTGGCCGCAGCGCGCAGCAACGCCAGCGCGAGGCGGGTGCGTTGTTGTTCGGCGAGGGTGAAGGCGGCCAGCGCTGCCGGCGGCGCCGGATGCGGATGCGCGCTGGCGGGAAGCGCCGCCGGCAAGCGGGCCCGGTGCTGGCGGATGAAGTCGCTGATCGAGAGGCTGGCCAACGCCGGTTCACCATCGCGCGCGCCAAGCAGACTCTCAATGTGCAGCAGGGCCGTGCGCAGCCGCGCCAGCGGCTGGCGCGGCTCGTCACCCGCTTGGATAGCCCACAACGCGCAACCAGCGGGGAGATGGGCACTGCCACTGAGGTGAGCGGTGAGCGGATTGACAATGACCAGCTCGTTGGCCGGCGCATAGATAGCCGTGAGCGTGCCGATCAGCTCAGCGCCGGTGCTGCGCCGTTCGAGGCGGGCCAGCCCCTCAGCGCAGGTAATGGCCAATTCGCGCGGGGCAAGGTGAATACTGTACGCCTGCGCCAACGCTTTGGCAACGGCGGCGATCACACTGGCGGCAGGTATGAGCGCCTCCACCGATTGCAGCATCACCCGTGCGCCGCCGCCAAAGCGGGCAAATTCTTCGCGCATCAGCGCCACCCACGCCATCAGCGCCGGCCCCCACCACGGGCTGCGCGGCGGTTGGTGCAGGTCAATCTCGGCGACCGCATCGGCGTATTCGCGTGGCCCGCCCGGCAGAAACAGAGCAGTACAGGGGATTGAGTCGGTGCGCTGGCCAACCCGAAACCGGATGATCGGTTCCGGATCAGGCTGGAGCGCGACCATCACGCTAGGGCTGCCCGGCCACAGCAACGAGAGGATGCCAGCATCGGCCACAATACCGCCAAACAGATCAACCCACCCCGGCGCTTGCGTCACTGTAATCGAACGGTCACGGTCGAAGAATCCGCCCCGCTCAGCATGGGCATGGTGGGTGAACCGGTCAAGATGATTGGACATGCAATACTATCCGTGATGCCAATGGTACAGCCGCGCGGCCGTGCGGCGCTACCTACCGTGCAGCCACAATCGTCGCCCCCAGCGGCGCAGAAAGATCGGGAAAATGCAACCCCCGCAGCGTGATCGCACAAATCCCTTCGCCGCGCCGGGTGAGGCGATCGATCACGTTCGGATCACCCGAATCCGGCCCGCGCAGCACGATTTCGCTCTCGCCGAGCGGAATGCGCGCTTCGGCGGGAGCAGCCTGCGGCGTGATGCCGAGCAACGCCGCATAACGGCCGGCGCTCGCCACCGGATCGGTCACGGCGACGATCACCTCGGCAATACCGCGCGCGCCATTGCTGTGGCCCCAAAAATCGGCATCGGGCACCCGATACGCCCGATCGGTGACATCACCGCAGAGGAACGGCAAATCGGGGCTCGGCGGCCACGCTGTTTCCCACGCGAGGCTGATGCCATCGGGCCGGATGCGCCCGCCGGGAACCGGGCCGTTCATCATCAGGCCGCGATCAGCCGCGGCAGCAACCGCAATCGTAGTGTTATTCGTCAGAAGAGCAAAATCGATCAACCCCGGCCCAGCCGCCACATGCCGCCACCAGCGATGTTCGGGCGCAGGGCGGCGAAAGGCGAGCAGTTCAAGATACGTGCCATCGGGGAAGCTGATCAGCGCATTGTGGGTCGCGCCATCGGCATGTTCGCCGCCGGGAGCGACGACAAAACCGGCCGCAGTGTAGGCCGCCACCGCCGACGACAACTGCTCCACCAAAATGACGATGTGATCGAGAGCGTGAATCATAGCAACTCCGTAGCGAATAGGATAGCGACGGCCGGGTTTGGCAAAGGTAGCCGTGTTTATTATAATCGACAGTACAGCAAACGCGCACGATACAAGCAAGGGAGCCTACCAATGAGCGAAGAACGCTTTACCGCGCTGGTGGTGGAAGAAGGAGCCGATGGCCGGCGGGTTGAGTTTCGCGAATTGCCGTTGAGCGCATTGCCCCCCGGCGAGGTGTTGGTCAAGGTGGCCTATTCGACGCTCAATTACAAAGATGGGTTGGCGATCACCGGCAAAGGCAAAATCCTGCGCAGCAGCCCGCTCGCGCCGGGCATTGACTTTGCCGGCACGGTGGTCGAGTCGTCCGATCCGCGCTACCAACCCGGCGATCAGGTCGTGCTGACCGGCTGGGGAGTCGGTGAGCGGCATTGGGGCGGGTTTAGCCAATATACCCGGGTGAAGGGCGAGTGGTTAGTGCCGCTGCCAGCCGGTATGAGCTTGCTGCATGCGATGACGCTGGGCACCGCCGGGTTTACGGCGATGCTGTGCGTGCTGGCGCTCGAACGGCACGGGTTCATCCCCGGTCGCGAGGTGCTGGTTACCGGTGCTGCCGGCGGGGTGGGCAGCGTGGCAGTGGCGTTGCTGGCCAAAGCCGGGCACAAGGTGATCGCCGCCACCGGCAGACCCCACGAAGAGGCCTACTTGCGCGAACTCGGCGCGAGCGGCATCCTTGACCGCAATACCCTCACCGCCCCCGGCCGCCCGCTTGAGAGCGAACGCTGGGGCGGCGCGGTCGATACCGTTGGCGGAGCGGTGCTCTCCGGCGTGCTGCGTTCGATGGCGATGCGCAGCACGGTGGCCATCTGCGGCAATGCCGGCGGCGCCGAGTTTACCGCTTCTGTCTATCCATTTATTCTGCGCGGCGTGACGATGACCGGCGTCGAGTCGGTGATGGTGCCGCGCGAAGAACGCCTTGCTGCGTGGGATCGGCTGGCCCGCGACTTGTCGCCAGAACTGCTTGACCGGATGACGACGGTCATTCCTTTTGCTGAATTGCCGGCCTACGCTGAACAGATCACCAATGCCCAGACCCGCGGGCGGGTGGTAGTGGATGTGAACCAATGAGTAGTGTGCTCACTCGTGCTGCGATGCCAGCCGATGCGGCGGCGATTGCCGAGATCTACAACCAAGGCATCGCCGACCGCATCGCCACCTTTGAAACGCGACTGCGCACCGCTGAAGAGGTGGCAGGATGGTTTGGCGATCGCTTCCCGATCGTCGTCACGATCATCAATGACCAGATCGTTGCCTTCGCCGCCACCTTTCCCTATCGGGCCCGCGAGTGCTACGCCGGCATCGCCGAATTCTCGGTCTATGTCGCCCGCGAATGGCGCGGGCGCGGGATTGGCCGGCTTACTATGCTGGCGCTGATCGAAGCCGCCACCCGCGCCGGGTTCTGGAAGCTGCTCTCGCGGGTATTTGTCGAGAATACCGCGAGCCGGGCAATGCTAGCGTCGGTCGGCTTTCGCGAGGTTGGGATTTACGAGAAACATGCCCAGCTCGATGGGCGCTGGCGCGATGTGGTGGTTGTCGAGCGGTTAATTGCCGCGAATCTGGGTGGCGGATAACGCCGTCACGACGAACGCTGTCATTATTATTGCACAATGTTTGCACAGTTTTGATACAGCCTTAGCCAACGGACAATCTCCTCATAATCTTCTCATAATCAAAGCCGCTTAGACTGCATACGGCGATGCAATGGCATCGTCAGCAACGCCTGCTCAGGAGGATGCTCTGTATGCGGTCTCTGCGGCTTTTGTTGATCGTGACGATTGTGACGCTGGCGCTGGCGGCTTGTGGCGCGAGCGGCGGCAACACTGGCGGAAACACCACCTCGAATGCCAATTCACCGGTCATTATCGCATGGTTGCCGAACGAGTCGGGAGCTGACCTGAAAGATGCCCGCGATGCAATCGGTGCGGTCGTGAGCGAAGCGCTCGGTCGCCCGGTTGAACATCGCACCACGACCGACTACTTGATCGCGGTGGAAGCGTTGGCTAACAACACCGCCCACCTCGGCTTCTTCGGCGCGGAAGGCTATGTCCAAGCGCACGACAAGAACCCGAAAGTCATTCCGCTGGTCGTGCCGAGCGGTTCGGATGGCACCCTGAAGACGGCCGTCTACTATAGCTGGCTGGCCGTGGCCCGTGGCCAAGAGGGCAACTACCAAGTGAACGGCGTCTACAAGATCGACAATATTCAAGGCAAGCGCTTCGCCTTCGTCTCGAGCAGCTCAACATCGGGCTTCCGCGTACCCTCATCGAATATCATCAAGTACTTCAGCCAGCAAGAGAAGTGGAAGAATCTCAATGCCGACGAGCTGATTGAAGGCGGCCCCAACAAATTCTTCAGCGAAGTGCAGTTCGGCGGTTCGCATCAGGGATCGGCGGTGGCCTTGCTGTCGGGCGCGGTTGATGTGGCGGCGTTCTGCGATACCTGTGTCCAGAATTATGTCGAATTGGTATCGGGTGAAGAGAACAAGCCCGGCGCAGTTTACCGCGTGCTAAATAATGCCCCCGAACCGTTCGATAAGTTCCCCGGCGCTGAGTTTGTGATCATCTCGGCTACCCCGGTGATTAACGCGCCCTTCGTCGCCAACAGCGGCATGCTGACCGCCGATGAGATCAAGCGGCTGCAAGACAAGCTAACCTCGGATGAAGTGGCGAACAATCCGCGCATCTTCGCGACCAAGGCCGAGATCGACGCCGGCTTTAAGCCACTCTTCCGCAAGACGAAGGAAGAGCGCTTCTTGGTGGTTGATGACTCCTTCTTCAACCCCATCCGGGCAATGCGTTAAACCAAGCCGAGACTAGCAGCAGTGGAGCTGGCGAATGATACCGCCAGCTCTGCTTTTGCAGCATGGAGTGCGGCGGTTAAACTGCCGCACTCCATAAGAGCGATGTCTCAGAGGTTTCAACCCTGTGCGCACCTGCCACAGCAAAGCGCAGTTAGAGGCCCATCACAGAAATGAGGTTGCATGAGCCTGCTCGAACTTGATCAAGTGACCAAGCGGTACGGCGCCGAGACGCTGGCGCTCGATTCGATCACCTTTTCGGTGCAACCCGGCGAGTTTGTCGCGATTATTGGCCCTTCCGGGGCGGGGAAGTCAACCCTGCTGCGCAGTATCAACCGCTTGATTGACATTACCAGCGGCGACATCCGGTTCGACGGCGTCAGCGTGCCGCAGTTGCGCGGCCAAGCCCTGCGCCACCACCGCACCCAGATCGGGATGATCTTCCAGCACTACAATCTCGTCAACCGGCTGAGCGTGATCGAGAATGTGTTGCATGGGCGGCTCGGTTATAAGAATACGCTGCAAGGTATGCTTGGCCTCTACAGCGAGCAAGAGAAGCGCGAGGCGGTGCGCATTCTCGAAACGCTCGGCTTGAGCGAGCAGATGTATAAGCGCTGCGACCAGCTCAGCGGCGGCCAGAAGCAGCGAGTCGGCATTGCCCGCGCGCTGGTGCAGCAACCGAAGATGCTGCTCTGCGATGAGCCGATCGCTTCGCTTGACCCCAGCTCGGCCAAGGTGATCATGGATACCCTGCAAGAGATTAATCGCTCGACCGGGATTACGGTGCTGGTCAATCTGCATCAGGTTGATGTGGCGCTGCACTACGCCGAGCGGATCATCGGCGTCAACCGGGGCCGGGTGATTTACGACGGGCCGCCGCATGCGCTGAGCAATGCCCAAATCTACCAAATCTACGGCTCGGAAGCGGGCGAACTGATCCTCGATCTGAAGGAGCGCTATGCAGCCTGATGCTTTTTTTCGTCGCCGCCGGATTCAGTCTGCGCTCTTTTTCCTCGCGATGGTGGCCATGACCTATGGCGGCATGGTGTTGACCCAATTCGATCTGGTGCAGGGTTTGAGCGTCATTCCGCGCGCGTTTGCGTGGGGCATCGCCAATTTCGTGCCCGATGAACGGGCATGGGCGCGCTTGCCGCGCATTCTTGAGAAGTTGCAAGAGACGGTGCTGATTGCCGTAGCTTCCTCAACCATCGCCTCGATCTTTGGCTTAGGGCTAGCCCTGCTCGGCGCCAACACCACCCGCCCGCACCCGTGGTTTAGCCTGCCGGCCCGCGCCATCGCCAGCATCTTCCGCAATATTGACGTGTCGGTGTGGGCGCTGATTTTGCTCTTTTCGTTCGGGCAAAGCGGCTTTACCGGTTTCTTTGCCCTCTTTTTCGTTACCTTCGGCTTCATCACCCGCGTGATGGTCGAGACCATTGATGAAGTGGGGATCGAGCCGGTCGAGGCGCTGCGCGCTACCGGCGCCGGCTACACCGCGATTATCAGCCAGAGTGTGATCCCGGCTTGCTTGCCGCAACTGATTAGCTGGGTGCTGTACATGATCGAAACCAACATCCGCAGCGCCACGCTGGTCGGCATTCTCACCGGCACCGGGATCGGTTTTCTATTCGACCTCTACTTCAAGAACTTTAGCTACGGTTCGGCCAGCCTTGTGGTGCTGGCAACGGTCGCTGTGGTCTTGTTGATCGAAACGGTATCGAACTATATCCGAAGGACGATTCTCTGATGGAGACGACGCTGCCTTCTGGCCGGATTCGGGTGCGCCCGCGCAGCCACGCCAATACGGTGTTGCAGGCGACGCTGATTGTGTTGGCGTTGCTGACCGTCTACGGTCTGATCACTATTGACACCCGCAACATTAATGTCGTTACCGCCTTTGGCGACATGCTCAACAATTTTCGCGTCGTGCTGTTTGAGGCGCGGTTGAAAAATTTGAGCTGGCTCGATCTGTTTCGCGAGTTGATGATTACGGTTGCGCTTGGCCTGTTGACCACGGTCTTTGGCGCGATCATTGCCTTTTTCCTTGCTCTGCTTGCCGCTCAGAATCTGGCCCCGCGCCGGGTCAATGATGCAGTGAAGGTCGTGATGGCCTTCATCCGCGCGGTGCCAACCGTGCTCTGGGTGCTGTTCTTCGCCGTTACCGCCGGATTGGGCAGCGTGGCGGCAGTGATTGGCATGACGTTTCACTCGGTCGGCTATCTGGTGAAGGCGTATGCCGAAACCTTCGAGGAACTAGATGCGGGGGTGTTAGAGGCCTTGCGCGCCAGCGGCGGCAACTGGTGGCAGACGGTGTTTCAAGCGGTGGTGCCTTCGTCGGCATCGGCCCTGCTCTCGTGGACGTTTGTGCGGTTTGAGATTAACTTTTCGGTCGCGATTGCGATGGGGGCGACTGCCGGCGCCGGCGGGATCGGTTTTGACATGTTTATGGCCAGCGCCTTCTACCTTGATCTGCGCGAGTTAGGCATCTTTACGTATGCGGTACTGATTTTTGCCATTCTATTGGAATGGGGGGCAACCCGCTTGAAAGAGACCGTCGGCGTGAAGCGGCAGGCGTAACGTCTACGAAACCGCAACAGGAGATCAGCATGCTCACGACCTCGCATATTCTGAGTTGCAGTCCACCCCACCTCGTCTGCGCGTTGGCCGAGCAGGTGCTGGCGCGGTATGACCGCGATGCGGTGACGTTCATCAGCGGCCCGCGCTGCGTGCTGGTGCAGTTGCGCATGATCGAGGGCGTTGCCGAGACGGTCTTCAATGCGGGTGAGATTCTCGTCACCGAGACGCGGTTGGAACTGGCCGGCCAGTTTGGGTTTGGGATGGTGATCGGGCGCGACCCCGATCACGCCACGGCGTTGGCCGTGCTCGACGCGGCGCTGCGCATGCCGGGTGATCCGCACGCCGATCTGCGCCCGCGCATCGCCGAGCTGGGGCAGGCGCTGAGCGCCGCTTATGAACGGCGTTTTGCCGCCGCCGCAGCGACGCGGGTTGAGTTTGAGACGTTTTGAACGGGAGATGAATAGCCACGAAAAGACACAAAAGACGCAAAGTCGCAGAGGATTCACATGCAAAGGCGCAGTAGAGCCGGACGGCTGTCCGGCTTCGCAGAGGACGCAGAGGATTTTTGGATAGGGTTCACCCTCGACGCCCTCCCCTTCCCCCAGCGAAAGGCCGGGGGTAGGGGCAATCCTTGCACGAACTATTCGCTCAGGCATCCTTCCCGCTGAAGCGGGAGATTGCTTCGGGCGCTGCGCGCCCTCGCAATGACAGCAGGACTGGACAGGGCGAGGCGGAGGATGATACCCTCATCCCCGGCCCCTGCTCCAACCTCACGGCAGGAGCGGGTGAACCGCGCAGGATGTGGGTACGGCATTGCTGGCACGGTAGACAGCAGCGCCCCTCTCCTGCGTTGCGGGAGAGGGGCAGGGGGTGAGGGTCAATCTCCCCTCCCCCGCTGGGGGAGGGGCCGGGGTTAGGGGTAATCCTTGCACGGACTATTCGCTCAGGCATCCTTTCCGCTGACGCGGGAGATTGCTTCGGGCGCTGCGCGCCCTCGCAATGACAGCAGGACTGGACAGGGCGAGGCGGAGGATGATACTCTCATCCCCGGCCCCCGCTCCAACCTCACGGCAGGAGCGGGTGAACCGCGCAGGAGGTGGGTACGGCATTGCTGGCACGGTAGACAGCAGCGCCCCTCTCCTGCGTTGCGGGAGAGGGGCCGGGGGTGAGGGTCAATCTCCCCTTCCCCCAGCGGGGGAGGGGCCGGGGGTGGGGGCTATTCCCATCCCAACCCGTATACGCTGCGGGCCGGCGGCCCGCGCTCCTGATGACACATAATCTACATGAGAATCGCCTATGACCATCGTCGCTACACCACCCACACCGATCGAACGCTTTAACGGCCTTGCCTTCCGCGTACTGCTCGATTGCTTAGCCCGTCCCGGTAAGGTGGGCCACTTGCCGCCGCCACCCTTCGCCGATCTGCCGCCGCTGCCGGACGGCACGCCCCCCAATGCAACCGCCGTCGCCGCCGGGATGAGCCTGCTCGACCAGACGGTGAGCTTTGTCCATGCCGCAGGCGAGGAATGGTTGCCGGTTGATCATCCGCTGACGCGCTGGATTGCCCTGCGCACGAACGCTCGCCCGGTAGAGGCTGCTGCCGCTGATTTCGCCCTCTTGCACGACCCAGCCGGGACGGCGCTGTTTGGTGAACTCGCGGCGGGATCGTTGCTCTACCCCGAACGCAGTTGCACCGTCTTTCTTAGCGTACCGGCGATTGCACTCAACGGTGAGACGTTGCGTCTGCGCGGGCCGGGGATTGCTACGACAGCCACGGTTGGCTTGCGCGGCGTGGCTCCGACCGAGCTGGCCGCTATTGCATCACGGCCAAGCCAGTTTCCGCTGGGGATCGATCTGTTTCTAATCGATCAGCAGGGGCGGTGCTTGGGGTTGCCGCGCACAACGCAGATTGAGGTTATCTGAGTTTTTTACCGCAGAGGGCGCGGAGGACGCAGAGGATGGGGAGTAAGGAGTGAAGGTGTGATCCACGCTCTTCAACCATTAATGCGATAGATAAAGGAGCCGGTATGGGATACGTTGCGGTGCGCGGGGGCAGTGAAGCCGTTGCCCGCGCCGAAGAGTTAGTCGAGTGTTTGCGCTTGCTTGGCGGCAGCACGCCGCTGCAACTGCCGCAGATTCGCGACCAACTGCGCCACGCCGTGAGCCGGGCCATGCACGAGGGTGCGCTCTATGCGCCGTTGCTGGCGGCGCTGGCGGTCAAGCAGGCTGAAGGCGACAGTATCGAAGCAGCGTTTTTGCTGCGCGCCTACCGCACCACCTTGCCGCGGGTGATGGCCTCGTTGCCGGTGTCAGGGCGCGAGATGTTCTGTTTGCGCCGGATTTCGGCGTCGTTCAAAGATATTCCCGGCGGCCAGATGCTGGGGCCGGCCACCGATTACTTGATTCGCTTGTTGCAGCCGGCGCTGGCCCACGAAGACGTGCGGGCCGTGATTGCTGCCGCCGAACGCTACGCGGCGCTGGTGGAGGCCGGCAAACCCCAACCCGGCGCGTGGGGCCGCTTCCCCAAAGTGACCGAGTATATGCGGCAAGAGCAGATGATTGTGGATGTGCCTGCCGAACCGGCGCGTGAAGAGCCGTTTGACATCACCCGCGAACCGCTCACCTTCCCCTGCCCGCGCAGCGCCCGTCTGCAAGCGATGGCCCAAGCCGATACCGGCAGCCTCATGAGTCTGGCCTATAGCAGCACACGCGGCTACGGCGATGCCCACCCGACGCTGGTCGAGCTACGTTACGGCTACCTGCCGGTGCATGTCGCGCACCCGCTCACCGGCGAGCCGGTCACGATCGGCGAGATTGAAGCGACCGAGGCTGAAATCGCCTCGAAGGCGCATAGCGTGACGAATCACGCCGAACCGCCGCGCTTCAACGTCGGCTATGGCTTCGCCTTCGGCCAGAGCGAACTCAAGGTGATGAGTATGGCCATTCTCGATAGCGTGTTGACGCAGGCCCGCATTGGCAGCCTTGCCGGTGAGTCGGGGCCGGCGGCGAATGAAGAGTTTGTCTTGCTGCACACCGACGGGATCGAGGCCAGCGGCTTCGTCGCCCATTACAAGTTGCCGCATTATGTCACCTTTGCCGCCGACCTCAGCGTGCTGGATCGGGCGCGCGATCACCATGCGCAGCGGCAGAGCCGGCTCGGCCAGTTGGTTGATCAGGCGCTCACCAGTGATTCACGCTAAGGTTGAAGGGTAACGAACCGCCGTGTCCCATGTCAAACAAGGACAGAGCACGCTATGAGCGAAACTTCCGATCAGCTCTACAATTTCGCCCTGCTCGATGAAGACGCCAAACGCGAGATCCGGCGCAAGCTGTTGAAAGCAGTCGCCATTCCCGGCCACCTCGTGCCGTTTGCCAGCCGCGATCTGCCGATTGCCCGCGGCTGGGGCACCGGCGGGTTGCAGATTACGCTGTCGATCATCACTCCAGACGATACGCTCAAGGTGATCGATCAAGGCGACGACGAGAGCGTCAATGCAGTCAATTTGCGCCGGCTGATCACCCGCACCACCGGCGTCGCTACTACTACCGACACCGCTGCGGCAACGATCATCCAAACCCGCCACCGCATCCCCGAAGAGCCAATGCGGGCCGATCAGATTCTGGTCTTGCAGGTGCCGATGGCCGATCCGCTGCGCTGGGTGGAACCGAACCTCGAACGAGCCACGATCATGCACAGCGAAGCTGACTACGGCAAGATGTGGGTCTATATGTACGAGAGTGTGGTGCGGGCCGGCGATCTGCGCATCGCTAGCCAGTATCCGGTGATCGTCAACCGGCGCTATCTGATGGACACCACCCCCATCCCGCGCTGGGATGTGCCGAAGCTGCACATGGCCGACACCCTCTACCTGTTTGGGGCCGGACGCGAGAAGCGCATCTACGCGGTGCCGCCCTACACCGTGGTCGAACCGCTCCAGTTTGAGGATTACCCCTTCCGCACCGAGTACCGGCCCGGCCAGCGCTGCGCGCGGTGCGGGGCGGACAACACCTTTCTCACCGAGCATTTTGTCAGCGACAGCAACGGCGGACGGTGGGAAACCACCTGTTCCGACGCAGCGTACTGCGCGAAGCGCGTGGCGCAGATGGAGGCGACGGCATGATCGACGATTGGATTCTGCGGGTCGAGCAGCTCTCGAAGCACTTTGGGCCAACCTGCCCCGATTGCCGCCGCCTGACCGGCCCCGACACCGGTCGCTCGCAGTGCCCGCGCTGTGGGACGGTCTGGGCCTGTGTTGAGGCGAACTTGCAATTGAACGCGGGTGAAGTGTTGGGCATCGTCGGCGAGAGCGGCAGCGGCAAGAGCACCCTGTTGCAGATGATCTATCTGGCCCTGCGCCCCGACAGCGGCCACATCTGGTACCGCGACAACGGCGGGCCGCCGCGCGACCTCACTACCCTCGACCGCTACGAAGCGCGGCTGTTCCGCAACACCAAACTCGGCATTGTTTACCAGCGCCCCGAACTGGGCTTAAACATGCGCTTTTCGGTAGGAGGCAATGTCGCCGAAAAGCTGCTGCTGGCCGAATGGCGGCACTTTGGCCGCATCCGCGCCCGCACCGCCGAATTGATGGTCAAAACCGAACTGCCGCCGGAACGGATCGACGACGAACCGCCGACCTTCAGCGGCGGCATGTTGCAGCGCGTACAGATCGCCAAGGCGCTCGCTAGCCGGCCCAGCCTATTGCTGCTCGACGAAATCACTAGCGGGCTCGATGTCTCGGTGCAAGCCCGCGTGCTCGACCTGCTGCGCCGGATTCAGTGGGAAGACCGGATCACCATGCTGCTGGTATCGCACGATCTCGGCGTGGTGCGCCAACTGGCCCGCCGCACGATTGTGATGAAGAACGGCCACATTGTCGAAGCGGGGTTGACCGACCAAATCCTCGAAGACCCGCAGCACCCGTACACCCAACTGCTGGTCTCGTCGGCGTTGTAATCAAGGCTACGCACTATGAGCCACCCACTGCTTGAAATCCGTAACCTGCACAAATCCTTCACCCTGCACCTGATCGACGGGCGCGAAATCACGCCGGTGCGTGACGTCAACCTCAGCGTCGCCGCCGGCGAACACCTGCTCATCTACGGACGCAGCGGCATGGGCAAGACCAGCATCCTCAAGTGCATCTACCGCACCTACCTACCGACTTCCGGCCAGATCTGGTTTGACTCGCACCAATTTGGTCGCATCGACCTCAGCCGCGCCGCCGAGAGCGTCATCCTCAGCCTGCGCGAGCGCGAGATCGGCTTCTGCTCGCAATTCTTGCGTGTCCTGCCGCGCGTATCGGCGCTCGACACCCTCTGCGAGCCGCTCTACCGGCAGGGAATGGATCGCGCCACCGCGCAAGAGATTGGCCGGGAATGGCTGCAGCGGCTCGGCATCTCGCCGGCGCTCTGGCAAGCCAGCCCGCTCACCTTCAGCGGCGGCGAACAACAGCGAATCAATCTTGGCCGAGCCTTTATTGCCCGCCCACGCCTGCTGCTGCTCGACGAACCAACCGCCAGCCTCGACGAAGCGACCAAGCAGGTGGTGATCGCGATGATCCGGGCCGCCCAAGCCGAAGGCACCGCGATCATCAGCGTCTCGCACGACTTAGCCGGGCTAGGGGCACACGCCACCCGGCAATGGACGTTCGCGTAGGGTGCGAGTGCGATTGCGAGGGGGGCGTTTGTCATTGCGAGGGGACATTTGTCATTGCGAGGGCGCGCTAGCGCCCGAAGCAATCTCCCGCGTCAGCGCCTACGAACGCTGTACGGGATAGGTTGCTGTCATTGCGAGGGGGCGTAGGGGCAGCGCGCCGCACTGCCTACGTCCCCGCAGCCATCTCCCCCTGCGGCGGAAAGGGGCGGCTCCCACGCTCGCGGGGGATTGCTTCGCCTCGCTCGCGCTCGGCTCGCAATGACAGTAGGAGGGCGGCGGTGCGCAAGGACAGAAGGAGAGTGAGGGGGCATGTCCGTTTGTCATTGCGAGGGGGCGTAGCCCCCGAAGCAATCTCCCGCTTCAGCGCCTACGAACGCTGTACGGGATAGGTTGCTGTCCTTGCGAGGGGGCGTAGGGATAGCGCGCCGCACTGCCTGCGTCCCCGCAGCCATCTCCCCCTGCGGCGGAAAGGGGCCGCTCCCGTGCTCGCGGGGGATTGCTTCGCCTCGCTGGCGCTCGGCTCGCAATGACAGTAGGGGGGCGAGGGGGCATTTGTCCTTGCGAGGGCGCGCTAGCGCCCGCAGCCATCTCCCCCTGCGGCGGAAAGGGGCCGCTCCCGTGCTCGCGGGGGATTGCTTCGCCGCCTCCGGCGGCTCGCAATGACAGGAGGAGGACGGCGGTGCGCAAGGACAATAGGAAAGCGGCGGCGCGCAAGGACAGTAGGGAAGCGAGGGGGCATGTCCGTTTGTCATTGCGAGGGCGCGCTAGCGCCCGAGGCAATCTCCCGCGTCAGCGCCTACGAACGCTGTACGGGATAGGTTGCTGTCATTGCGAGGGGGCGTAGGGGCAGCGCGCCGCACTGCCTGCGTCCCCGCAGCCATCGCCGCCTGCGGCGGAAAGGGGCTGCTCCCGTGCTCGGGGGGATTGCTTCGCCTCGCTGGCGCTCGGCTCGCAATGACAGTAGGAGGGCGAGGGGGCGTAGGGGCAGCGCGCCGCACTGCCTGCGTCCCCGCAGCCATCTCCCCCTGCGGCGGAAAGGGGCGGCTCCCGTGCTCGTGGGGGATTGCTTCGCCTCGCTGGCGCTCGGCTCGCAATGACAGTAGGGGGGCGGCGGTGCGCAAGGACAGAAGGAGAGTGAGGGGGCATGTCCGTTTGTCATTGCGAGGGGGCGTAGCCCCCGAAGCAATCTCCCGCTTCAGCGCCTACGAACGCTGTACGGGATGGGTTGCTGTCCTTGCGAGGGGGCGTAGGGGCAGCGCGCCGCACTGCCTGCGTCCCCGCAGCAGTCTCCCCGGCGGAAAGGGGCCGCTCCCGTGCTCGCGGGGGATTGCTTCGCCTCGCTCGCGCTCGGCTCGCAATGACAGTAGGAGGGCGGCGGTGCGCAAGGACAATAGGAAAGCGGCGCGTCATTCTGTCATTGCGAGGGGGCGTGTCAGTTTGTCATTGCGAGGGGGCGCAGCCCCCGAAGCAATCTCCCGCTTCAGCGCCTACGAACGCTGTACGGGATGGGTTGCTGTCATGGCGAGGGGGCGTAGGGGCAGCGCGCCGCACTGCCTGCGTCCCCGCAGCCATCGCCGCCTGCGGCGGAAAGGGGCCGCTCCCGTGCTCGGGGGGGATTGCTTCGCCTCGCTGGCGCTCGGCTCACAATGACAGGAGGAGGGCGGCGGTGCGCAAGGACAATAGGAAAGCGGCGCGTCATTCGGTCATTGCGAGGGTTCGTGTTTGTTTGTCATTGCGAGGGCGCGCAGCGCCCGAAGCAATCTCCCGCTTCAGCGCCTACGAACGCTGTACGGGATGGGTTGCTGTCCTTGCGAGGGCGCGCAGCGCCCGAAGCAATCGCCGCCTTCGGCGGAAAGGGGCCGCTCCCGTGCTCGTGGGGGATTGCTTCGCCGCCTCCGGCGGCTCGCAATGACAAGTGGAAAGCGGCGGCACGCAAGAACAGTAGGGAAGCGGCGCGCAAGGACACTCCAACACCGGCAAGTCCATTATTCATGAACACATGATCACGAGGCAACCTATGCAATATCTCTTCACCAACGCGACTGTTGTCTTACCCGATCGGGTCGTTGAAGCGGGTTGGGTGGTGATCGACCGGGGCCGGATCGGGGCGATTGGTCGCGGCGCGCACCCGTATGCGGCAACGATGCCGCAGTTTGACCTCGACGGGGCGTATTTGTTGCCCGGCCTGATCGACCTGCACTGCGACGCGATCGAAAAGCTGGTGCAACCCCGCCCCGGCGTTGAGATCGAAGCCGGGATTGCGCTCCACGCCGCCGACCGGCTCTTGCTGGGGTGCGGCGTGACCTGCCAATTCCACGCCCTATCGCTCGACGACGCCGAATTCGGTGTGCGCAGCGATCGCTTCGTCAGCGACTTCCTCCACCGGCTCAGCGCCGAACGGCACTGCGGCGCGCGCCATCTCGTGCATGCCCGGGTCGAGGTCAGCAGTGAGCGCGGCCTTGAGGCGCTGAAGACGATGCTGGGCCATCCCTTGTTGCGGCTGGTCTCGATCATGGATCACAGTCCGGGGCAAGGGCAATACACCACCGAAGCTGCGTTTCGCCATTACGTCGCCAAGACCACCGGGCGCAGCGAGGCCGAGATCGACGAACTGCTGGCCCGTAAGCGGGCGGCGCAGAGCGATGTGCCCAACCGGATCCGGCAAGTCATCGCGTGGGCAACGAAGTATGGCTTGCCGGTCGCCAGCCACGATGACGACACGCCTGAACGGGTGGCGCAGTGGGTGGAGTTGGGGGTCAAGATTGCCGAATTCCCCACCACCCTAGCCGCCGCCCAAGCGGCGCACGCCGCCGGGATGGCGGTGGGGATGGGGGCGCCGAACGTACTGCGCGGCAAGTCGAGCGGCGGCAACCTCAGCGCATTAACCGCGATCGAGGCCGGCGTCGTTGACTGGCTGTGCGCTGACTACTATCCGGCCTCGCTATTGCCGGTCATCTTCCGCCTCGCCGACCGCGGCACCCTCAGCTTGCCCGCCGCAGTGGCGCTGGTCAGCCATCACCCGGCCCGCGCCGCCGGCATCGACCACCTGATCGGCAGCATCCAGCCGGGGCTAATCGCCGACCTGATCGTCGTGCGCCGGATGCCCGATCCGGTGGTGCAGCAGGTCTTTGTCAGCGGGAAGCCGGTGTACACCTTGCAGGAGCAGAACGAACCGCTACCCTTCCCCGACCGCCACCGGACGGGTGAAGAATTGCCGGCCCCACGCGAACATCGTTAGCAACGACCAGCGGATCAACCCTTCGGGGCCGATGGCAAAGAGCAGCGCCAGCGGCACGCCGCTCAGCCAGCGGCCCCATTCGGGAGGCGGTTGACCATCAATCGCAAACATGCCGAAATAGCGAATACTGTAGCCGTTAAAAATCCCGATTGCTTCGAGCGCCGCCACCGCCAGCCAAAAGATCAACGCCGAAGCGCCCCACCGCCGGGTGAGCGTGCCAGTTGGCCAAAAGATGATCTCAAGCAGACTGGCCAATACATACACGGTACCCAGCACAAGGATGGTCACGTAACCGCTGCTCTGCAAGGTCGAGATCATCCAGATCACAAACCGTTGAAAACCCTCGCTATGACCCAGCAACCACTCGGTGATGAAGACATTGCTCTCGAACCACCACCAGCCGGCAAGGGGCAGCATCGCAAAGGCCAGAAGCAATTTCAGATATCGCATAGCATTCATTCATGAAGAGTAAAAAAACCAGCTCAATGATCATTATAGAGGCATGTTGCAGATTGCGCGGATCCGAGGTTTGGGTCTGGTAGCTGCCACCATTTACCCATCCTTACCCCAGCGTTGATGAACGCCTAACCGGATGCTGTTATAATATGAAGAGACGTTGCAATGTAACGTCTCTGTTTATTTTTTCATGAGGTGAGTGCTGCCTATGTCTGCTATCACCGAAACGCTCGATCGCGTGTTTGACCGGCTGCTTTTGTTGCCGCCGCAGCCGGCGCTGCCGGCCCCGCCCGCAGAAGAAACGACTGATGAAGCAGAGCTTGACGACGCACCGCCGGCAACGCCGGGTGAGCGCGCCTTCAGCATCTCGCTCTTCATCTCGGCCACCCGCTGCACCCTGCAATACGTGCTCTTGCCAATCGTGTTGCCGCTCATCGGCCTCACCACCGACATCTCATTACCACTGGTCATTCTGCTCGATCTGTTAGCAATCACGATGCTGGTGCGCAGCTTGCGTTACTTCTGGCAAACCCGGCACCCGCGCCGGTTTGATATGTTGCCGCTCTCATTGGTCATCCTATTTATCATCTTCTTCTCGTTAGGCTTTGATATTTGGCAATTAATCACGTAACCCTATCCCCTCCGGCTGCACTGCCGCCTGCCGGTAGCCTTTTTCTCGCAAAGGAATGCCGGCAGGCGTTTCTTTCACGGCTGCAACGGAATGTAGTAAACGCGGTATACTGGCGGCAGCGGAATCCACAACACGGCATCCGGGCACACTACGATTATGATTGACGATACTGCACCTGTACCCTCTCCGCTCTTAAATAGTGATGTCGTAGCTGCGACTCTCAACACGCTGCTGGAATGTATCGCCGAAATAGTCATCATTCTCGCGCCTGATCAAACCATCCGCTTTGCCAGCCCGGCTCTGACCAATCTGCTCGGCCATCCACCATCCCTTGTGGTCAACCGATCTATCTATGATTTCGTTCATTTCGACGACCATGACCTGTTGCGACACCATCTCGCCCAACTGGCCGATCGCCAATGCCAGCGCCAACCAATCCGGGTACGTCTACAGCATGCCGAAGGGGGCTGGCGCATCTTCGAGCTGCGGTGCTGTAACCGCCAGCACCAACCCGAGATAGGTGGAACCATTCTCAGCGGCTATGATGTCACGGCGTTGCTCGCCGCCGATTATGCGCTGCGCAACAACGAACTTCGCTACCGCCAATTGCTCGAATTGGCCCCGCTGCTGATCATGATCAGCAACTTTCCAGAGGGCATTATCCGCTACTGCAACCCAGCCGGCGCACGCATCTTTGGCGTGGATGATCCAGCCGAGCTGGTCAACCAACCGCTGACCGAATTTCTCTCTGGCGAAGATCACGACCTGATGCGCCAGCGCCGTCAAGCGTTGCGCAACGGCCAACTCCTCCAACCGGCCCGGTACCACATTTATGCCCGCGATCAGGTGGTGCGGGTGGTAGAAGTGCAAGGCACGTTGATCGAAGGCGCTGGTGAAATACAGGTCTTGACGATCGGCTACGATGTCACTGACCGGGAGGAAGCGGAACGGCAATTAAACTTGCGGGCGCGGGTGCTGTCGCAAATTCACGAGGCGGTGATCGTGACCGACCGCAGCGGCGCGATTGTCTATCTCAACGAGATGGCGGCGTACCTCTACGGCGTGCAACCAGAAGCGATCATCGGCCAGCCGCTGAGCCGTCTGTTTACTGCCGAACCGTTGCCGTACCAACCGGTGCAACCGTCGGTACAGAGCGTCAGCACAGGCTGGCGCGGTGAACTCATCCATCGCCTGCCAGATGGGCGGGCGATGATGGTTGATGTTAGCATTGATCCGCTCTACCACGACGAGCTGGCCAACGGCGGCGCGCTGATCGTAGTACGTGACATCACCGCGCGCAAACAGGCCGAAGAACGGTTGCGCCTGCTCGAGTCGGTGGTGGTGCATACCAACGACGCCGTGATTATTCTCGACGCTGAACCGCTTCATGCACCCGGCCCCTTTATTCGCTATGCCAACGCGGCCTGTAGCCAACTAACCGGCTATGCCACCAACGAGCTGATTGGCCGTAGCTTGCGCATCTTGCACGGCCCGGCCACCGATCCGGCGACGCTCAACCGGTTGTGGGAAGCAATGGAGCAACAGCAGCCAGCCCGCTTTGAATTGCTCTACTACACGCGCGCTGGCGAACCAATCTGGGTTGATCTCAGCTTGTCGCCAGTCACTGACGAATATGGCAAAGCAACGCATTTTATCGCCTTACACCGCGACATCAGCGCGCAAAAGCTAGCGGCATTCCTCGAACACGACCGCTCGGCGATTTTGGCCTTGTTGCTCCAACACGCACCAGTCACCGCCGTGCTGAACCGGCTGGTGACGCTGATCGAACGGCAACGACCCAACTGGCTGGTATGGGCTGAATTGGATGGGCACCCTACTGCTGCTAGCAAACCATTGGCTGATGAAGCCGAGCTGATTGGGTCGCGTCTGCGCCAGATGATCGCACGGCATAACCAAAAAGCGCCTATCATACTTGATCTGCACACCTTTTGGGATCAGCTTAGCCATTTGAGTATCAGCAGCGGCTGGCTTTGGCCGCTAGCCAAAG
Organism: Chloroflexus islandicus; assembly: GCF_001650695.1. Taxonomy (GTDB): domain Bacteria; phylum Chloroflexota; class Chloroflexia; order Chloroflexales; family Chloroflexaceae; genus Chloroflexus; species Chloroflexus islandicus. Next base: position 52,279 of record NZ_LWQS01000093.1, read on the forward strand.
CGCATGGCGCACTCGCCATCTTCCACCAACAAACCGATTGGTTAAGCGAGAGCGATCAAACGCTGTTGCGCGTCGCAACCGAACTCTTCAACTTGATCGCCGATCACGCCAACCTCAATGCGCAGCTCAACTATCAAGTGCGCTATGACGCGCTGACCGGCTTGCCGAACCGCAATTTGTTGCAAGAGCGGATTGATCTCGCCCTGCGCGATGCGCGCGAGCGACGCCATATTGTGGCGCTGCTCTTCATCGATCTCGATGGGTTTAAGCAGGTGAACGATTCGCTAGGCCACCCAATCGGTGATCGGTTCCTTAAACACGTCAGCAATGCCTTCGCTGCCTGCGCCCGCCCCCAAGATACGCTTGGCCGCATGGGAGGCGATGAGTTTCTCTTGCTGATGCCTGATCTGCCTGATGCGCGCTTGGCCGATATTGCCGCTCAACGCTTGCTTGATGCGTTGCAAACGCCGTTCCTTTACGATGGGCATGAATTGCGCTTAACCGCAAGCATCGGGATCAGTCTCTTTCCGCGCGATGGCGTCGATGTTGTGACCCTGCTCAAGAATGCCGACAGCGCCATGCACCGCGCCAAAGAACTTAAACGCAGCAGTTTTCTGCATTACCGGCCCGAACATAGCCGGCGCGCCCATACCCGCCTCGCACTGGAAGCCCAACTGCGCCGCGCGCTGGAACGGCGCGAACTTGCGGTATACTACCAACCGCAATACGACTTGGTTAGCGAAAGCATCACCAGTGTCGAGGCGCTGGTGCGCTGGCACCATCCGCAACGCGGCCCGATTGCCCCCGGCGAGTTTGTCCCGATTGCCGAAGAGAGTGATCTGATTATCGAGATTGGTTCGTGGGTGCTGCGCGAAGCCTGCCGGCAAGCAATGGCATGGCAACAGGCTGGCTATCCGCTCTTACGCATCAGCGTCAACGTCTCGGCCCGCCAACTGTTGCGACCTGAGTTTGTAGCCGAAGTGGCAGCCGTCTTGCACGCCACCGGTCTGCCGGCCCAGTATCTCGAACTAGAGATTACCGAAGGCGTGATGCTCGATGACCCGATCTACGCAGCGCGCCAGATCGACCAATTGCGCCACATGGGGGTGCGGATTGCGCTCGACGATTTCGGCACCGGGTATTCATCGCTCGCCTATTTGCGCCAGCTCCGCCTCGATGCGCTCAAGATTGACCAAGCATTTGTGCGTGCCATTGATGAACAACAAAGTGTTGTTACCAATAGCCGCGCTCTATTGCGCGCGATGATCAATTTGGCGCATAGCCTTGGACTGGCCGTCGTCGCTGAAGGGGTCGAAACCGATGATCAGCGGGCCGCCTTGCTCAGTATGGGGTGCGATGTGTTGCAAGGCTACCTGATTGCCCACCCCATCCCCGCCGATGAGGTATGGCCCACGATTATGCGGTTGCAAGGGCGGCATACACCAACTGATTGAAGGCGCCAAGGGGGCAAAGGCGCAGAGGGGTGACACGCAAAGATGCTGTAGAGCCGGACGGCTGTCCGGCTCCGCAAAGACGCAAAGTGGCGCTAAGGTTTCACACGCAAAGACGCAGAGAGCGCCAAGGAGCGCAGGGGGATTAGTTACACCTCTGCGCCTCGGAGCAACTCTCACTCCCCTCCCCCGCTGGGGGAGGGGTCGGGGGTGGGGGCACACCAAGGCAAAGGATGGGCAACAACCGCCGTAGCGCCGGACGGCTGTCTGGCTCCGCACAGGAGCGCAGGGGAATGAGATGAGCGCTATACCCTCACCCCCTTCCCCTCTCCCGCTGATGCGGGAGAGGGGCGATCAATCTTTTCATCTAAGGGAGTGGCTTGACCGGTAATCCAGCAGCTCCCCCTCTCCTGCCGTCAGGCGGGAGAGGGGGCGGGGGTGAGGGCCACTCCCCTCCCCTAGCGGGGGAAGGATTAGGTGTAGGGGTCATACGATGGCACAAAGCCTGCAAAGGGAGGCAGGGAGCGAAGAAGAAGGACGCTTATGACCGATGCAATCGCTCGTTATCGCGCCAATTGGCAAGATGAGATCGAAAGCGCCGCACTGTACCAAGCGTTGGCCGAGGTCGAACAACAACCCAACCTTGCCGATATTTACCGCCAACTAGCGGCGGTTGAAGCTGAACATGCCCGCTTCTGGGAGGAGCAGATGCGCGCGGCTGGCGCGCCAATTCCGCCTAGACGGCTGGGTTGGCGCACGCGGGTGCTAATCTGGCTGGCGCGCCGGTTCGGGCCGGGGTTTGTGCTACCGACGATCGGCGATCGCGAGCGGATGGACAGCCGTGATTACGCGAGCCAACCTGAATCGCGCGCGACGCTGTTGCCGGCCCAAGAGCGGAGCCATGCCCGCGTATTGCAGAGTATTATCGGCAATACCGCCGGTGGATTAGAGGGAAGTGCTATTGCCCAACTCGAAGGCCGCCACCGTGCCACCAGCGGCAATGCGTTGCGGGCCGCCGTGTTGGGTGCGAGCGATGGCTTGCTCTCGAATTTCAGTCTGGTGATGGGTGTGGCTGGGGCTGATGTCAGCAACCGTAGCGTGTTGATCGCCGGGATGGCCGGCTTGCTCGCCGGCGCGTTTTCGATGGCGTTGGGCGAGTGGATTTCGGTGCAAAGCTCACGCGAGTTGTACGAACGCCAGATCGCCATTGAACGCGAGGAATTGGAGCAAAACCCGTCCGAGGAGCAGACCGAGCTGGCCCTGATTTATCAAGCCAAAGGACTGCCCGCCGATCAGGCGCAGGCCTTGGCGGCCCGCTTGATCGCCGACCGGCCCGCCGCGCTCGATACGCTCTCGCGCGAGGAGTTGGGCGTTGATCCCGAAGAACTTGGCGGCTCGGCATGGGAAGCAGCCATCTCGTCATTTCTCCTCTTTGCGATCGGCGCAATCATTCCGGTCGCCCCCTTCTTCTTCATCAGCGGTTTCGGCGCAGTCATCGCCAGTGTCATCTTGAGCGGGTTGGGCCTGTTTGGCATCGGCGCAGCGATCACCCTCCTCACCGGGCGCAGCGTCTGGTATTCAGGCACCCGCCAAGTCTTGGTCGGCCTGCTCGCCGCTAGCATCACCTTCGGCATTGGCCGCTTGATCGGCGTCTCACTAGGCGGCTAGCATTTCATCCCAGCTTCATGTTTGTATGCTACCGTTAGGCCAGCAACCAACGCGCTGCGCAACCGCCGCAGCAACCACCGCGAGCGAGCGATGCGGGTCTTATTGGTAGAAGATGAACGCACCATTGTCGCTTATGTCAAGCGCGGTTTAGAAGAGCAAGGCTACGCGGTCGATGTTGCCTATGATGGCCGCGAGGCGCTCGAATGGCTCGACGCCGCGCCATTCGATCTGGTCGTGCTTGACGTGATGCTGCCCGAACTCAACGGTCTCGAAGTCTGCCGCGAGCTGCGCGCGCGCGGCTTCCGGATGCCGGTATTGATGCTGACCGCGCGCGATACGGTTGATGATCGGGTGAACGGTCTCGACAGCGGGGCCGATGATTATCTGGTCAAGCCCTTTGCCATTCGCGAACTGTTAGCCCGCCTGCGCGCCTTGGCCCGGCGCAGCGCCGACGCTCCCAAAACAACGGTGCTGCAAGTCGCCGATCTCACGCTCGATACAGCTACCCGGCGGGTGCGCCGCGCCGGCAAGCTGATTGAGCTGACGGCGAAAGAATACGCTGTGCTCGAATGCCTGATGCGCGCGCCGGGCAGAGTGTTAACCCGCACGATGATCGCCGAGCAGGTGTGGAATTACGACTCGTTCAATCAGTCCAATGTGGTGGATGTCTACATCCGTAACCTGCGGCGCAAAATCGACGATCCCTTCCCGGTGAAGTTGATCCATACGGTGCGCGGCGCCGGTTATCGCCTCAGCGCCGAGGAAGAACACGATGAGCCGGCTTAGGACATTGCGGGTGCGTTTTGCGCTCTGGACTGCCGGATTGTTGTTGGCGACGATGCTTGGCTTCAGCGCGTTTGTCTATTGGCGCACCGCACAGGGGTTGCGCGAGTCGCTCGATGCCGGGTTGCGAGCTAGTGCAGCGCAAGTGGTGACCGGGATTGGCGGCGAGAATGTGAATATCGAGGATGGCCAGATCACGCTCGGTGATGCAGTAGCCGACCCGGTTGCGCTGGCCCAACTGCAAGAGCAGGGGTTGACGATTCGCGTGCTGCGCAGCGACGGCACGATCGTGCAGGCGGTCGGTCTCTACCGCGACCTGCCGGTCGATCGCGCCAGCCTGCAAGCCGCTGGTGGCACGCCGGTCTTTAGCACCGTGCCGATCAGCGGCAGCGGCCACGTGCGCGTGTACACCTTACCGGTGCAAGAGCATGGCCAGTTGGCTGGTCTCGTGCAGATCATGCAATCGCTCGAACCGGTTGACGAGACGCTGCAACAATTGCTGATCGCGTTTGCATTCGGCATTCCCGTGCTGAGCGGCTTGGCCGGAGTTGGCGGGTATTGGCTGGCGGCGCGCGCATTGCAGCCGATTGACGCGATCACGCGCACAGCGCAACAGATCTCGGCGGCAGATCTGCACGCGCGCATTGAACTGCCTCCCACAGCCGATGAAGTGGGCCGGTTGGCGGCCACCTTCAACAATATGCTCGAACGCCTCGAAGACGCTTTCCGGCGCGAACGCCAATTCACTGCCGACGCCTCGCACGAGCTGCGCACGCCGGTCGCGGCGATGGAAGCCATCTTGACAGTGACGCGCGAACGCGCGCGCAGCGGCCCCGAATACGAGCAGGCGCTCGATGATCTGCTGGCGCAGACGCGCCGCCTGCGCAGCATGATCGAGGATCTGCTGCGGCTGGCGCGGGGTGAAGTGCGTTGCGACACTGAGCGCGAAGCGGTGAATCTCTCGTTCCTGCTGGCCGATGTGGTGGAAACACTGCAACCGCTCGCCGAAGAACGAGCACTAGCGCTCCACACCGATATTGCCCCCAACTTGACGCTCATCGGCGACAGCGACGGCTTGATCCGGCTCTTTCTCAATCTGATTGACAACGCCATCAAATACACGCCACGCGGTTCGATCACACTGCGCGCCGCGCGGGCCGGTGATCAGATTGAAGTGATGATCAGCGACACTGGCATCGGGATTGATCCGGCCCACCTACCCCACATCTTCGAGCGTTTCTACCGGGTTGATCCATCGCGCAGCGCCGGCGGGGCCGGCCTTGGCCTCGCAATTGCCCGCCAGATCGTCACGGCGCATGCTGGCACGATCAGCGTTGCCAGCCAGTCCGGCCAAGGCACGACCGTCACGGTGCGGTTACCGGCGGTGTAAGGCTCGTGCCGGAATGATTGGCAGGCGTGTGTACCGCAGAGGCGCGGAGGATGAGATGATCCTTTGCGTTTTGATACTGCCCCCACCCCCGGCCCCTCCCCCGCTGGAGCTGAGGGGGATGGTCTACCGCAGAGGGCGCGGAGGACGCGGGGAAGGACAGGGACACAAGCGCGCTCGTATCCCTCGCCAAACCTGTTGTGTGCTGCACAGTTTGCACATAGCTCTTATCTCCCGGCCCCTAGCCCACTTTCCGGCTGTCATTGCGAGGGAGCGGCGGCACCCAGCCGCGCTGGGTGCCGCCCGATCGAAGCAATCTCCCGCTGCAGCGGTACGAGCCAGCTTTGGGATGGAAGGCGCTGAAGGGGCGGGCGACCCTTACGAAGCTCGCTGCGCGGGTTGATCGGTGAGTGATGGCGTTCCGCTCTCGCGGGAGATTGCTTCGCCTCGCGGCGGGCATCACATCGTGATGCCCCGACCGCACGGCGCGCAATAACACGTGGGGAGCAGCGCTTCGCCCCAACCATTTGCCCCTGCGCGATTTGGCGTTGCCCCCACCCCTTGCCCCTCCCCCGCTGGGGGAGGGGGATGATGACCATCCTCAAACCATTCGTTGCGCCCCCTGCGACCTTTGCGGCTTGGCGTTTGAAACCTCTGCGTCTTTGCTCACTCTGCGTCTTGATATGTTCCATTGTGCTATGATAAAACCACCACCGCAGGGATAACACGAGCGTACTCATGGCTGAGAACATCGCGAAACCCCGCCAACCCACCCACCGGGTCTGGCTCCAGTATCTGATCGCCGTGCTCGGTTTAGGGATCGTGCTGTGGTTTGCACTGCGCGCGATCGACACTCAAGAATTGTGGCAGGTGATAACGACTGCCAACCCGTGGTGGCTGCTCGCGGCTGTAATCTTTAAGTTGTTGACCCCGCTCGGCACTGCCGCACTCTATGCCAACGTTCTCCGCTTGCTGGGCCATCGCATCCGCGCCACCAGCCTCTGGCTCATCGCGCAAATGGCGATCGTGATTAACATGGCCTTCCCTGCCGGGCCAGTCGCGATGAGCGCCTTTCTGCTCCACGTCTTCCGCCGCCGGCGCGTGCCGGAAGGTGTAACCACCGTCGCCGTCGCCCTCGATTCGCTCACCTACGAAACCGCCTTTTTCGGGTTGGTTGGGTTTGGGTTAGCCTACCTCTTCACCCATCGCAGCCTGAGTGTCGGCCAAATCACTGAAGTGGGATTAATCGCCTTTGCCATCGTGTTGGCCGGTATGTATCTGTGGGGCTTGCAACGCGATCGCGCCGACCTCACCCGCAAAGCCATCGCCGTCCAACAATGGCTGGCCCGCCACTTGCGCCAACACTGGCAACCAGCCAGCGTCGAACACTTTCTTGATGAACTTTACCGCGGCAAAGCCCTCGTCACCCAACGGCCCGCCGCGTTCGCCCGCTTGCTGGCCATTCAGATTGGCGTGCTCGCGCTCGATATGTTGACGCTATACTGCATCTTCCGCGCGATTGGCAACGATCCGCACCTCTCGGTGGTCATCCTCAGCTATAGCCTTGCCAGCTTCTTTGCCGCGCTAGCCCCCCTGCCGGGAGGCGGCGGCTCATTCGAGGCCACACTGGTGCTGGTCGCATCGCAACTCGGCATCCCCGCCGCCGTCTCGCTCGGCGCGACCCTGATCTACCGCGTGTTGGTCTTCTGGCTGCCCGGCATCGTAACGGCGGCTGCCTACCGGCTGGCGCTCAACGAAGCGCCAACCCATCACGAGTCGTTGTAAGTTGTGGAGAAGAGACTATGTCTGCCGAACTGCCTCATCGGCCCCGCTCGCTCAGCGAACTGCGCCGGCAACGGCCACCGGTGCGTGATGTCAATAACGAACATGCTGAACGGATAAAACCGCTCGACCGGTTAGCGTTGGCGATCACCGAACGGGTCGGAACAATGGGTTTTTTCTTTGTTATTTTCATCTGGACAGTGCTTTGGTTGGGATGGAATTTTCTCGCCCCGAAGCCGCTTCAGTTTGACCCGCCGATGGCGTTTGTGTTTTGGTTATTTATTTCAAATATGATCCAAATCCTTTTGATGCCGCTGTTAATGGTGGGGCAAAATCTTCAGGGAATGCATGCTGAATTGCGTGCGCAAAGCGATTATGAGATCAATCTGCGCGCCGAGCGTGAGATTGATGCGATTTTGCAGCATCTTGAGTATCAAAACGCGCTCCTCCACAAGTTGCTGGCTCACGCTGGCATTCCGGTTGAGGAACCAGATCCCGCCGAACAAAGCAACCCCGCTCAGACGAGCAGTTAATTGCACTGCGGCCCTCGCGGAGCCGGACAGCCGTCCGGCTCTACGGCACCTTCGGGTTGGCCCCCACCCCTTGCCCCTCCCCCGCTGGGGGAGGGGGATGGGCGCTTTCCGGCTGTCATTGCGAGGGAGCGGCGGCGGCCAGCCGTGCTGGGCGCCGCCCGACCGAAGCAATCTCCTGCTCTAGCGGCACGAGCCGGCTCAGCGATGGCAGGACAGGACACCCGGCCCTCAAGGGCCGGGCTATGGTTACGAAGCCCGCTGCGCGGACTGCTGGCCCCCACCCCTTGCCCCTCCCCCGCTGGGGGAGGGGGATGGGCGCTTTCCGGCTGTCATTGCGAGGGAGCGGCGGCGGCCAGCCGTGCTGGGCGCCGCCCGACCGAAGCAATCTCCTGCTCTAGCGGCACGAGCCGGCTCAGCGATGGCAGGACAGGACACCCGGCCCTAAAGGGCCGGGCTATGGTTACGAAGCCCGCTGCGCGGACTGCTGGCCCCCACCCCCTGCCCCTCCCCCGCTGGGGGATGTGCCCCTCCCCCAGCCCTCTCCCGCTGGGGGAGGGGGATGGGCGCTTGCGCCGAGAGTACAGGGAATCATCGCCAGTCAAAAAATCTCTGCGGCCCTCTCACCCACCGGGATGAGCGGGCCGCAGCAGCAGCGAGGCTTATTGACCGTTACCGTTACGGTTGGGCAGGAGCAGCGGGTTGCTCGCTGTGCTCGCCGCCAACCTCATCTTGCGCGCCGTCGTGATGGTCAACCTCATTCGTCTCGTCTTGCTCGCCCGCCCGATCGGTGCTAGCGATCTGGCCGGTCGTCGCATCAACCTTCACATCGGCGCCATTGCTTAGCTCGACGCTGTAGACCACCATACCGTTCTCGTTATCGAGCGAAGCCTTGACTAGCGTCGTGCCGGGATTCGCCGCCAGCGCCACGTCGATTGCCTGCTGTTCGCTGATCACCGCCTTGCTGGCCAACGCGGCAGCTTCAGCAGCTTCGCCAGCGTCAGATGCCTCCGGCGCTTCCTGCGCATCGGGCATTTCGGGGCCTTCCTGTGCATCCGGCGTTTCGTACCCCTCATCCGGCCCGACCGCCGGCGACGGCGCTGGCGGCTGCGCTTGGGCTACCACCGCGACCGGGGCATACGCGGCGCTCTGAGCGTTGGCGCCGGCATTGCCCAGCGCGGCGATCCCGGCAGTCATCACGAGACCAAAAGCGACCATCGGAGCGAAGATGCGTGTCCAGCGTTTCATGGTTGTTCTCCTGTATCTAGGTGGTTTGTGTCCATCACTCCATCAGTGATGTGCCTACACCATAACGGGCCAACATGAAGCCGCCGTGAAGCGAAGCTGAAAGATGCACACGGAGCACGGGGAGGTAGGAAAAGCGCGACATCACCAACGAGGTCGCCGCCTGCGCCGGATGGCTCGCCTGTTCAGCGGTAAGTGCAAGCGTGTTACAGTATGGGAACCAGCCCAATGGGGCGAGCGAATGATCGGAGGAACAACGCGGTGCTAAGCCCAACCTTCTGGTCAGTGACCGGGGTCATCGTCCACGCGCTGATCGTGATGATCGCGCTCCTCGTGATCCCAACGAACCGGAAACCGTCATCTGCCACTGCGTGGCTGTTACTGATTGCGATTGCGCCGTACATCGGCATTATCATCTTCTTGCTCATCGGCAGTCCGGAACTCCCGCCGCGCCGCCGGCGCGACCAGCGCCAGATGGGCCGGTTGATCGAGCAAGCGATTGCGCGCGCCGCATCCGACCCGGCAGCGCTCAGCTTGCTGCAACCCGCGCTGCCGCCATTCGCGCAGCCACACGCCGCCTTAGCGCACCGGCTCGGCGGGATGCCCGCTTTTGCCGGCAACCGGGTTGAGTTGCTGGACGACTACACTGCGATTCTTGAGCGGATGGCGCAAGATATTGACCAAGCGCGCTACTTCGTCCACGTCGAGTACTACATCGTTGCCCGTGATAGCGCCACAGCGCACGTCTTCGCCGCGCTTGAACGCGCCGTCCAGCGCGGGGTGAAGGTGCGACTGTTGTTTGATCAGATCGGCTCGCGGAAGTTTCCCGGTCGCAAAGCAATGGAACACCACCTCACTGCGATCGGCGTTGATTGGCGCCCGATGCTGCCGGTGGGCAAACCCGGCGAATGGCTGCGCTTCGATTTGCGCAACCATCGCAAGCTGTTGGTGGTAGACGGTGCGGTTGCCTATACCGGCTCGCTCAACGTGATCGACCGCTCGTACCACCGCAAGGATGGCCTGTTTTACGACGAACTGTGCGCGCGGGTGAGCGGGCCGGTTGTCGCACAATTGGCGGCGGTCTTTGCCACCGATTGGCACGCCGAGACCGGCGAGTGGCTTGATGCGACGCACCACCCGGAACTGTACCAGCAGGAATGGCAGGCGACCGGTTCGTCACTCTGCCAAGTCTTGCCGAGCGGGTCGGGATTTGAGGATGAAAACAACCTGCGGCTGTTCACCGCCTTGATCCACGCTGCCCAACGCCGGCTGGTGCTTGTCACGCCCTACTTCGTGCCCGACGACGCGCTCGTGCTGGCGATGACCAGCGCCGCGCTGCGCGGCGTGCAGGTGACGCTGATCAATTCAGCGGCGATGGATCAGATGCTGGTGGCATACGCCCAACGATCGTACTACGAACAACTGCTGCAAGCCGGGGTGGAAGTGCTCCAGTACCGGCAACCGATCTTGCTCCACACCAAAGCGATCGCGGTCGATGACCAGATCGCGCTGATCGGGTCAAGCAATCTCGATCTGCGTTCCTTCACCTTAAACATGGAAGTCTCGCTAGTGATGTACGATCCAGCGGTCGTTGCCGAACTCCACCGCATCTTCGCCGGTTACATCAGCCGGTCAAACCGGGTCGAGCTAGCGGCGTGGCGCCAACGCCCACTCACCCAACGCCTGCTTGAAAACATCGCCCGCCTCACCGCCGCCCTCCAGTAGCGCCATTGCGCACCGCTCACGGCAAGAGGTACGGCACGCTGACCACAATCTTGCGCTTGCGCAACAGCAACGCAGCGCGCAACAAAAACGCGGTCTGGTTGTGCAGCAGATACTCCCACCAGCGCGCTGGCACAAATTCGGGGATGACGACCACCAACAGATCGTTATCAGTTTGGGCATCAACCATGTCGATATAACGCAAGAGCGGCCCAACCAGCGACCGGTACGGCGACTCGAGCACGACCAGCGGCACGTCGGGAATGAATTGCCGCCAGCGCTGCTGTACCTGCACTGCCTGCTCTGGCTCGATGGCCACTGTCACCGCCGTCACCCGATCAGGCGCAAACGAGCGGGCGACTGCGAGCGCCGGCAACACACCCCGGTGGAGATCGCCGACCAGCAGAATGGCGGTATGCGGTTGGGGCGGCGGCTCAGCGACCTGATCACCCAGCGCCAATTGGGCCGCAACCGCCTGATAGTGGCGGTGAATGGCCCGGAACATCACAACCAGCACCGGCAACAATACCAAAACCACCCATGCGCCATAAACAAACTTGGTAATCGAGAGCACCAGCAACACGATGGCAGTGAGCAGCGCGCCCAAGCTATTGATGATCAAGCCGCGCCGCCAACCGGCTTCGCGCAAGCGCAAGTGATGGCGCACCATGCCGCTCTGCGACAGGGTGAACGATAGAAACACGCCGACCGCGTACAGCGGCAACAAGGCAATTTCATTCGCCTGAAAGAGGATGATTAACAGCGCCGCGAAGCCGGCCAACAGCAAAATCCCATTGGAAAAGACCAATCGATCGCCGCGATGGGTCAACTGGCGCGGCAGATAGCCATCACGCCCTAACAACGACGCCAAGCGCGGGAAATCGGCGAACGCAGTATTAGCGGCCAGCACAAGGATCAAGGCAGTCGCAACTTGAATAAGCGTATACACCGGCCCCACCCCAAACACGGTGCGCGCCACCTGCGACAGCACCGTCTCGTGAGTGGTATCGTTCGGCAACGCCCCCACCCGGTCAGCCAGCCAGCTAATACCGAGAAACATGGTCGCCAGCAGCGCCACCATCCAGAGCAGCGTCGTCGCCGCATTGCGCGACTCTGGCGGCTTAAAGGCCGGCACCCCGTTAGAGATGGCCTCCACTCCGGTCAGCGCCGTGCAACCGGCGGCAAAGGCGCGCAGCACCAACCAAAGGCTCAACGCCTCGCTACCGGCAAGCGGCGGCACGGTATGCGTCACGGTGCGCAGATCACCCGCCGCCGCCTGCCCCGCACCCACCGCAATCATGAGCAAGATACTGCCCACAAACACATACGTCGGCACCGCAAACAGCGTCCCGCTCTCGCGCACGCCACGCAGATTGGCGAGCGCAATCGCCAGCACGCTCGCCAACGCCAACGGCACCGCGTAATGGCTCAACGCCGGCCATCCCCACACCCCGGCCAATGACACAATCGCTGCCACGCCAGCCGACACGCTCACCGCAACTGTGAGCACGTAATCGATCAACAACGCCGCGGCTGCGACTAGGCTTGGCCATTCGCCTAGATTGTCGCGGGCCACGATGTAAGCCCCACCGCCGTTGGGATAGGCGTGAATAGTTTGGCGATATGAGAAACCAACGACCAAGAGCAAGCCAACGATCACGCCAGCGATCGGCAGCGCCAGATTGACCGCCGCCGCGCCGGCCAGCAACAACACCGCTAAAATCGCTTCGGTCGCATACGCTACTGACGAGAGAGCATCGGACGAAAACACCGCGAGGGCCGTGACCTTGTTGAGCCGTTGCCGGCTCTGTTGTTCGGTGGCAATCGGTTTACCGACCAGAAAACGCTTGAGTTCAGTGAACATACAGTGACAATCCCAACAATGACGGCGAGCGACAGCGGGATAGACAGCCAGCGTCATTTCCATGTGCCAGTATGCAGCACAGCATGATGTTTAGCAAGAAAGCAGGCATGGATGCCACAGCATCTTTGGGTATCTGGCGGGCAAAACCTGACCTGTCAACAATCAGGATTTCGTGCTATAATGCCGCCACACCAGCAGAACATTTCATATTCTTTTGGGGCAAGCGTCGTTGATCAGCGTTGTTCACAGACGAGCACATGGTGTCCGCGGGCAGCATGGGCAAGGCGGCAGATGCTCTCTGCACATTGCCCTAAAGCTTGCCCACAGAGCCAGCCGGAGTCCCATTGCCTATCCGAACAATCATATCAAGATGCTCTCAACTACATAACTACGACATGATCATACAGCAACCTGCTCGTATCAGTCTATAGCGCAACGCCCGTCTTTCCCGGCGCTGCCAGCGCAACTGCGACGAGGAGATGATGCCGGAACCGCAACCGGTGAAACGCCGCCAAAACCTGCCATCTACCCCAACACAGCCGTGGTACGCATGGGTTGAGCCTTGGTATCTCTCATACGCATTGTTGGGCACGGTGAGCGCCGGGTTGCTCCCGATCGTGATGCCGCTGCTGGTCAGCCGCCAAGGTTCAGCCACCGAAGTCGGGTTGGTGATGGCCGCGCTGAACGTGAGCGGCCTGCTCGCGCCGTTGTGGGGTTGGCTAGCCGATCGCTACCGGCTGCACCGCTGGATCTTGATCGCCGGCTTGGGGTTGGCTGCGCTCGGCATTGCCCTGTTTGCGTTCGTTGCCAACTCGCTGCTGTGGGCAGGATTGGCACTCACACTCAATCTCGGCGTGATCGCCGCGGCGACGGTCGCGAATCTGTTTGTGGTCGAACGGCACCCGCGCGCCGAGTGGGATGAGCGGCTGGGATGGCTGCAAACCGCTTACGGTGGCGGGCAGGTGCTTGGGTTGTTGTTAGCGGCATTGGTCAGCCAAGCGGATCTACGCCTCGGTTTTGGTTTGGCCAGTCTCAGTTGTGTGCTGGCCCTTGCGATTGCGGCAAAGTTTGTCCAAACGCCGCCGGCGCCGCTTCCCGCCGCGGTTGTGTTGCGCCACCCGGTGAAGCATACCGATGGTATGTTTAGCTCGCCGCAGCAGCTCTTTCACCATCTCAATCCGGCGACACTGCGCAAGGTACGCGCGATCCTCGCAACGCCGTTCAGCCTCTGGATGGGAGCATGGCTGGTCGCCGCCAGCGGCGCGGGGGCCTTTTTCGCGCTCTACCCGATGGTGATGCAAGAGGTGTTCGGCATTGCGCCCAGTCTCTCGTCGAGCGGTTTTGCCGTCGCGGCGGCGTTAGGCTTGGTGCTGTATGCGCCGGCTGGCAACCAGACCCATCGCCAAGGAGCGTTGGCGCTAGTGCGGCAATCGCTGGCAGCCCGCGCGGCTGCGTTTACGCTGCTCTGGATCGTGGGAGGAGCGGCTGCGTTGCACTGGACGGCGTTGGTCTTTTTTACGTTTGTGGTGCTGTCATGGTCGTTCATCAGCGTGAGTGCCACCGCCTTCACCGCCCAATTGGCGCCATCCGGCGAAGGCGAAGGGCTTGGCCTGTTTAACGCCGCTTCGGCGCTGGCCAATATCATCGGCGCCGGGGTAGGCGGCTGGATTGCGGTACAGTTTGGCTATCCGGCGGTGATCTTGTTCGCAACCATCGGTGTCGCGCTGGGATTGACCGGCACCTTTGCCATTCCCCGCGCGGCTATTGCCACCCAACAGTCATAGGAGGCAGTATGGATGCGCTCGCTCTTCGGCCCGGTTCAACCGCCGTGCATATCGTGCAGCGTCCGGAACCGGCCATCACCGCGCCTGACGATGTGCTGGTGCGGATCATCCGGGTGGGCATTTGCGGCACCGACCGCGAAATTGTCAGCGGTGGCCGGGCGAAAGCGCCTGATGGCGCCGCCGAATTGGTGATCGGTCACGAGATGTTTGGCCGGGTCGAGGCGGTAGGAGCACATGTGCGCCGGGTGCAGGCAGGCGATTTTGCCGTCTTTACCGTGCGGCGCGGTTGCGGCCAATGCCTGCCCTGCACGATGAACCGGCCCGATATGTGCCGCACCGGCGCGTACCGTGAACGGGGGATTTGGGGGTTGGACGGCTATCAGACCGAGTTGGTGCTCGACAAAGAAACCTACGTGGTGCGAGTGCCCGCCGAACTGGAAGCGGTCGGGGTGCTAGCCGAGCCGCTGTCGGTGGCGGAAAAGGCCATCGATGAGGCGCAGCGAATCCAGCAGGCGCGCCTGCCTGACGCGGCGGCGACCCCGGATTGGCTGTTTGGCCGCCGTTGTCTAGTAGCCGGCCTTGGCCCGATCGGGTTGCTGGCGGCACTCGCTTTGCGCCTGCGTGGGGCCGACGTGTACGGTTTAGATGTGGTGGATGCCAACACTGTGCGCCCGCAATGGCTGCAAGCGATCGGCGGCCATTATCTCGATGGCCGTGCAACCGAACCGGCCCAGATTGCTGCGGTCGCCGGCGCGATGGAACTGATCTTTGAAGCGACTGGCGTGCCGGCGATCGAGTACAATCTGCTCGACGCGCTGGCGCCCAACGGTATCTATGTGTTGACCGGCATTCCCGGCGGTGATCGCCCGCTGCAAATTGCCGGCGCCGAGCTGATGCGACGGCTGGTGCTGAATAACCAAGCGATGGTAGGGAGCGTTAACGCCGCGCGCGATCACTTCCAACTGGCGGTTGATGATCTCTTGCAAGCCCAAGCGCGCTGGGGCCACGATCTGCTTGCGCGTTTGATCACGCATCGGTATCCATATACCGCTTTTTCTGACGCACTAGGCCAGCACGATGACGGCGAAATCAAGGTCGTGCTGGAATGGGAGCATGCACAATGACCGCAGTGAGCGAGAACAGCGACGCACCCGGTTGGCCCGGCATTCCCGCCCGCTGGACATCGAGCGCCAAGACTGGCGTTGGCACGGCGCTGAGCGGCGCGAGCCGCGTTTGGTTTACGTTGAGCCATGGTATCTTGAATGAGATGTACTATCCGCGCATCGATACCGCCTGCATCCGTGACTTCGGCTGCATTGTCACTGATGGGGTGGCGTTCTTTTCCGAAGAAAAACGCCACACGACGAGCACGGTATCGTTGCTGGCCGAGGGGGTGCCGGCCTATCACCTGACCAATACCTGTCACGATGGCCGCTACCGGATCGAAAAATGGATCATCGCCGATCCGTCCCGTGATGTGGTGCTGCAACAGATTCAGTTCACCGCCCTGCAAGGCGCGCTCGACCAGTATCAGGTATATCTCTTGCTTGCGCCGCATCTTGGCAATCGCGGCGCCGGCAATACCGCGTGGATCGGCGAGTATAAAGGCGTGCCGATGCTCTTTGCCGAACGCGATGGCTTCGCGCTGGCTGTGGCTTGCTCGGCGCCGTGGACGGCCTGCTCGGCGGGGTTTGTGGGGTTTTCCGATGGTTGGCAGGAACTTTCCCACCACTACCGGCTGAGCCAAACGTACCAGCGCGCCGAGAATGGCAATGTGGCGTTGACCGGCGGCGTCGATCTGGTTGCCTGCCAAGGCCGGTTTACCGTGGCGATTGGATTTGGCCAAAACCCGGCGGAAGCGGCCTTGCATGCCCGCTCAAGTTTGGCCGAACCGTTCGAGACGGTATGCGCGGCGTATTGCCAAGCGTGGCAAGCGTGGCAGCGCGATCTGGCCCTTCCTGACGCCAGCGCGGCCCAGCAGCGCATCAGCGCGATGGTGCTGCGCACGCACGAAGCCAAGCACTTTCCCGGCGGCATGATCGCCAGTCTCTCGATCCCGTGGGGGATGGCAAAGGGTGATGACGATCTGGGTGGCTACCATCTGGTGTGGCCGCGCGATCTGGTGGAGACTGCTGGTGGCTTGCTGGCGATCGGCGCGCACGACGATGCCCGCCGGGTGCTCGATTACCTCGCCGCAACCCAAGAGGCCGATGGGCATTGGCCACAGAATATGTGGCTCGATGGCACACCGTATTGGAACGGCGTTCAGATGGATGAGACAGCGTTCCCGATCTTGTTGGTCGATCTGGCAGCCCGCAGCGGCGCGCTCGACCACGCCGCCATCCAACGCTACTGGCCGATGGTGCGCCGCGCCGCCGGCTTTCTGGTGCGGAACGGCCCGGTGACCGCCCAAGATCGCTGGGAGGAGGATGCCGGCTATTCGCCGTTTACCTTGGCGGTTGAGATTGCGGCCCTGCTGGTTGCCGCCGATCTGGCCGAACAACAGCATGAACCAGATATTGCCGCCTATCTGCGCGAAACCGCCGATAGCTGGAATGCCGATATTGACCGCTGGTGCTATGTCACCGATACCGATCTGGCGCGCCAGATGGGGGTGAGCGGGTATTACGTGCGCATCGCACCACCCGACGTCGCCGAAGCAGCGTCGCCACTCAACGGCTATGTACCGATCAAAAACCGTCCGCCCGACCAAGCCAACGCGCCGGCCATCCATATCGTCAGTCCCGATGCGCTGGCCCTCGCCCGCTTTGGTTTGCGCGACCCCAATGACCCCCGCATCACTAACACCGTCCGCGTGATCGATGCGCTCTTGAAAGTTGACACCCCGTTTGGCCCGGTATGGCGGCGCTATACCGGCGACGGCTACGGCGAACAGAGCGATGGCGCACCGTTTGACGGCGCTGGCATCGGACGCGGCTGGCCATTGCTGACCGGCGAACGCGGCCATTATGAGCTGGCCGCCGGGCGCATCGGCGCAGCGCAGCGCCTGCTGACAACGTTGGAAGGGTTTGCTAATCAAGGCGGCCTCATTCCCGAACAGGTATGGGATAGCTCTGATCTGCCCGAACGTGAACTCTTCTTTGGGCGACCCTCAGGCTCGGCGATGCCGTTGGTATGGGCGCATGCCGAACATCTCAAACTATGCCGGTCGTTGCGCGACGGCCAGATCTTCGATCTGCCGCCGCAACCGGCGGCGCGCTATCTGACCCAGCGCACGCACAGCACGCTGGCGATTTGGCGGCTCAATCAGAAGCGGCGCACGATACCGGCAGGCACAACCCTCCGCATCGATGTCACCGCACCGGCGACGATCCACTGGAGTAGCGATGGGTGGCGCACCACCTTCGATCTGCCGGCGCGACCGAGCGGATTGGGCACCTTCGTGGCCGATCTGCCCACGGCGGCGCTGGCCCCCAGTACGGTGATCGTGTTGACGCTGTTCTGGCGTGACGAACAACGCTGGGAAGGGCGCGATTACGAAGTGCAGGTGGTCGCCGCCGATCCAGAAAAGGAGCATTGAGCGATGGTGTCATGGGGGTTGAATCGCCTCTCGCTCTGGATCAGCCTGCTCGGCGTCGCACTGGCCTTCTGGCTGATCGTCAGCTACGCCACGCTCCTGCTCGAAGTGGCTGGGGTCTTGTTTGGCGCAACCCTGCTCAGCCTCGCGATTGCGCCGCTGGCGGATCGACTGGCGCACTGGCGCATCCCGCGCGGGATTACGGTGGTAGCCATCTACTTGATCGGCGGAGCGCTCCTCTTCAGTTTAGCTGAACTGCTCGCGCCAGTCATTCGCACCGAGATCCGCTTGCTCCGCGAACGCGGGCCGCAACTCGTGCAGCAAGGTTCTGATTGGTTGAGCAGTCTGCCCGGTTTGGGCGGCATTGCCGCCTCTATCCACCAAAACACCGCGGCTAATCTTGGCCAGCAACTGGGCAGCATCGCCGGGTCAGCCGTGCGCATTGTGACCGGAACTGGCGGCATCTTGCTTGATCTGCTCATTGTTGCGGTGTTGACCTACCTGTTCGTCACCGATCATGGGCTGGTTGCGCGCCTGCTGGCCAATTGGGCGCCGGCGGCCCACCGGCCACGCTTGGCGAGCGTGCTCGAACGGCTGCGCCGCCGCTTGACCCGCTGGATTTGGGCGCAGGTTTTAATTGCAGGTTATTTCGCCGCTGTCTACAGCGTTGGGTTAAGCGTGCTCGGCGTGCCTTTCGCAATCACGATCGGGATTGTCGGCGGCTTGCTGGAAATCGTACCGTACCTCGGCGGCGCGCTCGCCGTCGTCTTAGCCGTGGTGAGCGCGTTACAGGTCAGCCCATGGTTGGCGCTGTGGGTGATCATCTTTCACGTGATCGTGGTCGAACTCGAATCGCACGTGATAGCGCCAGCGCTGTACGGCAAGGTGATAGGCGTCCACCCCGCGCTGATGCTGATCGCCCTACTGGTTGGCGCCAAAGCCGGCGGCGTCCTTGGCGTCTTTTTCGCTATTCCGGTGACCGTCGTGGTATTAGCGGTCGTGCAAGAACTGCGCCGCGATCCGGCTGAAGCGGCCAGCGAACCAGCGCAACCACGCAACCATGCCGGCCCGGCTACCACTGCACAGGAGGGATAATGCTGTTCCCGTTGCATGCTCCGGTTCAGTGTCTCACCACCGTCTGCGGTGTCGTCAGTGGCGTCATGCTCGACCCGCCAGAGCGAAGAGTGGCCTACGTGCTCGTGCAGCAATTCGGCCTGCTCGCGCCCGAACGGATGGCGCCGGTCACGGCGATTAGCGCCGTTGACGAGCATCAGATCAGCTTGAACGTTGATGAAGATGATTTCGCCGAATACAGCGCCATGAGCGAACCGGTCGAATTGTACCGCCTTGCAGACGAAACACCCACGCCGTTTGAAGAGCACATCCTCCGCCACAACGCGCGGGTGATCGCCGCCGACGGCCCGGTTGGCCGCGCCGGCGCGCTGCTGCTGGCGCCGGATTGGACGATTGAGCAGATTGTGTTGCGTCACGGCCATTTGTGGGGAGCGCGCACGATTGCGATCCCGATCGGGCATGTCGCCAGCATCAGCGAATTTACCGTGACGCTCAGCCTTGACCGGCGCGCAGTTGAGGCGCTGGCCGGCGTTGGCGGCGAGCAGTAACGCTGTTGGGCATCGTGCGCTGCCAACCGGTGGCATCGCTGTGCAGTTGACAAAGGAACCAGACAATGAACGCGAATTCATGGCTCTTGTGGGCGCTGCTCTCGGCAGCCTTCGCTGCGTTAACGACCATTTTTGCTAAAATCGGCATTCAGGGGATTGATTCCGATCTGGCGACGCTGATCCGCACCGTCGTGATTGTGGCGGTGTTGGCGGTTTTCGTCTGGCTGACCGGCAAATGGAGCAACCCCTTCGCGCTGAGTCCGAAAACGTGGGGCTTCTTGGTACTCTCGGCGCTAGCCACCGGCGCGTCGTGGGTCTGTTACTTTCGCGCCCTCCAACTGGGTGACGCGGCTAAAGTTGCGCCGATCGACAAGCTGAGCGTGGTATTGGTGGCGCTCTTCGCCTTTCTGTTCCTCGCCGAACGCCCTTCGTTGCAGGAATGGATCGGGATTGCGATGGTCGGCGCCGGGGTGGTGGTGATCGCGCTCAAAGTATGACGGACGTAGCGCCGGACGGCTGTCCGGCTCCGCAACGACGCTGTAGAGCCGGACGGCTGTCCGGCTCCGCAAAGAGACGCAGAGATATGTTGGATGATCTGCTGCGCTGTCTTAACCCTCCCCTCCCCCGCTGGGGGAGGGGCCGGGGATGGGGGCCGCACACACAGGCACAAAGCACGCAAAGACGCAGAGGGGGTAAAACGCAAAGGACGCAAAGGACGCAGAGGGGTTTTGGATTAGGATCATCCTCGGCGTCCTCCGCGTCCTCTGCGGTAAAAGACCCCCTCCCCCAGCGGGGGAGGGGCCGGGGATGGGGGCCGCACACACAGGCACAAAGCACGCAAAGACGCAGAGGGGGTAAAACGCAAAGGCGCAAAGGACGCAAAGGACGCAAAGGGGGTTTGGATTAGGATCATCCTCGGCGTCCTCTGCGTCCTCTGCGGTAAAAAACACCCCCTCCCCCAGCGGGGGAGGGGCTAGGGGTGGGGGCATCATAATTCTGTTCTTGACCTGAGGCGCCAATGCAACTTATCTTGCCGCTCAGCACCAGTGAAGTGCTCTTGTTAGCGATTGCGTTTACCGGCCTTAGCCTCATCATCAGCGGCTGGATCCGCGCTGATCTCGCCGCATTGCTGGTCTTGATCGCGCTAGGTGTAACTCGTGTACTCACCCCGCAAGAGGCGCTAAGCGGGTTTAGCAACTCGGCGGTGATTACCATCATTGGGTTGTCGGTAATCACCGCCGCGCTCGAACAAACCGGCGTGGTGAAATGGGCCGCCAACCGCCTCGCCGCGCTCAGCGGCGGCAACGAAACGCGGGTGATCGCGGTGTTTATGCTTGCGGGGGCGTTATTATCGCTCGTGATGAACAACATCGCCGCCGGCGCCGTCTTGCTGCCTGCCGCCGTGCGGGTGGCCCGCCAGATCGGCGTGCCGGCCTCGAAGATTCTGATGCCGCTCTCGTATGGCACATTGTTGGGGGGCATGGCCACGCTCTTCACCACCGCCAATATCATTCTCAGCGGCAACCTTGTCGCTCAAGGTCAAGCCGGCCTCACCATGGCCAATTTTCTCTTGTCTGGCGGGCCGATGGTACTGACTGGTCTGTTATACATGCTCCTGATTGGGCGCAAACTACTGCCGGCCCGCGAGACGGTCGCCAGCACCGCCGTGCCCGCCGTCGATCTGCGCAGCATCTACCGGCTCGACGAACGGCTTTGGGAGGTGCGGGTCACCCCTGCCGCCGCCGGCAAAACGATTGCCGAAGCGGCGATTAGCGCCACGACCGGCACGACGGTCTTGGCCATCTGGCGCGATCCGGAAGCAATCCTGAATCCGGCGCCAGATACGCCGCTGCGAGCCAGTGACGTGCTGCTAATTTTAGGACGTGAAGACCGGGTGCGCCAATTGGCCGGGGCCGGGTTTGCCATTGGGCGCAACGGAACTTCCGGCGAAGGATTGGACTTGCCGATTGAGCTGGCCGAAGTGGTGGTTGCACCCCGCGCTCCTTTCATCGGCCAAACCCTGCAACAACTCCGTTTCCGCACCAAATTTGGCCTCACCGTCGTTGCGCTCTGGCGCGAAGGGCGCAGCTACCGCACCAATGTCGGCACAATGCCGCTCGCCGCTGGCGATGCGTTACTTATGACCGGGCCGGCAGCGCGCGTGCGCCAACTGGCCGACGAACCCGGCTTTATCGTGCTCCACACCCCGGCCAGCGAGGTCGAAACCGGACGGCAAGCGGTGATAGCGGTGGCGATTACGGCCATCGCGCTCTTCGTCGCCGCCACCGGCTGGGTCGCCACTGCCGAGGCCATGCTGGCCGGCGCAGCGGCGTTGGTCTTGACCGGCTGCATCACCATGGACGACGCCTACCGCGCGATTGAATGGCGGGTTGTTACCCTCATCGCCGGGTTGCTGCCGATTGGCACTGCCCTCGTCACAACCGGGCTGGGCACAAAAGCCGGCGCTCTGCTCACCGGCAGTCTCGTCGCCTACGGGCCGCTCGCCCTCATCACCGGCCTCTTCTTAGCAACCGTCCTGCTTACCCAACTCGTCGGCGGCCAAGTCGCCTCGCTCATCATTGGGCCAATCGCGGTCAGCGCCGCGATCAGCGCCCATGTCAACCCGCAAGCAGTCGCGGTGGCGGTTTCCATGGCCTGCTCGGTCGCTTTCCTCACCCCAATTGCTCATCCAGTCAACGTCCTCATGATGGGGCCGGGCAACTACCGCTTCAGCGACTTCTTCCGCGCCGGTATCGGCCAAACCATCGTCTGCCTGCTCACCCTGCTGGTGGTGATGCCACTAGTCTGGCAATTGTAGCGTTGCCGGAAAGATGAGAAGTTTCCTAGCGAACAATTGTTGACACCGCGATTCGCACGGTGATAGGGTGATCTTGCCTCGCGGCAGTAGGTTGCGCCGGGCAATCAATGGCGATTGCGCGGATCGCGAGGCATGCAACGAGGCGCATTGGCTACACTCATTCGCAAGGAGAGCTCTTATGACAGCGGAAGTTCGCAGCATTGTGGGCGTCTACCCGACGATGGAAGCGGCGGAAGGTGCGATCCACCTGTTGAGTGACGCGAAGTTTCCGATTGATCGCGTATCAGTGCTTGCGCAGAACCTGCAAAGCGAGAAGCAGGTGCATGGCTTTGTGACGACTGGTGACGTGGCCAAGACCGGCGCAGGCGTCGGCGCTTGGACGGGCGGTATCTTTGGGTTGTTGTTCGGGGCGGCTTTTCTGTGGGTGCCGGGGTTTGGCCCGCTGATCGTCGCCGGCCCGTTGTCGGCAGCCTTGCTTGGCGGCCTTGAAGGGGCGCTGGCTGGCGCCGCCGGTGGCGGATTGTTGGGAGCATTGACGGGTTGGGGCATCGCGAAGGAACACATTCTGAAATACGAAGAGGCGATTAAGGCCGGCCAGTATGTGCTGGTCGTGCATGGCAGCGCCGAAGAGGTGGCGCGGGCGCGCGAGCTGCTGGAAGCACACGGTGCCGGCACAGTGACCCAACATAGTGAAGCGGCGGCGTAGACGCAAAGCGAGCAGAGACGCAGAGGCTTTAAACGCAAAGACGCAGCGATCGCAAAGGGGCGCAGGGGAATGAGATGAGCGCTATACCCTCACCCCCTTCCCCTCTCCCGCTAGTGCAGGAGAGGGGCGATCATTCCTTCCGGCTGAGCGCATGCCTGTGCTGGTGATGCAGCGGCTCCCCCTCTCCCGCCGTCAGGTGGGAGAGGGGGCCGGGGGGTGAGGGCCAGCAGCCCGCGCAGCGGGCTTCGTAACCCTAGCCCGGCCCTTTAGGGCCGGGTGCTGGACAGATGTTCTGTCCGCCCTTGAATCGCAGCGGGGGAGGGGCCGGGGGTGGGGGCGTCATGTAAGATTGTAGAAGGGCCAGATCGATGTACTCACACCCCCTCTACCGGCGCTGGGATTTGGGCGAGAATGCGTTCGAGGATCGCGGTCGCAGTTTGCCCGCGCAGCCGCGCTTCGGCGGTCAGGATCAGACGATGGTTGAGAGCCGGCGCCACCATCGCCTTCACATCATCAGGCAGCACAAAGCTCCTCCCGGCCATCGCCGCCCGCGCCTGCGCCAGATGGGCCAAAGCCAGCGAACCGCGCGGGCTAGCGCCTAATTCAATGTCGGGATGATCGCGAGTGGCGCGGGCAATCGCCACCAGATACTGGCGCACCGGCGGGCTGATTGCGACGCTGCGCACCGCTTCTTGCAAGCTGCGCACCGTCTCGGCGGCTACCACTGGCGGCTGTGCGGCAACCGCACTCGGCGCCAACGAGCGCTGCACAATCTCCTCTTCCTCAGCCGCGCTCGGATACCCCATCGCCACCTTGATCAAGAACCGGTCGAGTTGCGCCTCCGGCAGCGGGAAGGTGCCTTCCAGCTCAATCGGATTCTGCGTGGCGATGACCAGAAACGGACGCGGCAGCGGGCGCGTCTCGCCGTCGATCGAAACTGTCCGCTCTTGCATGGCTTCGAGCAGCGCGCTTTGGGTGCGCGGCGTCGCCCGGTTGATTTCATCGGTCAATACGATCTGGGCAAAGATCGGGCCGGGCCGAAACTGAAACTCGCCCAACTTTTGGTTATAGAACGAGAGACCGGTCACATCAGAGGGTAACAGGTCGGGGGTGAACTGGATGCGCTGAAAGGTGCAGCCGAGCGCGCCGGCCAACGCCCGCGCCAGCGTCGTCTTGCCGGTGCCGGGCACGTCTTCAAGCAAAACATGCCCTTCACAGAGCAGCGCTGCCAGCAACAGGTCAATAATCGCTTCCTTGCCGACGATGATCTGGCCAATCCGCGCGCGAATGGCGGTTGCAACCCGGTGAATCTCGGCAATGGCGGTTTCCGAAACGGTGGACACGATGCAACTCCTTGCCGGTCAAAGGCTCTCAATGGTATCGTACCACGATACCAGCATCGCCGGTGCATCGGTTGATATGGAATGCGGCAGTGCAACTGCCACCCCTCTCAATGCGTCCATACCGCCCAATTATGGAGTGCGGCAGTTGGACTGCCGCACTCCACATGTTCACTGCCGCCAGTGATTGCTGGAACACAAGGTGCAGCAAACCGCCCACCAGCGACGTTACCCCCATATCAAGGCCGCGCCATCAGCAGATAGTACCCCTCACTCCCGCCATTGCTGGTTGCAAACACCGGATTGCCCACCGTCACCAAGGCGCGCGTGTTAGCGGTGTTCGGCGTCACATTCACCGCCAGCACCAGCCGGTCATTGGTAAGCGCCGCCGCGATTGCCGGCGAACTCCCCGCCGTCGCCCCCGGCGCAGCCAGCGCCGTCCACAGCCGGCGTTGGCCGAAGTCAGGACTAACCACTAACGCAAACGGCTCGCCCAATTCGTAATTGCCGAGGGTCTGGCCAAAGAGTTGCATCGCGCTGCGCCCTTGCAGACAGCAAGCGGTATCGCCCACAACCAGCAGCGTCCCGTCAGCCGCCGCCGCCAACGCCCGGATCGTGATCGAATTGCCTTTGCCATCACTCAGGCGCGTGAGCAGCCACTGCCCGCGCAGCAGCGCGCCGGTCGCCGGATCGAACCGGCCATACCACGCCAACGATTTTGCGCCGCTGAGATTGAACGGGTTGTTGAATTGGTCAAATGTGATCAACTCGCTCGCGCTCAGCACACGGCTCAGATCGGCAGGATCACGGCCAAAGATGGAATTGCCGCCATCGGTGAAGCCGGCGAAATAGAGCATGCTATCCGCCCCCAGCGCCAGACGCCGTCCTTCGCTATCGGCAGTTAGATTCGCGCCCTTGACAGCCGCAGCGCTAAAGCCGTAGCGCTGCCACGCTACACTGCCATCAGTGAGACGGTAGGCGCGCAGAAAGGCCACTTTCAGATCAGAAGCCGCTTGGGTATAGCCCGTGGCAACCAGCAGCCCGTTCGCCGCATCGAGCGCAATATCGGCGACCGCAGTACACGCCACGGCAATCGCCAACGGCGCACCGCCGGCTGGCGGATAGACCAGCACCGTTCGATCGGCGGCTCGCAACGCCGCCACCCGGCCATCAGCGCCAATCGCACAACGCGCAATCGCACCCGGCGTCACCCGCCACCGCACTGTCGCCAGATCAGGTTCCAACACGATCACCCCGTCCGGCCCGCACGCGACGGCGCTGCCATCATCGGCTAACGCCGCATGGTTGAGTGTCGCAGCGACCCGCACCACCCTGCTGATCGTCCGCCCATCGGCGGCAATGTGGATCAACGCGCCAGCCCCGCCTCCCGGCACGATCGTCTCTGGCGCACCGGCCAGCGCCGGCACATTCCCGGCCAGCACCAATGCGCCAGTAGTGGCAAACCCAGCCGCAACCAGCGTATCATCTTGCGCACTCCCCAGATAACCGGCCACCGTAGGCGACGGAGCCTGCACCAATGGCACCCACACCGTCACCGGGTTGGCTTGGGCTTGGACGTAAGCGAGTGTCACGACGAACAGCAAGGAGATAATGAGCAGAAATCGATGCATCCCAAACACCTTCATATCATTGCGAGAGCGCGGCAGGCGATCACGCTGCCGTATCCCGCCCTAAGCAATCTGCTCCAAACGCGCAGTTCAACCCACACCGGTTAGCAACCTCTTGACCCAACGATACGTTCACGAATGCCCAGCATCGTCCCATGTTAGAATGCGGCAGTGCAACTGCCACCCCTCTCAATGCGTCCATACCGCCCAATTATGGAGTGCGGCAGTTGGACTGCCGCACTCCACACAGGAGTCACGTCATATCAAGCGATAACGCTCACCACCCCGTCTGAAACTGCCACCGATAGGTAAACGGTCGTCCATCGTAGCTACCAGCCACCATCACCTCAATCGTCGCCCATGCCGGCAGGGGTTGCGCGGGCATGATCACGATCCCCTTATGGCCAACGGGTAAATCGGTCGAAACCGTATGCGGCAATGCCGCGCCGCCTACCACCCTCAGCTCGGTTGCCGTAACTACCGGCGCATTGCCGAAGTAGCGCCAGTGCAGCGTGATCGGGTAGACGGTCGCCGGCACCCCTTGTTGGTTGGCCCCCGGATAACGCACCGGCCAGCCGGGATAATCGATCCCTTCGTTGAAATACGACAGTACATCGAGCGCCGCCGCACTCTGCCTGCCGCTGGCCGCCGTGTAGAACCCAAACCCGGTGCGCTGGAGCGTTGGATAGAGCATCCAGAGCCGGTGACCAACCGATCCCATCCAGCCATCAATCGCAGCGGCTGGTTGCCACGAAGCGCCTCCTCCTATCCACGCATTTCCTTTCTGCGCACAGATTTGCCCCGCTGGTGAGGCATACGGCAGCGCCGGGTTCTGGTCGTGGGTGAGGTGATTATGTTCTGCCATATAGCGGGCGTGTTGCCAACAATTATCGCTCAGCGCCGCCTCTTCTTGCACCGGCGCCAAGCCGGCGAAGACCCGATAGGCATTGAGCCGATCTAGCCAATGGCTCGGCAATACCGGCGGCGGCGCAAATGCTTCACGGCCAAGCAAGCCCAGCAACACCACATCTGGCCCAAGCTGCGAATGCAACTCAAACCGCGCCCGCTCGAACCATTGCGTCAGCACCGTATCGCCCGACGAATTGGTCTCCATGCGCGGTTCGGTCAACGGCAAACCGAAGAGCGCCAGACTTTCCGCCTCGCTAAAGACGGGCTTGCTGTCAAAATCAAGCCCATGCGACTGCCAATAGCGCAAAAACGCATCGCAGACGAGATGCTGGGTTTCAGCGAAATAGCGGCACCCGGCCTGTTGCGTCACCGGCGCTTTCGGTTCGTTTTGCCACGGCGTTCCCCGCCGTTGCAGCAGATCATCGCCTAACCGGCCCAGCAAGACATCGTATGGCCGCGCTTGTTCGGGATGGAGCTCGAAACGATTGCGCTCGAAGAGTTGGACAAGCCGCGCCCGCCCTTCGACCACTTGGGTAAAGGCGGGCGAGATCGGAAAGCCGAACACTGGCAACCCGCCGTTTTGCCGCCAATATTCGGCAAATCGGCCTTCAATGCAATCGGGCACTTCGGCAAAACAGATACGGGATTGGGCCTGCGCGGGTTGCGCCGGCAACAACGCCAAGAGCATCACAACACTGGCGATCAGGTTGATCAGGCTGGGCCAACGCCACATTGCAGCCTCCTCACAACACACGCAACCGGCAAAGATACTGGCTATTGTACCAACCCAATATTGGCAGAACCAGCCTGACTTTGGTATGATGTAAGTACCGTGATGACGCCCTCGCCTGCGATCATCGCTGTTCCCAGCCGCATCGGAGCGGTCTGGCAAGGATGGCACGACAAGGAGGGAACCAATGACTCAGACCACGGAATTTACCACCCGGATCGATTTGCCGCTTGAGCGGCGACGGTCGCTGATTACGATGCTCAACCAGCAACTGGCTGATACGTTCGATCTCATGAGCCAGACCAAGCAGGCCCACTGGAATGTCAAGGGGCCGCATTTCATGGAGTTGCACGAACTGTTTGACGAGTTGGCCGGACACCTGAACGGGTTTGTCGATGCGATCGCCGAGCGGGTGACGGCACTTGGCGGCACAGCCATGGGCACCGTGCGCCTCGCCGCGGCAGCATCGCGCCTGCCGGAATATCCCACCGACATCACCGACGGCATGGCCCACGTGGCGGCGTTGGCCGACCGCTTTGCCGCCTACGGCAAGACCACGCGCCAAGCGATTGATTTCGCCGCCGAAATGGGCGATCAGGCAACCGCCGATCTGATGACCGAGGTCGCCCGCACCATTGACAAGGATCTCTGGTTCCTCGAAGCCCATTTGCAGGGATAGCACTGTGACCCTTCGCATTGCCCGCGCCGCGGCGCTGATCTGCGTCGCGGCGTTGATCTGCGCCGCCTGCGCTGCGCCGGCGCCCGCGCCAACCCCAGCGCCCACGGCGACCGCAGCGCCGACCGTAACCCCAGCACCCACGGCGACCGCAATGCCCACCGCAACGCCAGCCCCTACAGCAACCCCGGTGGCGCGCCAATTGACGATCTGGGTCGCCGAGCCGGCTGACGCCCAACCTGCGATTGCCGCCGAGTTGCAACAGGCTGCGCAAGCAGTTGACGCACAACTAACCATTGTTCCCCGCGACCCCGACGGATTGCTGCTCAGTCTTGCTACTGATCGCCTGCTCGGTCTACCACCGCCTGACCTGATCTGGGCCGATCAAGAGGCGTTAGTGGGCTTGTTGGCTGATAACGCGCTCGCGCCGGTTGGCATCGAGCTGCCGGCTGACCTCTTGCCCGGCCTGCGCACGCTGGCCAGCAGTGCTGACACGTTGTGGGGTGCGCCGATCACCGCCCAAGATATGTTGCTGCTGCTTTACCAGCTCGATCGCTCGCCGCCGGCGACGGCTGCCGATTTGGTGGCGGCGGCGCAAGCGGCCCGCACATCCGAACGGGCCGGATTTGTGCAAGGCTGGGGGGCGGCACGCTGGCTAGCGCCGTGGTTCTACGCTGCCGGCGGCGCCTTTACCACCCCTGACGGCGCTGAGCCAACGCTTGATACGCCGGCAATGACGGCCACGCTCACCCTGTTGCGCGATCTGTACCAAGCGGCGCCGCGCAACGGCGACAGCTATGCCCGCGGCCAACGACTGCTGGCCCAAGGGTTTGCCGCGTATGCGATCGATGGCGACTGGGCATGGCCTACCTACCGCGCAATCAGTGACACCTTCCAGATCGGGATCGCGCCGTTGCCAACGTTCAACGGCAACCCGGCCCAACCGTTGATCGGCGGCAGCCTCCTCATGCGCCACCGCGACGGGCAAGCCACCCAAGCGGACGTAGCGGCGCTCGTGGACATACTCTACCAGCCCGATGTCCAACTACGGCTAAGCGCGGCGCTGGGCCGGTTGCCGGCCCGCCGCGAACTGCTGGCCGATCCCAGCATTCAAGCTGACCCCGCCCGCGCCGCCGCCGCGACGCAAGCCGCTACCGCCCCCGGTCTGCCGCCGGCGCCAGCAGCGCGCTGCGCCATCTTTGGTATCGAATCGTACCTCTACAGCGCCACCACCAGCGATCCGCCCCTTAAAGATGCACCAGCGCGTATGCAACGCGAGGCACTGGCCTGCCTGCGCCAGTTTGCGCAACCCTAACCGGCCAAGCAACGTCATATTGGCAAGGTTGCTATGGATGCGGCAGTTGCACTGCCGCACGCCATAACCGAGACGGTCGATACAGTTTGATTGCCTGCCAACGAAAACCCGGCGATGGTGCGCTGCAGCGCAACCATCCACGCTACCCGGCATCGTTGCGGGTTGGCTCAGAAAGGGGGCGCTATGTACTGCCCACACTGCAATACCACCCTCCCCGACGACGCCCGCTTCTGCATCGAATGCGGCGCAGCGGTGCGCGTCGCCACCGGTGACACGGTTCAACTACCGGGAAGCGACGCCTCAACCATCACCTGCCCGCACTGCCGCTTCGTCAATCCGGCTCACGCCCGTTTTTGCGTCTATTGCGGCGAGCCGGTGCATGGTAGCGGGCAAGCGCGCACGGTGGCGGCCCCCCAACCCAAGCCGGCCCGCGGCGAGCACGAATTGGGCATTACCTTATTGCTGATCGGGGCCGCGTTATTGATCCCAGCCATCTTCCGGCTGCCGCCGATGATCTGGCCAAACATTCTGATGGTGCTTGGCATCGCCCAACTCATCTTTCACTTCCAGCGCGGCGCCATCGCTGCTGGGATGCGCAATGCGATCTGGTTATTTGGATTGGGAATTCTGTTCCTAATGCCGCGTCTCTTCTTTCCCGGCTTGCTCTTGCTGGTGGGATTGACTTTCCTGATGGAAAGTTGGCGGTGGAAGGGAAAAGCGCCGTGATGAGTATCTATTCAGTATATGGCCGGAACTGCCAACAGCGCCATTTGCTGATCGCATAACCGTAGCGGCAACAGAAATACCAAACGACGGTTCAAGACGCAAGGGGCCCAGTGGGCCCCTTCTCATTTCGTCAAGATTATCTGTTTTCATACTCATCGCTGGTCCATGGGTGAATAAACAAAGTCTTATCGCGCATTAACTCGATTTATATGGAAATATGTTGCGATCCTAGATTAAGATAGACATGGAAGTGTACCATCTGGGCGTGAGATGAACGGGCAAACCCATCACAAGATGGGGACGCCCAACGACAAATCCAGTATGACCCAACTGAATAGCCGGAAGACCAAGTTCGCACAATTGCCAAGGAGAGAGACACCGCGTTGTGTTTTAGTATAGCCCGGCTCAGGTGGGAGCCGGGCTGTTTGGTTGCGCAGAATCCTTCATAGCCTGCCAACATCTATCTGTATACACATTGGTAATACCCACCTCATAAAATGATGATGAATCTCTGCAAGCCACCGACTGCTTGTCAATAGGTTGCCCCGGAGCACGGCATGTCAACACGCGCTTGGATCTACATCTGGTCTGTTTTCATTACCGGTGGCGGTCTGGCAGGATTATCATTGTTGGGTCTAGCAGCGATTAGCATTGACTGGTTTACCTTTATCACCATTCTCTTACTCGCAACGCTGACCCAACTCTTCGAGGCAGAAGCACCGAATCGGCAACTCCTGTACTTGCACTTTATCTTTTTTTTCGCAGCCTTATTACTCTTGCCCGTACCGCTCTTCGTCATGATCGTCGTAGTGCCGCACCTTGTCGAATGGCTGAAGGTGCGTTTCCTCACACCTGAAAGTCCCCACTTACGAAACTGGTACATTCAACCCTTTAACATTGCGAATCATATCATTGCCGGTTTCGGCGCGCTGGGTCTGCTCAAGTTTGGCACGGCCAGCACGATGGCATCGAGCACGACCACCATCTTGCTCTACATCGGTGCAGCGGTAACGTATGTCCTGATTAATCACCTGCTGGTTGGATATGCTTTGCAATTAGCGCGCGGGATCAATCTGCAAGACTCCGGCGTGTTGTCAGTACGCAGCTTGTTGCCCGATATCATTATGGCTGGCTTGGGTTGCGTAGTTGCGGTGCTCTGGGAACTGAATCCGGCGTGGCTACTACTCGCCCTCTCGCCGGTGGTCATGATGTATCAGGCCCTGATGGTGCCCCAACTGGTCGAAGAGGCGCGCACCGATACGAAAACCGGCTTGTTAAATGCGCGCTATTTCCAGAAAGCTTTTACCCGCGAGTTTGAGCGAGCGCAGCAAAGCGGTGAGCCATTGGCGCTGATTATGGCCGATCTCGATTACCTGCGCAATATCAACAATACGTATGGCCATCTGGCCGGCGATGCGGTGATCAGCGGGATCGGCAAACTCATCCGCGAAAACCTGCGCGAAGGGGATAGCGCAGGCCGCTTTGGCGGCGAAGAGTTTGCTATCGTATTGCCCAACACCGATCTCGAAGCGGCGATCACCGTGGCAGAACGTCTACGCCAAATGATCGAACAAGCAACCTTTCCGGTGCCCGGTTTCGACAGCCCTATCAGGGCCACGATGAGCCTCGGCGTGGCGGTCTTTCCCGATGATGCGACTACTATGACCACCCTCCATCTGGCGGCCGACATCGCAGTCTATCAGGCCAAAGAGCAAGGCCGGAACCGGGTTGTTGCTGCGGCTGACATTCCTGATGCCATTGCCGCCGGCTTACCGACGATGGCCAGCCAAACACCGGCAGTTGTATCGCCAGATATCACGACCGCACTCTCAGCCGCGCCAGAACCGCCGCGCGCTGCACCTCCGGTTCAGCGCGCGAAAACAGTTGCACCAGCTTCCCAGACGACACCAACACCATCTGAAGCGCCACAGCGCAAGCGCCGGCCCATGACAATCCCCACCTTGCCCGCGCTCAAGATGGTGACGAATGACCAGAAATC
Organism: Chloroflexus islandicus; assembly: GCF_001650695.1. Taxonomy (GTDB): domain Bacteria; phylum Chloroflexota; class Chloroflexia; order Chloroflexales; family Chloroflexaceae; genus Chloroflexus; species Chloroflexus islandicus. The sequence continues at coordinate 84,502 of NZ_LWQS01000093.1, forward strand.
GCGCTGGCTGCAAACCTATGTCACCGTTGTGATCATGATCGGCGCAATCGTAGCTCTCGCGGGGATGCTGCTCAGTTCGCTGACCAACTTCTGGCTGCTGGTGGCGCTGGCGCTGATTGCCCTCCTGTTCGAGCTGTTGCAAGTGGCGCTCAACGATCGCAGCACGATTTCGGTCTCAGTCGCAATTGCGGTAGCCGCAGCCATTCTGTGCGGGTTTAGCGGCGTCGTTATGGTCAGCAGCATGATCGCGCTTGCCCACACGATCCGCCAGCAAGCGCCCATCTACCGTTTTCTCTTCAACTGGTCGACGCATCTGTTGGCCGGCACAACCTTTGTGATCATCGTGCATAGTCTGCCTAAACTGGAAAGTCTGCCCTACATCGCCTACCTGTTGCCGGTGCTGGCCATTGGAATGCCGATTTACTTCTTAGTCGATGTCGGGCTGATCGCAACGGCGGTTAGCCTTTCGAGCGGCCATCGCCTGCGCTCGATCTGGCAGAGCGAATATAGCTGGACCTTCCCGCACTACATTGTGCTTGGCTTCATTGGCGGGTTTATTACTCTCGCCTATCAGATGATCGGCTTCGCCGGGATCGCGTTGGCGGTTGTACCGCTCTTGCTGGCCCGCTATACCCAACACCAATACATCACCCATACCCAAGAGAGTATCCGCGAACTGCGGCGCGTCAACCAAGAGCTGCGCCAAACGAATCAAGATCTGCTGAAAGCCAATGCCACCATTAGCCGGTTGAATCAGAGTCTGGTCGAATTGAACGACGAGGTGGTCGAAGCGTTGGCCCGGCTGTTTGATGCTCACGACCCGAATTCGGGCAACCATGCCGCGCAAGTCGCCCTCTACGCTACGCTACTGGGCCGCGCCTTGGGGTTGGAAGGCGAACAGTTGCAACAATTACGCTGGGCAGCCTTTCTGCACGACATCGGCAAAATTGCGATCCCTGACGCGATCTTGTTTAAGCCTAGCAAATTAACGCAGGAAGAATACAATCACATTAAAGCTCATGCGATTATCGGAGCCGAGTTGCTGGCCAGTTCAAAAGTGACCCAGCATATCGCCAAATTCGTGCGCCAACATCACGAACGATGGGATGGGAAAGGCTACCCGGACGGACTGGCTGGCGAGGAGATTTCGCTTGAGGCGCGAATCTTGAATTTGTGCGATTCGGTCGAGGCGATGGCTTCCGACCGGCCCTATAGTAAGGGGCGCACCCCCGAAGAGATCATTGCGGAAGTGCGCGCCTGCGCCGGCACTCAATTTGACCCGCAGATCGCCGAGTTGTTTATCAGCTTGGTCGAGCAGTACGGGCACGACCTGCTGGTGAATACCGCAATTCAGCGCTATCTCGACCCAGCGCGTTCAGCGCCGGAACCTGCACCTGATGGCGCGGCCAAATCCGATCACCACCAACCATTGCGCAACCAGTCTGAAGTCCATGCAACATGACGGCCATCTGCGCCGTCGTTGTGGTGAAAAGGCAGAATAACGCCTTCCGGCAAGGAGAGGCGCGTCGGCCTATGCCAGTATCTGCCCGATCCTGAGCGCAACAGCGGCACGAAGAGCCGGTACAGCGCGATCAACAATACCCACCTCATTAACCATCAACGCTCTAGCCAAACCGCCGAGCAGTGCCACCGCAAGCGAATAGGCCTGACGCCGGCCAAGCCCCACCGCAAGACAATCAGCATCACGTTGAACAACGACGCCACCGAGCGGGGAACAGAAGCTGGCACCGATGAACACGGCTGCACCATTGGCGCAGATCCGGGTTCATCCGTGTCCTATGCCGTCCTATCTCTGTAACACCAGCGGCATCCAGACCCGCGGCAGCAGATTCTCACCATCCGGCGCCTGAATAGTCGCGACCAGCTTCTGGATCGAATAGAGATCGCCGCGCCCCACAGACGGTCGAGCCAACGGCGCAGTTGGCTGCGTCCGGCACCCAAGATGTAGGCATGGGCCAAGAAGTGCGACCAAGCGGCAGTAGCTGCCGGCAACGAACAAGCACGATCGATGAAGGGAAGCAGGAATCAGCGCAACCTCGCGCTCTAAGCAAAAACCCCGATCTCCTTCCAGAGATCGGGGCAACATGATCCGGTTCAACGCGCGAGCGCGTTCACGGCGCACGGGGCATGTCCGTCCTCCTTGGCTCGAGAAGGGCTGAACAGACACATCGCGGCAGGCGTCCTAACGTCCGGCCCATCAGAGCCGGTTACAGTTGCGGCACAGCGCTGGACTCGCACCAGCTTCCACCTTTACGCCCTAGCATCCGGGCTAACGGGACACTGCGACGGGATTCGGTTGGCGATGTACACAGTTATAGGTATATAGTATAGCGCGCTCGCCGTCAGCCAGCCCATTACGAGCGTGAACACCCGACCACACTAGGTAGCAAAGGGATAACTGGGGGGACAATAGTGCTCATCAGCACTGCCAAATTCCGCATCCACGATGACGCAGCGTCGCCAGAAATAAAGCAGTGTAAGCCAATGATTCGGCATACGACGAAATGAAGCACTGATTTCTTCAGCCCAGACATCCCTCAATCTATCACCTACACATAGTCTGCCGGTCGGCGTAAAGCTCGGAAAGGATTGACCGGCTTAATCTGAAAATGCGGATACTTCTGCTGGGCTATCTGAACAGCCTGTCGCCATGCTGGATGATGATCACTCCATAACGGGTGGCGCAGCAGAGCGATGAGTTGTTTATTCGCTTTAATAAAGCCTTGTAGCACGCCAAACGTTTCAACGTTAGCATAACCAAGCCGCGCCATGATTGCTGGTATTGTATCAGTCCCCATCCAAGGATTGGGCAGGGATCTCCAAGGTGTAGCTAGATCAATAACTGCATTTTTCGTGATCGCAATCCGAGCCATATCGAGCGCAAGACGCCAATCAAGCAGACCGTGGTAGGGCTGGTTGTAGAAATCGCGCAAGCACAGATTACACGATGTATCACAACCGGCGTGTTCACTTGATTGAAGCCACTTGTTAGCAATCGAACCGTCAATAGCCGGATCAGCTTGAGCTAGCAATTGAGCATACTCGGAGGGTTGGGCGAGAAAGCGGCAATATCCGGCGCCATTCTCAAGTTGGTCACAGAGAAATGCTTGTCCGACAACAGGAAACGTACCTTTGCTAGGCAAGGAGCGAAAACCGGCTTGCAACTCAAGTGGATCAACATCGAGATGGGCACCGGCCGCAATGCGTAACCAAAAAGCAAAGGAATACCATGCCGCGCGACCTTCGACTGTTGTTGGATCAGCAAATACACCGTCTGGCCAATCGTTAATCCCAACCACAAGAATATCGGTCTTGCGCCGAGAGCAGAGCGCTACACGCATTGCCTCACCATATACACTGACCGGCGATTCCTGTCTCTCTCCATCATTATCTAAAAGCACAGCATAAGCGCCAGTTTGCGGCACTCGATAAAGCTTTGCCGGATGAAAGTCGAATCCTCCCCGACCGCCATTATCGTTAATAGATACAATGTGGTCATACATTGCAGCGATAGTGCAGTTGTCAACGACTGTTAGCGTATTTGGCGGATTGATGCCTAGTAACGGTCGTGTAGCACGTGGTTGCCATTCAAATTGGCCGTCGAAGTCACGTGGCGTTAAATCCGTGAAAAATGCTTTCGGTTCTCGGGCATCAACTGGGCGAAGAGCGTGTTCATGACAGACGGGACATTGCTGCAGCGTCGGCTCAATCCCACCTTGGGGCGGCTCTAGAGACGGCGTTAATGACACCATTGCTTGGCATCGATTACAAATGCCAACCATATTGGGGTTGCCTTTGTTCAACGGCGGAACAAATCCGTCATCTGAGCTAACTTGGTTGCCTTTGCGGAATAGATGAACCACACCGACCGCAGTATGCACCGCCTTGTCTTTGACCGTCTCTGATCCGGGAGCGAATTGGCTGATAGCAAGATCGAGCGTGCGATCAATGACGCCGCTTGCTGGCGGCCATACATTCGCTGTTTTGGGCCAATGGGTGTACAACAACCTTACGCGAGTAGGAAAACCAAACATCGGTAGTAAACCCGCGTTTGCCAATCGCTCACTTAACGCTTCTTGCGTATAGTACTCATCATTGACAATACGATCGATTTCCGGCACCAGATCGTGAGAGATGTACGTATACATGCGATCGCGGAAGTCAACAGCATCGGGATCATGACCTGCCCAAGGCGTTTCAATGCTCAGCATCTTTATCACGCCCTCGATCACAGGGCGGTTGGCCGGATCTTGAATCCAGCCGCGAACAACCGGTTCACAAGCTGACCAATCAGCGATCGTACCAAATTCGCCATGAACGTTATCGCCTTCACTCGAAATAGGAAGCTGTGCGTCACTTGAAAATGCCAGCCGTAACACCTCCTTAATCAATACTCGCTTGAAAATGGGTTCACTGGTTAAATCGACATACGGCGGTGGTGGAGGATCGCCGGTCATCTTTTCAGGCCGCATGTAGTAAAAGTCATCATGACTGCGACCGCGACAGAAGGTAATGGCTAGCGAGACACCAGCCGCCCTGCGGCCTGCCCGCCCGACGCGCTGTTGATAATTAAAGCGGCGCGGCGGCATATTCGCTAACATAACCGCATGTAATGAACCAATATCAACGCCTGCCTCCATCGTTGTTGTGACACTGAGCAAATCGACCCCATGCACCTTCGGTATCTCTTCACCCAGAAAAACCTCTTGAAACCAGCGTTGGCGTTTTGGCCGCTCCTCGCGATCAGTTTGACCGGTCAGTTCTTCGCTGTTCATCCGAAATACGAATGGCGCATCGGTCAGCAAGGTATAGTAGTCGAAATAATTACGCAGAGCGCCGCTAACCAACTTCCGCTTTCCCGCACACTCTGGACAAACCTCGAAATTATGCAGAAAACGCGCATTACATTGAGGGCAGTAGTAGACTTGGTTTGGGATGGGATCGACTGGAATTACCGCCAGATGATCGGGATCTAAGACCAGACCATTGCTGGAAGGAATACCCGCCTTTGATGCAATTAACTGTTGTTGCACGTCTAAACTATTAATCTCACGATGTTTAAGATAGATTTGACTAAAACGCCGCAACGACTTATCCATACCGGCATGAAAAGATTCAGCATACCGGTGCCGGCGACGTACGCCCAATTGTCGAATGACGGCTTCAGTTGCACTGCGGATCGCCGGTGCCGGATTGTGGGGCGGCAGATAACTCACCCAACCTTGACCCAGACCTTCAATCGTGCGAGCAATATGGGGGAAAAGCGCATACATGATCTCGGAAGTGAGCTGATCATACATACGCTTTATATGCTCACTTTGAGCTGGCGACAGGTTAATTTGTCGTTTCGGTGTCTGGGCACTCCAATCAAAACAGCGGTACCACCATTCCCATTGTCTCTTGTCTTTGTAGCGCTTGATCGTAAAATTGGCGCCGCCGGGACAAATGCCGTTGGCGATGAGTTGATCAAAGATTGAATCACGGAGATACCTCATCGGCACTGGACCGGGATAATCGATGATCAAGCGCATCCAAGTATCTCGGGCTTGCTGATTGCCGGGAGTACGGCCCATCACCCAACGCAAGGCTTCGTTGCTGACGTGCGGATCGAGCGAGGCTTCAAACCGATCATGAGCCGGTTGATCAGTTGGCTGTCTGCCCGCCTTAATGGCGTTGTATAGAGTTGGATTAAGCGTTTGCAGTTCTTGATGAGCCGGTGATTGAGGTGATTGCTCGGAGAGTTCAACTCGCAAAAATGCCGCCAAATCGCTCCAAAAGGTGTTAAGTGTGCGGATCAGTGCAAGCCGCACCATGTCGCGGAAATGATCCCGCTCGATGCCGGCAGCTAACTTTGCTGCGTCCTGCCGGCTATCCGAGAAGATCACCAGCTTCCGCGATCCAGTTGCATTCACTGGCCGGAACGGCGACATTTCACGGAACAGCGCGCTAGCAATCACCTGACAGGCCTTTTGAAATCCTGTTCGATGATTACGCAACGGCGACTTAAACGTTTTGCGCGAACTGTAATCTGCGTCACAACGCGGGCATTTGCTTGGCAATGCCAGTTCGTGATCGCGCCGGGCTTCCGAAACATACCGACTAGTTGGAATAACAAAGAGCCAGCCGGGAATTTCATGAGGCTTAGGCGGCGTTTTATCTTGTATGACGAGGCCGGTGCTACGTTCCATTTTGGCCGGCACCCAGCGATATGTCACCTTATCCCGTTCCCATACCTCATCTTGTGGTGTTTCCGCCCAAGGCTGGTCATAAGGTTGGGGCCAAAAGACGGCATAAGTCCCGTAGCGTTGTTCTAAGGCTATCCGATCGGGCATATTCTCTAAATCAGGCTGATCCGCCGTCATGATGACAGCACTGCCTTTTTTCGATCGATACCCGCCTAAAAAAACATCACCACACACCTCACAGACGATGAGATCAAGCACCCGGGAACCACATGAACAAGATAACCGGTGGGTATGGTAAATCGTACCAACGGTAGGTCGAGGTTGGAATTGCGGATCGTGACGCCGTTGTTGATCAACTGCTGGGTCAGTACAATCTGGATTGCAGCAAGCCCATAAGTTTTGCAGATGGTGGAAAAAGAAGTGGCCGCGCACCGGTTGGGGTGAACGACCAGTTTTGCTGTTCCGTGACATACCTAATGCTAGCAGCAGTCCTCGCATTGCCGGCGATATCTGCGCGTCAGAGCCTGAACCGAACACCTGCCGATCGAGACGAGGTGCGAGTATGGGTCGCACCGATCCCAATTCAGCTTGGGCAGCGTCACGAAGCGCCTCATCAGCGCCGATCGCTGTCAATGCATTACCAAGCCGCTCCGCCGGACTAGCCCCCTTACCGCCACCCAACTGATTCGCTAATGCATCCATCGCTGCTCGCACATCATTCTGATCAGGGTCTGGCGGCCCCTTAAGCGGATCGGGTTGGACAGCGTGAGCAAACGCTGCGAAAACGGACTGGTAGCTGCGTAAACGAACACGCGTCCCCATTTTGGGCGGTTGTTGTTGGCCGGAGATAAAAGCGAATTGATCACGACCAAAAAATTGGCGCAGGAAATCGCGGCCTTTTTGATTATCCTCAAGACTGGCTGTTGTCGTTAGAATCCGCAATTTTGGTGAGTCAGGCGTGAGACCTAACCGAGCAAATAAGAGACGCAGGATATACGCTACTTCTGTGCCGGGTGTACCACGGTAGGCATGCAGCTCATCAACGATAAGGAAGAACATGCGCTCAGGATGGCCGGGTTCAGCCAACCACTGGCGCGTCTGCTCAAAAATGTCCTGCTCAATCCTGCGCATGAGCATAATATTCAACATTGAATAGTTGGTGATGAGAATATCAGGTGACGTCTCCTGCATATCCCAGCGCGACCACATTTCACCGCCATCCGGTCGAGGGAAATACGGCAGAATCTCTGCGTCCAATTGCTGGGATTGCACACCTTGTACAATGGCTTGATACTGCTGATCAATCTCCTGCAAATACTCCCGCACCATGCGAATACGTTGCGGTTTGTTTGGCATTCCGGGAACGGGCGTCTGACCAGTGTAACGGCCAAATGTGATACGATTGCCGGCACGGTTTGTATCAAGCCAATGATGGATGACATCATCGTCAAGCGAAATGCGCAACCGTCGAAGCTGGTCTTCAACCAAAGCATTAAGTGGATAGAGAATCACTGCCCGCAGAGCAGTTGGACGGCGAATATGCGACCATTGAAACACCCGATCGCTATGTTCATACCGCCACCAATACCGCTCTGCGGGTGCGGCAGCAGCCTGCTCCCATGTGCGTGACTCACGCGCAAGCTGCGCCAATAACGGGAGTAAGAAACATTCAGTCTTGCCCGATCCCGTGCCGGTGGTTACCACCAGATCGCGTTGATGGATGATGGCGTGCTCCAGACTCTCCATCTGATGACGGTAGAGCGTCATCGTCGGAGGAAACAGCTTTTGCCCTAACGCCGCCAAATCGTGGTATTCGGGCGGCAATTGACGCGCTGCGGAAGCGAGATTGAGGCCTGATGATTCGTAGACAGGAACGGGTTCAATAAGCGGTGGTTGGCTGAGCACTCCCGGTTGCATTAAGACCCGGTCCCGTTCTTCACTGAGCACCGGCGAACGGAGGGGGAACGCGCTTTTAAGATACAAGCGGTACATCTGCTCGATGCGCTGATAAGCGCCAATCACGTCATGCATTGGTCAACTCCTCAATCTCCAACCGCAGCTTATCGCGCAATGCATCGATGAGCTCACGACTAATGCCATCGTAGATGAGCCACCCGTTACGGTACAACGGCATGCGTCCTGAGGCTAAGATCAACGCTCGTTCGTACAGATCTGGCCATCGCCATCCATTGGGCACGGCAAGTTGATGTGTAGTAGCATGATATTGAATTGGACAAGACTGACCGGTTTCGTACCGGGCTAAAAACCGTAAACCATACCAATCTGCGCGTACCCAACGTTGCGTGTCTTCATCAAAGTAAAGCATATATTGAGGTCGAAGATCCACTTGTTTGGAAGTGTGATCTGGTAATGGCCAGAATTCATACAACCCGCGCTTACCATCAAAACTTACCTCAACAAATGTCTTGCCATTAAAGATCTTTGTCCGATACGCATGTGGTCTTATTCCTTGTAATGCTTCTAATGACGCTTTCCATCGTTCCAACGGTGGTAATAGTCGCGCTAACCGTACCCCGACCTGCTCGGTTTGAATAGTGATCCGGTCGATGGATTTCAGTTTATCAAACACTTGTTTGTTATCAAATGCACGAAGATAGATAGTTGCCGGACCATTTCCATATTCTTGCGGCACGAATACGAGATTCACGCTTGCCTGAAGCTGTCGCAGCAAAGCGGTATCGCGCCGGCCGCTTAGCACCCAATCGCCAGCATGCACACCGTGCGTAATCGGAAACACAACCGACGGCGTTATCGCCCAACGCTTACGATCGAGCGATGTTTCGATATGACCGAGTAAGCGAAGATGACGCAGCATCTGCGCTGCATGAACAGGAGCGCCAAGACGCTGCCACGTTTGTTGCAGTGTGAGCCAACTACCACGGCCAATCGCTGACATCCATAGGATTAGCCGATCATATTGTTGGGTGCGAATGTCATGAGATGGAAGGTGAGGGGTTTGCGTTGCTTCTTCGACATCATCAAATGGATCGGCACTTGGAAATTTAGGAGATTGATCATAAGGGATGATAGGACCATTCTCATTCACCAAATGCTCGGCGCCCACCATTTTCCGAATCTCGGCAAGAGAAAAAGGGTGATCCAGCGGCTGACCGAGCCATTTTAGTGTAGAGATAATTGATTGAACCCTTTCTGGCATTTGACCAATCTCTGCACTTTCAATTGCTAAAAAGACATAAAAATCACCGTGTCTTGCATGCTTTTCAACTCGGACTAGCGGAATAAAATGACCGAGATCATGAAGCTTGATATATTTGGTAATCCTGCTCAACAGAATTGTTGATGTCATGCCACCACAGCGAAAGCCCTTATACCAACGCGGCATTGTTACGCCTCCGTATCCAACAGATGAGACACCACGCCACACAGACGTATCGTTCCGATCTGCAGCCACTCAAAATCGTCGTCCGAAGCCATCTCAAGTTGATCCCAATCGACTAGCTTGACTAACGATTGACTAAGCAACCCCTCAGCAGTGGCTTCGATCCGATAATCACCCGGCGTTTGCCACGGGATGCTAAAGGGTTGATTGGTTGGTTCCGTCTCTTCGTAGATCTGCTTATCATCACTCAGCCGAAATACTCTGACATCAGCCGCTGGCGCAAAACCGAAGATCGTGACCTGTGGCCCAAACCCCGCTAACCAACCGCCACGCGGCGCGCGCAAACCGCCCGAAAGACCAATGTTGAGGCGCTCTCGTGGCTGCAAGGCACTATGCAGATCTGAGTGCTTGATTTCAACCCCATCCCACACCGGCGAGATCACCATACAATCCCGCACCTCCACCCATTCAGCAAATGACGGAATAGATTGCGGATGACCATGCCACTCAATCAAACGTTCTGCCCGTAGCTGCTCGAGATCGGCAAGCAACTCTTTCCGGCAGAGGATGATACATTTCGTTCCCAGCGGCACTCGTCCCCACGACGCATAGACTCCACTTTCAGGATTATTGGGATCTGGACGCAGGATCCAAAATGTGCGACTTGGCAAGAGTAGAGCGTTGAATTCGGGTGGCTGAATGACGGTATAGCGTACACCTTGATTCAGGTGTTGTTCATTAACTGGACAAAGGGGCATATACCAGCCGGGACGCTCGATGGTCAGTGTGTGAGGTTTGTTATCAATATCAACGATCAGCTCATCAATCTGCTGCCGGCGTGGGGTTTGGGGATATAAGAAATATTCGATCGCGCCACTTAACACATCTTCGCTCCGCCAAATACCCGCCATAAGGTAGTTGCGGCGCGAACGATAACTGGTATGATCATTGCTCTCACCCCGAACCCACGCCTCATACACTTCATAAATTGCTTCTGCGATCGCTTCAGCCCGTTGTGATCGATCGCTTAATAAACGCTGCAGGTGTTTAGTAAGGTAAGGAGCTGCCCGGCGTACTTTCGCAGTCACCATCTCGATATCCCAATCGTCGGGCCAGTTCGACTCACGGAACAGCCGGTATAGACGATTGCGATCCACGCCCCGCAACAACGCTTGGGAAATAGGGTAATTGATATAGCGGTTTGGGCCTTCACCGGGTCGGGCTGATGATATGAGACCATTCTCGCCTAGCCACTTTGCCCATTCATGCCACAATGGTTCTTCATCGCCCGGTCGCATCCCACTCGGGCGACCAATTTCTTGGTTGAGTTGAAGCACTTCACAAAAACGGGTAAAGTAATTCGATGCCGCGATCGACTCTTCTTCATCTTCAGCCATCCGCGAGGCTGCTAAAACCATTGCCGCAAGAAAGGCGATACAATTCGGTTCACCATAGCGGTTTCGTCCCCATATCCGTCTAAAAACCACTCGCTGGCCATACACGACACGTCGCCGCACAGCGGCAATGAAAGGCTCTGGCGAGCGGCCAAGTCGTACAGTCAGTTGATGCTCAATCTGCTGGATGATTGCGTCATCGACGCTTAAGTAAACAACATGGCCTTGCGGAATACCAGCCGTGAAATACGTCGCCAACGCGTGGTTCCATTCATCGTAGCTATCCCACGATGATGATGACGATCGATGCAGTACAGGTTTCATTGCAGCAGGAGTTTGTTCTGAACTATTGGGTTTGCTATCGACCAAGATCGCCGGTGTAGCAGAGATGGTTTGATCAGATCGGACTTGGGTTGGTTCGCGAAAGAATTCAGAATGTTGCGCATCTGACGTATGCCAATGGTAGGTGCAAGTGTAACTATCTTCGTCATCAGGAATGCAGGAAGCTTTGAAGAAGAAGAGATTTTCAACCTGAATAATGAAATGAGTCGCAAAGCTTGTTTTACTGAAGCACTGCACGCGGCGCGGAGCAAACCGTTCGGCTAATTCTTGCTGAATAGCGGCTATCGCTTCACGAGCTGCCTGATGAGCATCGGGAACGGCAAGACGCGCAAGTTGCTCGAGCGTGCTAATGCCTAGCTGCTGTAGCTTCAATTCAGTAGTCGTGGAAAGGCCAAGCAGTGTGATGGGGTAACCTGTGAGGGTGTGTGTCGTGATCATCGTAACCATACCCTGCTTGATACGGAGAGTTTTCATCTTATTATACCAATGACATGAACCAAAAGTGAACCAAACTGTCTTCTGTTTTCTGATCCACGATACAGGACGATCGCAGTGAGGCGCGAATACGTGAAGACTGCACTGAAGTGGGCAGTATCTGCTATAATGGCGAACATCTGAGCCAGAGAGCTGCCTAACAAGCACGTATGCCATCACAACCGATTGTACGTCCAGCCGAGTTAACTGATGTCACCGCCTGCAAGACCATTGCTGATGCGCACCGATCAGCATTGGGCTTCATCGTCGCTGCGACATTTGTTGATTCGATCCAGCGCCATCGATTGTTTGTGGCCGAGACAGACGGTGAAGTCATCGGCTTTTTACGCTATAATCATCGGGTTCGTGGTGACGAGACGGCGTTATACGATATCTGTGTCGCAAAAAACTGGCAACGACAGGGGATTGGGCGGATGCTTATTACCGTATTGCGTGAATCCTGCTACGTACATCGACGGTATGCGATCATTGCCCGTTGTCCGGTAGACTTGCCGGCAAATGCGTTCTATGCCCGGCTAGGTTTTCAGCAAGTCACGATCGAAGCCGGACGGCGGCGACCACTTGTGCTCTGGCAATTAACGCTTGCGGAGGCGTAATGCGGTTCGTTGCCTCAGCTACACTCCGGCGCCACGATTTGCGCGGTCTGCTGCAACGTTGGGAGCGAACTGGCAGTGGCCTTGATCCGTTTCGCGAGATCATTTTGACACCTTTGCCCGGTCTGGCCGAACCAAGCACGGTGCAATTCGTGTATGAGCATTTCGTTGGGCGCAGCCGGATCTGGTTCGATTCGGGCGGTTATTTTGTTCAGCAAGGTGAGATAGCGTATGAAGAGCTGTACGATAAATTGATGCATTGGATTCTCAACAATCGTTGGGCTGATGTGTACGTGTTGCCGGATTATGTGCCTTCTTCCGATCTGAGCCCAGCGGAAGTTGAAGAACGTATTCAGGCTACCATTAGCATTGCTCGCCTCTTTTCACGAGAACTTCCACCAGAAATTCGCGCGAAAGCTTTGCCGGTTGTGCAAGGTTATACGCGCGAACAGATCCGCGCTTGCGTTGATGCTTACCTTGAGATGGGATTCCGCTATATCGGGTTTGGGAGTTTTGACACAACTGGCGCCGGCAAAGACATTAACATTTTGACTCGGCGTGCCTTAAGCAATCTCGAATTTTTACAAGACCTAGCGGCGCGCTTTGGCTTTCAAACGCATGCCTTCGGTATTGGCACGCCAGCGCTTATTCCGATTCTGCACGAATTAGGTGTTAGTAGCTTTGATAGCTCCTGCTGGATTCGCACCGCCGGATTTGGCAATGTGTTATTACCTTTCCTTGGACGGCGTAATATCTCTCATGGGATGCTGCGAGAAATAGGTGGTGTGGCGTACAATGAAGAAAGTTTTGCCGAGTTGAAAGCATTGACCAAGCACCAATGTCCTTTTTGTGAATCATTTGAGCAGTTGCAAAAGGATCGCCTTGATCAAGCTCTCCACAATTTATTAGTAATCCATGACACGATCACAGCATTAGAACGTGATATTCATACCTCGAATCCCGAAATCCAATCTCTCATTGAGCGATCACGCTACCGCCGCATACAAACCAAAAAGTTATGACAACATTCCATGTCCGCCATGACTTTCATCCATCTGTGGCGCGTGAGGCATTGCTCTTGTTGCGCACAGCGCCGTTAACTAGCGAGCAAGATTTCTTGGCCTTGGCGCGCAGCCACGATTTTGACATCGGTCGCCGCCAATCATCAGCCAAAGTGTTTGCTTCGTTGCGTGATTTGGGCTTACTAGATCGACCGAGCAGGCATGCTCCGTTGCGACTCACATCACTAGGGCAACAGCTTGCAGAAATAGCGTTACGCGACGAATTGTTATGGGTTGAGTTAATCCATCTCCGCTACTGGTGGCTTTGGACGCCAGAAACGGGAGGTGAGGGTTTTGCTTGGGCATACCAAGCGGTAACTAGTCTTTTATGGGAAGAAGCACCAACTACGATTGATGTTGATCGGTTAGTCGCGATGGTTATCGCTGGCGCTGAAAAACAGTTTGGCGTCAAAGGAGCTTCATTCAGCGCCTCCAGTGTCTTAGGCATTATGCATTGGCTGCGCGCTCTAAGTCCTACTTGCTGCCATGGGAGCGAATTCCATCACCGTTCCTCATGTTCGCCTGAAGCGTTGTTACTGACCTTAGAAGCGATAGCTACACTTCGCAACATAGCTACTGGCGCTCCGTTGCGGCTTGATGAACCAACCCGCCAAAGGGCCTGTCGCGCTTTGCTCATTGACGGTGACACTTTCGACGACATGGTCATGATCCTTCACGAGCTAGGATATCTTATCCGACGAACCGGTGACGGTGGAGACACCGTCCTTCTGCGTACCGTACCTGTCGTCGGTCTTGCACCACAGAGGATGGCGTTATGAATCATTTGAGCGACATTGCAGCTAAAGCGCCTATCGTACCAACATTTAGCGCGCGTTCATTGCGTGATACATCCGCTGAAGTACGGGATGTGTATGAATGGCATGCGAAGACGTATGTCGAGCAACCGGCTCTTGCTGAACTGCGCGGTTCGTTTCTCCAAGCGGTGCAGGAAGCTAAAACGCCGAAAGCATGTCTCATCGCCCCCTTTGGTTATGGCAAGACAGCTTCAGCTATCGGGCTATGGCACGCTTGCCGCCAAGCCGGTGTCCTCGCAATCCCGCCCGTTTCGTGCGGTTCATTTACTGAATTAGCAGATGCGATCTATGGTTGGCTGGCATTTACCTTGCCAGAATCGGCCCAAACGCTCGCGCAAGCTTACGATGCATTTCTTGTGAGTAGTGCGGAAAGCTTAGCTCGACACGATGAACGTGAGTTTGGCATTCCCTTTGCGCAGGCGGTCGTTGCCATTCGTGACAAGCTTGAGCGCGGCTACCTAGATTTTGCCGACGTGAGCATTAATCTGCTCGCCTTCCTCGAACAAGCGACAAGAGTAGCCCAATCGGCTTGCTACAATGGTTTGGTAGTCATTATTGATGAATTCCAGCAGTTATTAGGAAATGCAAACAAAGGTGTATTGACTGCATTGCGGCAGTTAATTTGGGGACTGCGGGTGCGAAAGTTGCCGTTCGGACTTGTTTTCACAATGGATCCCGATACTGAGCGGACACTCGCTGATCGGGCAGGAGATATCCTTCATCGCATTAAAGATGACGGATTATACCTCGATATCCGGCATATTTATGACCATACGTTTCCTGCCCGGCTTTGGCAGCAATACGCTGACACTCTATCGCTCAGTGACGCTGAACGGCAGGTCATTGACTGGCCAACGCTCGAAGCGCTTGGTCAGTTATGTGAGCGTGAAGATCTGAGTAATGGTCCCCGAACAGTGATTAATGTTTTGCAACGCACTGCCGCGAGTTGGGATCAAACGTTCAAAGCGACCTACACGCCCATCAATCTGATCGATGATTTGCTCAGTGGTCAGATTCGCTTTGATGGTGATCGGGGCATCATTCCTGCGCTTGTAGCTGAATTATTGAACTTTCCTTACTTTCAACGATCACAGGAGCGATCTGCTGCCTTAAAACTAATTGCTGCTTTCCCACGCGGATGCCCAGAGCAAGTAGCCGCACGATACGGTCTTTCCCAAGCATGGAATGAATTGAATGACGATTTGCGCGGCGAAATCATTACTGAAACCGATGAAGGATTAGCATTGATTGAATTACAGCGAGTGGGTCGGCCAGCCAATCGTCTCAACATTCTTTTGCGTCGTTATTGGATGCAAATTACTGATCAACAACTGTTGGCCGAAGATGCGGCGCGCACCTTTCGTGATATTGTTATCCCGCTATTGTTTCCTAGCAAAGTGCATGATCTGAATGGTTGGAGTAGTATTGTAGACATTGAATTGACTGCTGATAATACGTATGCTGGTATCATCGAGGGAACTTCCTCTACGTCTTTTCCATTGCGCCGCATTGCGCTTTCGGTACGCGATGCCAACCTTACATCAGCACCAAGTGAACCTGCCGATGACGTTGATCTTACGCTCGTTTTTGCAATAGATTTAAAACCGGAATCAATTTCTTCACTAAGAATAACAGATGATTTGAAATTGGCCATTTTCACAATGGCTATTAGCAAAGTAGCTCAACACCATTTTCACAATAGTATCCGTTGGATTGCACACTATCTTAGCCCACATCCCATCTCACCAGCGATTATTCTAAGCCTGCTCCGCTATCTCCGTCGTGAACCGATCGCAAATCTTCCCGAACGCGATCGGATGCGCATAGAAGATGCTGTATCACGCCTACACGAATGGTTATTGGCTGAACTGTTCTCAACCAGTCTCTTCACGGCGGTAACAATGCCAGTAGTATCGGCTGGCGCTGGCGCTGTCAAAGAGTTTCTCTTCCAACTGTTTCGCAAGCGATGGCCTGACTATCAACCGCTCGCGCGAACTGCTAACTGGATGGCGCTTATGCGTGATTATCAGCAAGCCTTGCAATCGCTCGCGCCGGCGGCACGCCTCGGCCAGCAGCCAGTGACTGGCAGTAAGTCACATATTGCCGCCCTTTTCGGCCAAAAACGCCATGCTGGGTTTGATAGTTATGCACGCCAACATGGAGACTTGTTACGGGTAGAGAAATGGCAAGGCGATCAGGCGGTCATTCGCTTGCACCCACATCCGATGGAGCTCCAGATTGCTGATCAGGTACGCCAGCACGGCAGTTGTTCCGAGCAGGATATCTATAGTTTCTTACGTCAAGCAGGTTTCGCCGCAGCCGAGGCTACTCAGCTTTTGACGCTCGCACTGCTGCGCGGTCTCATTCAGAAGGATGGGGTGCAGCTCACTGTTCCGCTTGCACCAACCCCAATAGAACTTGCCAACCAATTACAGATGCTGAAAAAACGCGCTCAAGCGCTAGGATCTGAGGTTGTTGATCGGTTGCAGGCCCTGCTGGCTGACTTTGATCCGGATACGGAGCATGGAGCATTAGTTGCTTGGCGTCTTGATCAAGCGGAACAACACATTGTCCAACTAGAACAGGAGCGCCGTGCGGCCCTGCAAGCGCACCGTGATCGGCTCCGGAACACGATGATGCGGCATTTACCACAACTATCGAAAGCGCTGCCTGAACCACCTGAGGGGCCATTATTCAACCATCTGGCCGCAGTACGTCGCGAGTTGGTAAAGGTGCAGCACCATCTGCAAGGGCCGGTCACAGCGTTTGTTACCAATCCTACCACCGAAACGCCACTTGAGACGATTGATGACTTTGCTAGGCGATTGGAAAATTGGCTCCAGCAGGCGAATTATTATGAACACTGGGTTATCTTTGCCAGTGAACTGGCTAGATTACAAATAGCCCTAGACCGAATTCCATCGACGAATAGCAAATTAAGTACATTGCGGCAAGAGTTAGCCCGACTAATTCGTCAGGCACGCGCAATCCAAGCTGAGATCGGTATGCAAGGCCTTGCCGAGATCGACCACCTGCGAGCTCGGCTGACAATGCTTCGGCGTCAATTCGATGAATTAACAGACGAACGACGCGCTGCATACGAACAGGCTGCCGCGCAACTGCGAGAGACCCTAATGGCGCTGTTCGATTTGCCTGCTTCGTTTACGCTACCACCGTATCAAGCTGCCAATGATGAAGAGAGCTACCGAATCCTGAAACGAACGGTTGCGCTGACGCTGCATCGTGCTGTGCTATTACTAGAGCTAAGTTTATCCGATGATCACAACCAACCGTCAGTACAACGACGACAACTAGGAAGTTTGCGTAAACAGATCCGAAACCTAGCTACGCTTACCCGTGATCCAGATAAGCTGTTCGCGCCTGAAACCCTAACAATCCAACCCGAATTGATTCAACGAATCCAGAAACTACGCGAACGGATAACATTACAACAGCAATTAGATACTACAACAATGAAACATCACGCGGCATTGGCTGCTGCTCTATCGGATTTACCAGTAGGGCCGAGCGATCTTTCATCTCTCTTGGCTAAACTGAATGGTGCTGTCTCACGCAGTGAGTTGCTGCACAAATTGCTCCAACTCCACGAACGCGGTATTGTACGCCTCATTATTGATTTGCCAGGATCCGGGCATGCTTGAGACAATTCCCAATCGTTATCCACACCTTATCACTGAGATAAGTCTGACGTACCCGTTTGCGCACCTCTGCCCAATCAGTGGTGAACCGCAACCAGATAGTACCATCACGATTGCTTATCAGGCTGGCTCGCGATTGCTCGAAACAAAAGCCTTGCGCCAATATCTTGCGACGTTCACACAGATGAACGATGTCCGTGATCTTGAGGAAGCAGTGCAAGTCATAGCCCAAGCCTGCGCCAATACGCTCGCCGTACGAGTTACTGTGCGCGCGCACTATCAATTGCTTAGCAGCGCAGTAGACGTTGCAGTCACTGCAACACCTGCCACTGGAGGTGGGCATTACGTTTGAGATGGTTCAATACGTAGCGATTCACAGTAAATCCGAATTCGTCGTTTTGCATGTAACCCCTGTAACGCTTGCCAAAAATCGGTATCGGTCAGATCAGAAGTGAGCATACGTACATCAGCCAATTCCACGAGCGTTGCGTGATGGTCAAGTGCAGCCACAACCTGCTCTTCGGCTGGTGCAAGCTGAAGCGCTTGCAATTCCTGTTGCATGAAAGCGACTTCAGCTTGCACGACGCTCACAGCCGTTTTCAGGTCGCTGAGAACAGTGAGCAAAGTGTGAAAACCGCCGCTTCCTGACGGTTGGAGATCCTGCAAAATCGCCACATCTTCAGTCCTACCTTCGTACTCCATTATGTTATGGCTTAACCGGCGCAGCTCATCTCGGAGGCGTATGCCAAGTTCTTGCCACCGCTGTAGCTTTTCATCTGGCAACATGGCAACTTCTGGTGAAGAAAGCGTTGAGCGTAAGTCAGTGGAGAGCTGGCGGATCATAGAACCCATCGCAACGCACCAATTTTGCAGCGTCGCTTTAACATCCACTAATAGCTGCGCTTCACTTGCTGCGGCGGAATACGGATGATACTGGCGCAACGGCCACAATGCCGCCTGATCCAATCCAAGCAATTCACTCATCATTTGTCGGTAGAGGGCTTGCTTGGCAGCAAAACGCTGTTCGGCAACAGTTAAACATTGCTGAACTGCGTTTTGGATCAGTGCTAGTTCGTCCCGCGCTCGGCCAAGCGGTACCAGATCGACAACCTGCTGACTGACAAGCATATCTTGCACTTGTTGCGACCAACGATAAAAGTCAGCGCGGTACGTGCTAGCTTCACCACCCAAAGCTTGCAATTGCTCCTCGAGGTGAGCAGCCTGTTTGGCTAACTCAATCCAATCTGCAATGATTTTGACTTGTTGGACAAGCTGATCATAATGCTGGCGTAGACGATGTATCTCACGCTCAAGCTGCGAGTATGTCGTCGCATGGTGTACTAACCGATCGAACGCGATCTCATCGCGTTGAAACATGTGTTGTACTTTCTCTAGTCTTGTGCGAACTTGCTGCAATGCATCATCAAATTCTCCGTATCGATGAAGCGTTTTGATGCGCAACCGATCGAGCGTCGGCCCAAAAGCTAACGATCCGCTCACAGTTTGGTCAAGTTGTGTTATCAAATGACGATCAAATTGGGAAAGGATGAAGTATTGTTGGCTGAAACGATCGCGCAGTTGCCGATACTGCTCAGTAACAAACGCTTGCAGAAGCTTACTGAAACTAGCCACCTGATTTTTGATTGCTAATCTACGTTGTCCATCAGGCCGATCTTGACGCTGATTCTCAAGTTCGCGGCGCAGAGTATGCGCTTCTGTTTGCCAATGGACAATTTGCACGGAATCTGGAAAAGCTTGCGCAAGTATTTGCAGGTCGTGTTCCCAAGCGTTCAACGCTTGCTCAACCTCCTCAAGCGACAAAACAAGACCAGCTTGTTCGTACAAAACATCGCGTTGCGCATCAAGCCGAGCCATCTGGCGCGCAACGAGCAACCTAACAGCCATATCGATCTCTTGCGGCAAGTAGCCAAGCTGGCTAGCGCAGCGACGTACATCAGCTAGCGGTAATTCCCAACGAGATATCTGACCCTCACCATCAAAGGTTGGACGCTCTTGCATCCAACCAAGGATTGCTTGTTCGAGCGGATGCAGGGTCAGCCGTACGGCGCCTTTATTGCCTGCACGGGCAGTAGCTCGCGTAGGAAAAGGTCGCTCGATTTGAATCAGCGCACTAAAGTTTTCCACAAAAGCATCAAAACCCGTATCAGACATACCGAACATCGTAGCAATCTCGTGCTTCGTACCCTCTAACGGAAGTTGTCCTTGCCGCTCATAGGTCAGATCGTGGCGTTGCAAGACATTTATGTATTTTTGCAAAGTATTATTCCATTGTTGCGTACGCATAAACGTACTATATACCGGATAGAGCTGCTCCAACAGTGAGTTGAGCGTTTTCTCTATGAAACGCTCTTGACCGACCGCTTGTGAACCGTCTAAACTAGCCTCAAACAGAAGCTGAAACGTTGCATCTAATAGCGCAGTCTGAAAACCATACTGCACAAATTGGAGATCTTCTTTAGGAATCAGATTGTTAGTGCGTTTATCATCGAGAAATTGATATAGCGCAAGCAACAAATATGGAGTGAGATGGGTAGACAAGATCACAGGACGCACGAACTGATCGATTTGCACGGACACCAGATCATCGCTACGGCGTATAATGTTAAGGTCAACTTCAATCCGGCGAGCTTGCGCATCTAGGCGTAATGAGCGCCACTGTGGAGACGATAATCCTTGCTTGTCGCTAAACAAGCGGAACAAGATCAGGATTTCCGCACTATCATTAACGCCAAGTTCCGGCTCATCCTGCCACAGTACTTGCACAGCGATGCGTCGGTTCGGAAAGCGCTGTTGAACAGATGCAAAGCATCCTTCAAGTACCAGACCAGCATTTTCAAATAATCCACCATCAGATACATTCGTAACTTTCCATTGATTGGGCGGAAAAACCTTCGTTGTCAGCAGACTCGTAAAAGCCGAAGTAACCCAACGACGGATTTGAGCTGTGTCTTGATCAAAAGTGCGCCAGAAATCGCGGATTGCCGAGGTTAACCAGTCAGTTTGACCGCCGACATGATCGAGACCGCGCAGGGTTACCCCGCCACTATGCCTGTCACCAACCTCTATCAAAAGATCATTGAGGACACTATGGGCCAATTCATCAATCGTTTCCGCTAAACCGAGCCGTTCTTGGAGAGTACGCGGTAATCCTTCTTGCGGAAACGCAGCCGCCCATTTGATTGCACGCTCACGTATCGGATGCCCCTTCACCATGCTGTGATTCAGCGCTTGCGCTGTAATGTGGGGGATACGACGAGCACTATCAAAGGTAATAGCGCCACTGAGAAAATCATCGATTAAATCTTCCGGCGAATATGGATCGTCTTCAGGATAACCTGCGGCAATGTAACGTTGTGTGGCGCGTCGCAACACATTAATGACTGTGCGCGGCCCATCTGACAGATCGCCACGCGATGCGATTTGACCTAACGCATCGAGACAATCGGTACTGATAACGCGATCGCGATGCTCCGTGAACGAAAAGGTTTCAGCCAAGCGATACCAGAGACGCTGCGGAAACCAACGATCGTACACTGTATTCAAATCGAGACTGGCCTGTAGAATCCGATGAACCAGATCGCCGCGTTGATCACGTAGCAAACTCAGATCCTTTGGCGGGATGATTAACAACAGACCAAATTGAAGATGGCCCCGTCGACTCCGAATAGCCTCCACAAGATCAAACAAGGCGCTGATAGGATCGCGCTGATGATTATGGATAGCCGGCTCAATATACTGCTGCAGCTCATCAGCTAAGATGAGCAAGCCATTGTATCCAGCTTCCAGCGCGAGCTGGGTAGCGTCCTCGATAAAACGAATATAGTCGATTGTCTTCAAACGCAGCAATTCAGGCTGTTCTTGCAGCATTTGTTGGGCTGCGCTCAGGCTGATATGATAACGTGTTGCTAGGGTCTCGGCGCTTCTGTCAATGACAGCGTTATATATACGCTCAGCTTTGCTCATCAGATCAGGCCGAATTCGGCTCAATTCATAACGCATCCAGCCATAGCTAGCAATGACCAAATCTTTTAAATTTTGTAGCTTAAAGGTAGGTACACATAGGAGGTTGGCAGATTGGGCGCGATCCCACAAATAAAGTGCCGTACTCGTTTTACCGTAACCATATTCGCCGGTCAGATAGCCACGAACTGCCCCCCCTGCACGAACTTCGCGAATAATGTGCCGTTCAAACTCAGCAACACTTATGCCGTGCTCTCCCTTCGTTGCTTGACGGGCAAACGGGATATATGTACGAACATGGCGACGAAAGATCTCGGCAACCCACGCCGGTTGATCAAGCAGATCATTGGCAAGCGGCGTCGAAACTATTTCTTCTTTATCAAGTACGGCTTGCAAACCTTCAACACTCATAACTTACCTCCACACTAATCCACATTAACAAGACGCCAGCGCTGCCAAATCGGGCCAACGCACGAATCGCACGAAACGGCCATAAGCGCCGGCCCGAGTTCCGGGGCGCACATACGCAGTATATTGCGGTAGCATCCAATCAAGTGACCGATCTAATCCCGCAGGATCAAGTAGACAGATCTTACACAGCGCTTGACGGCGTTCGGCTGAGAGGAGAAAGTCAATGTCTACTTCACCACCACTCGTTTGCGCAACCCAACCGAGTGCGAGAAACATTAATTCCGGCGGGCAAAAGAAGCGACGTGCAAATTGCTGACCATTGATGACTGGCGGCTGTAAGGCAGCTATCCAATTGAGCGCACCTACAAGACTTAAATGACTAAGCGATACTGTTCCAGTACGTGTTTTGTGCCCAATCACGTGGGCAAACGCTGGTTCAGCCTCAATCTTGCTGATCAAAGCACTTACTAAGGGTTGCAAGTAGTTTTCATCCACAAACACATTGCTTGCTTCCCACAAATGATCAGTAAACTGGCGATAGACCCACGAAAACGCATGTTCAGTTGGCGCTATCGGAGACCAACGGGTATAGTGCAAAAAATGCAGTAGATCACCCCATAAGCTCGGCTTTTGCTGGAGTATCCGCAGCAATGCACTACCATTTGCGCTCAACGTTTGGCGCTCGATCAAACCGAGCTGCCGTAATCGCGCCTCTTGCCGGTCACTCTGGGTTATGTGCTGATAGGGAAAACCGTCTGCAATCGCTGTAAACACGTCGTAACAGCGTTCAGGAGTTACCTCATGCCGGATATGAAAACTGAGTGGAGCCATGCTAAGCCTTGATCATCAGTGAGATACTGAGCAAAATCGCACATCCTACCTCATATTTTGTCACACAACCAACATGGTTGACAAACGACGCCTAGGAGATAGAGCAATACAGAATTATGACAATTAAAACATACGCCTATTGTAACATTATATCTTGCAACATCTAGCTTCGTGAACTTCGCAGAGTGAGATACGCTCCTTCGTCGATCTTGCTGATCTGCGTCAGTCCATCCTAATCCGTAGCCCCTTCACACCACCGTCGCAGCGCCCTGCCTCGCTCTCACCCGTACCCGTATCCACAACACTGCTGCCAAACCATGGGCATCCATCCCGATCCGTGTGAATCCGTGTCCTCTTCAATCCATGAGGAAACGGATTCACACAGGTGCGACGGGTTGGCACGGTTTCATATTTGGTACGTCATGGAATCGTCAGAATAGGACCAATGAACACCGTACCACGACCCGGCGTGTCATTCACTTTGTTAGAGATTGCAATATCAATCTTCCAAATATCGCCCGGTTCGATCAGTTCACCCGGTAGACAGCCGGTGTCGCGCCAGCATACAAACTGGCTATAGGGAACTTCGACATACTTCCAATCCGCAGTATTCGTTGCCTGATTCCAGAGCGTGCCAAAGATGGCGCTGCGCCCGCTTGCGTCGGGTTTGCGGAATAATTTGAGTTCAAGCGTGTTTGGGGCGCCGTTCCCCTTGAACGAAAATCCAATGGCTTTGGTGCCTGCCAAAGCCCCTGAACTAATCTCACGATAAATACCGACCCAGCCATCTTTTGCCACCATGTAATCGATCTGCATGGCATAGGTCTCTTTGTCAGTCACCCCGCGGATCGCTACTGACGATCCGGGAAGTTGCGCGTAGTTCCACACCGAGATACCGGTCATATCATCAATGATGATTGGCTTCGTCACTGGTGCTATTAGCCATGTCCCAACCCACGTAAAATAGAACATTGTCGCCACATAGAGGACTGCTAAACTACTCCATCGCCACGTGGCAGTGACATGCCGCGCTTTGAAGGCAAACCAAAACGTGCTGCCGGCATACAGCGCAAAAGCGACTCCTGAAACAACCCGGAGCGTTTCAGGATCATCTAGCCAGCCGCCAACTTGGAGCACAAATGAAACGACCGTTGTCAAGAAACTCACAACGCCACCCAGTTTGATGAGGGTGTCTATGAAGTCTTCCTTGGATGTCTGCACGTTGGTGGCCATGGCAATCTCCTTTATTGCTGCTATCCCGTTCATAATCGATAGCGAAGCCGCTACCCTATGCTCACGACCCACAGGGTGCAACCGCCAACGCACCCGATCGGAACTGGATGGAGGCAGCGCCCACCCTACACCGCGCTGCCCCCACAGCTACCGGTTGATGATCGGCAGATAGAGCCGCGCGCGCTCAACCACTCCCTTCAGTGCAAACTCAGTCAGGTGGTCGAGCACGACGATGATCCGGTTGGCGGCCAGATCGTGGCTGCATCCTGCGCACGGCAACAGATTGCGCCACCCGCTGCCATCCCAATAGGCCACATTCAAGGTCTCTTCTAGGATCGACCGCGCGGCAAGGTCATCATCCGTATAGTCAATCTGAATCGTGATCGGTACGTCAAACCGCGTTACCGATTGGCCGCTGGCGGTAACCGCCTGCAACGAGAACCCGCTCACCGCTGTTTCTGCCCCGCTGAAGGACTGGGCTGGCGTCGCATTGTGGTTGTAGACAAAGGTTGTCGTTTCGGTTACAGCACCGTTCGGCACGGTAATGGTCGCATTCATACCCGTCTGAATAACGCCGCCAGCGGGCGGGAGCGGGCGTGCTGCCACTGCCGTATAGCGGTCGAGATTCATGTCAATATGTTCCCACGTCGGTGATGGGATATACGCAACATTGATCTGGCCCGTCGCCGCGGCATCAGCCAGACGTTGATCGGGAAATAAGGCGTATGCCGGCAGGAAATCAATCTCTCCATTCACGAGCGCATCAATCGCTGCGTCTTGAGAAGAGAAGAACCGGATCACAATCCGGCCCACCTTGGGTGCGGGAGTGTGGTACGGATTCGCGACAAACGTCATGTGATCGTCGCGCACCCACTCGGCCAGCATATAGGGGCCAAAGCTGAGCGGGCGCTCGGCCAGTTCGGGCAGCGTTGCCCACTCGCGCGGCGGCACATCGGCCAGCACCCGGCCATCGCTGAGCACTTGATGCGCCGGGTAGATGCCGAACGGCAGCAGGAAGTATACCGGGTAGGACGGCAGCAGGGAGTAGTTGGATGACTGGTAGCCGGGCAAGTAGGTTAGGGTGTATTCGAGGCCGGGGCCGAACGTGGTTTGCTGGATGGCGTCGCAAACCGATTGCCGCCGCTCTGTATCCGGATCACACTCGGCCTGCAGCCCAAGCCGGATGTCGGCTAACGACCCGGCAACGCCATCGCTCCACCGGTAGCTCTTCAGGCGGTAGCGGACGGTCAGTTGTTTCATGGCAATCGTGCCCGTACCGCTATATGTCACCTCGTTGCCGTCAGCGTCAATCACGGTCACCCCGGCTGCGAGCGTGACCGGTTCGCCTTCAATGCTGTAGACGCGATCCCCGGCAGTGACATTGACGGTCGCATTTTGCGCTAAACCCGCCTCGATTGTGCTCAACCCGTCTTGCAAGACAGGTTGATAGTCATAGTGGTACTCGGTGTAGTACACGCCTTTCGCCAAGTGTCTAGCATCAAATGCCACTGCTTGCCATGAAGCTCTTTCTAACAGGTTGTCCGGCTGCTGGGTAAAACCAACCACTATCGTTGTCCCGCCATCATCGCGTTCCCAGTTGGCTGCGCTAGCGAGACTGTAACCGGTTGGGCTGGCCGGAACTCCAGACAGATGCCGGCTCCACGCTTCACTGTGGATGCGATTAAACAACGGCAGCGAGACCATATCCCGGGCAAATTCGGTTTGGACAATGGCGTAGTGATTGATCCGGTCTTGGCGTAGCAACGTGGTATTGGCGGCAATAATGGCCCTACTGGCCGTAGGATTGCACCAACCCATATAGTTCTGACCGCTCCAGCCATTCGCTGCGGTCGGAATCTGATCGCAAGCGTAGAGCGTCCAGCCACCGGGATCAGCTTGCCCCACCCATGCAAACGCACCTAGTTCAAAATCGCGGCGACGTAACCCGCTCTCAGCGCCAAACCAGATTGAGACCGGGATATGCTCGCGCACCAGCCGGATGCCGCAGTGGTCGCGCCATTGCGCTTCGAGCGCCGCCGCCCACGTCTGGCGGAATGAGGCATTGGTGGTCGTCAACGACAGCGCCAATTCGTCGCCGGCTGCGTTGGTGCGATAGGTCGCACCGGGGGCGAGCGTCCAACCGGCTTCTGCCAGTAATTGCCGGCCCATCGCCGGATCAAACGGATAAGTAAACTCTGGCGGCGGCGCGTGGTAGGCCCAGTGATCTTTGGGCAGGAACGTATCCATGACCAACGCCTGCCGCTGAGTCGCATTCAAGAATGGATAGACCGACTCGATCAGAGCGAGCCGGTCGGTGCAGTAGGCCAGCGCCCGCCGGATGCGGATGTCGCTCAGCAGCGGATGCGGCGTGACCGTAGCCAGTGTCGGCGGCGCCGCCGGTGACGCCGCAACGGTCGCTGGTGGCGCCGCAACCGTCGCCGCTTGCACGATGAGCAATACCGCCAACAACATGGATGCGCCAACGACCAGCGAACGAATGCGCGGATTCATCAGCAACCTCCTTTCGGGTGGAACTGCAACCGAGAAACCGTGCCGCAACGAGAGCGATTGCAGCAAGGCGCGGGG
Organism: Chloroflexus islandicus; assembly: GCF_001650695.1. Lineage (GTDB taxonomy): Bacteria > Chloroflexota > Chloroflexia > Chloroflexales > Chloroflexaceae > Chloroflexus > Chloroflexus islandicus. The sequence goes on from NZ_LWQS01000093.1 coordinate 111,470, forward strand.
CATTGACGCCACCTTATTCCCTCGCTGCCATCACCACCGGCACATACACCTGTGCGCCGCCGTACATCTCAAGATGGGCCTGCATCACGCCGGGATCGCGGTAGAAGTACCGCCACACAAACCCATTGCGATCATTCGCCAACCCCAAAAACAACCACAATTGCGCCAAGGCGCTGTAACGGGCGCTGCACTGGCCATAGTCAGCCGCCGCAGGGTGTACCATCACCGAATCGCGGAACCCGAAGCCGGGTTCATACACGCACGGAAACGTGTTCGCCAGCGTTTGCAACGTCGCGATCGCCTCATCCGCCAGCGGGGTAATCAGCGCCAACCCCGCCGCGTGCGGCGTCACCAACCCCGGTCGCGTCTCCGGCGCGCCGGGACTCGCTGCCGGCGGCGCGCCTTGTTGCACATACCCGCCCGTCCCCACATCAAAACAATCCGAGAACCCCCACGCCACATACCCCCGATCACGGGCATACGCGATCTGGGCCTGCGTCGCCGGCACGAGCGTCTGCCGGCCATACTCAGTCGCCAGCTCGCGCACAAACAACGCCGGCGCCGCATACGTAAAATACGAACCGTCCCACGCCATCTGCGCCACCGTGATACCGCCATAGCTTCCGGCTGGCCCAGCCAACGCCGCAAGGCTCAGCCGAAACTCAGCGGCGCTCAGATGGCCCAACGCGCGGGCAACGAAGTTTATGATCCGGTTCTCGTTGGAAAGATAATCGGCTTCCGTGCCACCCTGCGGATTCTCGACCGCACCCCACGTAAACCGGTGCGTCGCAGGGTGGTACCAGAGAGTGAAATCCATCTCGCTGAGGATAGCATCCGCCGGTTGCGCCAACGTGGTATGGCCGTGCGCCGCGCCATACGCGCGGATGGTCATCAACGCTGCCGCCAGCCACGCATTATCAATCGACGGCACCAAATGGTTATCGCCCACGTTCGCCCCCACCACCGGCGGGTTCCACGAGATCCAATACCACTGGTAAAAGACGCGGCGCTGGTAGGCATTGGGGCCGTGCGGCTGAAATGCCTGCGCGCCGGTCTGCCACGCGCGCAGTTGGTTGAGGATGGCGCTGACCGTGGCTTCAGTCTCGGCCCACGTTGGACTCCACGGACGGCCAGCGTCATACGCTGCCAGCCACGCCAGCGCGTACAACCCGATCTCAGCCGGGTTCGCATAATCGCCGCCGGGGATCACCGGCGACCACCAACTATACGGGAGATGATGGGAAGTCGTTTGCGCAGCGCGCAAATACGCCCACGTATCCTGCGCCCACTGGTCAATGACATCCGCCTGCGCGCGCACCGCCGGCCCGTTCGGAACGCCGCCCCATACCCCGCCGCTCAGCGCCAGCGCAACCAACACCAGCGCGACCCCCCCCCGCATTGCCCGCATACGCCACCCCCAGCGTCACCGCAAAACCCATCACCCAACCGGCGCGCCGGATACGGCGGCAACGAGGGGCAATGCAGGCGGCGAAGCAGCGGCATACGGTAGAGCACCGGCGCGCAATCAACGCAAGAGCGTTTTGATAAGCATGAAAATACTATCTTTACATCTGAACAATTAATCCATATAGCAACAAATAAACTAAAAATAAAGATTTGTTTTTTGCATTGAATATCTATACAAAAATATACATTATTCACCCAAAGAGAGCGTTACACCCTTTTCATCTTCAGCGACATTCTCACAACCGAGGGGAACCGGCCGCTAGGGGGTTGAGGGGCGGACAAAAAGGGTACACCAGCGCATCGCAAAGCCATCAACTCTATATGCACTCATACGTTCTGTTTGCCCTTGAACCGCTGCAAAGAATGGGAAGGCGAAACGCGCGGTGTGGGGTAGGGTTGATGGTCATAACAACCCTAGTGCCAATGCCATGCCCTTCAGCGGCACGCTCTTCCCGCCCATTGTGATACTTGCAGTGCCAAATCCTCATTCTCTGCGCATAACACCCCTAGGAGCACATAACAGAATTGTCATCTGTAATACAGGGTTTACGGGGTGACAACGCCGTGCGAAGGCGCTTCAATAAGGAGAACATCCTTGCCTCATCGCTCAATAGATGCCGGCAATTGAACGGCTCAATCGCGTACCACGAAAGATCCTTGGGTACCCGGTCACGCACGCATTGGCAGGCTAATACTGCAAATATGCGCTGATGTAAGGAGCCGTTGTTATGAATTGGCATCTCTGGCGAATCATTCCGTTGATCTGCTTTATCACTCTTGTCGTTGTTCTCATTGTATTGCCAAACGAGGTGCATGCAGCACTAAACTGCAGCGATCCGGGCGTGATCTGTAGAAGCGGTACCCTCGCGGACAATGAGACGTGGACAGCCGGTAATGTCTATGTCATCTCTGGCTCCGATGTAACTGTACCTGCCGGTGTAATGCTGACCATTCAGGCTGGCGCTATTGTGAAGTTTAACCTTGGACGAAGCATGATCGTTGATGGTGAGCTAGTTGTGTCAGGAACACAGGCGAGTCCGGTCTATTTCACCTCAATCCGTGATGACACGATTGGCGGAAATACTGACAACGATCCAGCATTGCCCGCCGCAGGCAACTGGGGCCGCATCCTCTTCCGCAGTGGCAGCAGCGGCACGCTCACCCACCTCGAACTCCGCTACGGCGGCGGCGCCGATTGGTGGTGGTGGGGCATGCTGCAACTCGACACCGGCGCCACCGTCAGCCTCACCGCCGCCACCCTCACCAGCGCATCCTCGTGCGCCCTCAGCACCACCCCTCAGAACGACTTCACCTTGAACAATATGAGCCCGGCCAGTTTCACCGGCAGCATCTACAACGGCATCTGCGTCTATGAGGGAACGGTGAACGCCAACACGACGTGGGACGAGACCGAGGCCGCCTATGTACCCTTAAACGACATCACCATCGCCCTCGGCAGCACGCTCACGTGGGGGCCGGGCATCGTCATCAAACCGTCGTGGCGAGAGGCCGAGTTCCTCGTCAATGGGTCGCTCAACGCCACCGGCACCGCCAGCCAACCCATCTATGTCACCTCACCCCGCGACGATGCCATCGGCGGTGCGACCGACAACTCCACCGAATTGCCGGGTCCGGGGCAGTGGGGCCGCATCCTCTTCCGCAGTGGCAGCAGCGGCACGCTCACCCACCTCGAACTCCGCTACGGCGGCGGCGCCGATTGGTGGGGCTGGGGCGCCATCCATATTGAAAACGCATCTCCATCAATTCGTCTCTGCACCCTACGCAATAATATCCGTGGCCTAGCTAGTTACGGTGCATCTGCAAATCCCACCATTGAGCGATGCCGCATCTACGGTAATACCCAATACGGCGTGTTCAACGGTGAACCCAATCACTGGATCTCTGCCGTGAACAACTGGTGGGGAAGCGCATCCGGTCCGAACGACCCCAACCCACCCGGAACCGATGGCGACTACAACAACGGCGCCGGTGATCATGTCAGCAATTTCGTCCGGTATCGTCCGTGGGACCGAAACCTTCCATTCCGCATCTCCGTGCCATTCATCGTCCGGTAGTGCGTTTCGAGAGGAGGTTCGTTATGCGCCCTTCCACCGTGTGCGCTGCCATGCTGCTGATCGTTCTGATTAGCGCCTCGTTCGCCACACCCTCCGCATTACCCGTCAACACGCCGCTGGCGGCAGCGGCAACCTTCAATGAGCCGCCGCCACCACAAGATGGTGCAACGCTACAGGCAATCAACTTCATATACATCACAGCCGGTGCCTCACATACCTGTGGAGTGGCGGATAACGGCGCTGTCTATTGCTGGGGCCAGAACGAGTTTGGCCAGCTCGGTGATGGCACGACAACTACTCGCCGGACGCCGGTGGCGGTGAGTGGTTTAAGCAGCGCAGTCGCCATCACAGCGGGCTATGCCCACACCTGCGCGGTGCTTAGCGACGGCACCGCCCGCTGCTGGGGCGAGAACGGTGCTGGCGCGCTCGGTGATGGCACGACGACCGACCGCTTGACTCCGGTGGCGGTCAGCGGCTTAAGCGGCGCCATCGCTCTCGCGGCGGGCGGCTCTCACACCTGCGCCCTCCTCCGCGACGGCACCGCCCGCTGCTGGGGCAACAACGAATATGGTCAGATCGGCAACGGCACAACAACCGACCGCCTAACACCGGTGGCGGTCAGCGGTTTAAGCGGTGCCGTCGCCATCGCAGCAGGCAGTAACCACTCCTGCGCGATCCTGCGCGATGGCACCGCGCGTTGTTGGGGTTGGAACGACACGGGCCAGCTTGGCGACGGCACGACGATCGACCGCTTGACTCCGGTGACGGTGCGCAACCTGACCGGCGCGGTTGACATTACGGCAAATGGCCTTAATACCTGCGCTTTACTGGCTAGCGGTTCCGTTCGCTGCTGGGGCGAGAACGAATACGGCCAACTTGGCGACGGCACGACGACCGATCGTTTGACTCCGGTGGAGGTCATCGGCCTCAGCGACGCCATCGCCCTCGCGGCAGGCGGCTCTCATACCTGCGCACTCCTGCGCGACGGCGCCGCCCGCTGCTGGGGTTGGAACTACTATGGCCAGCTCGGCGACGGCACGACGACCAACCGCCTGACGCCGGTGGTGGTCAGCAACTTGAGTGACGCAATTGACATTGTGGTGGGTAGCTTCCATACCTGCGCACTCTTGCGCAATGGCGCTATCCGCTGTTGGGGGAGTAACTGGGATGGCGAGCTCGGCGACGGCACGCCAACTAAGCGCCTGACACCAGTGGCGGTCAGCGGCTTGAGCGATGCGGTCGCCATCACAGCGGGTGCCGCTCACACCTGCGCCCTCCTGAATGACAGCACCGCCCGCTGTTGGGGCAACAACTGGGATGGCGAGCTCGGTAACGGTACGACGACTAACCGGCTAGCACTGGAGACGGTCAGCGGCTTGAGCAACGCCTTCACCATTACGGCGGGCGCTTCCCACACCTGCGCGCTCCTGAGCAACGGCTCGGCCCGCTGCTGGGGGAGTAATGGGGCTGGTCAGCTCGGCGACGGCACAACGACCGACCGCCTAACACCGGTAAGGGTCAGCGGGCTAAGCGGCGCCATCGCCATCACAGCGGGTGCCGCTCACACCTGCGCCCTCCTGAATGACAGCACCGCCCGCTGTTGGGGCTACAACTGGGATGGCGAGCTCGGCGACGGCACAACGACCGACCGCCTGACACCGGTAAGGGTCAGCGGGCTAAGCGGCGCCATCGCTATCACGGCGGGTGCCGCTCACACCTGCGCGCTCCTGAGCAACGGCTCGGCCCGCTGCTGGGGGAGTAATTGGGCTGGTCAGCTCGGCGATGGCACAACGACCGACCGCCTGACACCGGTAGCGGTCAACGGGCTAAGCGGCGCCATCGCTATCACGGCGGGTAACGCTCACACCTGCGCCCTCCTGAGTGACAGCACCGCCCGTTGCTGGGGGAGTAACTGGGATGGCCAGATCGGCGACGGCACGACAACCGACCGCCTGACACCGGTGGCGGTCAGCGGCTTGAGCGATGCGGTTGACATCCAAGCAAGTTACAACCACACCTGCGCCCTCCTGCGCGATGGCACTGCCCGCTGCTGGGGGAGTAATTGGGCTGGTCAGCTCGGCGACGGCACGACAACCGACCGCCTGACACCGGTGGCGGTCAATGGGCTGAGCGACGCCTTCGCCATCACGGCTGGTACATGGTATACCTGCGTACTCCTGCACGACAGTACCGCTCGCTGCTGGGGTTGGAACTACGATGGCCAGCTCGGCGATGGCACAGCCAGTTACAGTCCAGTGCCGGTGACGGTGGCGGGATCGGGTGACGCCACATACGCCATCACCGGAAGCGTTGTCACAGTGAACGATCTACCAATGCGCGGTGTCGAAATCAAGACCAATACCGGCATCGCGACGACAACCGATAGCAATGGTCAATATCGCATTGCTGATCTGCGCGCTGGCACGTATTCAATCACGGCTAGTACACCGGGCTATACCTTCAACGGTCCTCTCACCGTCACTGTCGGTTCGGGCGCCGGGGCAACAGCAAATTTCACCGGAACACCTAAATCAGTCACACGCACGCCACTGATCTTCATCCCCGGCATCATGGGAAGTAAGCTGTTGGTAAAGGAGAACGACACCCTGTACACAATATGGCCGGGTGTACCCTCGTATAATAACCGGGCAATCTTACGCGACAGATATATGACGAGACTCGACACTGGCGTAGTGACCGCAACGGATGCAATTCGATACATGCCGGTGCCACCATTGCCAGACTACGAAATATACGAACCTTTACTCGATTACCTTTCAAAATCAGTTGACGCGGGAGGATTGGGTTATCAGGAACTCGAACCTTATTGGGAGACGCCTCTGAATCGATGCCAGTCGATCCCCCAAGCGACAGGAAGCCAGATCACGCTCTTTGTCTTCGCTTACGACTGGCGCCAACCGATCGAGCGAAACGCCGAAGAGCTCGGCAGGTTGATCACCTGCGTCCGTGCATTGCACGACACACCTCAGGTTAATCTGCTGGCGCACAGTATGGGCGGGCTAGTCGCTGGCGTCTATGCGCAAAATCTCGGCGACTCGGTCTACGTGGATAAGCTGATCACGATTGCGACCCCATGGCACGGTGCGCCGAAAATGTTGATGGCACTCTTCACCGGCAAGGAACCGATAGACTGGGTATCACGAAAGGTTATCGGCGTCTCAACCTACGACATTATGAGGTGGGCGCGCGCCTTCCCCGGCGCCCATCAACTGCTTCCCAGCCACATCTATGTCGATGTCCATCGCAATGTCGTGTTCGAGGAAAAAGGCTGGGATGCAGATAAAAATGGCAAGGATCGAGAAGCATATCATACCTACAGCCAGCTCATCGCGATGTTGAACAGAAACTATGGACAAGTGGGAACGAACGCCGAGCATTTCAGCCGTACCTATGTGACCAACTGGCGTCCAGAAGGGTCACAAGTCGAGTATTATATAATCTCCGGTAATATGGGAACCAATACCACAATCAGCAAGGTTGAAGTGCGTAAGACTGTCAATTGCACGGTGACGTCAAATCCGCAACCAACCACGGCTAACCATTTCATAATTGTAGTGCCCTCGACATGCTTCTTTTCGCCTGAATACTATGCGTTGAAATTCGCTGCAGGCGATGCGACAGTGCCAATAAACAGCGCATCCCCACAAGGCTGGACATCATATCTTGTTACTGCGGGGGAAACTGAGCATACCCAACTGACGAGAAATCCTATCGTTTGGGATAAGATCAGGAGCGCCTTGAGCGGTCAGCTTAGCGCTCAAGCACAGTCAGCCGGGATGCTATCCGCACCCGCGCCAGCCGTGTATATCACCGGCATCGGCTTCCCGGCGCTCTCCGTCACTGACAGCCTTGGCAACTACGTTGGTTCGGATGGCACGCTCGCCGTCACCGATACAGTCGTCGCCGACTACTACCCGCTTGGTACGGACGCACACGCGCTCGTGTTACCGGCAAGTGAGACGTATACCGTGACGCTGCGCACGGGCGATGGTCCCTTCCGCCTTGAGATCACCCGCGGCACGGGTGACAGCGCCGACCTTTCAGTACGGTATCTTGATCTGAGCCTGCCCGCAAATATCAGCGCAACTCTCCGCATCACCCCGCAGGGCATTGAACAACTGCATGCCGATACTGACGGCGATGGCACGTTTGAGACCGAGATTTCACCGACAGCTAGCGTCACTGGCGCCGCCGCTAATGACCTCGATGCGCCGGCAGTGACGATCACTGTCACAGGACCACTCAATGCCAAAACGGTGACAATCATCGCCACTGATAGCGGCGCCGGAGTGAAGCAGGTGCTCTATTCGCTCGACGGGACGACCTTCCAGCCCTACACCGCACCGTTCGTCGTCGATGCGATGCAGACACCAGTGATCTACGCCTTCGCCGATGACAACGTCGCCAACCGGTCGTCGTTGCTTACGGAGCGGCTGTTGTGGCCCACGTACCTGCCGCTGACGATGCGGTAGCGCGGCGTGGCCGTAAGCATGATGCGGACACCCATTGATCTGTGTCAATCCGTTTCCCATTCGCGCAATAGCCTACGGATTGACACAGGTATTATGGATTGTCACCCAATCCGGGTACATCCACCCAAACCCTTGTCCCCTGCCACACACCCTGCCCGTCGCCTACGGTTGCGGACGCAGCGGTTCACCCCGCTCCCACGCTTGCAGGTACGCAAACGGCGGGATCTCGCCGCGCCGCACGGCCCAATCGTCCGGCGTCGTCGGGCGCGAGATGCCAAAATGCAGGTGCGGCGGCGTGCCGCGCGCATTGCCGCTGTTGCCGGTGTACCCCAACACCTGCCCCGCCTCGACCCGCACCCCCGGCTCGATCCCGTCGGCGACCGCCGATAAATGCGAGCCATAGTAGCGCCAACCGTCATCACCGATGATTGCGACTGCCAAACCGCCGCGATGCTCTGGCCGGTTGGTGGCCGGATCCCAACGATCGACCCGGCTGACAAAATCGACCACGCCGCTCGTGGGGGCCACAAATTCGCTCCCAACCGGGCAAAAGATATCGGCAGCCGGATAGTCGTGATGGTAGGGGCCATACTCAATCCGTGCGCCGCGCACCGGGAAGACGTAGGTGAGGACGACTGGCGTTGGCGATGGCGGTACCGGCGTTGGCTCAGGCGTGGGTGTCACAGTAGGAGAAGGCAGCGGGCTAGGCCGCGGGGTGCGTGTCGGTGGGAGCGGCGTCGGGATCGCCGTCACCGTCGCTGCTACCATCGTTGCCGTCGCCACCGGTGCAGCCTGCTGGCTTACCGGCCCAGCGTTCTCGCCACAACCGGCCAGCGCGAGCACGAATGCCGCCACCACTAAAAACCTGACAGCATGCGTGCTCATCGCACCACCCCTATCACTTCCACCTCGCTCATCGGCGTAAAATCGCGCCCATTGTCCACTGCCGGCGGCACACTCTCCAGAATCACAATCCGGATCGCATCAGTCACAACGTTATTCACCCGGATCGGCTGCAACACCGCTTGATCATCGAGCAACGCCTCGATCCGCACACCGGAGCGAAACTCCAGCCGCACCCGGCGCACCCGCCGGTTCTGCCAAAACCGGTTCGTACCATCGACGGGATCAATCTTGGCATAACCCGGCAGAATCAACACCTCACGCACCTCAACCGGGCCGGCAAACTCGAGCAGCAGCCACTGATTCACGCCATCACCCGCAACCCGCCACGCCGTATCGAACCGGCCATCAACCGCATTATCGGGCGTAAACGTCGTCGTATTGCCTTGTGCATCGCGCGAATTCGGCGCATAATCGCTGGCGCTGACCCGCAGCGGCGTTATTTGGGCCACCGCCGCCGGACGGGGCGTGCGGGTTGGCAACCCGCCAGATGAACTCGCCGGCACTGCTGTCGCCGTCAGCCCTGCCGCCGCCGGACGGGGCGTGCGGGTTGGCAACGCCGGTGTAGCGCTCGCCATAGCAGGCCGCGGCGTGCGCGTCGGCAGCGCCACCCGCGTCGCCGTCAGCACCGCCGGCGAACTAGCCCCGCCCGGTTGCACACTCCGGTTCTGGGTCACGACAAACGCAACGCCCCCTATGATCGCAAGCAACGTCACGACCGCCACGACGCCGATAATGAGGGTTGTCTGGCGACCCATACACGCCTCCCCCGCCCCAATCCGCCTACCCCACTATGCAGCGGCGGAAAAACGCTTCCGTCGCAACCGAACTATTTTGATTGTAGCAACTGGTTGGGTAAGGTCAATGATGAATATGGCAACAGAGGAGCGTAGATTCGGACGATCAACCCGGTTCCGGGCAAGCGGTGGAGGGGGATTAAGGGCGGAACAATATTTGCATCCAAATACCTGATGTGAGATAATTTATATAGCTCACTCAATGACAAATTAGCACTATGCTCTCTGAAGCTGTTCTCTCTGCCATCACCGAAACGATCTTTAACCATCTGATTCAGGACAGTGGGCCTAGCACACACACCGTGTTGGGCATTGACCTACAACAGCGTGCATTCCAGACGGCGTTCGCAAAGGCTTACTCCTCCTTTGCTAAGCAGCATCCCGATTGGGTGGCAGCGCTCTTTGATCAGGCTTTCCTCACCGGCCCTGCTGCGCCGCTACTTGCAACCCTTCTCACTCGACGCGGCCACCCTGCTCCGGAAGATCTAGCCCGGCGCTGGTGTGACCATCTGGGGCTTGTAGCAACCCCGCATCGGTTAGCTGAAGCTACTCGTGTTGCAGCCAATTTTTTAGCGGCGCTTGAGTCAGAGTTAGCAAACCAACTAATTTTGCAGGCTGTTTGGGACTCACGCGTGCTCGATCAGATCAGCAACGATGTTGCTGAGATACGCCGTCTGCTCGACGAGCAGTTTCGCACCGCACTAGACGCATCGCGCCAAGTGACGATTGGCGGGGAGGTGCGCGATAGCGTTGTCATCACTGGCGATCGCAACACTGTTTTCATTCAACATGTTATTGCGCCGATACGTCGCCTACCGATCGACTACACTACCCGCATCAAAAGCTTTCGCGACAACTACCTCGGTACGCCACAGCATCCTGTCACCTTCGGCGGTCGCGAAGAGGTGTTGCGCCAATTGGATAATTGGCTGGCAGATCCGACCACCCCCTACCTCTTGCTTACCGCGCCCGCCGGACGCGGTAAGTCGGCGCTGCTGGCGCAATGGTTAGCCCAGCTATGTTCTAGCTTGCCAATCGTCTTTGTGCCGATCAGCATCCGCTTCAGCACGAACTCTGCCAGTGTGGCTTTTGCCAGCTTAGCTGAACAACTGGCTCGCTCCTTTAACGAAGAGATTCTCACCGACGCCAATACGCCTTATGAGGTATGGCGCGGCATCTGCAGCAGGTACCTGCAACGTCAGCCGCCTCAAGGCCGCTTGCTCGTCGTGCTCGACGGGGTAGACGAGGCAGCAGACTGGGATGCCGACGGTGCGCTCTTCCCGCTCAACCCGCCGCCGGGGTTAAAGGTCATTGTCAGTGCCCGACTGACCGCTCATCGTTCAGAAGCGAAAGACTGGCTCAGGGCGCTGGTATGGGATCGGCTGAACGTGGATTGCCTCATGCTTGATCCACTCGACAAAACCGGGTTGAGCGACGTGCTAAAGAAGATGAATAGGTCGCTCGATCAACTGGCGCACCAGCCCTTTATCGATGAACTGTACCGGCTGACTGGCGGCGAGCCGTTGCTTGTCAGGTTATATGTCGAAGATTTGTGGCAATGCAGCACACATGCGTCACGGCTTACGGCAGAAGACCTGAGCACGATCAAGCCCGGCTACAAAGGATACATGGATCGTTGGTTCGAGGATCAGCGCAAACTGTGGGGGGATGACACCCCACTGAAAGAACGGAGTGTGCGCGAAACGCTCAACCTACTGGCTACAGCGTTGGGACCGTTGCAGGCAGACGATCTGCTTTCCCTTGCAGACCGCAGCGCCATCGAAGACTCTTGGATGCTTGATCAAGCTCTGTACCCACTAGAACGCTTCGTGATTGCCACAAACGATGGTTATGTGTTCAGCCACCCGAAACTGGGTGATTACTTCTTCGAGAATCTGACTAACAGCGAACGGCAGGCGCTAGAGCAGCGGTTTCTTCAGTGGTGCAAGTGCGTGTTCGACAACCTGCACAAGGAAAGTCTTGCGCCACAGCAAGCGCCACCCTACGTAGTGCGGTTCTACCGCGCCCACCTGCAACGCGCCAATACCCCGCTTTCCAACCTACGCCACCTAGCCGAAAGCCAAGCATGGGCAGCCACATGGGAAGCGTATGAAGGAGGTTATAATGGCTACTTGAGCGACATCGCCGCTGTATGGCAGCGCGCCGCTGCTGAGAACCGGCTGGCCGCAGAGGCGCACCAGCCCAAGCCCACACCGCACCTAGGGCTGGAGATCCGCTGCGCCCTAATCGAATCAACCATCCGTGCGCTTGTGTATAACTTGCCGCCTAACTTGCCGAAACTACTAGTGCAGCACGGCATATGGAGCGTCACCCAAGCTATGTCCTATGTGCGCCAGATGCTGGACGGGCACCAACAAGCAACCACACTACGGACACTAGCTCCACACCTGTCGCTGGAACTACTGCACGACGCTCTCGTCGCCGCCCGCAAGATTAAGGAGGAGTTGTTCCGCGCCGATGCGCTCGCCGCGCTGGCGCCGCACCTGCCGAAGGGGCTGCTGCCGGACGCTCTCACTGCCGCCTGTGAGATTAAAAAAGAGCCATTCCGCACTGAGGCGCTCACCGCGCTGGTACCGTACCTGCCCGAAACGGAACGGCACGCCGTTCTAACCGACGCCCTTGCCGCCGCCTGCAAGATTGCGGACGAGAAGTACCGCGCTGAGGCGATCATCGCGCTGGCGCCGCACTTACCCGAAACGGAACGGCACGCCGTCCTAACCGACGCCCTTGCCGCCGCCTGCAAGATTCCCGAGAAGTCGTTCCGTACCAAGGTACTCGCCGAGCTGGCGCCGCACTTACCCGAAACGGAACGGCACGCCGTCCTACTCAAAGCCCTTGCTGTCACCCGCAAGATTGCGGACAAGAAGACCCGCGCCGAGATGCTCGCTGCGCTAGCACCACATCTATCAGGGAAGGATCGGTACGCCGTCCTAACCGAGGCCCTCGCCGCTGCGCGCGAGATTGCCGAGGATTGGCTCCGTGTCAAAGGGATCGCCGCGCTGGCACCGCACTTACCCGAAACGGAACGGTACGCCGTCCTAACCGAGGCCCTCGCCGCCGCCCGCAAGATTGACGAGCAGAAGTATTGGTTCCGCGCCGAAGCTCTCGCCGCGCTGGTACCGTACCTGCCCGAAACGGAACGGCACGCCGTCCTAACCGAGGCCCTCGCCGCCACCCGCAAGATTGCTGAGGGAAAGGACCGCGCCGAGATACTCACCGCGCTGGCGCCGCACCTATCCGAAAAGGAGCGGTACGCCGTCCTAACCGAGGCCCTCGCCGCCACCCGCAAGATTGCTGAGGGAAAGGACCGCGCCGAGATACTCACCGCGCTGGCGCCGCACCTATCCGAAAAGGAGCGGTACGCCGTCCTAACCGACGCCCTTGCCGCCGCCTGCAAGATTGCTGAGGGAAAGGACCGCGCCGAGATGCTCGCTGCGCTAGCACCACATCTATCAGGGAAGGATCGGTACGCCGTCCTAACCGAGGCCCTCGCCGCTGCGCGCGAGATTGCCGAGGATTGGCTCCGTGTCAAAGGGATCGCCGCGCTGGCACCGCACTTACCCGAAACGGAACGGTACGCCGTTCTAACGGAGGCTCTCGACACTGCTCGCAAGATTGCGGACAAGAAGGCCCGCGCCGAAGCTCTCGCCGCGCTGGCATCACACCTGCCCGAAACGGAACGGCACGCCGTCCTAACCGAGGCTCTCGACGCTGCCCGCAAGATTAAAGATGATCAGTCCCGCGCCCTAGCGCTCGTTGCACTGGCACCACACCTGCCGCCGAAACTGCGGGCCGAAGCCCTCGCCGCCGCTCGTGCGATTGATTGGAAGGATTTCCGTACTTGGGCGCTCGCTATGCTTGCACCACACCTAACTCCGGAACTGCGGGCCGAAGCCCTCGCCGCCGCTCGTGCGATTAACTGGAAGCCTTACCGCGTCGAGGCGATCGCCGCGCTGGTACCGTACCTGCCCGAAACGGAACGGCACGACGTCCTGACCGAGGCTCTCGCCACTGACCCCGCGATTTACAATGATTTGTCCTCCAAAATGCTCGCCACGCTAGCGCCGCACCTCGCCGCACTCCCTGCGCCGCTGCGCTATCGTTGTTTAACAGAGACGTTGCCGCTGCTTGCGCGCCGGCCTCGCCCTGAGTTGCTCGCTTGCCTGCACGCGCTGCTGCCGCTGATCACGGCAACCGGAGGCGCCAAAGCAGCGGGAGAAATGTTTCACGCGCTGCGCGATGTGGCTCAGTGGTGGCCATAGTCAAACGGGGGTGATGCTCTCTCACCCCCGCTCTGTACGTTTTATTGCTGCCAACGTTGTTGGGGCGTAGTCGTTATCTGGGGCGTCAGATGTAAGCTCTTTAAAATCTACTCTCAGGAGCGCCTACCATTCCAGTGATCGGAGCACCCACAACGAGCACGGCCAATGCCGAGGCAATGTTGTGGCGAACGGCACATTTATGGGAAAACTACGAAATATCGCCGAGCTACACTCTATGGGTTAGCTTATCAGGCAACTTCTTTCCAACGATACTATGATAAGAGCACACGCATTCCGGCGCTGCAACAGGCTCTTAACTACAGTTGGCCTATTCCTCCTCAAATCCCGCTTGGTTAAATTTGAGCACCCGGCTATTTTCGGTAACATTCCGAACAATATGATCGGGGACTCCATTGGAGATCTCGGCATGGATCTCGATCGTGATCTGCACCTTTGCGCCAACTAAACTAGTCAAGTGTTGCACAATTGCGTCAGCAATATCTTTGGACTGGCTGGCCAACCGGTTGGGATCGTTGAGCGTGATACTACCGTAAAAACGACGCGGGCGCTTTGGTTGGGCAGGTGCAACAGGTGACTGGGCAGACTCGCCAGTTAAAACGGGTTGCGTACCAATACTTTCGACTGGCTGATGCTGAGCTTGCGGCAAAGATGGTGTGGGAACAACCATGTTGAATTGACGCTGAGCTGCTGCCGGTTGGACCAGCAGACTATCCGAGTCAAGCGTGACCCGAACATGTTGTCCGGCTTGTAGACCGCGATACATCTGCCGAGCAGCATCCCACCCCTCAGCATACGCAAATGTGTCTTGAGTCCACGTCAATTGGGCAACACCTTGCGCAATGGCTTCAACCAATACCTCGGTGTTAGCCAGACGCGGCAGATAGAGGTAACGAGCAAAATCATCGGCGAGTTGTTTGACGCTCACATGATCCCCGCGCCAAAGCGGGATGCGATCAAGTTCTGAACGCAATCGAGTGCCTGCCATCTGTGTAATGAGAAGCTCTTCATTTCGTAGCTTTTTCGCTACCCGTACCGCGAGCGCTTCTTGCACCGTCCCCTGACTCTGCAACCGGATCTCTTCCCACGTGACCCCACCCTGTGGATCGGGCTGTTCAGGGATCAGAAGCCAGATATATGTTTCAGGAACACGTTGATTTACCGTATCATCAAACTGTTCCCTTCGCGTTTTGGCTTGGCTGGCTTGAAACGCATCGAGCCCAAGTAAATCACGTTCATCTTCGATTGATTTCCACGCCAAATACTCGCGCACCGCTTGTTCCAACTCTTTCAAGCGCGTAGTATCAGCGGCCAGAAACACCAGCGTGTTGCGGTATACACGCGAACCGGCGCCCCGCGATTCCAGAAGTTGGACTGCAAATCGGCGCGCTGCGCTCTCGGCAACTTTGCCGCTGTGCGGGTAGCTTGGGTCGAGCAGAACCAATCGGGTCTCGCGCTCATCTGGCACATCACTTCCGCTGGCCGGCGCAATATGAACGGCAGCAAAGTCACCCCGCTGGCGCGCAGCAGCCCGCAACCGCCGTAACACTTCATCGTGAACGGTATCATCGTTGAGCCGCGCCGCGCGATCTTGAGCAAGCCGGTTTACACTCGGCTGAGTTGCATACCAGTACCGCTGCGCATTCTGATAAAGGTACGTCGCCTGATCAGCTAACCGGCGCAGCGCGTCACCAAAAATGGCGACACTTTCACCCGGCTGTACGCATCCCAACTTGATCTGTCGATCTTCAATTCCTTTGTTCGGCATGCGAAAGGTTGGCGCTGATCCCAGATAGAGCGTGCGCGCGACTCGCCGTGCCGCCGAATAGCGGCCTAGATTTGGATTTTCTTTGTCGAGCCGGAGCGGGAGTGAATTCGGTCCATCAATATCTTTCTCAATCACCGGCACCCATGGATCATCGAGGTAGCGCGTAAGTTCATACTGTACCGCCGGTTCGTCTACCGGTACACTAGCCGGTAAAATAAGCAAGGAGCGATCATCCCGCTGCCAAAGCGCGTGAATAACCGCAGCCATTAATCGCAATACGCCACGAGTTCGCTGGAACTTTTCCAGCGTGCTCCAGTCGTTGTAAAGCCGGTCGAATAGCTCTGGATGGATTGGATACGCAGCCTGCATCCGGCGCTCGTAGTCAGCCTCGCGAGTGTACGCAGGAAACTCGGCGCTTTGGGTGCGGTACATGTCGCAAAAAGTACGTACTACGGCATCTCGTTGCGGAAAGTGTTCAGGATCGGTAATAGGCTGGAAGAGCCGGCGGCGAACGATTTCAAACCCCTCTTCTGCACTCGCCGGTCGCCACGCCGACTCAAGTCGGCCGAATGTGTTTTTCAGGCGGCTAAGCGCTTCACGGCCAGCCTCCCCGCCAATCTCAATATCTGATGCCGGTAACGAAGCAACCACTAGCGTCCCCGGCACAGCGCGCGCCGCCTCAGTCAGCACCTGCGCAAAGGTCAAATTGGCATCAAATGAACCAGCGGGAAGATCACTTCGCGTATAAAGCTGGCGCACATAGGCCACCCACTCATCGATCAATATCAGGCACGGGCTAGCTTCCCGGAATAATGTCGCCAACTCATTTGACCCCGGACTCACGCCTGCTCGATCTGAGTCAGCGACGATTGAATATCCGTGTGCTCCTAGTAACTGGTATGCTAATTCGCCCCAGAGTGTATGCACCTCTATGCCATCGGCTTTACGATGCACTTTGGCCGGTGATAAGGCGGTGCCAACCAGTACTGCACGCCGAACACGCGGCAGGCTCGAAACACCCGCCAATTCTAACACTGGCTCAATTCCCGGCAAACTAGCGGGCGTCTCACCAGAACACACATGATACAGCGCCAGCATTGAGTGGGTCTTGCCACCACCGAAGTTGGTCTGGAGTTCCACCACCGGATCGCCGCCAGTATTGGCAAGACGACGAAGCGCCCCAGTAAGCAGCAAGCGTAAACCTTCGGTGATAAAGGTGCGCTGGAAAAAGCTGCGCGGATTACGGTATTCGTCGGATCCTTCGCCCCGATAGACTTGCGCAAGATCAGCGGCAAACTCAGCTTGTTGGTAGCGACCAGAAGCCACATCCGGGTGCGGCGTCATAATATCACGCCATGGACGCAGCCCACCCGCCGGTTGGCCAACGATCGGCGCTGTAGACACTTTGCGCGTTTCACGACGGACTTGCTCTTCAAAGCGGAGGCGCAACACCTCTTGTTTCTGCCGTTCGACTTCAGCGGCCTCCGGCGCCGAAATAGCGGTCAGCAAGCGCTGAATACTGTCAAGTGCGCGGTAGGTGTCATCGGTTGAGAATGGGGCTTGATGCGCCCATTTATGCCGTGTGTCGCGCAATTCGCTCACTAACGAGCGCTCGGCATAGCCCAGCGTCTTGCCAAAAACACTATTCCATTGCTCCCACATAATACGCAGCAACGGCGATGCATCGAGCTGCGGTTCATCACCATCCCAGCGAATATCGTTAGGCCAATGTTCAGTGACTTTCGTCACCCAATATTTTCCATATACAGCCATTAATTCACGCTCAACAAAAGGACGTAATCCTTGTTGCAAGAGTTCTAAACCTTTATTGACACGATCACGGTTACTCAACGCCATATACATACCCTTCTATCTGCATGCTTATTTCCCGCTTCCCAATCGTTGAATGTCTGGCCAAGCCACTACCAAACTGTTATACCCGATTGCTTCCTGCGCCCACCCATGGCGCTCACAGATGGTATACAGTCGATAAGCAAGATCACGAGTAGCGCCGCTCTGCTCACCGATAACCGGCAGCAAGGTAGCAGCCGCCTGTTCACCACCATCTACTAAGGCCCGCACTACATACTGCGTCGCCTCCCAAACTGACAGGTAAGCGACACGAGTTGCATTGATGAGGTCAGGAAGTTCTTTTCCTACCAAAAGACGCACCTTGCCACTACGCGCAACAATAATACCGGCCTCAACCATGCGATCCACTGACGTATTCTTAGCTTTGGAGAGCGTCTCGGCCACACCGTAAGGACCTTCACTCACTCCATATTGTTCAAACCAAGCAATCGCCCAACGAGTCGTCGCGTCAAACTCATCTTCCTGCTCAACCAATACTGCATCAATTTCCTGATTAATGATCTGCAACGCAGTGCGTACTGTCATCGGATCGCCGCCGGACTCAATAACAAAACGGTAGCGCGAAAACACTGCCATACCCGGCCCGATTGCAGCTTGGGCAAGATCCACCGGCGCAATGTTGCCTTGCTGCAACTGGCGAAGCGCATGCGGCAATTCGCGTTTGAGCGCATGCAAAAACTCCCGACGAGTCGCAACAGGCGAGTCGTCGGGACGCGGACGACAGGTAAGCACAATTGAAGAAGCCAGCGCATTACTCCCCGTTTCGCGGAGCCGGCCAGCGCGTTCTGTACGCACCGGCCACGTACCAGTAATCATGAGGTTAGCACCGATTAAGCTAGCAAGCATTGTCTCCCAACCAGTGACGGCTATTGCCTCTGATCGCTGTTCGGCCTGCTTATACGCATAGAAGATGGTCAGAGGATAGGCTTTGTGCTGAATATGCCGCATAGCAGTGAAGGCTTTGCGCATACCCGCTTCAAAATTTGCACGAGCTCGCTCAACACTGCCATACCGGATTGGATCGGCAACTAATTCAGCCGCTTTCGGGGCCAACAACGTACCCATCATGTCAGGGTAGAGATCGCCTATGGTCGATCTCAGCCAGACGTAGAAGTAATCAGATAAATCGGCATAAGGAATATTATCGTAGTAGGGTGGATCGGTAGCGAACAAGTATGCTGATGTCTCAGATAATTCCGTCGCATCACGCTGAACCACTGTACCCATCTTATATAACGCCAGATGTTCAAGCACCTCACAAATGCTTGTAACAGCTTGCGTAAAACGTTCGCTGATATGCGCAAACGGATTCACTTCCGCATAAACCCACGCCATCGCCAACGCTTGACGAGCAAATGTACCGCGCACAACGCCATCATCACTCTTCCAACTAGTAAGCGCCGACCAGAGATTTACGACTTTATCAAGTGCGAATGCCAAGTAGGTTGTTACAGTTCGCATGTAAGCTTCGCTATCGCGATCGCCACTGAGTGTCGCATCAGCTAGAATTTGACCACGCACTTCACGGATCAGATCGCTGAACGTTGTCATTGCCAGCAATTGGCGTGGCGAGAAGAGTCGATCAAACGTCCTCATCCCGTACAATGGCGGCGTCATGTGCCGAGGATTACGAACCATCTCAATATCAGGTCGCCAACTCGGCTGAAGATTAGTAACAACAGTTTGCGGATCAGGTGATAAAAAGACCCGCTCCTCATTGTAAAGAGCCACTATGGCCATTAACTGCTCGCCGAGACGACCAGCCTGTCCTTCATCACGCACATACTGAAGCGAGGCTGCATGATTGCAAACCAAACAACGCGCACCATTCCGGCCAACAGTCCCTTCTAATGGCGGTGGCGGTGTATGGCGAACCATGAATTGCACCGTCTTCGCATTTCGGTCAATAACCGGTTCCGCCCAAGCGGCACGCCCTTTTCTTGTTGACAATACAAACGAATTGACTAATGGCATCTGCGCGCCACACGAGGGGTTCGGGCAACGAACCGTTCGCGTCCAAAGCCACACGGCAATAGGCAAAGAAAGCGAGGATAGAATGGGAGAAATTGCACCATGCTCGGTCAGATTGAGATGAGGGTAGCGAGCAGCAGCCTCCCTTGCCGATAGTATGGCGCCGTCAGTATGATCGAGAAAGACTACCGCATTGGGATATGCATAACCAATACGACGTTTGGCTTCATCCTGTATCCATTGGCCATAGTACTGTATATCAGCCACGAGACCCGCAACCCTTTCACGTTGCGGATCAGCGGCCCGCACCCCAGTGGGAGCATAGAGCGCGGGCGGCTCGCCCGCCGAAGCCGAATGGAGCGAGGGCGGCTCGCCCGCCGGAGCCGAACGGAGCGCGGGCGACTCGCCCGTCGGAGCCGAATGGAGCGCGGGGATGGGCGGGCCGGCGGCCCGCGCCCCAGCGGGGGGATGGAGCGCGGGCGGCTCGCCCGCCGGAGCCGAACGGAGCGCGGGCGGCTCGCCCGTCGGAGCCGAATGGAGCGCGGGGATGGGCGGACCAGCGGCCCGCGCCCCAACGGGGGGATGGAGCGCGGGCGGCTCGCCCGCCGGAGCCGAATGGAGCGCGGCGATGGGCGGGCCAGCGGCCCGCGCCCCAGCCGGGGGATGGAGCGCGGGCGGCTCGCCCGCGTAGTGAACTATACAATTCGCACTACTAAACTTCCATTCCTCAGAACGCACAACCAAACCCGCCTTTACCGGATTCTCATGAATATAGTGGATTGCACTATGTAAATGTTGCTCATCACGAATATAACGATCAAGATAATCAGCCTGCCAAAACTCCCCAGTTCGACCTAAAATCTTATTAGCTTCCTTCGCGGTATATGATTTCCAAGAATGAACAATTCTATCAAGTGGATAACCGGGAAATGTTTCGATCAGGACATGAACGTGGTTCGGCATAATAACCCAAGCCAATAAGCGATAACGCTGGCCATCAAAATGCATGAGGTTCTCTTCGACCAGCCGCGCAACACGTTCATCCCGTAAGCTGCACGAACCATACCCGGCATCGAGATACGCTTCTACCATATTGCGGCGGTCTTCATCACTGATATGCGGATGCATAGACTGCCATTCCGCCCACTGGGCCACAGGGACAGAGTCGGCAAGACGGTACGTAATCATTTGGACAAGTCCGGGATGATCAAAGTGAGGCAAGTAGCCGCGTGAATACCAGCCTTTGTGTATACTCGGGGATGGCGCTCCTGCCTCTTCCGGCGCGCGCGGCGCAGACAATGCTGAACGGCTAGCGGGATTAACCGGCGGCATCCCAAGAAACGGCGCCGGCAGTTCAATCAACGCCTTGCTCATCAACACCGCCACCGGGTTAAGATCGGAAGCGACGGAATCCAACCCCAATCGCTGGGCTTCGAGCGGGATCGAGCCGCCGCCAGTAAACGGATCATACACTGGTGGCGGGTTACCGCCAGTGGCAACGTGAATGAAGCGTCGGGCAATGTTGAGAACAGCCTCGTCATTACTGCTTTCCCAAGCGATGAGACGTTCAATGAAGGCAAATAACTTTTGACGGCGCTGTTCGCCAATAGTCAGACGATGCCAATCATCTTGGACAGTCGGCGGATTGGGCAATTGGTCAATTTCGGCCAGCAAATCCGGCGCCACACCCGGCTGATCAGGGTCATCGATCAACGACGCAAAAAGCACCGCACGGCATACAGCTAATGGCTTACGTGACCACCAGAGATGCAATTTGCTCGGATGGCCTTGCCGCACCGATCGCTCACGCGCTGCCGCCCGGTTAATCGCCTCTAACGGTATTGATACTTCGATCAGCTTCTTCGCCATTCCTACCAATCCTCGCTGGCCACTTCATTACTACTTACAGCTTCATCGCATTCTGCATCGAGCCGGCCGCTAAACGCCGGATCTCTGGCCACGCAACCACCAGACTGTTATACGCCTGCGCCTCTTGCGCCCACCCTTTCCGCTCGCACGTCATATACAGCCGGTACGCCAGATCACGGGCAATCTCTCCTTCACCGCCAAGCTGCGCCAGCAACGCGGCTGCCCCATTCTCGCCCCGCTGCTCTAACGCGTAGACCAAATACTGGGTAATCTCCCAAATGGTCATGCGTTGCCCACGACGCGATTCCCAATCGGCAGGCAATTCGTCACGGCGCAGCAACCGCACTTTACCGCTACGCGCAACAATGATCCCAGCTTCACCCATACCCTCAACCGAAGTATTCTTCGCCTTCGAGAGCGTCTCGGCAAGACCATACGGCCCCTCATTGAGACCGTACTGCTCAAACCATGCTATTGCCCACCGGGTAGCGCTATCGAACTCGCCCTCTTGAGCAGCCAGCACTGCATCAAGTTCTTGGTTAATAATCTGCAACGCCGTGCGCACGCGCATCGGCGAACCATCTGCCTCAATCACCTTGCTGTACCGCGAGAAGACTGCCATTCCGGGACCAATCGCCGCCTGCGCCAGATCGACCGGGGCAATATTGCCCTGCTGCAAGCGACGCAGCGCCTCCGGTAGCTCCGCTCGCAACGCGCTAAGAAACTCGCGCCGGGTAGCGACCCGCGCCGCCGCCGGCCGCGGACGACAAACGAGGACAATCGAGGATGCGAGCGCATTAGAACCGGTCTCGCGTAACCGTCCGGGTCGCTCCGTGCGAATCGGCCATGTTCCTACAATCGTAAAACCAACTTGAATCAACCCTTGCAACATCGTTTCCCACCCGGTCGAGGCGATTACAGACGCAGACGGCGCCTCGTCGTCATCATCGGCCAGCGCGCCGTTGCCTTCCCCAACCGTTTCAACCTCAGCCTGCTTGAAGGCATAGTAGACAGTAAGGGGGTAATCGGGATGGTGAAGAGACCGAATCCGGTCAAACACTTTGCGCAGCCCCTCCTCGAAAAAGCGTTGCGCCGCTTCGCGCCCGCCGTGGCGGAACGGTTCGGCCACCAGCTCCTCGGCTTTGGGCGCCAGCAACGTGCCAAATAGTTCGGGATACACGTCTTTCAACGAATGGCGTAGCCAAACGTAGAAGAAGTCACTCAAATCGGCGTAGGGGACATTGTCGTAATAGGGCGGGTCGGTGGAGATAACCATTTTTGCCGTAGAAACCATCTCAAATTGAGTGGCATCTTGCTGTTTGACAAGACCCAATGGTCCCATATAAAGCTCATCTAACACTTCACATATTAACTCAATTTGCCGCCAAAAATTGCCAGAAGAATCACTAAAAGGATTACCTTCAGCATAATCCCAATTCATAGATAGCGCGTGACGAGCAAAAGTAGGGGCGATTTTTAAGTGCTGTGGATTGGGTTGCCAATGGCACTGACTGGAGGCGAGATCAGCCGCTTTGCTAACAGAAAACGCCAAATACGTCGCCACCGCATCGGCATACGCTGCCGGATCAGGGATAAACCCAGCGCGGGCAGCGTCGCGCTGCACCATTACCCGCGCCTCGCCGATCAGATCGCTGAAGGTGGTCAATGCCACGAGTTGGCGGGGGGTGAAGAGATCGCGATGTTTGGTAAAGCCATAATTTTGTACTCGGAAGCCAAGTGCCTGCTCAGGCAAATCGGTTTCCGGCGCCCATGCCGGGTGCGCGCGCAAGGCAGCCTGTTCATGCTCGGCAACCGGCGGCAGATAGATCCGTCCGCCCCGCCCTTCGGCCACAATCGCCATCATCTGAGCGCCCATGCGTCCGGCCCGGCCTTCGGCGCGAATATACTCTAGCGGCACCGCAGTATCGCAGCACAAACATCGCGCGCCACGCCGGCCAACGGTTCCGGCCGGCGGCTTGCCTGAGCCGCTGCGCACGGTGAAACGAACTCGCACTGAGGCGCGGGTTGTTGATCCCGCGGGCGAGCCGCCCGCGCTCCATTCCCCCTCCGGGGCGCGGGCCGCTGGCCCGCCCATCCCCGCGCTCCATTTGTCCCCTGCGGGCGAGCCGCCCGCGCTCCATTCGTCCCCTGCGGGCGAGCCGCCCGCGCTCCATTCCCCCTCCGGGGCGCGGGCCGCTGGCCCGCCCATCCCCGCGCTCCATTTGTCCCCTGCGGGCGAGCCGCCCGCGCTCCATTCGTCCCCTGCGGGCGAGCCGCCCGCGCTCCATTCCCCCTCCGGGGCACGGGCCGCTGGCCCGCCCATCCCCGCGCTCCATTCGTCCCCCGCGGGCGAGCCGCCCGCGCTCCATTCCCCCTCCGGGGCGCGGGCCGCTGGCCCGCCCATCCCCGCGCTCCGTTCATCCCCCGCGGGCGAGCCGCCCGCGCTCCATTCCCCCTCCGGGGCGCGGGCCGCTGGCCCGCTAGTGTTCACAAATTCAATTACCGGTTCAACCCAATGCTCTTTTCCCTTTTTCTTCGATAACTCAAACGAGCGCACTAGCGGCATCTGCGCCCCACAGGCCGGATTGGGGCACTTCACGGTACGCGCCCACAACCACGCAATCACTGTTGCCTCACCGCCACCATAGTCTTTAGGCAGCTTGACTTTGGGGTAGAGATAGCCGATCCGTCGTTCAGCTTCATCACGCATCCATTTGCCGTAGTAGCGCACATCAGCCGCTAAGCCAGCAGCACCGCGGTAAGATGGCAAAGAAAACAAGGAGGAGAGTGACTCTGCGAGGGATGTCTGATGTTCACTGCTTACCGGCGGTAGATTGGCAAACTTTGGCGGCAATTCGATCAGCGCCTTATTAATCAGTACCGCTACCGGGTTAAGATCAGAGGCATGCGCTTCCAAACCTAACCGCTGCGCCTCAAGCGGGATCGAACCACCTCCGGCAAATGGGTCATAAACCGGTGGTGGATAGCCGTTGGTATGCTTAAGGATCTCGTTGTGTGCTTCGCGTAGGATTTCCTCATTATGGGCATTCTCCCACTTGACCAACCGTTCGATAATGCCAAATAACCGCTCACGCTCACGCTGCTGATCCTCTTCGGTTGGAAACTGATCGGGATGGCTGCTCGGATCATCGATCAATGAGGCGAAGAGGACTGCGCGGCAAGCAGCAAGCGGTCGTCGCGCCCACCAAAGATGCAGCGTACTAGGATGACCGTGCCGGATCGACTTCTCGCGAGCCGCTTCTTTGTTGATAGCATCGAGCGGCAGGGCAACTTCGATGAGTTTGCGCGTGGGCATGGTATGGTTTCACCTAAGATTTCAAGACGGCGTCTGCAATTAATGGCCTTTAGGAGCAATGATAACGTTGACCGCAACACCATGCATCTCTTGGCTCAGATCTCGTTCTAAACCATCGGGATTAGCAATCCAACCATCCGGATCATAGACGAAACAGATCAGAGTCTTGCAATCAGGATGCTTGTGGTAACGTGCAATATCCTCAAAAAGCTGATTGCCGATCTCGCGATCACGCAAACCTGGGTGCGTCTTCTTCACCTCAATCACAATATGCTCAGCCTTGAGTAAAAAATCCATACGCGCGCTGCCGCCAGCATAGCTTGGCGTCCATTCTTCCGGTCGGATATCATCGAAAAACAATCGTAAGAGGGCATGAAGCAGATCCTGAACATCATATTCATCATGTACATCGAATGCCGGTCGATGGCCATGTCGCTGGCGAAGCTGGCGCGCTACTGCCGGAAAGCGGCGTATGACCCGCTCAATCGTTGCAATAGCCGTGAGGGTAGCAGAATGAGGCGTTTCTAACGGGTAGAGTTCAATCCGTTCCACGATCGACGTGAGGCGATTTATATGTTCTTTCACCGTATCCCTAAATGCCTCAATATCTTCATAGAGCGGACTCGGAACGCTGAACATGACAAGGCCAACACGCGAAAACTCATCAGCCAGTTCACTCGTGCTAAATAGATCTCGAAGCAATTCTTTACCATAATCTCGCCAGTTTGTAAACGCTGCGCGAACATCTTGTAATTGATCTTTGGTCTGAATAGGTTCCTTCAAAAGTTCACGCCCTTTGGCAATATGCGCTGTTAATTTCTTAACCGCCTCCTCGCGCGGCAAACGTAAAGCGGGACGCTGTTCCTGATCGGGTTTGGTTGGCTTGAACGGCATATAACACTTCTTGTTGGTATAGAGTATTATTTAGATCATCACCTCTCCCCGCGCCCACAAGTCGCTCCAATCGTAATTGACGCTGGTTACGCCAAAATCAGGCTCACGGGTAAACGGCCGGTATACATAGCGTACCATACATCCTGCGCCAGTCACATAGTCGTTGCGCGCCTCAGCCACACCGGTGGCAAAAGCGTCGCCTTCAGCAAAACCCGCCGATGGCACTTCGACTAAGGCGAGGATATAGTCATCAGGCTTATTCAATGCCGTCAAGATTTCGTTCTTCGTCACTGTGACAGTGGTAGCGCCCTGCACCCGGCCTTTGACTTCAATGAACCGCAACTGGCCGGCGCCGGGAATGCGCGATTCGATGTCATAGCCACGCTTCTCGGCGCTGACATCGTGGGGTATAAAACCGAGCCGTTGCTCAACCGCCATCACCGCTGCCATCGCTGCCAATTCAACCCGCCGGGTTTCGCGGGCAAACAGGGTTGGATCGGCGCTTCGCACACCGTTGAGACGGGCAAGCAAGCCACCGGGAATGATCAGCGCCCCACCGATAATCACCGGCGGTAACGGCGCAACACGGCGCTCTTGGGCTAGTTCTTCCATACGCCGGCGCAACCGAGCCTCAAGCTCATCTCGACGCTGGCGAGCACGGGCTGAATTGAGCCGTGGTTTTTTTCCTGCCTCTTCCTGTAGTTGAAGCTCAACTGCGCGCTGATCCCAATAGATAATCTCTTTGGTCAATCGCTCTTGAACCGCTTGCATCGTCTTGTCGACTAATTCTGCTTTACGCTGGGAAACTTCGTCCAAATGGCGCGGCACCAACTCTTTGATAGCATAGCGAATGGCATGTTCTTCAGCGGCAAGAGGAAATGCAGAGATCGAGGAGAGCACTGCTGAGATAAGCGGCGAGAGGGCAGGAGTTGACGACACACCCTCATCGCGCTCACCTTTGTTAATCTCCTCAGGTTGCGCAGAACCCCAATCCTCCGCTCGCAACGGACGGTAATCCAAATATGGTGCATAGCCAGCGATGCGCGCCTGCCCGGTCGCGTCGATTTCGACAAACTGTAATTGGCGCGATACAATCCGGCGATTACCATTGCGATCGGTGTGCGCATCTTGGATGGCATGCTCGATAAAGAACAGGACACGTGGCGTTTCACTAGGATCGTCAGGCGCAACCAGTACAGCGCCACGCTTCAACAGATGGCGCTCACGTTCTAAGATCACATCGATCGTCGCGTCAAGGAGCGGATGACCCGGACAGATAAAGGTTGCCGGCGGTTTGCCGGTTGCGTTAATGCGGTCTTTCGCGAAGGTAATACGCTCATAACGCGAGAGGATGCCTGCACGCGCACCAAGGATCCGATCCCGGTTACGTATGATTGGTGGGACATAGGTGATTTCGTAGCGCTGCATTTCACGCTCGTAGATACTGCCGCCGAGATGCTTGAACGCTTCGCGAAAGAAAGCGGCAATAAAATGCGGCTGCACGCGACGCGCTTCAGCTCGTTCCATGTCTTCGCGAATGCGCCGCACCTGACTGGCATCCATCGTATCACGAGCAAGTGCGCGCTCTTCCAGCAACTCGATAAGACGCTGGCGATCGAGCGCCGTATCGATCACTTGTGACAACCGTGCGCGTGTATCTGGCCGATCACCATACCGGATCGCTTCGATCAGCAAATCGCGGAGCGAACGATCAGCAAACTTCAACTTCCCAAGCACATCAAACACCCGCCCGCTCAACGCGCGGCGTTCCTCGTCAAGTTTGCGCAACAAGCGATAGTAAACTTCACCCTCGCGCGTCTCATCCGCAACCAGATTCCATAGATGGCATACCTCCGTTTGACCAATGCGATGAATCCGGCCAAATCGCTGCTCAAGCCGGTTTGGGTTCCACGGTAAATCATAGTTGACCATCAGGTGAGCGCGTTGTAAGTTGATTCCCTCACCGGCAGCATCAGTCGCTACCAACACCTGCACTTCCGGATCCTGCGTAAAGCGTTCTTGCATCTTGCGACGCTCATCACGACCCATACCGCCGTGAATCATCACGACCGCTTCGGTGCGGCCCAGCAGCGAACTGATGCGATCAACCAGATACCGAAGCGTATCGCGATGCTCGGTAAAGATGACCAATTTACGCCGGTGACCATGCGCATCAAACATCGCCTCTTCGTGCTGGAGCAATTGCGATAACTCTTCCCACTTGCGATCTTTTCCGCTCCGGCGCACACGCGACGCTAACTCCTCAAGCTGAACAAGAATCGAGATTTCAGCTTCTAACTCAGCAATAGTGCGTGCGGCAGTTGCCTGATCGACCACCCGATCTTCAGTCTCCTCAATCTCTAGATCAGGAGCATCATCAAGATCAGCCAAATCATCAAGATCCAGTTCGATTTCCGGCAACAGCGCACTTCCTCCGACCAATACGGCCTGCTGCCGCACTTCCTGTAACCGCGCCTGCAACCGTTCACGGCGCCGGCGCAACGATTGGTAAATGGCTTCAGGCGACGAAGCAAGCCGGCGCTGCAACGTTGTCAACGCAAAGCCAACTGTTCCCTTCCGGCCATTATTGCCAAGCGCCTCGGCTCGATCAAACTCTTCGCGCACATAGGCCGTGACTGCATCATACAAATCCGCTTCCAGTTCTGAGAGCGTGTAAGTTACGGTATAAGCGCGCCGTTCGGGAAACAACGGACGTCCATCAAACGTCACCAATTGCTCTTTGGTAAGACGCCGCATCAAGTCAGACACATCAGTCCGGTGAACGCCGCTGCGGAAACGTCCTTCAAACCGATCGGGATCAAGTAATGCCATAAAGAGCTGAAAATCCTCTTCCTTCCCATTATGGGGTGTCGCGGTAAGTAAGAGCAGATGCCGGGTAATGTTGCCGAGCAACTGGCCAAGATGGTAACGTCTGGTGTAGCTAATTTCACCACCTGAAAACGTTGCTGACAGTTTATGCGCCTCGTCGATAATGACCAAATCCCAATCAGTTTGCCTAAGCTTAGCCTGCACATCATCGCTGCGCGAAAGCTTATCAAGACGCGCGATTGCTAACGGATGTTCGTGAAACCAATTGCCGGTGCGCGCTGCTTCGAGCTGATCATGGGTCAGAATATCAAACGGAAGATGAAACCGCCGATCTAACTCATCTTGCCACTGCTCGACCAAACTGCCGGGGGCCACGATGAGGCAACGTTGCACATCGCCACGCACAATCAGTTCTTTAATCAGCAAACCGGCCATAATCGTTTTGCCGGCGCCGGGATCATCGGCCAACAAGAAACGCAACGGCTGTCGAGTGAGCATCTCGCCATATACCGCCGTGATCTGATGCGGCAGCGGATCAACAAGCGAACTATGCACGGCCAGCACTGGATCAAACAGATAGGCCAACCTAATTCGGTAGGCCTCAGCCACAAGACGAAACCGCGCGCCATCGCCATCAAAGCTCCAATGACGGCCCGCTGCCGCAATCTCCAGCGCCGGTTCGCGATCGCGATAGAGCAGTTCGTGGCCCAGACGACCAGCAGCATCTTTGTAGGTCAATTCAATTGCCTCGGTGCCGTACCAGACCACATCAACCACCGTCACCTCCTCATCAGGGAGGATGCCTTTCACGGCAACACCACGAATTAACTCTTCGAGCCGAGCCATAACTAGTGACATTTCTGCTCAGGCGCCAGCATGATGGGCTAACGCTGCGATTCTGCGGGTTGTGATATGTGATAATGATATCGTCACCTAATCTGAAGTCAAGAGCGTGAAGAATATTGGCAGATAAATGCTGGCATTGGAAAGTGATCCAATCCATGCCTTACGTGCATGTGTATTCATCACTAGACTGGATGAATCACTTTCGTATTCTATCAACCAGCCTTTAATCCTCCTCAAACGGACTACGCACTCGATCACAAATCCAGATCGGATTCCATCCCGGTACAACCAAACTGTGCAGTTGGCAACGAATCAGCGCGCCCTTCACGATGGATTGCTGCATCAGCAACTGCTTGTCCACCAGAAAAGTGAACCTGTAATTATCAGCGCTGGCTAAAGCGCCAGTATGAATCGTTATCTGGACACATTGCGCTTTGGCAAGCGATCTGAGCATTGCGCGACTAAACAGATTATCACTCGCACCTATGCGCTTAAAAACATTGACATCATCAATCAACTCGCGCACAATCCCAACCACGTCCTCACGAGCGCCGTGTACAGGATCGCGCCGGATAATATTCTTTTTGGGAGCCGGTTGCCGCACTTCCTGCTCATAGGCTTTTTGCACCTTGCTCGCATAAGATGACTCAATGCCCGGCGTCATCATCATCACTGCCATCCCGCGCTCAATGACCTCACGCCCATAGGTTTCGATTAAGGAATTAAGATAACCACGGCATTGATGTTTCGGCCACGGCGCCCCTAGCTCATCAAAGAAGACTTTGCAACCGCAATCACAGGTGAAATAAAATACTCGTTGACCACAGTATCGGCAAAGGGTTGGCCATATGCGTGAATTGCAGCGAGCGCCGTGCGAAGTGGTGTAGAAACGCATGTTGTTCTCCGGCAAGAGTGCAAGTGAAGATAGAACATCGTGATCATGTACGCAGCACTGGCGAACTGGTTTCATCGAACGGTAACATCCTAAGCACTTCGTCAATGAATAGTGATTGCATTCTCGACGAAGCTTTCGGGTGTGTTTCTAGCCCCTTCCAACCTCGCTCGCCAACAGGTATAATAGCTGCATCATCGCACGGCAAAGCATCTTCCCTCGCAGCCACGCTTTCATCATCGGCATCGGCGACTTCCCAGCACGCACCCCGGTTGCACCTACACCGCACTGTTGCTGGCGCGCATGAGGTTGCCGTTATCCACGCTCACCCGGCTGATCCGAATGCGGAACAAGCAACGATCATCGCTACGGCAAAGAATATCCTACGAGGTGCAGTAGGGCATCCCAGCCAACGAACTTATCTGAGAGCGCTGGCTAGGCAGCCTCGAGTCTATGAGACATTCACAACGGCGCAGCGGGTATGGGTATAGGTGGTGAACACCAAATACACAATGAAAGGTAACACCGTATGATGCAACCCGATCATACCCAAAATCTAAGTGGCGGTGGCAGCGCCCTTGGCGCCGCCGCTCAAGCGATTGTCACGACATACCGGCAGATTTTACGTCCGCTACCGCCCTCGCTTAGCGCGCTGGTACGACCGCTGATCGCGCACCATAGCGCTATGTTCGGCGGGCGCGATGCGGAACTGGCCGCGCTTGACGCTTTTCTCGCCAGCCCGAATCACCCGTTCGGCCTCCTTGTCGCTCCGGCCGGCATCGGTAAAACGACGTTGCTCGTTCACTGGCTTGCCCGCGTGCAACGGAAACAGCCGCGGTGGCGCATTGTCTTCGTGCCGATCAGCATTCGTCACCAAACCGCCGGCGAGCAGACAGCATTAAGCCTGTTGGCGTATGGTCTCGCTAGCCTGCACGACGATCTGGATTGCTTGCTCACGTATGATCAGTCCCCAGATATTCTACGGGATATCATTACCGTTTACCTGAGCTACCCGCTGCCTGCTAGAACCAAAGCGCTCGTCGTGCTCGATGGCATTGACGAAGCAACCGGCTGGGCGGTTGGCCCGCTCTGCGCAGTCATACCGCAGTCCGGCCTCAAGATCGTTCTGTCGGCCCGGCAGCAAGCAAACGCTGACCGTAATGACTGGCGGCGCCATGTAGGTTGGGATGCCGTGAACGTGAAGTTTTTCGATCTGCATCCGCTGAAACAGCCCGCGATCGCTGCGCTGTTGCGCCAGAGTGGCTCACCGATCGTCGCGTATGCAAACAACCCAGCGTTTGTCGAACAGTTTTACCGGGTGAGTGCCGGGGATCCGTTGACCGCTAACCTGCTGATCAAGGCACTTATCAGCGGCCAGATAGAGCCAGAGTCATTGAGTCAGCGACCACGCGGTCTTGAAGCGTTCCTCAAGGACTGGCTTGAAACGCTGCGTGCGCGTAAAGGAGAGGCCATTGAAGCGCTATTGAGGCTGTGTGCGGCGGCCTACGGGCCATTAAGCGCTAGCGATGTGCAAGCGCTGGCGCCAGCGTTTTTCAGCACGCAGAACGCTATTGCTGATGCGGTGAATAATGATCCCGTCGCCCGCTTCGTGATCACTGCCGGTGACCATACCTACGCCTTCTGTCACCAGCGCCTGCGTGAAGTCTTGCTTGAACAGATCTCCTCGCCCAACGATCACAAACAGCTCCAGCAACAGGTGATCAAGGACGGTGAGTCGTGGTACGCTACTCGCAACCAACCGCTGCCCGATTACCTCCGCCAATACTGGGTGAAGCACCTCGCTGCCGCCGGACAATGGTCACAACTACGGCACGTTTTGACCGAGATGATGCCCTCAACGGGTGGAGACCGCTTTATCCAGCCTTGGCAAACGGCGCGCTTCGCGGTTGAAGGCAGTGCTGCCGGCTACCTGAGTGACCTTGATGTGCTTTGGCGCTACGCTGAAGAGCAGGGTGATCTCGGAATCATGCTGCGCTGCGCGTTGATCGAGGCTAGCTTGCGTAGCCGGAAGCATCATTTGCAGCCAGAGCTACTGGTACAACTCGTGAAGGTGGGCACGCCTGAGGGTGCGTGGAGCGCAGCGGCAGCGCTAGAGGTGATTGCGCAGATGCCGGATGCAGCGCTACAAGCGGCGTGTCTGAAGGCATTGCTCGACCACGGCGTCAATCTGCCGTGGGAACAGGCTTTAGAAGTGGCGCGGGCTATTGGTAAGGATGGGTGGCGCGCCGCAGCGCTCACCGCCCTCGCCCCCCACCTATCGCCCACGGATCGAGAAGAGGCACTGGCTGAGGCGCTCGCCGCCATTCGCGCCGCCAAGAAAGCAAATGATGCGGTTCGCAAATATAACCAAGCCTACCGCGCAAACCCCGCCGCCAATCGCACCGCTGCTACGACAGATGACCATGCTCAGTCGCTCACCAACCTCGATCCGCTTCCCCCGCATCTGCTGGCTGAGGCGCTCGCTGCCGCCACTGCGATCAGTGATCAGGACGCGCGTACTCACGCGCTTACCGCCCTCATTCCATACCTGCCGCCCGCTGAACAAGAAGCAATCCGAGCTGAGTCCCTCGCCATCACCCGCGCTATCACCCGTCATTCGTTCCGTATCCGTGCGCTCGTTAGCCTCGCCCCTCACCTCCTAGCTGACGCTCAAGCACAAGCGCTAGACACGGCTCTTACTACCGCTCTTGCCATTGATGATGACGGCTTACGATCTTATGCGCTCGCCCAAATCGTCCACCGCCTCTCACCCGACTTGATCGCCAAAGCCCTCCTCACCGTCCGCTCTTCTACCGGAAATCGCGCTGCAACGCTTGCCGTCCTCGCCCCCTTCCTCCCAATCACTGAGCAAGATGCGGTGCTTACCGAGGCACTCACTGCTACCCGCTTCATCGATAACGAATTGTGGCGCGCTCAGGTGCTCACCCGCCTTGCCCCCCACCTGCCAGACCGGCTATTGGCTAAGGCCCTCGCTGTTGCCACCTCTATTGATTCAAAGCAATACCGCTTTATGACGCTCACAGCCCTTGCCCCCCGCCTCTCCCCTAACCTGCTAGCCGAAGCCATCATCGCTGCTCTCGATTTTAACGACGAACAGTCTCGTACTTGGGTTCTCACTACTTTCTGCCCGAGCATCGCACCCGATCGGCTGATCGAAGCCCTTGAGATCGCCCACGCCATCACCGCTGAGCAGTCCCGCCGGGAGATGATCGCCACTCCTATGCCACCCCTCCCGCCGGCGGAACCAATGAAGTTACTGGCTGAAGCGCTTGCTGCTGCCAAGGCTATCCACATCGTTCCGAACCGTGACAGGGCCCTTTCCAACATTGCTCTCTATTTGTTACCCGATCGGCTAGACGAAGCTCTTGCGATTACCAACACCATTACCAATGAGTATATCCGTTCCAGTGTGCTCATCACCTGCGCCCGCTACCTGCGACCCAATGACCAAATGACACTACTGGCCGAGATTCTTGCCACCGTCCTTGCTATGCCCGATGCTAAGATGCGTGCCGACCTGCTCATCGAACTCGCGCCCCATCTCCCACCCACTGAACGGGAAGAAGCGCTAGCAGAAGCGCTCGTCGCTGCTCACGCTATCATTGAAGCCGAACAACGCGCTAACGTCCTCACAAACCTCGTTGCCCACCTTCCACCTGCTAATCGCGCGGAGGCGTTGGCCGGCGCTCTCGATGCCGCCACTACCCATACCGAGCACCGCGCTCGCACTGAAACGCTCACCGCCCTTGCCCCGCAGCTCGCCGCAACGCACCGCCACAACACCGCTCTCTTCGCCCAAACGCTGCGCCGCCTTGCCCGCCATGGCCGTCCGCCCCTGCTCAACGATCTGGCGGCGCTGGCGCCGTGGATCGCGGCGCTCGGCGAACACCACCGCCAACCGGCAGTGGCGGCGCTGGCACAGGCGATCATTGCGACGGGGCAATGTTGGGGGTAGCGGGAAGGGGGAGGTATTCATCCATGCTCTGTAACACATCGGCCAGCCCGACAACCGGGAGGTGGGGAACACGGCGGAAGATGGGATCATTGGTAACAATGTGCATTGATACGCCAGCGCTGTCGCTGCGTGCAGTGCATCAGGCGTTTTCAAACCTAGGGCGCGAAGCCGGTCTGCTTGTTCCGATACGGAAAGGGTAACAGGCAATAATGTTCTCGATCATGAGAAAGGCGCGAAATAACCCCGCTAACTTTGGGGCATAATCGCGCAACGGTTTGGTTAGCGTCTCAAGCCACGCCTGCTCACTCGTGATCATCGTCAGATGACCGGCATAAGCTGCTTGCCAACATGGATGTTCCTTGTTCTAGCAGTGAACACTGAAGGCGATTCTAGTTGCCGGCAAAAGAGCTGGCAGCATTCACGTCGTATTTGATCGACGTCACGCTCAAGACAAATCAAAAAAAGACACGAATGCTTCATCGTTCACGCCGTCGCTGTTGGAGCCAAGCAATGCCGCCACCGAGCAGCGCCAGCGCCGCCAGCAGCACCAGCAGCGCCGGCTGATCTAGCCACCCCGCCAGCCACTGACCTATCGCCTCCTGTACGCTGCCGGTGAGAGCAGCGACGATCAGTGCCAGCGCCGCCAGCACGGCCCTGCCGATCCACTGCAACCATTGCCGGACGGGCCGGGCCGGTGGTGGTTGCAGCGGATCTTGCCATTGGCCGCGCTGCCCGTGCCATGTTTCCTGCACCAACAAAACCGCCCGGAGGAGGGCAGGGTCACGCCATTGGCAGGCAATCCGGTACATGCCGGCGAGACTTCGGTGCAGATCACGGCTTGGTGTAACATTGCGCAGGCGGAGGTCTCACACAACCCTCGCCGCAGCCGGCCAGCAGGCGCACTAGCGGCCTACGATACCACCAACTCCGCTGGCGCCGGCTCCTCTTTTATCATCCGCAATTGCACCGTTGGCGCCGGCTCCTTGCGGTAGACCAAGACATCGGGGTGGTGTGCCGCATAGCGCAGCAGGCCCTTCGTATCCCACGTGGTGCGCCCTCTGATATAGACCGCTTGCATGCGACTGCCGCGTACCGATGCACCATGCTGAAGGACTGCGGCACGGATGTCCTGTTCCAAGGTCTTGATCTGCGCGTCTGAGGCTGCCAGCAACGGCGTGTACTCGGCATCAAGCGCCGCCAATTCGTCCGCGACTTGGCGCATGATGTCCGCCTTCTTCGCATCGTACGCCGCAGCTAATGCCGCACGCGCATCGCGTGCATCGGCCAGTTCTTCGATGGTGCGCAAGATTTCGGGGGAAGCCATCGGTGCAAGTGTCTTTTCTGCATTGAAGGGAGATAGAGCGTGATAATGATCACGTGGACAGCAAAACAGCGAACAAATGTTCAATTATGCAGTAGTGTAGCAGGTGAGCGAGTTCGTGTCAAGGGGTTGGTTGGGTGGACTCCTCCCTCATCACACAAGACGGCTCCCCCACAACGTATCTGACCAACCCTCTGTCGCACCATTCCATCAACGTCTGCCAATCAGGCTGCGCGGTTGTCCCATAACTTATCTGAACAACCCTCTATCTCACCATTCCCGCAAAAACGGCCTATCTGCCCTCTGAGAGGTAGACGCGCCTTTGTGAAACCCGCTCAGCCAGCTTGATCTGGAGAAGATAGGAGTTGCCCAAAATCCCCGCAAAAACCGCGCATCTTTTTCCAATCTCGTGCGGTTTCCTATATGAAGACTCTTTCATCTTGCCTAGCAAGGAGCCACGTGATGTCGCTGCTACC
The DNA here is from genome assembly GCF_001650695.1 of Chloroflexus islandicus. Lineage (GTDB taxonomy): Bacteria > Chloroflexota > Chloroflexia > Chloroflexales > Chloroflexaceae > Chloroflexus > Chloroflexus islandicus. Next base: position 147,536 of record NZ_LWQS01000093.1, read on the forward strand.
TCGCCTCGTGCGCGTTGCCCCGCCTGCCGTTCCGCCGGCACCGACCAACCCACCCGACCAAAAGCCGGAGCGCGAGCAATCCACCCCACCGCCTGCGCCCTTCTGGTATCCCAAGGCGATCCGGCGCCCGATTAAGGTCAAGAGCGCGTGATATATGGCAACGACCGCTTCACAGGATCGATGCGGCGCGCGTGCGCGCCCTGAGCGCACAAACCGTCTCCATCCGCCAATCCAGCATCTCCCTTCTCCCGCGTAGCGGGAGAAGGGAGAGGGATGAGAGTATCCCAAAATCCCCGCAACAACCGCGCATCCTTTTGCCTATTTTGCGCGATTTCTTACATGAATACTTTTTCATCTCACAGCCGATAGGATAGACGCTATGTCACTGCTAACCCGCTTGCTCAACGTCGCCCCGCCCGCCGTTCCGCCGGCGCCACCCAACCCACCTGACCAAAAGCCGGAGCGTGAGCAATTCGACCCGCCGCCCGCGCCCTTCTGGTATCCCAAGGCGATCCGGCGCCCGATTAAGGTCAAGAGTGCGTGAGACAAGGGCAACGCCTGCGCCGCAGGCGCGATCCGGCCAGAGATTACGCCCTCATTGCACGGGTCTTTCCTATCCGCTAACGCAGTAGTGCCCTTCTCCCGCACAGCGGGAGAAGGGAGAGGGATGAGGGTCTCCCAAAATCCCCGCAACAACCGCGAATCTTTTTCCGATTTCGCGCGGTTTCCTATATGAAGACTCTTTCATCTTGACGAGCAAGGATCCCTGTGATGCCGCTGCTACCTCGCCTCGTGCGCGTCGCCCCGCCCGCCGTCCCACCTGCGCTACCCAACCCACCTGACCAAAAGCCGGAGCGCAAACAATCCGACCCGCCGCCCGCGCCGTTTTGGCATCCCAAGGCGATCCGGCGTCCGATTAAGGTCAAGAGCGCGTGAGACAAGGGCAACGTCTGCGCCGCAGGCACACTCGTGCTAGATCGCGCACCCTTAGCGTGCAGCAGTGCCCTTCTCCTGCTGCACGGGATTTCAAGGGTGGGCAGAACCCATGAGCGCAGATGTGATTGATGGCTTTGCAATGCACTGGTATACCCTCACCCCCTGCCCCTCTCCCACTAGCGCGGGAGAGGGGAGCGTATCGCCGAGCGTTAAGGCATCACACAGCGATCAACAGTTGTGCTTGTTCAGATGTTCTGTTCGTCCTTCAACGGGTGGGAGAAGAGAGAGGGATACCTTTGCAATGTCTGCTCCACAAGCGCGATCCGGCACGAAGGCGCGCCCTTAACGCACGAACCGTCTCCATCCGCCAATCCAGCAGTGCCCTGCTCCCGCTTGGCGGCAGAAGGGAGAGGGATGAGGGTATCCAAAAATCTCCGCAACAACCGCGAATCTTTTTCCAATCTCGTGCGGTTTCCTATATGAAGACTCTTTCATCTTGACGAGCAAGGAGCCCTGTGATGCCGCTGCTACCTCGCCTCTTTCACGTCGCCCCGCCCGCCGTCCCGCCGGCGCCACCCCACCCGCCTGACCAAAAGCCGGAGCGTGAGCAATCCGACCCGCCGCCCGCGCCCTTCTGGCATCCCAAGGCGATCCGGCGTCCGATTAAGGTCAAGAGCGCGTGAGACAAGGGCAACGCCTGCGCCGCAGGCGCGATCCGGCCAGAAATTACGCCCTCATTGCACGGGTCTTTCCCATCCGCTAACGCAGCAGTGCCCTTCTCACTCTGTTCGGGAGAAGGGCAAGGGATGAGGGTATCCAAAAATCCCCGCAACAACCGCGAATCTTTTTCCGATTTCGCGCGGTTTCCTATATGAAGACTCTTTCATCTTGACGAGCAAGGAGCCACGTGATGCCGCTGCTACCTCGCCTCGTGCGCGTCGCCCCACCCGCCGTCCCGCCGGCGCCACCCCACCCGCCTGACCAAAAGCCGGAGCGTGAGCAATCCGACCCGCCACCCGCGCCGTTTTGGCATCCTAAGGCGATCCGGCGCCCGATTAAGGTTAAGAGTGCGTGATATATGGCAACGACCGCTTCACAGGCTCGATGCGGCGCGCGTGCGCGCCCTGAACGCACGAACCGTCTCCATCCGCCAATCCAGCAGTGCCCTTCTCTCGCTGTGCGGGAGAAGGGAGAGGGATGAGGGTCTCCCAAAATCCCCGCAACAACCGCGAATCTTTTTCCAATCTCGTGCGGTTTCCTATATGAAGACTCTTTCATCTTGCCTAGCAAGGAGCCACGTGATGCCGCTGCTACCTCGCCTCGTGCGCGTTGCCCCGCCTGCCGTTCCGCCGGCACCGCCCAACCCACCAGACCCAAAGCCAGAGCGCGAACAGGCTAATCCACCGCCCGCGCCCTTTTGGCATCCCAAGGCCGTCCGGCGCCCGATTAAGGTCAAGAGTGCGTGATCCATGATGCGGCACGAGCGTGCGCCCTGAGCGTACAAACCGTCTCCATCCGCTAACGCAGCAGTGCCCTTCTCCCGCGTAGCGGGAGAAGGGCTTGGGATGAGGATTGCCAAAAATCCCCGCAAACACCGCGAATCATTTTGCCAATTAAAGCCAGAGCGCGAACAGTCCAATCCACCGCCCGCGCCCTTTTGGTATCCCAAGGCGATCCGGCGCCCGATTAAGGTCAAGAGCGCGTGATATATGGCAACGACCGCTTCACAGGCTCGATGCGGCGCGAAGGCGCGCCCTTAAGGCACGAACCGTCTCCATCCGCCAATGCAGTAGTGCCCTTCTCCCGCCGAGCGGGAGAAGGGGTAGGGATGAGGGTCACCTCTGCACCGCCCGCTCTGCAGACGCGATCCAGCGCGCGAAGTGAATCAAAAAAGCCTCGTGTCATTGTGACACGAAGCTACGTGCGTGGTGAGCCGGGTGGGGATCGAACCCACGACCCTCTGATTAAAAGTCAGGTGCTCTACCGCTGAGCTACCGGCCCGCCGTTGCTAGTATAGCCGAGTCTGACGCCGCCGTCAACTGAGTAGCCTCAGTCTACGTATGCCGCACAAAGGCCATGAAGAGGCACTTGTGATATCGGCAGAGTGCTTATGGAGTTGGCCGGTTATACAGTGCGGCAATGAAACTGCTGCACTCCACGAAGAAGCAGCGTCGTTGTTGTCATCGCGAGGGTTCACCGTGCCCGGTCGTGATTGCGAGGGGCGCCCTCCTCTTGTCATTGCGAGGGCGCACAGCGCCCGAAGCAAGCTCCTCGCAGCCCCCCTTCCAGCCTCCCCCCGCTGGGGGGAGGAGTCGGACGCCCCTCCCCCAGCGGGGGAGGGGTTGGGGTGGGGGCGCCCTCACCACGCGGCGCACAAGGGCAACCGGGGGCGGGAGCTTGTAGCGCCACGGCAAGCCGTGCCCTCTTGTCATTGCGAGGGCGCGCAGCGCCCGAAGCAATCCCCCGCTTCAGCGGAACCCATGCCTGAGTGGATGCCTCCCGCTCTTGGGGGAGATTGCTTCGCCGCCTGCGGCGGCTCGCAATGACAAGCGGGATGCGGGAACTGACGTCGCCCCTTCCAGCCTCCCCCCGCTGGGGGGAGGAGTCGGACGCCCCTCCCCCAGCGGGGGAGGGGTTGGGGTGGGGGCGCCCTCACCACGCGGCGCACAAGGACAATCGGGGAGCGGGAGCTTGTAGCCCCACGGCAAGCCGTGCCCTCTTGTCATGGCGAGGGCGCGCAGCGCCCGAAGCAATCCCCCGCTTCAGCGGAATACCTGCCTGAGTGGACTCGCTCCGTGCTCGTGGGAGATTGCTTCGCCGCCTTCGGCGGCTCGCAATGACAAGAGGGATACGGGAACTGACGTCGCCCCTCCCAGCCTCCCCCCGCTGGGGGGAGGAGTCAGACGCCCCTCCCCCAGCGGGGGAGGGGTTGGGGTGGGGGCGCCCTCACCACGCGACTCGCAATGACAAGAGGGGAGCGGGAGATTGCTTCGCCGCCTTCGGCGGCTCGCAAGGACACGGACGAACAGCGGAGCATGCGGCAGTTGCCCTGCCGCACTCCAAACGATTCTAGGAACGCGGGCCGCCGGCCCGCAACCCTAATTCTCCACCCGGTGGAATGCCTCGGCCAGCGCCAAGCCGAACTCTTGCCCGCGCTCGGCGGCCCATTGCCGCACCCGCTGCGCTAATTCGGTCTGGTCAGTTCCGAGTTGCGAGACGTGGCAACGCAGCGCCGCCAGCTTTTGCTCGATCGTGGCGCTGATGTCTACCGCATAGTTCAACACCGGCGCGCCAGTGATGTAGAGTTCACGCACTTTGCTCGGCGGATAGCCCTCGGCTAGCAGTTCGGGGAAGTCCCAGCCATTTTGCGCTGCCGGGTAGACCGCGGCAACAGTCGCGTTCGCCGCCGCGAGATGGTCGGGGTGGAAGCGAGGAATCGAGTACTGCGGTGTCCATACCCGATCGGGCGATTGGCAGACGACGCGCTGGGCGCGGATGCGGCGGATCTGGCGCACAATATCGCGCCGCAGTTCGATGCTTGGTTGCAGCATACCGTCGGGGTAATCGAGAAAGACTACCTCCTTCAGGCCGAGGATCTCCGCGGCGGCGCGCTGCTCGGCTTTGCGGATCTCGCTGATCCGGCGGCGCGCTTCGGGGCCGACATCGGTGGCGTCATCAGGGCCACCGGCGCTGCCGTCGGTGCAGATGACCAGAGTGATTTCCCAGCCTTCGGCGGCCCACGCTGCAAGGGTGCCGCCACAGCCAAATTCAGCGTCGTCGGGGTGGGCGACCACGACTAAGACGGTACGAGGTTCAGATGGTGCGTTGTGCATGGTTGCTCCTTGAACAGTTGGTGTGCTGGTAGGTAGCATACCATGACTTTCGATTGAGGTTGCTTGCGAAGTCACCCCTCGCATGGCTTTCGCAAGTGACACCCCCTCTCCCGCCTGACGGCGAGCGAGGGGGAGCCGCTGGATACCGGCCAAGGCAGTGCAAGAGTGGCTTGCAGCCACGCCCCTCTTCGCTAGGGCGGGAGATCGGGAGAGGGGAGGTGGGATAAGGAAGGACGCTCGCTCTCCTGCCCATTCCCAACCCGTTGCGTCCTCTGCGTCCTTTGCGCCTTTGCGTTTAGAATCTCTGCGCCTTGGCGCGCTTTGCGCCTTTGCGTTAAGCATCTCTGCGCCTTGGCGCGCTTTGCGCCGCGCGATTATTCACTTGCCCGCCGCACCTCGGCTGCCGCGGCACGCACACTCTCAAGCGAGGCGCTCTTCGGGGCCGGCGCCGGTGAATTGAGCGTCTTCTCAACCACCTTGCCAAAATCGGTCAGCCACTGGTTGAACCGCTCCATCGATTGCCATGGGTTCAAGAGCCGGCCGAGCCCGATCTTGGCTACTGCGTTCAGCATGTTAAATGGGTAGCCAATGACTTGATCAATGTTTTGCTGGTTGACGTTGGCAAGGAGCACACCGGCATTTGACACCACATTCGTGCCGGGTGGCGGGTTGATCACGGCAAAGGTTTGCCGGCGCAACTCTTCGGCAGCGGTTAATACTTCAACCGGCCCTCTCCCGCGGATTGCCGTTTGACAACCTAACCGCCATCCCTCTGCCAACCGCTGCTCAGGAATCCAGTTCTTTTCGAGCTCAGTCGGCGGGCTGAGCGACTCACTGCCGGCCAGCACTCTGACTTTGCACGTCTGGCAGAAGCCAGTCCCGTCACAGACAAAACCAATATGAGCGCCATTGCGGCGGGCAATATCGAGAATCCGTTCACCGGGCCGAGCTTCCATCTCGACATCATTAATCGTGACCGTGGTCATAGCCATACTCCTTCGCTGGCAAGGGTCTGTGTGTTCATTGTACCGCGATTCTGGGGTAAATAGTGGTATGATACCAATACAACGTTGATACATGACAACCAAACCTTGAAGATCTCGAGTATGTAGGCTGTGTTACCGGTTTATTATCAGACACTTGTACCCGTATCTACCGATCCGCTCGCTGACCTAATCTGGCTCAATACTGCCGATATGCTGCGCGGGTTTGGCATTACCCGCCCGCCATGGCTGCGCGGGATCGCGACGGTGCTGGCCCGTCCGCCGGCCCAACGCTTTGCCCGCCAGTTGCGGACGTTCGATGAGTTGGTTGGCAGAGTTGGGTTGCCGGCAGGCGCGCAGTGGATCTGCACACGCTTTGCGCCCGGTATGCGGATCGATGGCCCTTCGCCGCCGCGCCGCGGGCCATTATTGGTTGTGGCCAACCATCCCGGCTTGCTCGACGCGGCAGCGCTGATTGCGGCAATTGGTCGCACCGATCTGAAGATTATCGCGATCGCGCGCCCCTTGATCCGGGCCCTGCCACATACCGCCGCAGCAATCATTCCGGTTGGTACGACGCCGCTCAGCCGGATGGCAGCCTTGCGCAGCGCGGTGCGCCATCTGCAACAGGGCGGCGCAGTGTTGACCTTTCCCGCCGGACGGATTGAACCCGATCCGGCGCGTGACCCGGCAGCGATCACTGGCTTGGCCGAGTGGTCGGCCAGTCTCGATCTGTTTGGCCGGCTGGCCGCCGGTGTGCCGGTGGTGACGGCCATTGTCAGCGATGTGCAAGCACAGGCGGCGTTGCGCCATCCGCTGACCCGCCTGCGCCGCGATCCGGCTGAACGGCAGTGGCTGGCCGCGATTGTGCAAGTGTTGTGGCCGCATCTTGCCACCCAACCGGTGCGGGTGCAGTTTGGCCCGCCACTGGTAGCCGATAACCATCTGCGCCCGGCAGTGTTGGCGATGGCACGCCAATTGATGCAGCGCGCCGGGTGAACTGGCCAGAATGGCAATCACCCGCTTGGTCGATACGCTTTCAGCTACCGCTTCCGTTTGCGCTGGAAAATGCTTCGGGCGCGAGGCTCCTACGCAATAACATCGGGGTACGCAAGCCAAGGAGACTCTCTCGTGAATCGCCATCGTATCATCGTCGCCGGTTCAGTGCTGGTTGATATGCTGGGCTATGGCCTCATCATGCCGTTGTTGCCCTTTATGGCGCGCGCTTGGTCTGATGATGCGCTGGTTGTTGGCATGCTCGGCTCACTCTACGCGGCGATGCAGTTGCTGCTTGCGCCAATGTTGGGCGCTGTCTCTGACCGGATCGGGCGCCGGCCCGTGCTTCTACTCTGTCTGTTCGGTTCGGCGTTGGCTTATCTGGGCTTGGCGTTGGCTGATTCCTTGTGGTTCTTGGCCGCGGCCATCGCCCTCGGCGGTGCGGCGGGGTCGAGTATGCCGGTGGCGCAGGCCTACATTGCTGACGTGACAACGCCAGCCGAGCGCGCGCGCGGGTTGGGCTTGCTTGGGGCGGCGTTTGGACTTGGCTTGATCGGCGGGGCAGCAATCGGTGGCGCCCTGAGCCAGTATGGGCTGGCTATTCCGCCGTTGCTGGCCGCTGCCATTGCGCTGCTCAATGCGCTCTACGCCACCATTGCCTTGCCTGAGTCGTTACCGGTTGAGCGCCGCCGTCCGCAACCGCTGCGACCGCACAATCTGCTCGCACCGGCCCTGAGCGCATTGCACATGCCGGCAGTTCGCCCATTGCTGATCGCGGTGGCGTTGCTCAATGTCGCCTTTGCCGGGTTGCAAAGCAATATTGCCCTGTTCACGCTAACCCGATTTGGCTGGGGGCCTGAACAAAATGCCGTGCTGTTTGTCTTCGTCGGTCTGTGCGCGGCATTCACCCAAGGGGTGTTGCTAGGCCGCCTCCAACCACAGCTCGGCGAAGCGCGCTTGGCCAGCGGCGGATTAGGGCTGATGGCTGCCGCCTTTGCGCTCGTCGGATTAGTGGCACAGTCTGGTTGGCTGCTGTTCGCACCGGCGGCAATGCTCGCGATCGGGATGGGGTTGGCAGTGCCGGCGATCACTAGCCTCGTCTCGCTGCGCGCTGGCGCTGGCCGGCAAGGGGCAGTGCTCGGCGGGATGCAGGCCCTGATTAGTTTCGCACTGTTGATCGGCCCCATCAGTTTTGGCCTCATCTTCGATTCGTTTGGCCCTGATGCGCCGTATCTCGTGAGTGGCGCGCTCCTTGCCGGCGCTTGGGCCATCACGACTCTGGCCTTAACCCGGCCAATCTTGGCCGGCGCTTCCCGTTCTTTTCGCCCTTCTGAAGACCCTGAGGCTCAGGTATGACGATTCTTCCCTCTTCTGCGGCTATCACCCGCGCAGCGATGGCTGATTTACCGACCAAGTTTGGCCAGTTTCAGATTGTGGTCTACCTCGACGCCGAGCAGAAAGAGCAGGTGGCGCTCACGTGCGGCGCGCTGGCGGGGCCGGAGCCGGTGCTGGCGCGGCTCCATTCCGAATGCTTGACCGGCGATATCTTTGGTTCGCACCGGTGCGATTGCGGTGAGCAACTCGCCGCAGCGCTCAGTGCGATCCAACAAGCCGGGCGCGGGGTGTTGCTCTACCTGCGCCAAGAGGGACGCGGCATTGGGTTGGTCAACAAAATCCGCGCCTATGCGCTCCAGCAACAGGGCCTTGATACGGTTGACGCCAACCGCGCCTTGGGCTTGCCCGACGATATGCGCGATTACGGTATCGCTGCCGCAATCTTGCGCGATCTCGGCATCGAATCGGTGCGATTGCTGACCAACAACCCCGCCAAGATTGCAAGCCTCGAACAGTATGGCATTATCGTGCGCGAGCGCGTGCCTCTGCAAGCGCCGGCTAATGCGTACAGCGCACCATATTTGCTAACGAAGCAGTTGCGGATGGGTCATTTGTTGGATGGGCGGATGTTGTAAGAGTGACGTATAGCCAGTATGTGATATACAAGCGTGCCCCCTCTTCGGCCAAGGCGTTCAAGAGTGAACAGAACCTTTGTCCAGAACCCGGCCCTAAAGGGCCGGGCTAGGGTTACAAAGCCCGCTGCGCGGGCTGCTTGCCCTCACCCCTAGAGCCTGTTATGCGCTTTCGAGCATAACGGTAATGAACCGCTTCAGCATGAGCATCGCAAAGGCCAGAATATGCAATCCCGCCAAAGTCTCCGGCAACCGCTCATCATCGCGTGCCAGCCGGCGAAAGCGTGCCATCCAAGCGAAGCCCCGCTCAACGACCCAGTGGCACGGTAGCAGCACGAAGCCGCGTTTGGCTTCCACAGTTTGACGACCTCCAGCCGCATGCCTTGGGCTTGCCCGATGATATGCGCGATTACGGTATCGCTGCCGCAATCTTGCGCGATCTCGGCATCGAATCGGTGCGATTGCTGACCAACAACCCGGCCAAGATTGCGAGCCTCGAACAGTATGGCATTATCGTGCGCGAGCGCGTGCCCCTGCAAGCGCCGGCCAATGCGTACAGCGCACCGTATCTGCTGGCCAAGCAATTGCGGATGGGTCATTTGTTGGATGGGCGGATGTTGTAAGAGTGACGTATCGCCAGTACGTGATACATAAGCGTGCCCCCTCTTCGGCCAAGGCGTTCAAGAGTGAACAGAACCTTTGTCCAGAACCCGGCCCTAAAGGGCCGGGCTAGGGTTACAAAGCCCGCTGCGCGGGCTGCTTGCCCTCACCCCCAGCCCCTCTCCCACTGGCGCGGGAGAGGGGAGCGCAGCGCCAAGCGTTGAGGCATCGTACAGCGATCAACGGTTGTACTCGACCAAATTTCCGTCCGCCCCTCAACTCCCACTAGCGCGGGAGAGGGGAGCGGAGAGCTAAGCGTTGAGGGATAACACAGCAACCAACCTAGGGTTAAGTTTCCTTTAGCCTAACCTAACAACTTGAATCTGACAATGGCACACCAGCCATACCGGCCAGCCAGCTTTTCAGCAAAGAGAATGCGCACCGCTGTGAGCGGTGCGCATCGTTTTGGCAAGCACGAGAGTAGATGCGTTACTGCCCCATCATCCGTACCGCGCGCAGACTGGCCGCCGCGTCGATTCGGGGCGTGTATTCAAGCCCGACGTAACCCTGATAGTTATGTTCACGCAAGATGCCGAAGATATGCTCGTAGTTAATTTCGCCGGTGCCGGGTTCGTGGCGGCCGGGCACATCAGCTACGTGAATGTGCCCGATCTGGTCGAGGTTTGCGAGAATCCGTTGCGTCAGGTTGCCTTCACTAATTTGTTGGTGATAACAATCAAAGAGCAACTTCACGTGGGGCAAGCCCAACTCGCGCACAATGGCAAACCCTTCATCAGACGACCAGAGAAAACTGCCGGGGTGATCGATCGGGTTGCGTGGCTCAAGCAGCAAATTGAGACCGGCATCAGCCGCCGTCTCGGCTGCTTCGCGCAACGCTTCAAGCAAATGGGCGCGCTGGGTCGCGCGATCAAGATCAGCGCGGGCCGTCCCACCATGCACGATCAAATTGTCGCAGGCCAGATCAACCGCCAGCGCCGCGCTCCGGCTAATCTCGTCACGGAATTGCGCCCGTTGGTCGGGATCGTTCGGCGACGCTTCCGAGTTGCCAGCAATCGCCACACAGTGCAACCGCAGCGCCGTCTGCAAGGCGATGGTGATATTCATATCCTTGCCCCGCCGCGTCCAGAATTCATAGGCGCGAAAACCGAGATCGGCAATATGTTCGAGCCGCTGTTCAAACGGGCGATCGGTGAAGATCATATCGAGACAGACTGAAAAGCGGAGGGGTGCGAGGGTCGACATCTTCAACCTCACTTTTCTGCGCCACCACCGGTCTGGCGCCGGCGCCGCCGGATCATTCGGCAAAGGGTATCACCTTGCCGATCTGCGAGTTTGCTCTACTGTACGTCCCATTATACCGTTGATCGGCAATCTTGGCGGCTACTTGCGCCGCACAGCCTTCAGCAGCGTTGCTACCGCAGCATCGAGCTGCCGGTCGCGCCCGCTGGCCCATTCGCCCAACGGACGGGCAATTTCCAGATCCACCGGTCGCCCGCTGCCTTCGAGATCTTCGCCTTCCGGCGTGACCACATACAACCGCGGCAAACTCAGCCATGCCCCATCGAGCAATTGAATGCTGTATGTCCAGATCACCGCACCGGCTGTCGGTCGTCCGACTACTTTCCCCAAGCGCAACCGCCGGTAGCTTTCACTCAGCATCTCGGTGTTGCTGGCCGACCGCTCATTCGTCACCAAAACAGTAGGCCGGTCGAGCACCCGATTACCGGCGAGATGGCTGGCATCGGTTGCTCCCAGATCACGGAACCCGCTGCGCAACGCCGATCGCCGCATCAAGACATCGAGCACGAAGGTCGCGGTATACCCGCCGCTATTGTACCGCACATCGATGATCACGCCTGCTTTACTGTGGGTTTCGGCGTCAAGATCAACCAGAAATTGCTGGTACGCATCATAGCTCATCTCTTCAATATGCACATAGCCCAACCGTCCGCGGCTGATCGTGTGGACATATTGCTCGTTGGTCACCACCCAATCGCGGTACCGCAGCCGCCGGTAAGCGTTGGCATTGATCGGACGCACCACGATCTCACGCTCGGTCGCATCGGCAGCGCGCAACGTGAGCCGCACCCGCCTGCCGGCGCTGCGGAGCAAGAGTTTGTGGAGCGAGAGAGTGGCAGTTACGCGCGTTCCATCCACCGCAACCAGCTCTTCACCGGGACGCGGCGGCTCGGTTGCTAACGCCGCCGGGCCATCGGGCAAGACTCGTTCCACCACCAACCGGCCTTCGCGCAGCAGTGGTTCAGCCGCAAAGAGGATGCCGATAAAGCCGTCGTCACTCTCCCAGCCGTAGAAGCCGCTGCCGAGGTGCGAGGCGCGCAGTTCACCCACCATCAGGTTGATCAGGGTATGCAGCTCTTCGGTAGTTTGCACGGCGCCAATCAACGGCGCAAAGCGGGCGCGAACCTGTTGCCAATCTTGGCCGCGGAAGGTCGGATCGTAGAAGCTGTCGCGCAACTCGCGCCACGCCTCGGTAAAAATTTGCTCTTTTTCGCGGTGAAAATCCACTTCGACTTCGGCTCGCAGCGATAACCGGTTTGGCTCGTTGCCGCCGGGAAAGCGCCGCACCACCACTTGCCCGTCTTCGAGGTAGGAGAAGCTCCGCCCGTCGGGCGCAAACTGCAAAAAGCTTTTTCGCGTATCGCTGGCGGTAAGCTGGCGCGGCGGCTGGCCGGCGCGCGGCTCGTCGAGCGGCATCGTCCAAATATCTACTTTGCCGGCCACCGATGCCAAGAAGAGCAAGTCTTTCCCATCAGGACTGATTGGGCCGGCGACCGCATTCATCTGCGGCGGCGTCAGCAAGCGCAGCCGCCGCTCAATGCCTTCGTAGACAATCGGCTCAGCCGGCGGTTTCGCTGCTCTTGCCGCATCAGTGCTCGGTTCGCCGCCGTCAGTGGATGCTTCTTCCTTCTTTTCCTTATCGCGCTCAAACAGCCGTTCAAACGCCGCCTCGCGGAAGACCGGCTGCGGCGGGCGCAAATCGACGCGCGCGATCTGCGATTCGAGCCGGTATTGTTCGGTGGTGAAGATGATGAAGCTGCCGTCGGGCGACCAGCGCAAATCGCCGCCGCCAATATTGCTCAGAAAGGTGATCTGGCGCGGCTCGCCGCCGGCAACCGGCACAACATAGACATTGCTAAACAGGCGATCGTCTTGCGCGATAAAGGCGAGGTAGCGCGAGTCGGGCGACCAGCACAGATCGGCGGCGACCGTGAACCGCGCCCGGCACAGCTCGCGCGGTTGGCCGCCCAGCTCTTCTAGCAGATCGATCGCCATCCGATCACGGATATAAGCGACCGCTTGGCCATTCGGCGCAATCCGCGGCAACAGCTTGGGCCGGCCATCGTTGGTTAATTGCATTTCGGCGCCAGTTTCAAAATCGTAGCCAAAGAGTTCAATCTCGCCGTGCCGATCTGAGAGGTAAGCGAGACTTTGCGAGTCGGGCGTCCACGCCACCGACCATTCGCGAGCCGGGGTGTTGGTAATACGGAAGGCCGGCCCCTGCCGCAGATCGCGTTCGGTCTCTTTATCGGCAAAGTCGGCAAAGACATCGCCGCGCGCCACCAGCGCCAGCTTCTTGCCGTCAGGGCTCAGCCGCACCTCGCTAAACCCGCTCGTCCAGCGTTCGATCCGCACCGGCGTGCGTTTCGTATCCACCCGCACCCGGATCGGGATGGGAGCCGCCTCGCCGCTGGCCGGATCGATCCGCCACAACTGGCCATCACCCCGCTCGCAGACGATCACGCCGCTGCGCCGGGCGATGGTCGGGAAGAGCAACCGGCCATCGCGAAAGCTGGTGATCTGGCGCGGCGCGCCTTCGGCGAGCGGGATGTACCAGAGGTTCTCGTAGCCATCGCAATCACAAACGACGTACAACCCTTGACCGTCCGGATCCCAGAGGGGCCAGCCGAGCTTGCCGGCATACTTGAACCGTTCGCCAAACGGGCCGGCCAATTGGCGCAGCGCGCCGTAATCAGGTTGGGCCGGCCCGACCCAGATTTCGTTGGGCGAAAAGGGATGCGGGCCGCGCCGCCACCACCGCTCGCGCCGGTTGGTAAACGCCAAGGTCTGGCCATCGGGCGAGACCGCCACTTGCTCGAGCTGTTCATACGGTTCGAGATAGATCGGCGCTGGCGTGCCGCCCTGCACACTCACCCGGTAGATCGCATAGCCCATCTGCTCGATGTCGCATGAAAAGAACACCGCCTCGCCATCGCTCGCCCACGCTTCGGGATAGCACGGCTCATCCTGAAAGGTAAGCTGGCGCGGCGCACCGCCGGCAAGATCAAGCATGTACAAATCGCCGGTGCCGTCGCGCCCGGCGGCAAAGAGCAAGCGCTGGCCGTCGGGACTGAAGCGGGGCAAATAATGGCGAGCCGGATGGGCGGTGAGCCGTTCGGCGGTGCCGCCATCGATCGACACCAGCCAGACATCGCCGGCAGTTACGAAGGCCAATTGCCGGCCATCAGGATCGAGGGCCGGCTGGCGTAAGAGGGCTTGCGGTGCATTCAACGTGATGACTCCATTCATATCCTAAACAGCGCGATCGTTCATTCCGGCTCAGACATACTGCGCCAGCCGTACCCTCTTAGACATGCTCCCCTCGCCACATCGCACGAAGTTTATCGCTTATTGTTTATTCGCTGGTGACTGCTGCTCTTCCCAGCCAAACGCGCGCGCTAACACCGCCTCGACCAACCCCGGCGCCAAGCGCCCGACCAGCAACGCTAACCGGTCGGCCCAGCTCACATACGCGAGGCGCGGCTCGGTACGGGCCGCGCGCAAGATCGCGCGCGCCACCGCTTCGGGCGGCACACCGGGAGGTGCAATCCGCCGTCGCTCGCGGCCACTGCCCAGCCGGCGCTGATTGAAGCCGGTGCGGGTCGTACCGGGGCGCACCACCGTCACCGCAATGCCGCTGCCATGCAATTCGATGCGCAGCGCGTTGCTGATCTGCTCGAGCGCCGCTTTCGCCGCGGCATAGCCGCCCAAGTACGGCAACGGCTGCACCGCCAGCACCGACGAGACGTTGATAATCTGGCCGCGACCAGCGGCGCGCATTACCGGCACAACCGCTTGGGTCAGCCAGATCGGGCCGAGCAGATCGACAGCTAACACCCGTTCGAGATCGGCGCGGGCAAGGCTGGTCACCGGCCCGGTGAGACCAATGCCGGCGTTGTTGATCAAGATATCAACCTGACCATACGCCGCCACCGCCTGTTCGACCAGCCGGTGGCAGGCTGCCGGATCAGCCACATCGGCGGGCACGGCGATCGCCTGTGGTAGTGCGGCGGCCATCTGCGCCAACGCCTCGGCAGAACGGGCGGCCAACACGAGCCGCGCGCCAGCGGCGGCGAAACAACGGGCAGTGGCGGCGCCAATGCCGCTCGACGCGCCGGTGATGATGACAACGCGATTGCGTGGATCCATAAGACGTGGTTTCCTTAGGCGCACTGCCAGACACGAACCGCCGGGACTTGAGGGACGGCCAGAACACTTGGTTGAGTGCAACTGTTGATCGCTATGCGACGCCACAACACTCGGTTCGCCTCTCCCCTCTCCCGCGCCAGTGAGTTGAGTGACGGCCAGAACATTTGGTTAAGCACAACTGTTGATCGCTATGCGACGCCGCAACACTCGGTTCGCCCCTCCCCTCTCCCGCGCCGTGGAAGAGAGGCTGGGGGTGAGGGCCAGCAGCCCGCGCAGCGGGCTTCGTAACCCTAGCCCGGCCCTTCAGGGCCGGGTTCCAGAACAGATGTTCTATCCGCCCTTGAACGTCAGTGAGAGAGAGGCTAGGGGTGAGGGCACACCGGCGCATCGCAACGCCATGAACCACACCTACGCTCATACGTTCTGTCCGCCCTTGAAACACTGTACCGGGGGCGCACTGCCGGGCCGGGGCGCACTGCCGGGCCGGGGCGCACTGCCGTGCGCCCCTACTACAGGGCGGGTTCGCGATCACGGAGGTGTTTGCAAATGCCGGCCTTGATCGTTTGGCCGGGCACCTCGTGCCCCAACATCCGCTCTAACTCGCGGGCCGTCGCCATCAACGCCGGCAGGTTTAGACCGGTGTTAATGCCCATCTCATGCAACAGATGCACCACATCTTCGGTACACAGATTACCCGGCGCACCGGGGGCGAAGGGGCAGCCGCCGATCCCGCCGATGCTCGAGTCAAACAGATCAACCCCCAACTGCAAGCCGGCCAGTAGATTGGCCAAACCGGCCCCACGCGCGCTGTGCAGGTGCAACCGCAACGGCTGGCGCGGGAAGCGGGCCCGAAACGCACGCACCACCTCTTGCACCAACAACGGGTGCGCCATCCCGGTCGTGTCGCCGAGCGTCAACTGCTCGGCGCCTAAATCCAGCAAACGTTGGCAGAGATCGAGCACCCGCTCGACCGGCACGTCACCCTCGAACGGGCAGCCGAACGCGACCGACAACACTGCATCGAACGGCTTGCCGGCCCCATGCACAAGCGCAGCCATCTCGGCCACTTGCGCTAGCGACTGTTCGATGCTCATATTGACATTACTGCGGTTATGGCTCTCGCTGGCGCTCAGAAAGACCTGTACCACATCAGCGCCGGCGGCAATGGCTCGCCGCGCCCCGATCACATTGGGCGCAATTGCGCTGTAGACTACTCCCGGACGCCGCGTAATGCCGGCAAACACCGCCTCGGTATCGGCCATCTGCGGCACCTGTTGCGGGCGCACGAACGCCCCTACTTCAATCGCCTGCAAGCCAGTCGCCGAGAGCAGATCAATCAGCTTGACTTTCTGTGCTGTACTGAGGATGACCGGCTCATTCTGCAACCCGTCACGCGGCCCCACTTCGCGAATGTGAACGACAGCCGGCAGCGCGGCAATCTCCATAACGGTCATCATCGACCTCCCAAACGGTTGGCGGGAAGACGCAAAGGTTTGAGTGATGTGACAGTATGGTAGATAGACGCTCGCGTTCTGTCAAATCCACGCATGCGTATATCTAGGTTCACCCTGCTTCCCTGTAACTCAGTCGCCTGTCAAATCGTTGCACTGAAACACATCAGTAACTCTAGTGTAACCTATTCCTCTACGCTGACAACAGACCCGCACAACGCGAGGCACAAGAAACGGGAAGACAGCGGACAACGCTGAATGGAGGTTCCAATGGACTGGGCGAAGCAGGCGAACGACATGATCAAGATGTGGACCGGCACGCAGCAGAAGGTGTGGGATAGCTGGATGGCATCGATGCAATACATGGCAGCCCCCCAAAACCCCGAGGCATGGCAGCAGACGGTGGATAGCTGGCGCGGCACGGTCAAGCAGGCGCTTGAGGCCCAAGTCGAGTTGACCCGGCTGTGGGCCGAGACGGTTGCCGCCAACAGCGTTAATATGCCGACGATGCCGACGGTGCCGGGGATGCCGGCAATGCCCGGCATTAATCCCGTCTCGCCGACCGCGGTGGTCGAGTGGAGCCGGCAGGTGCTGGAGATGACCCGCAACTTCAATGAGAGCCAAGCCCGCTTTATCGAGGGTTGGTTCGATATGCTGAAGAAGTCGGATCCGACCAATGTGATGCGGGGTTGGGACAGCACGCAGGTACAGAAGGTCATGCAGAGCTGGCAAGAGGCAATGCAGCGCGTGATTGAGGCGCAGGCCGAGCTGGGCAAGGTGATGATGGGCGTTGTCAATGGGGCGATTGATAAGAAGTAAGGGTTGCCCTCACCCTCTCGCCCCCTCTCCTATCAGGTAGGAGAGGGGGTAATTTTTTGCCCGCCATACTGCAAGCGGAGGGCGCTATGCGCAAGCCGCAAAGCAAGCAAAGGCGCAGAGGCTTCAAACGCAAAGGCGCGAAGGACGCAGAGGACGCAATGGGGTTTTGGTGTCCCCTCACCCCCGTCCCCTCTCCCGCTGGCGCGGGCGAGGGGCGCTACTACCTTCCGCGAGAGCAATCTGTGCCACTTACCGAGCGGCTCCCCCTCGGCGTCCGCTGCGCTCTCTGCGGTACCCCACCTCCAGCGAGTTGAGGAGCGGACAGAACGTTTGATCGAGTACAACTGTCGATCGCTGTACGATGCCGTAAAGGCCCGTGCTGCGCT